>CAYSBL010000001.1:0-43669 GCA_964429295.1 uncultured Rikenellaceae bacterium
GAGGTTGAATAAGAAATAAAACCCAAGACAAGTAGCCGCCGGCCTGATCAAAGGTGTAGACACTTAAAGCATAAGGAGAAAGCTGATTTGCTATTGCTACTTTTTTAAAGTATCCAATGAGGACTAACTTAGCTCCATCTACTAAATACAGATCATTGATTTTATTATTTTTTCTTAATTGTGGCAGAAAATGATTGGAGCGTTCCACCGGTCCTGAGAGGAATTTTGGGAAGTAAATTATGTACTGAAAAAAATACAGAAAATCTTTTTCAGGCTTCTCCCAACCATTTTTAATATTTATCAGATACCCTATTCCCTGTAGGGTGAAGTAAGATATGCCAACAGGTAATAGTATTTCCGAAAGTTTTGAAAGCTCGATGCTAATTCCAATAAGATTAAATAAAGGATCAATTGCAAACGTTGAATATTTTAGCAATATTAGCTGACTAAGATTGAAAAAAATTCCCAGCCTAAAGAAGGTAACTTTCTGATGTGAGTCATTTATTTTGAATCCCAGGTAATAATTAACAAGGGCATAAACGAGAATGTATGCTAATAAAAAAATATTAAGTGAGCCAATAAATCCTGCACTAAGGATTGACAATAACAGTATTCTGTACCTGACATTCAACAGATAAAATAAAAAAACAGATGCAAAACTAATAATTAAAAATGCCGGCGAAGTGATTACCATTAATGCTTCTTTCTGATTTTTAATGACTAAAATAACTTATTAAGCACCATTACGCTAGTTAAAATTGATCTTTGCTCCCCAGGTATTGACCAGTGTTGGACTTTTCATGATTAACCATTCCTAACATACAAGCTTGTGAATACGATTACAGAATAAAACGTCTTGATTTGACCATCATTCTTTTTCAAAGGCTCCCAAATCCGGTGCTTTTCCAAGGAACGGTAGACCCACCTGAATTCCTGCATTAATCAAATCGCTTCCTTTAACAAGTTTCAAAAAAGAGATATCAGGCAATGATCCATCAGGCTTTCTTTTGGCTGTCATTTCAGCAACTGCCAGCGACTTGTCGGTAAGGACAAAGTCGTCTTTCGATGCAGTAAATGTCACACCATCAGTCCACGTGTTATTTATATCCGTGTTAAAATTTCCTCCGGACCATTCATTTTCGTCCACTTCAGTAAGAGTGTTCAAACAGGATATGTTATTCCTGTAATCGTTGTTTTTTTGCGCTCCCGTTAGAAACCCTCCGGTCATAAAACCGATTCTGTTATTATATGATGTGTTATTATAAACTCTCCCCTCCATCGACACACCTCCTATATTGTTCTCATTGAAACCACAGCCCGTATTTCCCGTGTTAAATGCTGCCACATTATTTGTCAGCAATCTTGTTAAGCCCATATAGGTGGTCTCTTCAGTCGGATTAAGCTTAAAGCCGCTCCCGTCTCCTTCAAGCAATCCATTACCAAAGGCCCAGCAGTTTTTCATAACTATCAGCCCTGCTCCCCAGATATTGAATCCGTCATCTGAATTGCTCCATGCACGACATCCGTCAAAAACCATGTAGGACCCTTTTTCAACTCCCGCATTCCACCCGTCGCCCCAACCGCCAATAACATCATTTAGCGGCAGACTGTCAGCACAATGATGAACATCAACATTTATGAAATAGGTTGTGTCAGGCGCCAGCCATGGTGAATAGTAAATTCCCCTTCCTCCTATGTTATGGACCGTAATATTCTCAAAAATCTGGAAGTTGCTGTTTGTCGCAACTATCCCCTGAACAAACACACGGTCGTATACCTGGTAAAAATTCCGGATTGTCAGCCCCCTCCAGTGAATGTAATTAGAACCATCAATGTACGGACCGCCGGAATATGAATATTGCCCTGAAGAAGGTTTGGGCGGAACAATTCCGGAGCCGTCAAGAACAGGCTCCTCGCCGGGATAATTGAAAAAATGTATGTACTTCCCCGGAGCACCATCTTTGTTGATAAGATCAACTGTCTGGCCCGGCTGTAAATACCAGACTCCACCCCGGAAATAAACTACATCACCTGCTTTTGCTGAATTAAAAGCTTTCTGCCAGGTAGCCCAAGGCTTATCAAATGTCCCAGGATTTTCATCATCCCCATCCGGGGATACATAATAATCC
Organism: uncultured Rikenellaceae bacterium; assembly: GCA_964429295.1. GTDB lineage: Bacteria > Bacteroidota > Bacteroidia > Bacteroidales > VadinHA17 > LD21. The sequence continues at coordinate 2,130 of CAYSBL010000001.1, forward strand.
CCATCAAGGATCGGTTCCTTAATTGGATTAACATCCTTGGAACAGCTAAGAACGCTGACAAGATTAATAAGGACAAACAAACTAAATGAAATCGGTCTTGGTACCATCTTGACATCAGTTTTACAAACACTGAATTCAAAACCTTTGTTTATCTGAAATCCTAAAGTAATTGTCAGTCCTAAACCACTTAGTGTAACATTTTAGGCACTGCAATAATTTTTTCCTTGAATCTGTGAAAAACCGTGGAATCATCTCCTATATTCTTATCAATAATGATCCCAGCAGCGACTTTGTTTCGATTTCCTATTGATATTCCAGGCAGACTGGCACAATTAATCCCAAAAAAGTTTTCATCACTTACTGAAGAAAATCCTGATAGACATACATTAGGACTGATAATATTAAAATCACCGATTATAGTATCGTGTCCCAGACTTGCCCTTGAGTTAACCAGATTAAACATCCCAAGTTTTACATTGGGTCCGATATTTGCAAATGGACCAATAATACAGCCTTCTCCCAATGATGCTGATTCTGAGACATAGGCCCTTGCATCTACAAACGTTATAAATCGGGCACCTCTTTCACGAAAAGAGTAAACAATGGATTTCCTAACCAAAACATCGGCAATGGATATTATATAAAAGCTAGTCGTCAAGACTATGTGTCCTTTTACACTACCCATCAGAGGGGCTGAGAAATTGTATCTGGCATAGTTTTCAGGATTGTCATCAAGAAAGGCGGCTACAGAAAGCCTTTTTTCCCCTAGAGTATTATTTGAGTATTTGATATACTCGTCAATTTCAGCCGCATGTCCACCGGCACCTATTATTATAACTTCTGACATATTCCTAAATTTAACTTAACCTGTGAATTAAGATATCCTGGATGGATTATAATTCTTCTTGTTTTATCTGGCAAGATATCCTCCGTCAACTATCATGTTTGTACCTGTAATCCAACTAGATGCATCTGAAAGGAGAAAAATACATGCATTTGCCACATCTTCTGGTTTTCCCAATCCAAGGGGGTGCAAATTCTTTATTCTGTTTAAGGATTCCTCGTCTTTACTGTATATCGCATTTTGTGACATCGGGGTTACAATAACCCCAGGTGAAATGCAATTCACACGGATTTTTCTTTTTGACAACTCAATAGCCATTGATTTTGCTGCTGCCACCAGAGCTCCTTTGGTCATCGAGTACAGTGTCTTACCACTTTCGCCGGCAACACTCATAATGGAGCTAATAAATATAACACTTCCTCCTTTTTCTGAAAAGTTAGCAGATCTGACAATTTGCCTGGTAAGATTTAAGGGACCAGCTACATTTGTCTGGAAAAAGAATATCATTTTTTCAGGAGAGACTGCATTAACAGGTAGTGTCGTTGAAATACCGGCACAGTTAATGAGTCCATCGATCCGTCCTGTATTATAGACTATTTCATTCACTTTTTTTGTAATATCAGTATATTCAAGAAGGTCAATTGCATTTACAAAATGATTTTCCGGATTAACCATTCCCTGTAGCGTCTCCGACAACCGTGCCTGATCCCTGCCAAAAAGAATTACCCGGGCACCCATACGGCTACATGCTATTGAACAATACCGTCCTATTCCAGAAGAAGCTCCGGTAATTACGATACGCTTGTTTTCAAGGCTGAAAGGATTTGATAATTCATTCATACTTCTACAATCTGTCCAATATAACAATCTTCGATGTCAATTATCGCAGTACCCCAGGTAAGTCCAACTCCGAAACCGCTAAGTAACAAGCGTCTGTGATCTGAGAGCAAATCTTTTAACTCCGAGATGATAGTCAGTGGGATAGAAACTGATGAAGTATTGCCGAACTTCTCAATGGTTGAAGGAATTTTCTCTACCGGAAGTTTAAGTTTATTGGCAAGAAATCCATTTATGTAGCTATTTGCCTGATGAAAAACAAAATAATCAATTGAACTGAGTTCTGTTCCTGAATAGTCGAGCAAGCGATTAAAGTCCCTTGGAACCTCTCTTATTACAAAGTTGAAAACATCAGCTCCGTTCATGTATCCCTGTTCTTCTGAACGGATGTTGCCATATTCATCAACGGTTTTTTCAGTTACCGTTTCGCAGGAACTCATTTTCCGGTATCCCCCGGCTGGGATTTTAATAAGCGACTCTCGTGAACCGTCAGAATTCAGAGAAAACCAACTCTTGCCAAATTTTTCATTAGATTCGATCAAGGCAGCCACACCACCATCACCAAATAAAAAACCTGTTTTTCGATCCTTTAGCGAATATACCTTTGAACGCGTTTCACCATCCAGAATAAGTGCCTTGGTGATTACTCCGGCAGAAATCATTGAATATGCCACAGTAAGACCATACAAAAAGGCAGAGCAACCAAGGTTCAGGTCAAAAGTAATTGTTGAAGTCGGAAGCTTGAGTCTTTCCTGTAGTATGACTGATGTAGCCGGCATCCTGTAATCAGGTGTTTGTGAAATAAAAACAAGCAGGTCAATTTCTTCTCTAATGATATTCATATCATCCAAAAGTTTCTCAGCAGCCGCGTAACATAAATCGGAAGAACAGGTGTTCATATCAGCGAATCTGCGTTCCTTTACTCCTATTTTTCCGACAATCTCCCTAATGTCTTCTTTTTTAAAATAAAGGTCATAATCATAGTTGTTTATGATATGCCTTGGGACAGCTCCGGCAAGCCCTGATATTCCAACGTTGCGAAATGAAAGTAAGCCCATGGCCCTTATCTTGCTTCGACAAGTTTCACAAGATCCATGACAGTCTTGTAGTTATTAAATTCCTTCATTTCAATCTCAACACCAAAATCGCTGTCGAGCATAGCCAGTAATGACAATTCGGTGAGACTGCTGTAAGAATCATAATCACGAAAATTATCTTCAACTCTGATTTGGGAAGAATCCATCTCCAGTGCTTCTGCCAAAGCAGAAATCAATTTATCTTTCATATTATAAACTGTTTTAATGATTTATACTATTAATTTTTAAATCCTGTTTAAAGACTGTCTTTGAGTTGTCCTTTCCGTAAGGGCATATACTATTCTTCGATAATCCTGATTGTCATAAATGCCTCAGCATAAGGGATTCCTACAGAGCATCCCCTAAGTTTCGCAAGAGCCTCAAGTGCTTCTGGAGATCTTGAACTCGGATAATTCCTGATCTGACTCTTAAAGCATTTAAAGGCAGCTATTTTACTTTCAATTGACTGAGCAATGCCAACAAAAAAATCAGGTATAAATGCATCATCACCAAATGGGGAAGCCAACTCAGTTTCTGAAAGGGTTTCATAGGTAAAAACCTTTTTCACTGGACACATGATTCCTGGTCTGGCGGCAACCAACCCCGCATTAAAAACAGCCTTATGATCGTGATGAATATCACCCCTGTGAGGAAGAAAAATAATCCCGGGACTAAATTCTTTTACAACTTCAGAGATGGACCGGGATAATTCTGAAACTGATACCAGATCAAGCTCAGGAGCAGGAAAATCTAAAAAAACAGTACCGGTTACACCAAGCAACTCATGAGCTTTTTTTGCTTCACCTCTTACATTTTGGATTTTCTCCTCAGAATACATACCTTTCTTGCCCCTGGATATAATCAGCACAAAAACCTCATTATTTTGCTGTGATAGTCGCTTAATCGTTCCTCCGCATCCCAGGACCTCATCATCAGGATGAGGAGCCACTATAAGTATCTTTTGCCTGTTATCAAATATCATTTTCTTCAGTTTTTCTGGTTGGTGACCACCCTATCCCAATCGTAACCGCAATTCATCAAAAAATCGATTATAGTCACATTTTTTTGAAAACCGTTCCACAACTGAGGATACTCAAACGGTTTATACTCGCTATATTTAAGTATTATACCATTTTTTTCAAAATTCTTTTCATTTTGATATGCTCTCGCCCCTGTTCCAGAATAGTATATTTCACCATGCAATTTCCTGCAAATTTCTATAATTCTTTTTTCCTGTAAACTTATAATGTCCAGCGAAGATGATCTCACAAATTCAGTTTTGAAACCAAGCTTATCGCAGATAAACCTTATTATCTTTTCGTTAAACATGGCCAGATTGGAGCAATCATTCTCTAAAAGTAACTTATAATCCATAAAAACGAGATCAAAGAATCTAGCTTTCTTATAGTTTGACTCTATTGTTTTTAGGTGTCTTTCTCTCCATCCAAGTGCATCATTGGTAGTAACCTCATTAATATTTGATCCAAAAGCCCCAATCACTGGAATTTTAAGACGGAACGCCCCTTGAGGAGTTTTTATATAATGATAGTTATGCATGCCTTCATTCGAAAATTGTGCGTCGTCCAGGAATACAAATACATCTGATAAATAAACCTTATAGAAATACCCAAGCCAAGGAATATAATTAGGTTGATGAATACCAATTGTCTTCATAAGGTTATAAGGCCAAGCGATTTACATCCTGGTGTATATATTGTCTGTCCTGAAGAAAATAAGTACAGAACAGACAAATAGTCTCAAATCATAAAAGAAAGAATAGTTTCGCACATATTCCAGATCAACCGGGATATTCAAGTTCCAATCGTTGATTTCTCGCTGCCTGACTTGCACCAGGCCGCTTAATCCGGGTTTTACATAAAACCTGGCTTTTTCTTCTTCGTTATATTCGTTATATTTCTTTGGAAAATTTGTTACTGGCGGGCGTGGACCAATGAAGCTCATTTCTCCCTTGATAATGTTAAATAATTGAGGTAATTCGTCTATACTTGTTTTGCGAATGAATTTTCCGATTCTGGTTATTCGAGGATCATTCTCATATACTATAACTGAACCCACTGGGATATTTATGTCATTTCGCATGGATCTGAATTTGTAGATATTAAAAACTCTCCCCAGACGGCCAAGACGTTCCTGACGGAAAAAAACTGGTCCCCGAGAATCAATTTTAATGGCCAATGCCACCACCAGAAACAGAGGCATAAGAATTATAATGGCCACAAATGCAATAAGCCAATCAAATAAAGGTTTGAAAAAGGTTTTGTACATAATGTTTTACAAACTGTAATTTCGGTAAATTCAATCGCTGAAGGCAATGTTGCCATCAGGCAGGAAATTCCTGGCATTTTTCACAGAGAAGTCCCTGGAGGCAAGTAGAGAATTTATCCCCATTTCCTCCATTAACTTATTATTATCCGCCATTTCTCGTATGAATCCAGCAATTCCTTCAATGTCTGATGGCTCAAAGTTTTTCCCACAATAATATTTTTCAGCCAATCTTTCAATTTCAGACCCGGCCTCACTTATACATAGTAACGGAGCTCCAACTGACATGAAATTGTATATTTTGCTTGGAATTGCAAGTTTTGATGCCCCAGTACCCAGTGAAATAACAGCCAAACTTGCAGCTGAAAAGGTATATGGCAACTGCCCGACAGGTTGCAATGGCAGGAGAATGACATTTTTCTTTCCAGGGCCCAGCGCCTCTATCTTACTGGATATTAATCTCTTCTTCGCACCATCACCTATGATTATAAAAATAACATCGTCTCTGCAAATCATACTGGCAACACTAATCATAACTTCCACATCTCCAGCCAAACCTAAGTTACCCGAATACAAAACGACAAACTTCCCTGAAAGATTATGTTCTTTTAAGAAATGATTATTTTCCCGGCTGACAGGAGTGAAAAAAGCATTATCTGTCCATAAATAATTGATCTTTAATGTTGCTTCAGTCCTGTATTTTTTTAAAACCTGACCCATACCTTCAGAAACAGTGTACACCTCCCTAGCTTTGGGATATATTGTCCGATTAAGTTTCTGCCATAACAAAACCATCCTGGATGAGGGCGCTGAATATCCCAATTCTACAAGTACATCGGGATAAATATCAAATATCAAGAGAGAGAATTGATTCTGTAAAAACAACGGCAGCAGAGGAGCCAAAGGCGGATTGGAAACGATAAAAAGTTCATCTGAACGATATTTCATGAGCAGTTTTATCAAAATCTGAATAAACCCGATACTCCATGTGAAAATTCGATACAACTTGGATGTGCGTCTGTACCTTATTATTCTTTCAACCTTTACAGATGGTGGTAATTTTCGGTTACGCTCGACAAGTCTGCCGGTAAAAAGGATGCAGTTGTAACCTTTAATAACGTATTCTGTGATGATATCAATCATCAGGTACCCGGAATCCTGATTTATAAATACGATCCTTTTCAAATAATTAAGAACGCTTGTAGAAATTGAAATTAAAATGTATGTTGGAAAGGCTTCACTGTCTTTAGTCCATGAAGATCTTTAGGAGATTTTCAGCACCTTCTTTTATCCGTTTTTCATACGGCATATAGTATACCTCTTCAAGATTTCTTGCCGGATAACTCGCTAAAATAGAAGCCAATTCGTCGGGATTATGAGGACTAAAATAGCATCCCTCATTCCCTAATTGTTCTATATTGACCTTCAGATCAGAAGCAATAACTGGTACCTGCAATGATTTCGCATCCTCGATCACCGTGCTCCATCCTTCAAAAAGACTAGGCTGAATAACTGCCTGAGAGTGCCTCATAATTTGAATTTGATCAGATCGTGAAATTACACCAAGCATCGTAACCTGATCCTGAATCTCGTTTTCGCTGATGATATGGTGGATTTCTTCCATATATGGTGAGAAAGATGCAGATGGCAATTTGCCTGTACAGGCAATGTGCTGCTTTATACCCATCTTTTTCAGATTAGCAAGTGCCAAAAGAACCACACGATGGTTTTTGTGTTTATGAAATTGATTGGAAATTAGAAAATATTTCTCGGGCAAGTTATACTTTTCTCTTATTAACCTGCCGTCTACGCCGTTATGATTATCGATAACCGAGACAAAATGATAAACATGTACCAATGGAGTCGTGCCAATAACAAAGTATTTCTTGAAATCAGACAAGACATCATTACTTGAAAGTACCATGTAGTCACAATTTTTCAGGATGAATTTGATTCTGAGGTTTCGTCCTGCAATTTGTTTTTTTGAGAAGAATTCAGGATAATGCTTATGCTGAAGGTCAGCCCACCATGAAATTAGTTTGGTTTTTGTCCTGGTCCTAACAGGGAAATCGTGAATCGGGAATATTGCATCAAGTTCATACTGTTTCAGGAAATTTTCGACGAAAACATTTTTTCTTGTAGTTAAGGAACGAATTGTACCTGATAAAACTGGAGAGAATTGCCATTCGATTTTATTAATGTATGGGTAATCGAATTCATTCAGGAACTTTTTCAGATCCGCTTTATAAAACAAATATATCTCTGGTTTTTTTTTGTCTTCCAAAAAATTGAGTGTTTTAACCAGGTTTATAATATAGATAATTCCACCCATCCACTGGGAGCTAAAATAAAAGAGAATTCCTACTTTCAGTCTTTTATCTGACAGATCTACACTAACATTAGCCATTTTACCAGTTTTCTATTAAATTTTTAACCCCGTCATCAATTCCCCATTCAGGTTCCCATCCGATATTCTTAAGTTTTGACACATCTGCAAGAAGGTGTTCTCTTTCGACTTTACGGATTTTCTGGGGATCAACTTCAATACAAACTTTTTCTTTAATCTGTCGTTCAAATGCTTCTACAATTTCTACCACTGAATACTCAATTCCACGCCCCAGATTATAGATTTCATACCCCATTTTCTCCATTGCTATTAGCTTCCTGACAGCTGAAGCCATATCATAAGTGTGTATAAAATCACGTTTTGGGGTAAGATTTCCCAACTTTATGGTTCGAAGACCTTTCCTTAGCTGTGATTCAATTTCCGGAATAAGGTGAGGATTTGTTTCATTCGGGCCAAATGCATTGAAAAAACGGCAAATTATTGTATCAATTCCTGTCTCAAGGTAGAATTCATGGCAAAGATGCTCTCCTGTAAGTTTGGTTAATCCATATATATCCATTGGATGAAGTCTATGAATCTCCTTTAAAGCCTTATTTTCAATTGGATAAACCGCAGCAGTAGAAGCGAAAAATAGCCTTTTCAGTGTCCGAATTTCCCGGGCTGCATTAAGAATATTCATAGTCCCCCTAACATTTGTATCTGCCGCCTCATAAGGATGCTGATTGCAATAAGGAATAAAATGAATAGCAGCAAGGTGAATAATAAGTTCTGGTTGAAGTTTGCAGATAATATTTTTTACCGTGAGTTCATCCCTAATATCAGCCAAGAAAAAATGGTCATCTTTTACATTTATAAACTCCCTGTTCCCAAAAGAAAGATTATCGAGGACAAATACATCATAGCCGTCGTTCATTATTGCAGGGACGACAGCTGATCCAATAAAGCCGGCTCCACCGGTGATTAATGCTTTCATACCGAAATATTTAAGTTCTTATTGATATATAGTCTCTTGATGAGACGGGAAGAACAGATTATTATGGAACAGATTATTGTACAACATTTTCAGTTAATCTTACCACTCATACACATATTGATGCTCCAGTGAATAGCTAACTTCCAAGAATAAACTCAAGATATTCTTCTGCTATCACCGGGATCGAGAATCGCTTAACGGATTCAACGGCATTTCTTCCCAGTTTCATTCTGAGACTCTCATCTTTCATTATAACTCTGAGTTTGTCGGCAAATTGTCCATAATCCGACAAAGGAATGAGAAAACCGTTGTTATTATCAATTACTAATTCAGAAGGACCTGCAACACAATCAAATGCGACAACTGGTAATCCTACTGACATTGCTTCTCCAATTACGTTTGGAAAACCTTCAGAAACAGAAGTAAAAGCAAATATCTTGCTACGTTTGTAAAAGGAATCTACGTCAGCCTGTTTACCAGTAAGGATTACCCTGTCTTGTGCGTTTCTTCTTTTAATAATTTCCTCAAGCTTATTCGAAATATTCTGTTTTAGATGATCATAACCAACTAATATAAGCTTCCAACCGTTTATATTCAAGTCAAGAAACAGTTCAATTAATTTGTCCTGATTCTTTGTATTAATGTATCTTCCCACCATTAAAACGATATTCTCTTTTTCATTTTCATTCTTCGGCGAAATAATTCGTATGGGATTGCCTATAATTCTGATGTTCTTATGATGGAAGAATCTCAGGTAATAATCTTTAGCTATTTTTGTCTGGGCAATTATCCCCGTGGATCTAGGATAAAGCAATCTTCTTAATAATGAATGCAGAGCATTGAATTTCTTTTCAGGGCTGCATCTGTCAGAAATAAATACAGGGTAAGGAAGCCCCAAAAGGGATAATAGTACAAAACTGTTCCAAAATTCACCAAAGCTAAGAATAGTTGATGGCCTTATGCATTTAACTGTCTTCCTCAGAAAGAGCAACGTTTTGAGTGAGGAAATGGCTCTCGCATTGTTGTTGAACGGGAAAGAAGGTAGATGCACCAGAACGCTTTCTGGAACAGGATAAAAGATATCTCTTACATTATCATAAATTATAAGATGCAATTCCAGGTTTTTCTTAAAAGAATAATATTTGATAAGTTCTGACATTACTCTTTCCATACCTCCGGCCTGAAGAGAAGGAATTACAAAACAAATCTTTATAACAGAAGTATCCAATCGTTTAGAAAACTTTCAGTTCTGGTATTAATCAGAGGCAGAGCCTATCAGATTATCAATCATCCATCCGTAAGGGTTGAATTGACCTGGATGCCAGGAAAGATTCCTGTCCCAATAACCGGAGCAAGGATCATAGACTTCCTTAATAAAACCAAAGCTTGCCTCCAACACAAATATTTTATTCTCAGAGTATACAAAATCCAGCGCAACGCTCTGACCATCCAACTTTTCCGCCAGTTCAAAGGCCAGCCTAACTGTATTATTGTCAAAATTATCTTTTTCATATAGAATCAACCCACTCCCTGATGCCCTGAAATCGTTTTTCCTGACCATCCGCTTAATGGCAAATGCCTTATCCCTTATAACCACTATTCTTATATCATATGAATTTCCAGGGATAAATTCCTGAAAATAAACATACCCTTTCTCCCTTCCCCTGATTCTTGCAAAAGCGGGTGGTATCACCAATCGGGCCAACCCAACGATTAAATCAGTTATACCGGTTTTTCCCATTTTATAGACCCGCCACCTCTCCTTGATATTTCCAATAGCATAATAAGCGAGAAATCCGCCTTTAAAAGCTTTCCTGATTAGCCTTTTTGCCTCCATGCCGCTATGAACCAATCTGACATTCTGTGATCCTCCTCCTCCCCTTAGCTTGAATACTTTCGGAAACGAAGTCTGCTCTGCCCATCTAAGTGCTTCAGACTTACTATAGAAGATCCAGGTATCTGGGATTGGAGCACCAATAGCTTCAAGAAGATATTTTTGACCTAATTTGTCATCAAAATGCCAAACAGTCTTAAAATCAGGGAAAACCTTTTTTCCTGATGTCACAAGCGAATAGATAAGCTGTCTTGCAAAGAGTATCTCCTTAGGGTTATTCTGATGAATATGCCACATAAGTGCATCACAATCGTTGAGCTGATTCAGAATGTCGTTTCGGTAACAGTCAACCTTTTTCCATGGAATTTTCTTTTCCGTACAATATTCAATCCACCTATCGCTGAAAGAATCGTCCTTGTAATGAATTCCAATTTTCATATTTCACAATTTATAGGCTTATTTCCTGACAAATTCATTTTGGCCATCTCAAAGATTATGACTGAAAAGTAATCTTTTGTTTATTTCTGGAATCAATAGCCTGTTTCGTTCAAACCTGGTTTCAGGGATTCAAAAATATTGAAGCCCAGATTTCAAAAGAAATGATAACCCACAATGCTTCCATCTCTTTATAACTTATTCTGCCTGTATCTGAAATCCAATCAGAAGCGATTCTGTGGTTAAACAGTCCACGATTCTTAATACCGGGAAGAACTTTTTCATTAAGATACTGGGAAAATTTTGGCTCATTGAAAAACCCCCTCAACGGAATTCCAAATCCCATTTTACTGCGAAAGGCAAAATCTCTTCCGAAACTATCAGCAACCATCTCCTTCAGAAGATATTTTTGGTTATTGTAGCCTTCCCTGATTTTCCTGTTTAACAGAAAGTTTTCAGGAATGCTAAATGATTGCTTAACAACCTCATTGTCAAGAAATGGAACCCTATTTTCAATAGAGTGTGCCATCGACATCTTATCTTGTCTGATAAGAAGATCAGGGAGGTATGAAATCATTTCGTATTTTACCTGTCGGTCAAATAAAGATCCCGTCAGTGAATGATATAAGGATTTCCGCTTCATAAGTGCATCGTCAAAGGAAAATCCACTTCGCAACCTTTCCGCCAGCAAAGGATGCATGTAAGAATTGGCCATTATTGCCCTGGATTCCCAGTTAAAATAATCCATCATGCCTTTGATATTTTGCTTATTAGCTACTATCTCAGCAAGGATTTTACGCGCACGGAAAGGGAAAATAACATCATAGAACCTATCATATCCCCCGAAAACCTCATCAGCACCCTCCCCGCTTAGCAACACTGTAACATAGTCCTTTGCCCTTTGGGACAATTTGAATATTCCAATGGTGTTCGGATGATTCAGTGGAGACTCAAGATGCCAAGTTGCTTTTTCAAAATTCTCCAGGTAGTAATTGGAGTCAAGCAGAAACTTGTGGGTTACTATTCCGAGCTTTTCAGTAACAGTGTTTATAAATCTTTCTTCTGAAAATCTCTCATCTTCTAAAACAATTGATACAGATTCCAGCCTGCCTTTATCACTGTGCTTGTTTGCAAACATGGTTACCAGTGTAGAATCAACTCCTCCCGACAGCTGGCATCCCAACTTGACATCACTCATTAGTTGACTCCTGACACTTTCTCCAAATGTTTTTTCAAAGCTTTTTTTATAATCCTGGATACTATATGTTATTGATCCATCACGATTAAAAGTATTTATGTTGAAAAAATTCCTGACGATTATTCCACTTTCATGTGTAAAAGTCAGATAAGAGCCCGGCTTAAGGGAATTGATACCTTTGAAAAGTGTTCCTTCAAGATTATTCCTAAACATCAGATATTCATCAATCTGGCTTTCATCCAATTGCCAAACAAAGTCATTAAGACATTTAAAGCTTTTCAACTCTGATGAAAAAGCAAATGTTTTACCATTAGTAAGATAATACATGGGTTTTATGCCGAAACGGTCCCTTGTTAAAAACACAGTTTTACGTTCAAGATCAATTACTACTATGGCAAACATCCCATTAAGCCTGTTCAGCATTCCTTCAAATTCATACTTTAGATACAGGGCAAGTACTATTTCCGTATCTGTCTGACTCTTAAATGTGTAGCCCCAATTTTGCAATTCATTTTTAAAATCAAATGCATTATATATTTCACCGTTTAATGCAACTATTACCTTTCCGTCGGGACTTACCATTGGTTGATGACCATTATATGAAAGGTCAAGAATACTTAATCGGTTGAATCCAATTATTCCTTCATAAGCCGTATGCTGACCTGACTTATTATCAAAATCCATTTCAATGGTTTTACCCGAATTTAAACTGAAAGCCCGAATCCCGGAATCATCAGGCCCGCGATGCTTCTGGAGCCTTAGCATCTCCGCCATGGTACCGCAGCCAGGTATAGGCTTCAGATCGGTGTTAATATATCCTGCTATGCCACACATAATCAATCCCGGTTTGCTATTAAACGTATGCTATATATAAGCTCCTGCCCTAACCTGGGACAAGAATGTAGTTTATTTAATCAAAGTCTTCCAGTAACCTGACCAATACTTCTCTGTGCGATTCACAACGGAATAAATTCAGCAGAAGCATACGTTTACGTTTCGAAATCAGCTTTGGAAAAAGATTCCTCACTCTGAGAGCCGTAATAATCCTCCCGAAATAAGGTTCCAGATAAGAATCATACATATCAGACACCTGCCCACAGTATTTATCAAACTCTTGCTGCAATTTTTCCTGATCAGCAATAATTTCATTCAGCCTGCTTATTTCTTTTTTGAAATGTGAATCTTCATCTTTTTTAAGGTGAAATACTCCGGGCATTTTATTATTCTGTTTTAAAGGAATCAGCTCAAAATCTATTTTGCTTGAAAAAAGCAACCTAATTGCATACCCATTGTTCCACGAACTGTCACATCTGCCTGGATGGTCGTAAATGAAGTTGCCAAGACCATAAAAGATAGGCTTAGTATTATATACCTCGTAACCTGAAAATGCGTGAGTATGATTTGCAACAATGACATCTGCCCCAGAATCCACAAGAAATCGGTAAAGCTTTCTGGTACGCGGAGAAGGCAAAGAATAAAACTCATTTCCGGCATGAACAATTACTATTATGAAGTCAGCAACACTCCTGTATTCCCTGATTCCATAGAAAGCTTGAATTGGATCCAGTTTATTACACACGAATGAATTGTCTGGTGCTTTTATGAACTCATCATCAGCAAAATTGAAGACTGCGATCTTTTTTTCCTCAAAGACACCCATAAACGGTTTTGCAGCTTCATAAACGGTCCTCCCTACTCCTACAGTATCAATGAAATGTTCTGAACAAATTCTCAACGTGTCAGATACTCCCGAATATCCATAATCCATTATATGATTATTTGCCATTGCCACAAGACCGACATCAGCATATTTGAGGATATAAATGCACTCGGGATGTGCTCTTTGATGAGGACCTACTTTAATTCTTTCTGAATCTGATAATGTTAATGGACATTCAAGGTCAACTATATTTAGATCATTCCCCTTAAACACATTCAGAAAATCGTTGAAAATTGTGCCAAATTCTTTATTTCGTGCCAAATTCTCTATTCTGTTATGTGGGCAAAAGTCTCCGGCAATAAGTATTTTTACAGGGTTTTTATTCATTTTTTTCTTAATCCGTGGTTCAAAAAAATTTCAACTTTCAGGATTCAAAAGTTTGACCTAGTTTCCAGAATCAAATCACCAAGCTGATCCGAAGACATGAATTCAACATCGGGCCAACTGGCAAGGATTTTTTCAAGCAAAAATCCAAGAGAGTTAAGATTATTTCTCCTGTTTTCCTGATCGAGAGATCCAATGTAATTCAATCTGTGTGTGCAGATTACGGCGGGTTTGTTCCATCGGAATGCTATTTCAATCCTCCGGAGACAATCTTCAACAGGATGGTCAGATTCTGACAGTGATGGCTCAAAAAAACAATTCCTTGTCAGAAAAATCATATTCCAGGGGTTCGTTGTACCCAAAAAATGGTATTTTCTCCTGTAATCGCCAAATGAACCCGTCGGGACTAATTGCACAATAAGACCCTGTATATATCTAACTCCATTTAAGTGAAGATTCTTTTCGATCTCACTATCCCATGTGTAACATGGAGGGATGAAGGACCTGGATCTATAACCCATTATCGATTCAAACAAGTTCAGACCTTCGGCAATGCTTTGATTCAAATAATCAATCTCTTCCGGAGAGTTGTTGTCAAGGACCTCCATAAAATTATAATCTCCATAACCCGAGAAGGTCGTCCTATAATCAAAAGTCAGCATTATTTCAGGTTTTCCCCCCCTCAATGCATTCATCCATCTGTTAACATTTACGTGTTCACGACTATGAAACTGAGGATGAAATATCCCCTCTGAATTTCCTTTTTTCCATAGAGTTACGACACTATCTCTGCCAGGGTAATATTTTATTGTCTCCGTGACTGGTTCAAAATAGTATTCAATAAAGTTAGTACTTCTTATCCTGTCAAAATCAGGATTGCCGACAACAATGTTAGCGGTAAATACCGGATGTTTATCATGCCTGTCACGATATGAACGAAGAACATCGAAAAGCATCGACAAATCATCATTGCTTTCCAGGGTATCAACCCGGTTATAATCTGTTTGTGTCAGGCTTAATCCTTTGGTTCTGAACTCTGAATACACTTCCATAGATGGCATCCGTATGCTGCCCCAGTCATCACTCTCAAAGACAACAATCTTTCTTCGGGTTCTCCATCCCGGAATATTTAACAGATTGTGGCTAATAGATGATCTGATTCTTCCGATTTTTTTATTCGGCATAAAGAATGAGATTACCCAACTCAGATGAAGTGATAAACTCCGTGTCAGGCCATTTTTTTATAATTGCATTAAGTAAAGCCCTTAATTGTTTTAAGCCATTCGAGCGATTATGTTCACATAATGCACCGATATAATTTACTCTATGCGAACTCACAACAGCAGGTTTAAATAAATTAAATGCAATGCTTATATCCCTCAAACAACTGTCGACCCAATCCCTTCCTTCCTGACTGGGTTCGAAATGGCAGTTACGTGTAAGATACAGTATTCCTGATTTGTTTGACTGTCCCAACCAGTGAAGGTTCTTTTTGAACTTGCCCTCGCCGATAGGCTCCTGCTGTATCTTTGAGACAGCAATAAATTTTATTCCTTTCTGCCTGCAGACTTTTTCAAGCTGCGTACTAAAGGGTCCGTTAGGAGGCACAAAGTAGGAAGCGCGGAATCCGAAAAGATCTTCAAACAGATCAAGTCCCGAGGCAATAACTCCTTCCTGGTAATCAAGGTCTTCATAGTCATGAAAATCAAATGCGGCCTGAAGTTCCAGCTTAATTTCCGGGTCATTGGCAGTGGAAATTCCCCACATTTGATTTTGATAAGCAACCATGACTTTCTTATTTTCATTCCGTAAAGCTTTAAGCCAGGATTGAACGTTCAGATGTTCCCGGCCATGGAATTGCGGAACAAAAAGTCTTTTTTGGATCCCTTCCTTCCAAATGTTAAATGAATTCTCACAACCCTGGTATTTAAGTAGTGTTTCTGTAAAAGATTCATAATGATACTCATTAAAGCCGGATTCAGCTATTTTCTTAAAATCGGGATTTGCAACAACCGAAACGGGAGTCATCACAGCAGCCCGGTTTGTTGAATCTTTAACTGAACTTAGAACATCGAACAACATTGAAAGATCTGCCGATGTAGCCAGGGTATCGTATTTATTAAATCTTCTGCCATCATCATCGTCAAGGTTAATACCGGCTTTGACCAGGTTATTGTATGCTACTTTTGACGGCATTCTGATACTGCCCCAATCATCTGACTCAATGATCACAAATTTCTTCCTGGTCCTCCACCCCGGGATATTGGACAGATATTTATTGATCAACATTTTGATTTTTGCCGGTTAGCTGAAAAGAACATCAAAAACAGTCAGTCCCGGAACCAGCCATGGCAAACCCATACCTGGTGTAAAAATCCATGCATTCATAGTTTCAGATCCCTGTCTGAAAGTAATTGCTGCGAAAAGGAGCATAGGGAAAAGTCCTATAATTGTAATCGGTTCAATACTTTTTGATTCATTAGCAGCAAAATATCTATAAATATAGAGCGTGGCAAACATGAAAAACAAAATCATGAACCTGCCTCCGAAAGAAGGTATTGGCATAGCAAAATTAACAAATGACAGAAATAACAAAAGAAAGCTATAAAGATTCCTTTCAGTTTCGTCGCTTCTACTTTTTCTCAAACGAAATCGTAAAAACGCAATTGCAATTAACAAATAATAGAGAACAAGGTCTGATCCAATCTGCATAAACCAGGCCACCTGCTCGATTGATTCCTGCCGTAGTTGCACATATGCTGAATCAGTATACATATGGACTCGTGCCTTCAGTGCGGCACTTCCAAGAATACCAAAGGAGGACTGAAGCAGTGGCTCAATTAAACCAGGCAGGACAAATGAAACAACTACCAGTGCAAAATATATAATATTCCGGTTGCCTGCCAAAAGATAAACTATCAGAACTGCGTTGGCACTAAGAAAACTGAAGTGTATCAGACATGCGGAAAAGGTAACGATCAAATATCTTAAATCACGGAATAATACAACATTATAGGCACCATAGAAGAAAACCCAGGCAGCTGTCCACATTCTAAATCCATTGATCGATGTTACAGGCAATATTGAAGCGAAGAACACCAGATGGATCACACTATTCCATCCTAATGACTTTTCCCCATCACTGAAAAGCAGCCCTATGCTCTTAACATAAAAGTATCCGAACAATGCTGCAAAAGCTCCGAACAATAACCTGTAATTATCCGAGATCCTGGACACCATAAATGAAATAAAAGGCTCTACAAAATCAACACTTGTATCATTGGAATAAATTCCTCCTACTACTTTAAAGAAATCAGAAAAGGGTAACATCGCATTGGCCTTCAGGGTGGATGCAATGCGAAATGCATCAATCCCCTCGTTGCCGACGACAAAAGACAATCCGTAGTACACAAGAAAAGCGTACACAACATTTCTTGCCTCTTTCTGACCAAAATTCATTATTGCAATCATACATGCCAGAAAGGGCCATAGCACGAATAGTAGAATGTAATTTCGTGTTAAATAATAAGGCAATGTGACTTGACTGTACGAGTAATTTGTCATTCCGCTTATTGGATTTGTACTAGTTCAAGAAATTGCCCGGCAACGTTTTTTATATGAAATTGCCATGGGTCAGGCAATACCATTTTCCTACTGTAATTCTTACCTAAAAATTCCAGAAAGATCTCGCTATTAAAATCCCTGGTTATATTCAGAACCGGACGACCTGCGATTGCGTAATCAATAAGTTTACTGGGTGAGTTTAGAGTGGTATTATTGTCAAAATTAATTAAGAAATCAACTTTTGACAAAATGTCAATTAGCTCATTGCGTGGGATATACGACGACACTATCAATTTTTCCCCTAAAGCATTTCTGAAATTATTTAAAAACTCAGGTTGATTCGTGTAAACAAAAAACTTGAAAGGCAAAGCGAGTTCGTTAAGGAATCTCAGAAATTGGAAGGGATCACGGATTCCTGCAATAAATCCACCTGCATAGGCAAAAGTTGGGCAGGTGTTGTTTTTTATCTCGCTGAAATTATGATGCTGATCAAAATTTAACCCCTGTGGTATGACTTGTATTTTATTGTGAAACTCAGGGTAGTAACCATTAATGGCCTCCTTCATTGGTACTGTCAGATAATCAGCTTTGCGGCAAAAACTCTTCTCAAGGTACTTGAAATAAAATGGTTTTCTGAATGTATCAATTACATCTCCCATGTATGGATCTCCACAGTCTGCAATCCAAATTTTTGCAATTTGGTGATTTGATGTCCTTGACCATGCCACCCCCCAATGTACAGGATAAGGAACGGCAAAGGATATCAAGCAATCGTAATTTTTTTCACTCTTAAGTGCTTTTTTTACTTTAAACATATCCTCTATCCCAGGATATTCGAAAAGGAGCTGCAAAATCCTCTTAACTATCCCGGCAAGGAACTTCATGTATTTGTTATTAAATTCAGGGACGGAAAAATATTTTGACTTCCCCCACATCTTAAGATCGAGTGAACACTCTGACAGAAATTCACTGTAATCAAATTCCCGGTGTTTTGTGATTACCCTGACAATGTGCCCTTGCCGGCAAAATTCTCTAGCAAGGTCAGTAGCCCTGTAACTTCGTGGTGATATCTCTGGGAAAAAACCATTGGATACCATCAATATTTTTAACCTTTCTGCCACCTTCCTGTTTGCCTTTTCTTATAACAAATAAATCAAATAACAAATAAATCAAAGAGGAAGAAAAACCTGTCTTTTCAGTTTATTCTCTACGAGAGCTTTTAATCTGGGATGCATGGCAAAAAATTGCTTTCCCTCTTCACTTAATTGCCTGGTCCTTGTCAATGTACCTTTTGAAAGGCGCAATAAGACTGAATTTATCAGTTCTAGATTAATTATGCCGGACTTATCACGAAGATCTTCAATTGTATCCCCACTTTCAACCGGGATTTCTTTAAACATGAGGATATCTCCCGTGTCAATCCCCTTGTCAATAAAATGAACAGTTACACCCATCTTCCTATCATAAAATATGCTCCACTCCAGAACATTCATGCCTCTGAAATAAGGAAGATAACCCATATGGGCATTAAGGATTCCAAGCCTTACGGTTTTAAAGATGGCTGTCTTATATATGCCTGCTCCCGCATTTATTAGTATATCAGGTCTTATTATTGAAAGAATTTTTAGCGATTTTTCAGAGTTTATGTCATTTACAAAAATTAGCTTAATATTTTCTGATCGGCATACCTGAGATATGGACTCATATTTGATCTCAATTCCTTTATCTTCAAGAAAGAATTGGATATGGCTTTTCCTCTTTTTCTTGTTTAATTGATTAACTGCAGATCTTTTTGACTTTAGAAAACTTAATATAGAGGCCAAATTCAAATTACGTGAGATTCTTTGAAAATAAGTTCTTCTAACAACAATCACAAACTCTGGTACTATTGAGTTCTTCAACAAATAGTAGAACAATTGAACCGGATAAACCTGGTCATCTGTTGTGGCAATTCCTATCTTCATTCACTTGGTTCTAATTCATTCATTACGCTCTCCTGTATCATAAGTGCATCTGCGAAAAATTTAACCGCCCAATTCGGAAATGCATAAGTCATATAATCACCCCAGATTGGATATGATCCTCCAATAGCACCTCTGATACCTTCATTTCTGCTTTTGATATTTTGATGACTTTTGAGCAGATCCAGCATTTTTAAGGCTGAGTTAAGAAATCGTGCATCATTATATATCTGGAATAACCTCAACCATATGATTGCCATCTGAGCATTTCCTGTAAGACACGAGAAACTCTTGTCAGACTTCCAGTTACTGTCAAAGCGGCCAGGAAGATGTCCGGGTGAAGCATTGGGATGTTTTTTGTTCAATTCGTATTTTAACATAAGTTTTTCAGCTATCCTCACTACAATTTGGTGTGTCAAGTTTTTCATTTCACCTTCAAAGATGCAACCGCATTCCAGAAGGCCTCTCAATGTGTATGCGATCGTATGGGTAAAAGGATCTTCTTTTCTTGAAAAGCCCATGCCATCTATCCAACCATTGCCCTTTACATTAGAGAGTACCCACTTAATGTTTTTCACTGCAACATCATGATATTTTCTATCAGAAGTAGCCTTATAAACTTCCAAAAGTGACCATGACACCCTTGAATGATACGCATGAGGGATGTCATTATACACATATCTGCTCCACTTCCCATCTTCATCAATATTATCAGATAGCCAATTTGCCGCTCTAACTGCAGCATTAAGGTATCTTTCCTCCCGAGTTCGATTATAGAGATCTGTCCATCCCAAAATTACCATTCCAGTATTAAACACTATAGGATATGGATTAACACCAGATCCCCCCCTTACCGCACCTGAAGGGAGCTGAATCTCAATTTCCCAGTCACCCATCTGTTTTGCCCTTGTAACGTAGCTGTTGTCTTGTGAAAAACCGGCATATTGCAGAAATGTTGAAATTATATAACCCGTAGTCTCAGGATAAGGTTGTGCCCAGCCACTTTCAAACCTGTATGAGGCTGAACATCCTCCGGTGCCAGTAATATCCTGTGCCCGGCAAAGCCATTCCATGGCTGCTTTCAAATGCTCGTGATCAGATTCAAGTCTTTGACTTAGGCCAAAAAAATCCCGGAAAATTACCCGCAATTGAGAAGGAATAAAAAATGATCTGACTATTACTCCTATATCTACAGATCTTTTCAATGAACTGAATGATTTGAGAATCCTGGTCTTTGGCATTATAAATAAGTTAACAAGCTAAATACTCAGATTGGAAAATAATCCCTTTTTACATAAAATTTTCAAAAACAGCATTCCGCAACCTGCTAACAACTACTCTTTCTGAAAACTCCTCCTTGAGAATAATCCGGTTATAATTTGCATCTTCCACAGAAAGATTTATCAGTGCTTCAGGATTGTCAGACACAAGGTCCTGTTCGATCGAGAATACTTTTATTCCGATTCTCTTCAGATAGTTATATAATGTACTTGACGGACTCAGATAAACCCTGCTTCCGAGCCAGATCATCATCAAAATATTACCGACTGCCTGTTGCCGATAGTGATTCATTATTGCAATACCACAACTTTGTAGTTTTCTTGTGTACTCCTCAAGCGGTATAAAAGTCCTCAAGGGCATAAAATTACCCCTCAATAGCCTAAGTCCTTCTGAATAAATGTATTCTCCATATTGTAAGTCACCATAACTCAAAGGAACAATTATCTTCCGGTCTTCAATTCCCAACTTGCCTAAAATTCTAAAGACTTCCAGATGATTATTTGTGTAATTTGCTGAATTACCAACAAGAATATTGTTGCCATTGGTTTTCATCTTTTCATTCCCTCTTAAAATAAATTCAAGGGGATAATATGTAAACGGGACGAACTTGCATTTCTGACCAATAATCCTTCTATCAGCAAAATAATCAAACTCTTCCCTGTATGGCACACCGAAATAATTCAAACCAGAAGCAGCCTGCCTGACAACATCTTTTTTCAGATTTATATCCTGAAATAGCAATTTTCGCAGAACTGATTTGACAATATCATTTTTTGATTTAGAAGGTTTCGGAAGCTTTATTTTGGAAGTAAGATCACCAAGCAATACCTTACCAGGGAAATTTTCATCGTTATAAAGCTCTGCTCCCCATAGTATCCCGACTGATTTTCTCTTCTCCTCGGATGCAATAAAAATAGTACTGTTCAATTCATTAATACCATGAAGAAAAATACTGTCATATTCCCGGGTTTTCCTTACTAATTTTTCTATTAGGCCTCTGTTAAAAGGGAGGACCTCTGTATTCTCAAGGTTTTTAACATAAACAAATTTCCTGTTAAAGGATGATTTTGGTATGATAAAATTATTACGACCAGGAAAGGCTTGTTCAAAAACATAATGAGCCCCGTCAATAAACTTCTCATCTGAAGCAATATGTAAAAGGGTTATTTTCCTTCCTGTCATCTTACGAGTTAATGATAATGTCAATTATCCTATCCAATTCCGGGAAAGTCAGCTCATAGAATAAGGGCAGCCTCACAAGTGTTTCAGAATAACGATCAGAATTTGGCAGTTTGCGAATCCCGTGTTTATGTTTATAATAAGTACTCTTATGAAGGCTCAGGTAATGAAAGACTGCGTGTATCCCATTCGTCTTGAGCTTCTCAATCAAATAATTCCTCTGTTCAGGTGACCTACATATAAGGTAGAATATATGACCATTTTTAGAGGCGTATTCCGGAATAACAGGTAATCCGACATCATTCTCTGCTGCCCATTTCTCGAGTCCTCTATAGTAATAATCCCACAAAGCCAATCGTTTTGATTGGATTAAGTTTAGATTTTCAAGCTGTGCCCACAGATAGGCTGCAATAATTTCAGAAGGCAGAAAAGATGAACCTATGTCACACCAGCCGTATTTATTGACTTCCCCACGAAAAAATTCGGCTCTGTTGGTACCCTTCTCCCAAATTATTTCAGATCTCTTAATAAATCTCTTGTCATTAATTGATAAAAGACCGCCCTCTCCCGAATTTATGTTCTTTGTTTCGTGAAAAGAGAATGCCCCCATATGACCAATACTGCCTAATGGTCTGCCCTTATAAAATGAATCAATTGCCTGAGCTGCATCTTCTATCACGAGGAGATTATTGGAAGATGCTATTCCCATTATTTTGTCCATATCACATGCTATTCCCGCATAATGTACAGGCACGATTGCCTTTGTACGTGTAGTTACAAGCTTCCTTATCTCCTCTTCATCCACATTTGGAGAATCAGCTTTGCTGTCGGCAAATACTACCCTTGCTCCCGCCCTCACAAATGCGAGAGCTGTCGACACGAAAGTGTAAGAAGGCATGATGACTTCATCCTCAGGACCAATTCCGGCAAGCATTGCACTCATTTCTAAAGCATCAGTGCATGATGTTGTCAGCAGGGATTTTTGAAATCCGTATTTCTCCTCAAGGAAACTCTGACATTGTTTTGTAAACTGACCATTGCCTGATATCTTTCCGGAATACACAGCCTGGTAAATATAATGCATCTCCTTTCCTGTGAGATAAGGTTTATTAAACGGAATCATTTTCCCAATAATTATTATATTTCTCTGTTTATCTGCTTAATTTCAAGTATCTTAACGATGTTAAATTTATTACAGCCATAGATGGTATACGTCAGTAATACTATCTATTTTAAAGCCACAATGAGTATATAGCTTACAGGCATTAACGTTATCAAGTTGAGTGACAACTCCAATTTGGTCAAATCCCATGTTAAAAGACAGGTTGTCGGCATATTTTACTAAATCAGATCCTATTCCTTTTCCCCTAAAAAAAGGATCGACTGAAACCAACCCAATATCAGCCCGCATGTTATTCTTTCCCAAAGTAATGAAACCAGTTATTTCTCTCTCATTTTTCGCAATAATTGTCTTAAGAGCCAACTCTCCGCTAACTGATTTTAAAAGCCACTTTGTGTATAATCTTTCGTACTCATTATTGGAGAAATTATTATCAAGAAAGAACCTTGAATAGATGCCAGCATTTAAAGCCAGATTAACCAACTTTTGGTTAGGTTTTGATTTGTTCCACTCAGAGATTCTATTGTTAAAAGTAGTGTGCTTCTCTGCACTTTTAATAAATATCGTCTTTTTGTCAACCAAAATCCCACCTGAGGAAACGATTCTGTCATTAAGTTCCCTTGCTGAAGGTGGTGAATATAAATATGTTAACCTAACATTTGTTTCTTTAATCTCATCAATTATATAATCATACTTCCACAATCCATTTTCATCAAATATGACCCGGACAACTTTGTAGCCAAAAAAATCAGAATCCCATTGCAGATGTTCTATGACATTTGTCGTCATTTTCAAATCAATATAGGGTCAACAGTAACTCCTTTTATGTTTTCCATTGAACTCGAAGCTAATTCAATGCGATTCCAAAAATCATAAATCCGATTTCAGCAAGGACCTGAAGAATAACTTTATTTGTTTCAGATATGGTTTGCCAAGAAAGGCCAGCGGAAAGTAATTATACAGAATAGCATAATAATAGTAAGGCTTCACAACACCACTCAGATCCAATTTACCAATTTTGTATGATCGCAGAGTCTTTCTGACAAGTCTGTAATTCTTTATATAAGGCCACTTCAGTCCTGATCTGAAAGCCAATAAAGAAAATTTGCTAATCGGCTGATTTAAAAAAATCCTCTGTTTTGTGGTTAAAAAATCTCCCTGTTGAAACCGTTTCAGATTTTTTGCAGCAAGCAAAAAACCGTTCGAGGCTTGATCAGAATATGAAAGTGATGAATTAGTAGCAGAACCTCTGCGTGTAGTCCTTTTGTAAAATGAAGAACTGTCAAAAATACATCTTTCGGCCAGACAAAGAATTCTGGCAATGAATTCACCATCTTCCAGGAAAGGTACATCAGGAAGATAACGCAGATTGTGCATATTAAGAAAATCCCTGCTAAACAGTATTGCCCACATTCTATCTGGGTCAGGATGACCATCTCTCCGGCTTACAAAATAGGCCTCTATACCAGAAAAGATGTTGCTGGTTATTCGTTCATGAATATTTTGGGTTCGGAAGGAACCATCCTCGTTAAAAAAAGTAAATCCAAGAAAAGTTACCTGGGCATCCTTCATCTCTGCCATTTCCAGGATCCTTTTAAATGACGATGATGCAACATAATCATCCGGATCAATAAAAAGCAAATACTTGCCCTCTGCCCTATCCATGCCAACGTTTCTTGCACGCGAAACACCTTCATTCTGTTTGTCAATCAATATTATGTTATCATATTCCTTCTGCAATTTACTTACTACCCCTCGACAGTTGTCCGGAGAACCGTCATTTATACATATTATTTCGTAATCCGCGGCAGGAATGTCCTGGTCCTCTATACTCCGTAAACACCTTTCAACGTAAGGTTCAACATTGTACATCGGTATTATTACTGATATTCTTTTCACAGGGAATCAGATTATTTTTTCCAAGTGAGACCCATAAAGGTGATTCACTACAGAAAAATACAGTAATACCTTTTGGAGTTTAAAATTCCTTATTAAACAAATGAATGGATACATAGCACAGGAACAATGTTGGAAAAACCTATTTAAAACTTCAAATATTCGATTTATAAATAATGTTCATAGAATGGAAGGTTTCTGCACAGGGCTATTCTGATCCTGACTACATACCTGAAAGGATTCAGATAAACGGTCAACAAGTCTTTCAATATTGCATTAAACCTTGTGTCCTTATTGAAAATACCAAACCTGAAAATCTGTGAAGAAATCCATGTAAACTTCCGATCCAGTCTGATGTCTGGCGGGAGGTAGGGATATATGCATAATTTCCTGAAGCCTTCATATTTGAAATAATTCGGATTTACCAGGAACTTGAGACCCGTGTTATTAATGGCCTGATTGTGCATCCGATAGTTGACTGTTATCCGATTCATAAAATTCAACCTGTATCCATTCCTTGTTAGCTTCAGCCACAATGGATAGTCTTCAAGCATAGGGAATCGCTCATCAAATCCTCCTATTAAAACAAGAGTTTCACGATGAATGAATACTGAGGGAGAAAAGTGAACACGGTCCGATAAAAGCAACATCTGGTATTGAGATTCTGCATTATTGTTGTCTGACATTATATTTGCAGAGGTGATTGGATCACCAGGCACTGTGCTGATAAGGTTTTCCGAATTAAAATTGTTATTATAAATGTCAACTTTCGAAAACAATACCCTTATTTCGGGATGAGCCAGAACAAAAAGCATATTATCTTCTAAGCAATTACTTTTAAGTGCATCATCTGCTCCAAGAAATTTGATCCAATTCCCATTTGCAGCCAGAAGTCCTCTGTTGGCATTTCCAGAAACACCAGTATTAACATTTGATGTAAGTAATTGTGTCCTGGAAAACCTTGGATTGTGTTTGGCTAACCATTTGCGACATATTTCAACCGTTTCATCTTTTGAGCAGTCATCAGTCACTATGATTTCTATTTCCTTCCATGTTTGGCAAGCTATGCTTTCAAGTGTCTCTTCAATAAACCGAGATGAATTATATGTCGATATTATTACAGAAACAAGTGGATCCATCTATTGGTAACAATTATATCCGGTTGAAAAGAACCGCATATGCTATTTTTTCAATCTGGAAGCGAGAAAGGATTTAAAGTCCAATAATTCATTAAGTTTCCTGTATGAGAAAACCAATGCCAATGTAAAAACAAACGCTCCTGCCGCATATCTCAACACATCGTTCTTAAGAAAAACTGTCGCGAAAGTCAACAACAGAAAACAATACTGAATAATAAACTGAGGGAGGAATCTTTGTGGAAGCCTGAATTCATATCTGTGTTTTAATACAAAAAATGAAAAGATAACACCTAACAAGTAAGTGAAAATGAATGATACTCCCAAACCATTCAATCCGTAGAAATTATATAAGAGAAGATTCATTGTCAGAATTATAACTCCCATAATTACTTCCAGAATGAGAAACAGTTTTCCATCGCCCTTGGCTAAATACACATATCCCATAGCCCAGGAAACAGTTTTAAATGGAATGCCCAAAACGGTTAGTGTAGTAAACATAACCACCGGCAGAAAAGCTGGTGTATAAAGTATCCGGACAATTACAGGCATCATAACTACAAGCAGTATCAATAAAGGAGACACAATTAACAAAGCCGAATCAACCTGTTGATTGACAAGCTTTTTTATTTCCTCATTATTGCTCTGAACAGCAGATAGCCGTGGGAAATAATCTGTAGCCATTGCTGCAAATATTATCGCAGTATACTGTCCCACCACACCCCAACCTGCATTATATAAACCTACCTGTTCAACACCGCCCTGATTGCTTATGAAAGCGTTCAAGATGTAAGTTGATAATGATGCTATGAAACCAGCTATTGTCATGGAAATTCCAAGTCTGGCCATATTTGTCCCAGAAATAAAAGTTTCTCTTTTTGTTAATGTAACTTTCTCCACCACCACCTTCCGGGAAAAGTACCAGGAGAGCAGAAGACTGGCGACCGCAGTTAACATAAGAGCCGGTACAATCCCACTTATCCCCAGCCAATAATATAACGGTATCGAGGTAACTAAACCAAGACCAGAGCCAATAACCCCGGCCTTAGCCATTTGCTTTAGTCTTCGGGTTCCCTGCAAAATTGCACTTTGACCCTTGCTGATGGCCTGCAATAGAAGAGTTATTGATAACCATATAAATGCCCATGTATATTCCTTACTGCCAAATGACCATTGGCTGAGCAAAGGCGCAAATCCAATGGTAACCACTATTCCCAGAAATCCAGTAAACCAGGACCAGCGACGAAGTGAAATAATTGTTCTTGATATTCTGAATTTATCATTACTGGCATTTGCCTCAGAAACATCTCTGACAGCACTAAAAGAAATTCCCAAACCTGTTACAGATGCAATAAGCTGCAAAGGAGAATTTAATAGTCCAATTATCCCTACTCCCTGTGTACCTAACAGCACAGCAACAAATTTCACTCTTATTATTCCAAAAAGGATAGTGATAACCTGAACCCCTCCAAAAAGCGATGTTGCCTTGATTATCTGGCGATAAGAAGATCTATCCTGAACGGCCTGTGCTTCTGTTCTTTGTAAGTCCAATTCGTCAGACATACTAACTATATGATCAACAATAATATATATCTAAAACAATTGGGATCAGTATCTGAAGCTATTAACAGCCTTTATTACCTCATTGGCTTCATCTTTTGTCATAACCTGGCTGATTGGCAAACTAAGAACTTCATTATGGATTTGTTCGGTCAGATTAAAGGTCATATTGGAATACTCCCGATAGGCTTTTTGCAAATGAGGAGGAATTGGGTAGTGAATCAATGTCTGTATCCCATGCTCATCAAGATATCTTTTCAACCTGTCACGTTCGTGGTTTCTGATCACAAAGAGATGCCAGACATTATCGTTATTAATAAAGTCTGTTGCAGACTGAAAACAATTAGGTAGTTTAATAGTTGGATTCACTATACCATTCAGATAGCTTTGTGCAATTTCTCTTCGTCTCTGATTATCTGAATCCAGCCTGGGCAGCTTTACTCTCAAAACAGCTGCCTGTATTTCGTCGAGTCTTGAGTTCAGTCCTTTGTAGTGATGAACATACTTTTTTACTGAGCCATAATTAGCCAGGGCTCTTACAACGACAGCAAGCTCATCATCATTGGTAGTTACCGCACCCCCATCACCCAATGCTCCAAGATTTTTCCCAGGATAGTAGCTGTGTCCGGCAGCATGGGCAAGAGAACCCGTCCGCCTGTAGCTCATAGGTATCTTTTTTTTGTCTTCTGGCATGTTATGAAAATTGACAGGAACCCAGGCCCCAGCAGCCTGCGCATTATCCTCTATCAATTTAAGATTATATTTTTCAGCTAGTTCCTCAAAGTGTTCCGACCAACAAGCTCTGCCATAAAGATGTACAATGAGAATTGCACGCGTTTTGTTTGAGATTTTCCTTTCAATAAGCGAGATATCGAGGTTGTAATTATTTATATCAGGTTCAACAAACACAGGGATGAGCCGGTTATCAGTTATTGCCAGTATTGTCGCAATAAAGGTATTTGCGGGTACAATAATCTCGTCGCCTTCTTTCATAAGTCCGATCTCGAGATAAGCTTTCAGTATTAACCTGAGAGCATCCAATCCGTTAGCAACTCCTATGCAATGTCGTGTTCCGATATAATCTGCATACTCCTTTTCAAAAGCCTCAGTCTCTTCACCCATCACGAACCACCCCTTTTTTACAACCCTCATAATTGCTGCCGATAATTCAGGCTCAAATGATGAAGTGATTTTTTCTATGTCCAGGAACTTAATCATTTCTGAAGCATTTTTTTCCTTTCCTCGTCACTAAATTTCCTTATCAACCTGGCTGGATTTCCTCCTATAATTGAAAAGGAATCAAATGAACTATTGACATATGAGTTTGCAGCAACTATGCAAAATTCACCAAGTGTAACGCCGGGCATAACAATAGAACTTGCACCTATCCAGACATGGTCTCCGATTATAACCGGCTTTTTTTCTATTGGAAATATCTTTTGCATATCAGGAGATGCATTGGGACCAGAATCTACCATGATATTTACGTTCTGAGCAATACTTACCTTCTCTCCTATTATCAATTTTGCTGAAAATCCATTTATTATCGTGTTCATGCCGATATATGTATCAGCACCGATCTCCAGCTGATTCTCGGGCCCCCCATAAATGGAGCACCTCTTTGCAATTTTGACATGATCTCCCAAAATTACATTATTGACTGAAGTGGATGGATCAATTTCCACATCTTTGCCAAGTTTTATATTTGCCAACTTCATGTCTTTTGTATACTTAAAAAAGCTTTCATCACTTCAAAAAAATACTCAAGATCTTGTGGCATAAGTGCCTGATGAACAGGGATGAAAAAGGCTTTCTCCCCATAAAAGACGCTGGAATGAATCCCGTGGGCCCAGAAGTGTTTTTTAAGTTCTTGAAGATCAATATTATGGTTGTTTGTTCGGAACATGAATACTCCTGGAACAACGCCCTTGTTACACTCAAATCTCTCGGAAAAACCCAGGCTTTGAAATTTAACTTTCAGATTTTCATAATTAGCGATTCTCTGCTGTATGATTTCTCCACTTGAATGAATATACGCTGATAATACATTTTTGATGTACTGAAGCAATTCTGGCTTGATCTCAATATTGCGGCCGGCAACTGAATTCTGGCGTGCCCTAAGCAATCCTCCTATTTGAATGGGAAACATTTTGGGAAAACTGTAAATTACGAAATCGCCAATATTTCCGATACTATGTTCAAGGTCATCAGAAAAAAAGGAGCTTGCACAGTCTTCTATTATTGGAAGATTATATTCTTTAATCATGCTCAGACCTGAAAACGGATTACCAAACTCGTGATTAACAAATAAAACCCTTGTCTGAGGAAGAATAGTCCTGGACCACTTGCAAAATTTTGAGATTTCATCTGTAACACAACTACTTATATAGAAATTTCCGGATGTTGTAAGTATTGTGACAACATCCTCCTTCTTTAAGTCAAAATGACTTAAGGCAATATTTATAGCAGAACGCCCATTGTAAGTATACTGGTATGTACTTCCTGCAAACCTGTCATTAAGATAGTCATCAATATCATTATTTACCGGTAAATCATTATTCAGCCTAAGGTCTTTTGTCTGAAAAGGTCCGATACGATATGTCGGAAGGCTGTAAGGATCGGGATTAATTACAAACACAGGTCATTATTCTTTTAAGTCAAGTCTAAATCTGAATCTCAAAGATGAAACAGCCTCATGGCTTTCTTTAAACCGCATTAGCCCTTCATTCGGAATTCCGGACTCTGAAGATATCCCCAGATCGATATATTTAAATCCCAGGTTTTTATAATACATAAAAAGATTAAGTACCATAAAATCCATCGCCCGTAAGGGACGTCCTTCATCATTGTCCCCCCAAAAAACAGCATAACAGATTTCTGGATGATTCCTGTAAAAAATGGATGAAGCAACGATTTGTTGTTCTTCAGACTCAACCTTGAAAAAATCAACAGACCAAATATTACTGACATTATTAACATCCTCAAATGACATAAAAATTGGTCGGCCGAACTTCTTTCGGTTGAAACAAATCAGATCATATACCTTTCTCTTCTCTGAAGAATCATTAGTGATCACGAATTTTAAATTGTTCCTTTCGGCCTGCCTGAAATATTCGCGGCTGTTTTTCTGTGAATAAACGCCTTTGAAATTATTAAGATTTACCCAATTCGTAATGTCCGGCATTGTAGATTTAAAGTTATGCCTGAACATCGAATTTGAAACTTTAGAGTTGAAAGTCATATGATACAGATCAGGAGGCATCGTAATCTCTATTCCATCCAACCCATTTGCAGTTGAATACTGTTTTAATAAATTGATAAATTTGTCAATTTCGCTTATATAAATATTCTCCTTCCTGAAGTGAAATCCTCCAAAGGGTGCTGAAAATGGAGACCTTAAAACTCCATCCTTGATTCCTGCTACCAGACCGATATTATGCTCACCGTCATCACATACAAGCCAGACAACCTTGTCTGCTTTACTACTGTTCAGATCTATAAACCTTTCTGAAATAAAAGGATTAGGATCAAAGGTAAATAAAGTATAGTAGGTCCTTTTATCTACTTCAATCAACATTATTAAGATTTTTCATTTCCCTGAATTTAAGGTAATCACGGACGTAATCATCTTCCGTATATTTTTGCGATGCCAAAACCAGACAAACCGCTCCGGAGGAGAAATTCACCAGTTCGCGCCAGATACCCGGAACCACCAACAGCCCGTAGTTTGGTCTGTTAAGCTGAACGATTTTCTTTTTTGATCCATC
This sequence comes from uncultured Rikenellaceae bacterium, assembly GCA_964429295.1. Lineage (GTDB taxonomy): Bacteria > Bacteroidota > Bacteroidia > Bacteroidales > VadinHA17 > LD21. The sequence continues at coordinate 33,465 of CAYSBL010000001.1, forward strand.
ATCAAGTATCACATCAAATGATCCGCTAACCGCTATGACAAGCTGATAAAGATCCTTATGGGCATGTCCTCCCCTGTCTGACCCGCTGGGGACGTCATACAAATAATATACTCTCCGTACGTTGAAAGGAAGGTCATGATCATTCTGCACAATTGTAATATTACCTGCGGGATTATGTATCTTGTTCAGTTCAACCACATTACAGCTGAAAATATCAGACGCAATATTATCCATTTGACTTCATTGATTTAAAAGTCCGAAAATCCCTTATATAGTCCTTATCATCAAAATCTGTTGATGCAATAATAAGTGCCAGCGAATTAGTTGAAAAATTTTCAATCGAACGCCAAATCATTTTGGGAACCATTACTCCATAATAAGACCTGTTAAGATTAAAGACAACTTGTTCATTGCCATCGTGCAAAGTTACATCGAAGCTGCCTGACAATGCAACAATCAATTCTTCTGTTTCCCTGAACGCATGGCCTCCCCTTATTTCTCCACCCGGAACGTCATATATCCAATAAACTCTTCTTATTTTGAAAGGGAGCTGATTGTCCTCTTCAATGAATGACAAGTTTCCCCTGGGGTCAAAGAACTTCGGCAGTTCAATCAATGAAGGCGCCATAATCAATTCCAAATAAAATAACTTAAAAAAGATGAGGATCAGAGGTCTGCTTTTCTTCTGAATATCCTCTTTCCTAGTTTATTTTTATCATTTGTGTAACCATACCTTTCGCCATAGCCGTAGTGCTTGCTGTCTGCCTTCACATCATTGACAACCAGACTGACTCCCCTGGTACGGTTCTCTGAAATCTCAAATATGGTTCTTTCAAAAATATCCTTAAGAGTATGTTCAGGCCTAACAACCAGCAGAGCTGCATCTGACATGGGAACCAAATGATACGTATCGGATACAATTCCTATAGGTGGTGAATCAATAATGACGTAATCAAATCTTGTTTTAAGGGTTTTGATAAGATCTCCTGTTTTTTCCAGAGCTATCAGTTCAGAAGGATTTGGCGGAACGGGGCCAGAAGAAATAATAAATAGATTTTCAAATTTTGTTTCCTGAATTATATTGTCAAGCCTGTCCTGTCCTATTAACCAAGTTGAGATGCCCTTTGCATTGTCCAACTGGAAATCCTGGAAAATCTTAGGTTTTCTTAAGTCCATCCCCAGTAAGACTGTTTTCTTCCCCAGAAGACTGCAAACTGAAGCCAGATTAATTGCCGTGAAAGTTTTCCCTTCCCCCGGCATGGAAGATGTAATTAAAATAACAGGAGCAGAGGCTTCTTTTGTCAAAAACTGCATCCGTGATCTCAGGATACGAAATGATTCTGCTATTATGGAAGAGGAATTTTCAAAAACAACAGTACTGCTTTTTCCGTAATTCTGAGGGATATATCCAACAACTGGCATTTTTGTTACTCTCCTAATATCTTCTTCCTTGAGTTTCTTATTTAAAAGGAATGAGGCAAAAACAATTAAAAATGGCAATCCGAAGCCAGCCATCAAACCCATGAAATAAATCTTGGTGGGACTCGGAGCAATCATCATGCTAAATCGGTCATCAGCCGGATCAATTACCTCGCTGTCAGATCTATTGGAGGCCTTTTGCATTTCCTGCTCCGCACGAGTCTCCAGAAGAAAAGTATATAACTCATCATTAAGTCTGAATTTCCTTTCTATGCCAAGCAACTGTCTTTCAGTTACAGGAAGGGCAGATGCCTGCGAATTCGCCTTGTTTATCTGCTGCTGATTCTCTGATCTGGCCAGACTGTTGGCTCTTCTAAGACCGTTTAATGTTTCACGAAGTGCATCTTTCGCTGTCCTGACTCTCTGTTCAAGATTCCTCTGCAGGGGATTCATTTCTCCGGCTCCCCTGCTTGCCAATTGTCCCTGGATTTCTGCTAGCTCCTCTACTAATCTGGTAAGCCCGGGATCGTTTATTCCCATTGTAATTGGCACAATAGGAACTTCGCCTGAGATGTCTTTCGAAAGATAATCAGCAAGATAGTCATAATAATTTGCCTCAAGATTCAAACGTGCCCTTTCATTCTCAAGCAGAGTAACCTGAGCTATAATGGACTGCCCCTGAGCTGATAAATCCATTACCCTATGAGATGAACGAAATTGCTGCAACCTGTTTTCTGTAGTCAGAAGGGAATCAGATATTCCTATCAGTTGGTCATCAATAAACTGGATTCTTCTGGCAGCTTCCATATTCTTTCTGTCAAGTGAAATTGTCTGGAAATTTTCAATGTGTCTGTTGAGGAATTCCGCATCCTTGGATCTGTTAGTTCCCGCCAGACTAATCCTGAGAATCGATCCGTCCCTTGATAGCAATTCAACATTCAGCCGATTGCTATAATAGTTCACCAGGCGGTTCATACTATATATGGTAAAAAAGATCTGCTTGTTCTTGTCTTTGAGAAATGCATCCTCATTCCAACATTCTATGGAAAAGCTTTTCCCTGATACCTCAATGGGCTGACCGAAAGCAGAAGTCTTTTCAAAAGAGTAAAGTTTCGACTCGGATTTCAAAATGAACATATTATTTCCGAGAGAAGTTATAGAAAATTCAATGTCCTTGGGCAAAGGAAGATCATCACCAGGAACAATGGAAACAGCAATATCAGGATAAATAGGTAAGTTGTTCCTTAACGTCTTGTAGTAGTAGTCAATTCCATAAGGCAGAGTCTTCAGCGTTTCTTCAGTCAGATCACGCGATTTCAGGATCATCATCTGGTTTTGAAGGTTTTTCATCCCCCCGGGGAGCCCGAGACCCTGAAGAAGGGCTGAATTATCAACAAGAGGCCTGTCTTCGGTTTCATTTATCAGAACAGTAATCGAAGTCTGAAATACAGGCATGGTATGACCAATGTAAAAATGTGCCAGAAAAAGTGCTAAAACAGTGGTAATAACAAACCAGTACCAGTTTTTCAGCAGTAATCCCAGAATAATCTGAGGATCAATTCCTAATGCATCAGGATGCTTTCTAACCTGCTGATCACCTGACAGTGTATGGGATATTTTCATTATTCTTTTAATACTTAATTGTTATTTTCTTTCCTCAGCTTTCCAATTTTGGAATCGTTAAGTTATAATCAGCAGGACATATCTCCTTATGATTAAGTCTACAAGGTCCGGAAAAAAGCAATTATTCCCAAAGCAGAAGTTAATGTTGTCAGGAATATTGTCCAGGCTGAACTGTTGACCTGAAAAGACTTACTTTTTCTTGGTATAGCATAGATAACATCATTTGGCATAACATAATACAGATCAGAAAGAAGAATGCTCCTGTCCGCAAGGGAAAATTCTCTTAAAACTGGTCCATTTGGTGTGGGTCTGATGATTCTTACTCTATGTCTGTTACTGTAGTCTCCCATATCCCCGGCCATAGCCAGTGCCTCAAACACATTAAGCCGGTCCTTCGTTAACAGGAATCTTCCAGGAAGATTAACTTCACCAATCACGCTGACGTAGTTATTAACCAGTCTTACCATAATTGCAGCATCACTTACGTAGTTTTTGAAAATCGAATCCAGCTGGGTTTTTATCTCTGAAAGGGTCTTTCCGGCAACTTCTATCTTGCCAACATATGGAATTTCAATAAATCCACCAACATCTACGGTATACCCGGATAAGGCTGCGCTTTCCTGAGTTATCCCTGCCGAACCAACATCTGCATTGAAAAGCGAACTCCATTGAGGATCGGGGGTTATAACCCTTATATAAAGGTTATCATAAGGCATTACCTTATACTCCGCAGGCGTAATTGGAGTAATACTGGCAGATGCAGGAATTATTGAGTTATTTACTTTGTCCAAAGCCTGCAGATAGGTCATTTTTTTCTGACTCACACAAGACCATGAGGCTGAGATAAGGGCAATAAGACCTATGATATAAATACTTTTCCTTATCATAATAAAAAATTTTTTCTGTTAAAATTAGAAAGAATAAGTCTACAAAAAAAGAGAATGAGTTTACTCTCCTACTTGATGCCTGATCGCAATTTTTCAGAGACAAGGTTGACATCTGAATATGCTTCCGCCACGTCAGTCACAGATATTCTCCTGCTGACTTGATGTTTTCAAGACACCGGATTCTGAACAATAGATAAATCCAGTTCCCGAAATGCGAGATTCGTCGCAAATTTACCTTTTCAAGGTACTAAGATTGTCCTATAATTTTGCAAATTTGACCAATAGTTTGCTTTTTTTGATCTAAAAACAAAACTCACTTATTCATTCAGAAATGAGAGATTTTCCAGATCTAAATCCAGAAATATTGTTCAAGATTTTCATAGTCCTTTCTTTACACCATTTTTGCGATTGTATATATAACGGACGGGATATCCGTAAATTACCTGACTAAAAGCAATATCGTGACCTGGCTGCCAGATCCTTAATAGTAAAGACGGTAAAGATCACTGATATCCTGAAGATTTGCCCATCTTAAGCCTGATTAACTATTTTTTTATAAGTAAGGGGCAAAAGGAAACTTAAAGTCAAAATGTAAATCTGTAATTTTAACCAATAAGTAATTAATGGCTATTTCAGGGAAAATACAGTTTTAGATTTTATTGGGAACCTTGCTGAAGGTGCAGGAATACCTTATTGGGTTACTATTAATTTTTGCGTAAAAAGGGCAGAGGCACCTGACTTTAAGATTAAAATATAATGACCTGCTCTCAGGTTTATCGGAAAACTAAACTCCCTGACATCAGGATCCAGTAATTCCTTCATGATGACCATTCCAGAATTTGTTGCAATTTCAAGAAAGTCCGCAAACATCAAATTGTCTTCAATTCTGACAGTTACATACTCAGTGGCGGGATTCGGATAGACTTTTACCGGCAATTCCTCATATTTACGTGAGGAACGGTATCTTGTTCCAAACACTTTCATTTCTGAAATATAATTCATATTATCAAGTGAATTTCCCAATCCTATCAGTTTCAAATATTTGAATTCCCTTGTTGTTTTTGAAGGGGGAAAATCAAATACCTGAATATCTCCGGAAAATGCACATGAAGAAGATTTTGTTAAAATGGGCTCCCATGAAATCTTATCAACTGAACCAAGAATGTCAAAATATGATTCCTTCTTCTGACCTGGTTGAAAGGCCAGCTTAAGATGATGAATACTAAACGAATGCTTGAGTTCAAGAATTATCCACTGGGCTACTCCTTCAGCTGACCACATGGTTCCAATATTACCATCAATAATATTATATGGATTATTCGGAGATTGAAAACTACTTGCTTCAATACCTGAAATCTCAGCTACTTCAAGATGGGGCTGATACGGGATAACCTGAATTGGTATTATTTTGGTCTGGGTTACCTTTCCATCACTTATGTTGAGTATAAATTCAAAAGTCCGCGAATTATCAACAATGGGACATAGATATCTTATAACCGGCCCTGAATCAGATGAAACAGGAATATTGTCAGGGATAATCCATGAGTAAGTCAGGTTGTCGCCATCGGAATCATAACTTTTGCTTGCGTCAATTTCTCCTACAAAACCCGTGTAACTCGTAGTTTGGTAATCAGCAATCACGATCGGCGGTGTGTTGGTTACTTTCACCTGATTTGAAATGGTTATCATCAAAGCCCCATAGATAGCCGAACCATCATTTGCAGTCGCTCTTGCTATGGCTGTGCCATTATCCAATGCCGTAACCAGTCCTGCCGAGCTTATACGTGCTTTATCAGCACCACTTGATATTGACCAGGTAACTGTCTTATTAGTAGCATTTGAGGGCAGCACACTGGCAGCTAACTGCAGTGACCCTCCATTGAGGCTGATTGAATTGAGGCCTCCTGCTGCAGTAACTGTTATATTTGTGACCGGAACTATCTGGTTGGTAATACTGATAATTATTGAGCCATACACTCCGGAACCGTCATTAGCTGTAGCCCTTATTGTAGCTGTTCCATTATCAAGTGCAGTAACCAGTCCTGTCGGGCTGATCCTTGCCTTATCATTGCCACTGAATATTGACCAGGTAACAGTTCTGTTGGTAGCATCAACAGGCATTATCTCCGCAGCAAGCTGGAGTGTTCCGTTGTCAGTACTGATAGCAGAAGCTCCTCCTGCTCCGGTGATGGTTATACCCGTAACCGGATTAACCTGATTTGAGATTGTAATTGTTAGTGTCCCATAAACACCCGATCCGTCATTTGCAGTTGCCTTTACTGTAGCCGTTCCATTGGCCAAAGCACTAACCAATCCGGAAGAACTTACGCTTGCCTTATCAGTGCCAATTGATATTGACCATGTAACTGTTTTGTTTGTCGCATTTAAAGGAGTAACTTCAGCACTGAGCTGTAGAGTTCCATTGTCAGTGCTGATGGCAGATATTCCTCCTGGTCCGGTAACAGATATACCTGTTACCGGTACAATCTGATTTGATATGGTTATCGATAGAGTGCCATAAATTCCCGAGCCGTCATTTGCAGTTGCTCTTGCTGTTGCAGTGCCATTAGCCAAAGCGGTAACGAGACCGGTCGGACTGATACTTGCTTTATCTGTGCCGCTTGAAATCGACCATGTAACTGTCTTGTTTGTTGCATTTGAAGGCAATACCGACGCAGTTAACTGAAGTGTTCCGCCAATTGAGGTAAGAAGTGAGGATCCTCCTGCTCCGGTAACTGAAATACTTGTTACCGGTATAATCTGGTTTGATATGGTTATCGATAGAGTGCCATAAACTCCCGAGCCGTCATTCGCAGTGGCTCTTGCTATTGCTGTGCCATTATCCAGAGCTGTCAACAATCCGGTGGAGCTGATCCTTGCTTTATCAGTGCCGCTTGAAATCGACCATGTAACTGTCTTGTTTGTTGCATTTAACGGTGTCACAGCAACGCTTAATTGAAGAGTTCCATTGTCGGAAGTAATAGTCGAAATACCTCCGGCTCCGGTAACGATAATACCCGTAACCGGGATGGTTTGATTTGAGATGGAAATTGTGAATGTCCCATACACTCCAGAGCCATCATTTGCCGTAGCTTTTGCTACCGCGGTTCCATTATCCAATGCTGTAACCAGTCCGGTTGAACTAATCCTTGCCTTATCAGTTCCAGTCGATATTGACCATGTAACTGTTTTATTTGTTGCATTTGAAGGCAATATAGTTGCAGAAAGCTGAAGCGTTCCATTGTCAGTGCTGATAGCAGAAGCTCCTCCAGCTCCGGTGATGGTTATGCCCGTAACCGGATTAACCTGATTTGAGATTGTAATAGTTAGTGTCCCATAAACACCAGATCCGTCATTTGCAGTAGCCCTTGCTACTGCCGTACCATTATCCAACGCTGTAACCAGCCCTGTCGAACTGATCCGTGCCTTATCGGTGCCGCTTGATATCGACCATGTAACTGTCTTATTTGTTGCATCTGCAGGCAATACAGTTGCAGAAAGCTGAAGCGTTCCGTTATCGGTGGTTATTGAAGGAACTCCTCCGTTTGCTGTGATAACTATGCTGGTAACCTTTTTAATGTCGGGATTCACTGTCCCGTATTCAAAAGCTCCAATATCGGGAGCCGCACCTGAAAAAGGCAACCCGACATTAACACCCTTGTCTATAAGGTCACTTCCCTTGACAAGTTTCAAAAAAGAGATATCAGGCAATGATCCGTCAGGCTTTCTTTCGGCTGTCATTTCAGCAACTGCCAGCGACTTGTCGGTAAGGACAAAGTCGTCTTTAGATGCAGTAAATGTCACACCATCAGTCCACGTGTTATTTATATCCGTGTTAAAATTTCCTCCGGACCATTCATTTTCGTCCACTTCAGTAAGAGTGTTCAAACAGGATATGTTATTCCTGTAATCGTTGTTTTTTTGCGCTCCCGTTAGAAACCCTCCGGTCATAAAACCGATTCTGTTATTATATGATGTGTTATTATAAACTCTCCCCTCCATCGACACACCTCCTATATTGTTCTCATTGAAACCACAGCCCGTATTTCCCGTGTTAAATGCTGCCACATTATTTGTCAGCAATCTTGTTAAGCCCATATAGGTGGTCTCTTCAGTCGGATTAAGCTTAAAGCCGCTCCCGTCTCCTTCAAGCAATCCATTACCAAAGGCCCAGCAGTTTTTCATAACTATCAGCCCTGCTCCCCAGATATTGAATCCGTCATCTGAATTGCTCCATGCACGACATCCGTCAAAAACCATGTAGGACCCTTTTTCAACTCCCGCATTCCACCCGTCGCCCCAACCGCCAATAACATCATTTAGCGGCAGACTGTCAGCACAATGATGAACATCAACATTTATGAAATAGGTTGTGTCAGGCGCCAGCCATGGTGAATAGTAAATTCCCCTTCCTCCTATGTTATGGACCGTAATATTCTCAAAAATCTGGAAGTTGCTGTTTGTCGCAACTATCCCCTGAACAAACACACGGTCGTATACCTGGTAAAAATTCCGGATTGTCAGTCCCCTCCAGTGAATATAATTGGAACCATCAATGTACGGGCCGCCGGAATATGAATACTGCCCTGAAGAAGGTCGGGTCGGAACAATTCTGGAGCCGTCAAGAACAGGCTCCTCGCCGGGATAATTGAAAAAATGGATGTACTTCCCCGGAGCACCATCTTTGTTGATAAGATCAACTGTCTGGCCTGGCTGTAAAAACCAGACTCCGCCCCGGAAATATACGGTGTCTCCTGCCTGTGCAGTATTGAAAGCCTTCTGCCATGTGGCCCAGGGCCGGTCGATTGTTCCCGGATTCATATCGCTGCCTCCGGAAGGAGCAACATAATATGTACTGGCATATAATGCTGTACTGAAAGCAAAGAACAACATCAGTAGAGTTCTTCTCATACTCGCTGCTATTTGACCAATTTAGAAAATTATTTGACTAACATAGCCTATTAAACGACAAAAATAAGAATTTGTTTCACTAATGAAACTAATTATTTTCTGAAATAAAATATCCTCCAAAAAACTAAACATTTAGAACTTTTCCTCAGATTTATAAGCTGAGTAAAAAGAATCCCTTTCAAACAATGTCGTTCCAGGCTGCAAATTTACGCAGATATAGTATGCCGCAACTCAATATATGCCTGATTATAACAAGTTTTACACAAAATGTTTTCAACATCAAGTGTTGATAAGTCATATGATTACCCTATGCTCCAGGTATTATTTTAGTTTATCTTACATCCTTGTTTAGTTGCTGAATTTATATTGATTACAAGAAAAAATAACATTAACTTTATACCGTTATATGCTCATAAAACGATTAATATGAAAAAACTGATTCTGGTTGTTTCAATAATGTTGTATTTCAGCACTTTGGCTTATACCCAGCTGGAAGGCAGTGGAACTGAGGGTGATCCTTACAGGGGCTCCATCTCAGGTAATATAACATGGACAAATCCATCAGTAATATTTGCTGATTATCTGTATATACAATCAGGCGGTTCACTTACAATATCACCGGGCTCGTATGAAGGAACCTTTCTGAATATGGCAGGAGGGGATCTGACTATAGAGTCCGGTGGAACCTTTACCCTTAATCCGAATACCGCAGCTACAATATATTACATCACAAACAATGGAAGTTTGATCCTCGAGTCGAATTCAAACGAAGCTGGAGTAGCATCACTAATTCATGACGGATACTCCGGATCAGGAACAAGCCAGATGAAACTCTATCTCTCAGGCGGTACAACGCCAGGAGGCGTTTATATCTGGCATTATATTGCGGTTCCAATAAACGGGGTAGCTGCCACTTCTTTCGGGTCGCTTGATCTTGCCCAATACATTGAAAGTCTGGCAACTTCGACTGACAATTCCCAGGGATGGGTTGCATATGACGGATACCAGTATTCTTCAAACAGTTATTTACCTAATACTTTCACAACCCTTGAATTAGGGAAAGGATACAATTACTATTCAGCATCCGGTACAACTTTTACCCTTACCGGACCAATAAATTTTGGCCCTGTCACTAAATATCTGACATGTGATGTTCCATCAAGCTATGAGGGATTCAATTTGTTAGGGAATCCATTTGCTTCATGCATAGATTGGGATCTGCTCGTAGCAAATGGCTATCTCAGGAGTGTAAATAATGCAATTTATTTTACTCTGAAAGACAAGGTAGCATCATATGTATCAGGTATAGGCAGTGACGGGGGGACGGGATTTATCCCTCCTTTGCAGGGATTCTTTGTTCAGGCC
>CAYSBL010000001.1:43769-47063 GCA_964429295.1 uncultured Rikenellaceae bacterium
CATTAATACTGTCGGCCAGCGAGATAAGATTACTTGACAATTACTCCGTTACTCTTAAGGATACAAAGACAAATACGACCATTGACCTGAAAAAAGGGGAAAAATTCACTTTTGATGCTGATGCAGGAATTACTGAAAACCGGTTTGTCCTTTCCATAGCCAACCTTACTACAGATATTCCGGAAATTAATTCCCCGGAAAAGAAATTCAAAATCTATTCATCTGCCGGTACTCTTAATATCGTCAGCCTGACTGATGAATACGGCAGCGTTCCTGGTTCCGTTACAATCTATGACCTTACCGGAAGAAAGGTCCTGCAGGTGAATAATCTCGAGTGGAATGGCAAGGGTGATCTTAAACAGTTCGGAGTCAACTCAGCTGAAAAAGGATTATTCATCATTGAGGTTAAATCAGGCAATAAAAAATATATTGAAAAAGTGAAAATTAACCGCTAGTACCGGTAGTTTGATATTTCATGAAAAAGGTGACTGTCTGAGTCACCTTTTTTTAATTATTTATGAAATTGTTCGAATTTATCAGTGTCTCACCATGAATTTGGCTGATGCCTGTTCTTTTCCTGATGAATAGATTTTAACAAGGTATAATCCATCCATAAATCCCGAAGTGTTAACATGGTAAACTTCACCGCCGGAACCTTGATCAATTCTCCTGTTCACTACGACCTGACCATAAACGTTTGAAATCAATATCCTATCCGCTATAAAATCATTCTCCCCGGGGATGATAATATTAATTCTTTCAAATGCCGGATTCGGGTATATTTCAATCTTAATCGGATCCTGCTTTTCCAGTCCGCGATTTTCAGCGGCTATTGAGGCATCCTTCCTTGAAATAATTATTCCTTCATTACCTACAGCATAATAAGTATCTCCCGAAACAGATGCTCCGTTAAGTTTAACCTTCACAGGTGAATCATGCCGCTCCCATCCTTTGACAGAATATGTCATTACGGTGCCGCTGTATCCGACACTAATTCCTATGTTTTCACCGGAAAAACAAATACTGTTAAGCGCAGGAATCTTATTTTTGAAATCAATTTTTTTCCATTCCTTTCCATCATAATGAAATATGCCACCGGGCCAGGATGCAGCCCATATACTGCCACCTTCTGTGAATGATATGCCCCTTATTTCCAAATGCGGATCAAAGAGGTTTTCCTGCGCCCTTGCAGCATCATTGAATATTTTCACCACAGGAATGTTGACACACTCAAGTCCGCCGCCTACAATAAATGAATCGCCTCTTCCGGAAACTGCATATAAATTCCCCCTGATCTGCTTATTTGCCATTCTCCATTTGCCGTTTTCATAGAACAAAACCGTACCTTGTTCACCAACAGCAATACCATTCTCTGAATCGTTAAAATATACAGATAACAGCTTCCTGTTCGTTGGACATGGTTGCTTCTCCCATCTTTCTCCATCAAAACTCAGTATTGTCCCTTTTGAACCAACAGCCCAACCTTCATTTTTACCAAGCAAGAACACAGAGTACAGATCCTCACTTGTAACTTTCTTATAATCGACCCAGTAATTACCTACCTTATAGAGGATAGTACCTTCATCACCAACAATCCAACCACTGCTTTCATTTATCATGTAAATTGAATTCAGATTGTCAACAGAGGGGCTTTTCTCGGTAATCCATTGGCCCATAATAACATCATGGAAGCTAAATACCAGAAAAGCAATAACTACGAATTTGTTTGATCGTATCATAATAGTCTTAACATATTTATTTCAAAACACCAATTGTAACAGGACCTGTTGTAATCTGTGGAAGCGTAATTAGCCTGTGGGTTATCTGATTTCCCGTTCCGGTGAATAAAAAGCACCTGGTATCCATGTCGTTGGTACCTGCATAGGTTATATTTACCAGAGTTTCGTTTTCGGTTACATTGGTAATGCTGATATTGGATTTTGCCCTGATGTACTGAACTGCATAATCCATTGACCTGTACTCAGGAGAATAGGATGATACCGCAGAAGTGACTCCTGAAATGATTGCTCTCCAACTTGACTCTGACATTTCAAGATAGTTATCATGTGTAAAAAGGGTAGGAAGAACCATACTGTTCATAGCCCGTCTTAAATGTCTTACTCCACGGTTAACAGTTACCTGTATATCATCACCTGAGGGAGACCATTCATAGCCTCCGTCATCCCGGATTTCTGTAACACAATTAAACAGGTATTCAAATCCATCCCAGTCTACATAATCACCATAGTAAACAGGTCGAACTTCGGCGGGCCTTCCCACCCTATCAATTCTGTATGGCCCGCAATTAAGCCATTCTGAAGAATACCAACTGGTTGAATGATCCATATGAGTGGCCAGGAATTCAATATTCAAATCGTACTGATTATTCATTAATGTAATTTGCTGCAGGGCTTCCTCATCGATTCCATAGTAATGAGGTACAATAAGATTTGATAAGTTCAGATCATTGGATAAATAAAAATTAAAAGCTCTCAATACATTCGCAGCAGGATCGAAATCAGGGTCATCAGGGTCAGGCAAATTATAATAAATAAATTCATCAGCGGAGAACGCATGAGGAGATGCAGTAGTAAGGTTCCCATTTATCAGTGAACGGAACTTGGGAATGTAGGCTTCAGGGATGTTGTCATTAAATGTCCCGCACCATGGTATGATGTTATACTCATTGCAAATGTCAATCCACTGAAAGTTTTCAGCAACCTGTCCCAAACCATATGGCGCAACACCATCAACATCATCCACCCTCATGGTTATCATTGGCGGCATTCCCTGCATTACAAATGGTTTCCTGGCTGACCATACAATTCCCCTCCATATTAGATCGTCCATTCCGTAAACAGGGCCCAGAACATTGTCAAAAACCCAGTCATATCCATTCCATTTAACTATCCTTCCGCTTCCAAATGATGAAACCACCATAAGCGGGGATGTTCCCAGGTATGCGAGGTTCAGCGGATCATTCAGGGTAAAGGCGCTCAGGTCCGTGGTCATGCTGGTCAACAGGTTAATAACGTCATTCGTTTGATTATAACTATCATCAACATGAGTTTCTGTAATAAAATGACCCGGTGATGTAATAATGTCAATCCTTGAGGAAGAAACAGGCTGGAATGTCTCGGCTACAGTAAAATCACTCTGGTAATCAAAAAGATGAGGATCAAAACTATAAAGACCCACACCACTGCTAACTGCATCTGCCAGCAGATCAAGCGGATATTCTGTGATCTCCCCGTCATAGACATTCCTGTGGCCGAATATAATAATCGCGTAATT
>CAYSBL010000001.1:47163-83714 GCA_964429295.1 uncultured Rikenellaceae bacterium
GAACCGATGCCTGCGGTTCTCCATTCCTGGTGTAGTTTATCGTAAAAGGTCCCGTACCACCTGAAAGAACAACTCTGAAATTAGCAGCAGTATTACTGTATACTGTCATATCTTCATGCAACTGTGCTCTGCTGAATAATTCTCCAACTGATATCAGAACTGATGAGCTGCTTGCAGAAACACCTCCGCTGGTAACGGACCTTCTGTAATACCTGTTTTCCGTCAGGGCCGGAGGTGAATACCCCGGCGACGTAGCGTTTGGGATATCACTCCATACCAAATTGTCTGATGATTGCTGCCACTGAAAATAATACGTCCCTGATCCTCCCGATGGGTTGGATATTTGAACCAGAGGTTCCGGTACTGTATTATAACAAATTGATTGTGCATAACCTATAGAGCCAGGAGAAAATAAACTAAAAACTACATCCCTGAAATAACCGGCCTGTTCATATGGAGTATTCGGGACATTATTAATATCTGACGCAGTGTACAAACCTCTTAAATATTCAATGTAATCATTTTCTGATAAGGGACTAAAAATATCCTCTGTCTGGGCATACCAATAATTCCCCGCAACATTAGAGATGCTGATAATGTATTTCATTCCGGCCTGAACAGCTATGGGTGATGGAAAATCAAATTCTCTCCAGCCAGTATAACCTCCAGCGAAATTCCATGCAAAAGGACCGGCAATTGTTTCATACACCTCCGATCCATCATCCATCCACAATCGAACTATATGTTCTCCTTCTTCCAGATCATTTGTAAAAAGCCTGGACCTGGTAATAAATCCATCTGCATTACAAAGAAATTCTGTACCAATATTATAAGTTTGTTCCTCACTATTATATATAAAAGGTGTCTCTGTGGTATAGAGGGTGATCTGGTCAACTGAAATCCTTACCGAATTGCTGGCAATGGTTCCACACAGTCCGTCACTAACCAGTCTTCTGTAAAAAGTAGTTGAGAAAACAGCAGAAGGGGCAAAGGAAGGTGTGACTGCTCCTGGAATATTCGACCAGCTCAATCCGTTTGAAGACATTTGCCATTGATATGTATAAGAGTTGCTTCCTCCATTTGCAGGTTCACTTTCCGTCAAAGGCAATGGAATGCCCCCATTGTAAATTGACTGGGCCTGACCGATGAGACCGGCCGTTAAACCCGAACTGACGGAGATTGCTACAACATTAGTAAATCCCGAAACATTTGCTGCATCATAGACCCTGCATCGGAACCATGCATTTCTTCCAAGAACCGGAGGTGAATATGTGCTTCTTGCTGCGGTTGTTCCTGTAATATCAGACCACGTTGTCCCGTCATTTGATCGCTGCCACCTATAAGAGTAGGGCGGAAGGCCTCCTGAAGGAGCCTCAGTGAAAAATAGGATTTCAGGGGAATAGGCATAACATATTGACTGGTCATTACCAATTCTTCCTGAATTTAACTGAGCAAATGACAAATAATTAAGTGAAATAAAAAATAAGGCAGCAATCAGTTTTCTCATTGTTATTAAATTTGAGAATGAATCGAAAAGACTTGCAGTGGTTTCTGTATGCAATCTAAGTGTTATTAGCTATTTTAAAAAAATATATTGACGACACACCAGCACAAATTGACAAACAATTTAACAAAAGAACAACAGTAAAATCAATTGGCTTGAAAGCCTTCAGTTTCGAAGCTGTCCAGCGAGAAATGTTAATGCTTCACTATGAATTTTCCAAGAGCCGTTTTCCTGTTTGCCGAAGTAATTCTGATCATATATAACCCATCTTTCATCTCCGATGTATTGATACGGTAAACCTGGCCGGCCAGGTCAGGATCAAGAACATTGTTTAAAATAATCTGACCGTATCCGTTAGTTATTGCAATTTCAGCAGCAACGAAATCATCCTCCTGGGGTATGATTATTTTAATCAGATCTGTTGATGGATTGGGATACGCCTCTACCTGAATTGCAGAGGAAGCGGCATCTATATTTTCTGCTTTGTTTGTGTTTCTGATCCGAGATAAAATTGTACCATTATCCCCAACTGCATAATATCCTGTTTCACAAATGGAAGCCCCGTAAAGTCCGGTCTTAACAGGAACTTTTTCTTTTTTCCAGCCCGTTCCTGAATACTTCAAAAGTGTTCCAAAATAACCAACGGCCAATCCGTCATTTTCATTTAGAAAAACAACGCTGTTCAATGTCGGGATCTTATTAAAGATTTTGTCCCGGGTCCATGTCATACCGTCATTGTAAAGTATTGTTCCTGAAGTGCCGACGGCAAATGAACTGGTCCCGTTTGTTAAAGCAATGTCCCTGATCTCAATGTATCCAGGATCAAAGGATTCAGTGTATTCCTCCGAATGATTTTTTTGAATGTTAATTACAGGCACTTTTCCATATTCCATTCCTCCAGCTACCATAGCCATGTCATCCCTCACAGTTACACAATAGAATTTACCTTTTGCAGTAATGCCTGACAAGATGTTCCATTCGCCGCTTTCATATGTTAACACAGTGCCGTGGTCACCCACCGCAATTCCATTTCCCGAATCAAAGAAATCAATGTCATAAAGGGTTGCCTTTGTAGGGCTTGGATATTGACTCCATTTTGTACCTTCCAGCTTAAGAATCATCCCTCCTTCGCCTACTGCCCAGCCACTTCCAATATGGTTAAGTTTAACAGCATAAAGATCCTCTTCGGTAATTTTTGGATATAATACCCACCTGCCTTTGTCTTTAAACAGGATTACACCATTATCACCCACAATCCAGCCATAGTTCTGATCGATCATTTGAATGGAATTGAGCTGTGCCTTAGTCTCAGCTTTTTCAACGATCCATTGCTCCTGAGCATTCAAAAGTATCCCCGGGATCAGGAACAAAAGGCTTAGAATTTGATGCTTTATTATCATTATTATATGTTTTCTAATCATTTACAGTTACCACAACGGTCCCCGAAGCAGAACTTATCTGTGGCAGATTTACAAGAACAAATTCAATTTGTCCGCCCGATTCCGTAAATAAATGACATTTGGTAGCCATATCATTATCGCCACTGTAGTGTATATCTACAAATCCGGTCCTTGTTCTTACGCTTGAAATATTTATATTTTCCTTAGCTCTGATATACTTGCAGGCATCATCCATTGATTTATATTCCAGTTCATATTCAGGATAAGAAGCGGCCAAACCGGAGGTTATATTAGACAGAGTCTCCCTCCATTCACTTTCAATCATCCAGATACGGTCTTCGTGAGTAAACAGCGTTGGAAGAGCCATGCTGTTTATTGCCCTCCTTAAATGTCTTATACCCCTTGCGATGGCAGTATTAACATCAAATTCAGGGAACCACTCATAACCCCCATCATCCTGAATCTCTGTCAGACAATTGAAGAAATTATAGTTTTGTCCGCCGATATTCCAATTTAGCTCGCCGGCATAAAAATAAGGTGATCCACCCCTTCCTCCCCAACCATTTCTTTCCAACCTGTAGGGCCCGCAATTTATCCAGCTTCCTGGATAATTATCTGGCCACCTGTCATATGGAATGTGAGTTCCGATGAATTCTACTCCCCGGTTGCCAAGCCCGGGAATAGCATCAGAGCTGAGAAGATACCAATGTGTGACCAGAAAATTAGATACCGGGATTGAATGATTTGCAAATACATTCCAGGCATAATTAATATTCGCAATAGGGTCGAAATCAGGAAGGTTTTGCTGATTTTCGTAAATGAATCTGGAATAAGTCAGAGCATGAGGTATTGCAGTCGCGCTGTCAACATCCACATAATGTTTAAGGGTTGGATAAAAATTTGTCGCAACATCATCAATAAAGGTTCCGCACCATGGAATAAATCCGAATTCATTGCTGATTTTCAACCATCGCAAGTCATCAAGATAGTACGCACGTGTTCCGTCAACATCATCAACCCTCATTGTAATCATTGGTGGAAGACCTTGCATGACAAAAGGTTTTCTTGCTGCCCAAACAATGCCTCTCCAGATAAGATCATCCATTCCGAAAGCCGGACCGAGTACCAGAGGTTCATCAAACATCCAGTTGTAGGAAGTCCACTTGACTATACGTCCAGCACCTGAGGAAGAAACCTGTAACAAAGGAGCAGTTACTGAGCCGTTGGTCATGGTTGCAAGGTTAATGCCTCCGGAAAGCGTAAAATCAGACTGGCTGATCGAGATTGTAGCGGGAATATCTCCCGTCAAAATCTGAAGCAGAATTTTGTTATTTGTGGGATGGTATGAATCATTTATATGCAACTTGGTAATATAATGAGCGGGACTGGTTATGATATCTATCTCATGCGATGTTACAGCCGGAGCATAACCGGGAATATTAAAACCGCTTTCAAAATCAAAAAGATGAGGATCAAAACTGTAAAGACCGGTACCTGCTGCAACTGCACTTTCCAGGTTAGCCAGAGGATAATCCGATCCGTAAACGTTCCTGTGACCAAAAATTATTACTCCATAGTCAGTTAATACAGGCAGAGGCATACTGCTTATATCACATGCTTCATAGGGGACTCCGAACCAGTTAAGATATGGCTGAACATACCTGGTAAAATCCGGATAGCTGACAGCATTTGATGAATTTACGATCACAAGAGCATTGTTGGTTCTTGTACCCAGGCCGGATTCAGACGCTGTTATTATAAGTCCGTTACCCAATACCTGGGGAGTGCAACCCAGGGCATCAGTTACAGATATAAGTTCGTATTCATATTTCCCCGTGACAAGGTTGCCCGTGGAAACAGGAGTAATGCCAACGGATGTTACAAGAGTTTCTTTTGGTATTCCGTTGCAGGAATATTCAATCGTATATGGCGGCGTGCCTCCGTTCACAACAAAATTTAGAGTCACAGGACTATTTACGGGGCTTGTTGTCGGTCCCTGGATCTCAGCAAGGCTGAATTCATTGTCAACAGTTATCAGTACCGGTAAACTTCCCGCACTTATCACGCCGCTTGTGACAACCCGCCTGAAATATGTGCTTGCTGTCATTGGGCCCGGAGAATAGCTTTGGGAAGTTGCCCCCTGGATATTGGTCCAGGTTGTCCCGTCTGATGAGATCTGCCATTGATAACTGAACGTCCCGGTTCCGCCGCTGGGAGAGGTTAACTGGGTAAGAGTCGACGGAATGCTGTTATAACATATCGTCTGAGGAGAACCAATCGATCCTGGCGAAAATGGAAGGTACACAATATCCCTGAAATAGCTCGCTCCATAGTATGCATTTCTTGGAATCTCATCCACTCCCCCGTAGTAACCGTTCAGATAGTCGATGTACGAATTACTTGCCACCGGATTAAAAGAAGTATTACTTCGTGCATACCAGTTATTCCCGGATCCGTTTGTTACTGCAACCATATAATTTCTGTCAGCTTCCACGGGAAAAGCGGAGCCAAGCTTAAACTCTCTCCATCCCTGAATTCCAGGAGAAAAATCCCAATCGAACGGACCCGCCAGCATTTCGTAATTTCCGTCATCTCTTTGTCTATATAATCGGATTATATGTGTCCCGGTTTCCTCTGAATGACAGTAAATCCTTACAGCTGTGATAATCCCATCAACCATAACCCTGAAATCAGTTGCCAGATTGTATTGGGTATCGTTACTGTAATTCGAAGGAACCTCAGTTGTATACAAGGTAATCTGCCTTACCGAAATCTTAATGATGTTGCTTGCTGTCGATCCGCAAAGTCCGTCACTCACAAAGCGTCTGTACCACCTGTCTGCGTAATGGGCATCCTGAGGAGTATATCCGCTGGCATTTGCACCGGGGATGTCACTCCATGTCAATCCGTCAGGAGAACTTTGCCAATTATAGGAATAAGACCCGCTACCCCCCGATGGAGATGTTCCGGTCAATGCTGCCGGTGTGGAACCATAAGTAATAGACTGTGATTGACCGATTATGCCTGCGGTAAGGTCAGAGCCTATCATTATACTTACAACATTAGTTGTTCGTATATTGCTTAATGCATCACTAACTCTGCATCTGAACCATGCATTCCTTCCCAACACAGGCGGAGAGTAAGTTGCCCTGGCTCCGTTTATTCCGGTTATATCACTCCAGGTTGAGCCGTTGTCATTTGATCTCTGCCAACGGTAGCCATAAGGTGATACTCCTCCTGATGGAAGTGTTGTAAATGTAAGTATCTCGGGAGCATATCCGTAACAGATATACTGATTATTGCCTATCTGACCTGGACTGAACTGGGCTGATGCTTCTATTGCTATCAGAAATACCCAAAATCCTACAATTATTTTTTGCATAGCCAACTTTGTTAATGCAAAATAAAACTACTTTATGCTATCGACCGACTAACTTTGAATTCACCCTTAATAATTACAATATTAAGCAATTTAAGGATATTACATTTAGAATTTTGACGATTACCAGATTATTGTTGATAAAATTATTGGTTCTTTTTCAGATCGAAGCGATTAATTTTCTTTGAGTATTTGTTTTTCAGGTTCTGTTCATTTACATGTTTTATTTAACATTGCAGCTTAGATTTTGTTCATAAAAGAAATATCAGACAAATCACCTTATGCTAAAATCCGAATCCTAATTTTACTATCCGAAAATATCCAATAGTAGTTTAAATACTGAATTAATTTAAGATGCCTTACAATAAAGATATATAAAACTGTACTGAATCATGCAACTCCACCTCATCGCCGGCGCCCGGCCCAACTTCATGAAAATCGCCCCGATCATCGATGCCATAAAAAAGGCTCAGGGTAACGGCAAAAACATCTCTTATCAGCTGATCCATACCGGTCAGCACTACGATGCCAATATGAGCGGCAGCTTCTTCGACCAGCTGGGTATCCCCTACCCCGACGTAAATTTCAATGCCGGCGGTGGCTCCCAGGCCGAACAGACTTCAGCCATCATGACTGCCTATGAAAAACTCCTGCTTACCGGGAAACCAGAACTCTGCATCGTAGTCGGCGACGTCACATCGACAATGTCTTGCTCAATATCCGCACGGAAAATGCTGGTCCCGGTAGCACACGTGGAAGCAGGAATACGATCGGGCGACTGGTCCATGCCCGAGGAAATTAACCGCGTAGTTACCGACAGCATAACAAACTACTTCTTTACAACAACAAGAACCGCAACTGATAATCTGATAAGAACCGGCGCAAACCCGGCAAATGTTTTCTTCGTCGGTAACACCATGATCGACACTCTGCTTAAACACCGCCACAGATTCATAAAACCTGCAATCTGGGATTCAGCCGGACTTCAAACAGGTAATTACATTGTTATAACACTCCACCGCCCTGCAAATGTCGACGATACAAAAAATCTCGAGATCCTTGTTAACGAAATAACAGAACACTCCAAAGGCATACCTTTAATATTCCCTGTCCACCCAAGGACACTTAAAGTTATTTCCAAAATTGGAATCAACCATCCTAACCTGCACATGATAGAACCCCTGGGCTATCTCGAGTTCAATTACCTTGTTGAAAGATCCCTGGCAGTTATCACCGATTCAGGCGGCATCACCGAAGAAACTACAGTAATGGGAATCCCCTGCATCACCCTGCGCGATAATACCGAACGACCGGAAACAGTCGAAATCGGTACAAATGAACTTATCGGAACCAATCCAAAAGCAATAAAGACGGCACTTGAAAAGTTATTCAATGGTAACTGGAAAAAGGGAGACATCCCCGAACTTTGGGACGGGAAAGCGGCGGAGAGAATAATCGGGCACATAATGGAGTTTTTTAGGATCGAATGAATATTGACAACCGGTTGCATACTTGCATTTATAATTTGAAAATTTGAAAATTAGTCTCTATAGCTCTTGACTTTGAACCGCTGAAACACTGAAACTTTGAAACTTTGAAATTCCAAAACCCTGAAACTTTGAACCTGGAACCTGGAATTTGTAACGCCTTAATATCACCAAACTTGAATTAACATCCTCATGTCCGAATCCAAACACCGCATCTATCTTTCCAGCCCCCACATGTCGGGAGGGGAAATGAAATATATCAGTGAAGCCTTTGATCAGAACTGGGTTGCACCGCTCGGACCAAATGTTGATGCTTTTGAACACGCCCTGGCAGAATACTGCGGTGTTGGTCATGCTGCAGCATTAAGCTCGGGAACCGCAGCTATTCACCTGGCACTGATAAATCTGGGAGTCGGTCAGGGAGACGAGGTGATCGCTTCAACATTTACTTTTTCTGCAACAGTCAATCCGATAGTATACCAGGGCGCTACACCCGTCCTTATTGACTCTGAGCCCGGGACATGGAACATGGATCCCCAATTGCTGGAGGACGCAATTAAAAAGCGAAGGGCTCAGGGCTCAGGGCTCAGGGCAATAATACCAGTGCACCTTTATGGAATGCCTGCAAATATGAAAGACATCCTTAGTATTGCAGAAAGATATGACATACCTGTGATAGAAGATGCTGCAGAGGCACTTGGAAGCAGGTACCATGGTAAAAGAGCCGGTTCATTCGGGCTGATGGGAATTCTTTCCTTCAATGGAAATAAGATAATAACCACATCCGGAGGAGGTGCACTGATATCGGATAACAAGGAATTCATAGCCAAAGCGAGATTCCTTGCAACCCAGGCAAGGGACAAGGCTATTCATTACCAGCATAGCCATATCGGATACAACTACCGGATGAGCAACATTCTTGCAGGCATTGGCCGCGGACAGATAGAAGTAATCGAAAACCGCGTCAGCAGAAGAAGGGAGATTTTCTCATTCTATAAGGAATCCCTGGGCCAATACGCCGGTATTGAGTTTATTGAAGAACCAGGAGAAGACTATTTCTCAAACAGGTGGCTCACTACTATCCTTATTGATTCAAAGAAAACAGGATTCACCCGCGAAGAATTACAGGCAAAACTCGAGACATTTAATATTGAAACAAGGCCCCTATGGAAGCCAATGCATCTTCAGCCAGTCTTTGCCGGCTGCCCTGCCTTTGTGAATAACACCTCTCAAAAGTTGTTTGAGAAGGGTTTGTGTCTGCCTTCCGGATCCAACATGAGCGAAGAGGATCTTTCAAGAATAATAAAAGCAATAAAAGCGTGTTTCAATAAGTAAGAGTAGTCTTTTTATAAAAACACAACCATGCTCCACATCGGCATCACCGGCCAGGCCGGATTCATCGGAACCCACCTTTATAATTTTTTCGGACTCAGAAAGGAAGAGGTTAACCGGATCCCATTCGAGGACAATTACTTCGATCACCAGTTTAAACTTGAAGAGTTTGTCAGCAAATGCGACATTATCATCCACCTCGCGGCACTTAACCGACACAACGACCCGCACACTATTTACGACACCAATGTCCTCCTGGTAAACAAGCTCATCAGGGCACTCGAAACTACCGGATCAAAGCCCCACATCCTTTTCTCATCATCCACACAGGAGGAAAGGGACAATACGTTCGGACAGTCAAAAAGGGAGGGAAGAAGACTGCTGGCAGAATGGGCTGAAAGGAATAATGCGAATTTTCTCGGAATGGTTATTCCGAATGTTTTCGGACCTTTCGGAAACCCGTACTACAACTCGGTGGTGGCTACTTTCTGCCACCAGGTCTGCCATAACGAACAGCCTAAAATAGAGGTGGATGCACAGCTGAAGTTGATCTATATCGGGGAACTCGTTGAAATTATCTGGAAAGCTATCGTCAATCGAGAGTCGATGATTGAATACAGGATCCCTCATACGGCTGAGAAAAAGGTTACCGAATTGCTTGAATATATAAATCATTATAAATCAACATATCTGGATAAAGGAGTTTTCCCGGAACTAAAGTCGCCATTTGAAACCAATCTTTTCAACACCTTCAGATGCTACATGGATATCCCAAATCATTATCCGGTGAATCTGGTAATGAACACCGACGACAGGGGGACATTCGTGGAGACTATTAAGTCGAGCCTTGGGGGACAGGTCTCTTTTTCTACTACCAAACCGGGAATAACCAGGGGAAATCACTTTCATACAAGAAAAATAGAACGTTTTGCGGTCATTAAAGGAAAAGCCAGAATACAGTTGAGAAGAATAGGTACCGACAAAGTAATCAACTTTGATCTGGACGGCAGTCAGCCATCATATGTTGACATGCCAATCTGGTATACACATAATATCACAAACGTAGGTGATGAAGAATTATATACTATCTTCTGGATTAATGAGTTCTTCGATCCAAATGACCCGGATACGTTTTTTGAGAAGGTTTAATTAAGAGGTTCTCGCAGAGGCGCGCGGAGGAAAACGCTGAGTCGCGCAGAGGTAAAATAGTGAAAATGACTGAAAATGATATTTCATTTGATATAAGAGGCGCGGTATTTAATGTTCACACTAATCTTGGACCCGGGTTGCTGGAATCTGTTTATGAGATTGCTCTGGCCGATGTTCACCATAAACAACTTCTGACTTATCTCAAATTATCAGGTAAAAAACCAGGTCTTTTAATTAATTTTAATGTTGCTTTGTTAAAGGAAGCAATTGTAAGAATAGTGAATAATTTATGACTCTGCGAGGCTCTGCGGGAGGAAGAAGAAAGTTCTCGCAGAGGCACGCGGAGAAAGACGCTGAGTTACGCAGAGGATTAAGGACATCTTCTCTGCGGGACTCTGCGGATTTTACTCTGCGAAACTCTGCGAGAAACAAAAAAATATTCAAAATGAAAGTACTCACTGTCGTTGGAACAAGACCCGAAATAATCCGTCTGTCGCGGGTAATGTCGTTGCTGGATAAGCATACTGACCATGTTATTGCTCATACTGGTCAGAATTACGACTACGAATTGAATGAGATCTTTTTCAATGACCTCGAACTCAGGAAACCTGACTATTTTCTCAATGTCGATGTCTCATCTCTCGAGGCATCCGTTGGGGACATTATCCGGAAATCGGGAGAATTGCTACGTAAAGAGAAACCGGATGCACTGGTCGTTCTTGGAGACACAAATTCCTGCCTGTCGGCATACATGGCTAAAAGGCTTCATATCCCCATCTTCCATATGGAAGCCGGAAACAGATGCTTCGACTTCAATGTCCCGGAGGAAATAAACAGGAGGGTGATCGATCACATTTCGGATTTCAACCTGGTCTATACTGAACACGCCCGGCGGCATTTGATCAGCGAGGGCCTCCCCCATCGCCGTATCTATCTTACCGGTTCACCTATGTATGAGGTACTTAACTATTACAAACCTAAAATAGAGACATCGACAATAGCTGAAAGCTTAAAGCTGACAGATGACAGCTATTTCCTCGTCTCCACCCACCGTGAGGAAAACGTCGACAATCCCGGAAATCTTCATAAGATCCTGACAGTGCTTAATAAGCTTTGTGAGATATACAAGCTCCCGGTGGTGGTTTCCACTCATCCCAGGACAAGGAAAAGGCTTGAGGATGTGAGGGATATTAAGTTAAATCCTCTCATTAAATTTCTCAAACCCTTCGGATTCCTCGATTACAACAAGCTGCAGATGAATGCTAAATGCACGCTGTCCGACTCCGGAACCATAAGTGAGGAATCTTCAATCCTGAGTTTCCCGGCCATTTCACTTCGTCAGTCGATGGAAAGACCTGAGGCACAGGATGCCGGGACAATAATCCTGACAGGATTTGAACCGGACATTGTGCTGGCTTCAATCGAGACGGCAATCAGGGAACATGATCAGAAGATCCCTAAACTGGTATCTCCCGATTACCTGGTACCGGATACTTCCTGGAGGGTGCTGAAACTCATACTCGGACTGTCGTCGTTGTCGAATAAGTGGCATGGGATAAATCAGTAAGAGAAGAAGAAGAAGAGGTTCTCGCAGAGTTTCGCAGAGATAAAAAGTATAAAACTCTGCGAAACTCTGCGGGGTTTCACTCAGCGCACCTCTGCGAGAAATTCTTAATTGCTTCTGCGAGAAATTCTTTTTTCTTAAATGTCGTAAAAGCTGAACTTCTTCATGTAATTGCTGACCGCAGTGCCAAGGGTATCTTTTTTGTCCAGCTTCCCACCGGAAGTCAGAAACAGCTTTACCGATCTTGCTCCACCGAGATGAGCCGCGGCAATCATCCCCGACCTGGTAACCAATACCCCGTTAATGGTCTGCCCTATATAGCCCTCATAATCTTTCAACAGGGCCATGTTTACCTTTATCAGCGACTCCAGTGCCTTTCTTTGAAGTTGTGGAGGAAATACGTCCGGATTCTTTTTGAATTTCTTAAGGGTCACATGCTTGAATCCGAGGTAATGAACGGTCGATTCCTTGAACTGCCATTCCCCGAAACAGCCTATGCAATTAATTGAAAGCCAATTATTACCAGATTCTCTTTTGCCAAGATCGGCAATGAACCTGTTGAATTCGGATTCGCGATATATTTTTTCCCACATCCTGGTCGCATCCACGATCATCTCTCTTCGAAGGGTATAACCCTTCGTTGGCGCCGAGGCACCGCTGCCGAGGCACATGAAAAACAGAGTCAGAAACATAATTTTCATGTCAGCCGAAAATTTTTGTAAGCTCATAATTTCAGGTGTCAGTTTATGAACGAAAGATATTCTCAATATGGATGTTAGTCAAGATGACCTCACTCACTGCATGGCAAAATACTACCATCCCGGCCGGTCTTTTGTCAAGGTTTTTGCTCAGTCCGCGGACAACAATCCGGTACCTGTAAAATAATGGCTGATACTTGTCAAATGAGAATTAAAATTTATCGTGGAAATGGGTACTTTCCGTTGTTTTGTTGAGCCTGGAATGTGAATCAATTAACATTCAGCTTATTGCATTCTAAATTCCTGAATTTTCAGATTTCCTGATGATCTGCGATATTTTGACGAAAGGCGGGTGGAAAGAGATAAAAATCATTCAATTAACTCTGACATCTTTATTGTGGCATCAGTCGTTTAATGATTTTCAAGCTCCCCGGAGGTATTTGCCTGCCGGCACTGATCGTGTTTGATACTAAACTTCAGGAACCGACCAGGCTATGTAATCCATCATTATCCTCTTTAGGATATTCGCAAACTTTACATCCGGTATCTCTTCCCTGGTAAAAAATTGCAGCCGGTCACCTTCCAGAAGGAGTATCTCCTCAGCAGGTAAATCTATCCTTCCGGTATAGATATACTTGATATTGGGATAAGCATCGCCTTCGAGACAGAGATATTCCCTGAAAAAGGTATAGTCCTTCAAATCGAAATCTATCTCCTCCTTCACCTCCCTTATTAATGCCTCCTCCGGAGTTTCTCCTTCCTCAATATGACCTCCGATAAGGTCCCAGTGATGAGGGAATGGAATTCCCGGCTTCCCATCCCTGAGATACAGGAGGAATTCTCCTTTGTCGTTTTCGAAGATTATTTGGGCGACTTGCTTCATGAGATGGTTGCTGAAGAGACGGCGTGCGGTATGCGACGTGCGGTACGCGGTTCCGATACATTAACTATCGCCTGTAATAAATTATACATTACTGGTTGCCGGCGTGTTTAACCACCAGATTATTATCAATAAGCCTCGAGTTGTAGGACTGGATGACAGCTTTCAGCTTCTCTTCCAATTCACTCTGCAATACATTGTCCGTGCCAGTAATATTGTACTGCAACAGGCGGTCAGTTTTGTAATTATACAGCCCTACGGTTTTATTGTCAATCATTTCAAGCATATGATCCTTCATAAAGAGCTGGTAAGTACTGGCTGATGTATTGAACGCGAACGACTCTTCTGAATCGTCAAAGAGATTATTACCGAAAGCAATGTACTCACCTTCATAATTCAGATAGCTCAAAACCGAGGGCATTATGTCAATCTGCTGGGCAATTCTGTTCTTTACACCCTGCAAATCACTCCCGCTCTTATAGAATATTACCGGGACGCTGAAAGATCCGAAATTATTCTGAAACTCTTTTCTTACGGATTCGTTCGTATGGTCAGCCGTAATAACAAAAAGGGTGTTGCCAAACCAGGATTCTTTCCGTGCCTTGTTGAAAAACTGCCTGAGGGCATAGTCTGAATATCCTATGACTTCTATAATCGGCGCCGGACCTTTGGGAAATTTCCCTTCATACTTGCCGGGAACTTTAAATGGATGATGTGATGAAATTGTGAACACAGAAGCAAAAAATGGTTCAGGGAAGGATCTTAGTTTGTCATTGAAAAAATCAAGAAAAGGTTCATCCCATACTCCCCACATACCATCAAAATCATCATAGCCGGAATACTCGTTAAGCCCGAAATAATCATCGAATCCGGCCATTCTTGCAAAGGAATCAAAGCCCATGGAACCGTTCGGCGCCCCATGAAAGAAGGCTGAATAATATCCTTTCTCCTTTAGAAGTCCCGGAAGTCCGTTTATTGAATTATTGGCATAATGAGATATAGTATAGGGTGTTTCCAGCGAAGGAAGTGAAGCAAGGATTGAAGGCATTGCATCAATCGATTTTTTGCCGTTCGCCAGTGAAACTTCAAAGGTAAGGCTGTTCCTTATGAGTGAATCAAGGAAGGGAGTATAGCCCCTGTAATTCCCATTATCCAGATCAGTATTCAGCGATCCGATATATTCCCTGGCAAAACTCTCAAGTATAAGTATAACAACATTATCGTGCCTGAAAGGGACATCAGGTTTGCTGATCTTGTGAGGATCATAGATCCCCTTAAGAGTAAGCTCGTCAAAGAATTCATATTTTACCAGTGTCTTCTTTCCGGATGTCCTTATCAGGCTGAAAGGTGTATTCAGTACAATTGCAACGTCTCGTGGATTTTCTACATACCTGGCTGCATTACTGATAGTTATGGGCCTGGTTGAATGCTTGTACCCCCCCCTGGCAGCAATAACAATCAATCCAGCGAAAACTGGTACAAGCAGGAAGTTAAGGGAATGATACAAAATCCTGTTCTTCATCTTTGGCTTCACAGGATTTAACCTGTTGTACAGGAATATCATTGCAAATATGAGCAGTAACGTAAATATGGTAACGGGCCAGTAATCAAGCATGAACCTGAAAATAAGCCTTGCAAGATTATTTTCATTTTCAAACGTCCCGAAGATATCAGCAGTAGCCCTCTTCATTACAAAACGGTAGTAAACGTAATCCGCCCCGTTGGCTGCAAGTGCAAATCCGTTGGTAATGAAGAATAAATATTTCATGATCTTCTGGTACACATTAGTATACCTGAAATCAAAGGGAAGAAGATTAAAAAACAGAAAAAGGAGATTTACATAAACTGCAGCAGAGATGTCGAACAGAAGACCTCCTTTCAGAATGCCGGCAAACTGCCCGAAAGGGATATCCGGAAACATCCTGATATTAAATACGTAAAAGCCTATCCTTGAAACGGTCAGCAGCAGCATAACTATCAGTATCCTGTAAAGAAGGACGAAGTAGATATTTGCCGGTGGAACTGCTTTCTTCATTTTATATGAAAGGGTTGCTGGTTGCTGGTTAGATTTACCGAATGCCGAATACCGAATACTGAATACTGAATACTGAACACCGAATACCGGTCTCTGGTGACTGCCAACCTTTTCATGTTTACCCGAAATTTCAACCAGAAATTCAAATCGGCAAATATAACTACTGTTTGGCCAGTGTTTATGTTCAGAAATGATTTTTTTACCAGACCTGATTTGATTCATACAGTAATCATCAATGTCCCGCGAGAACATATGACTATGCAATTACGTAATCAATTACGTAATCAATTACCTAACAGTTATGTAGTTAACTACGCAGGTCGGCTGAACAGGCCACGACAGATACGTATGCAGAATCCTTCAGGAAAGAAGATCCTTGTCAATCAACAGTTCAATCCTGTTTACATGACCTATATCATTGAGATAGTTATTCAGCTTTTTTCTCGCCCTTAAACCTCCAATCAT
This sequence comes from uncultured Rikenellaceae bacterium, assembly GCA_964429295.1. Lineage (GTDB taxonomy): Bacteria > Bacteroidota > Bacteroidia > Bacteroidales > VadinHA17 > LD21. Next base: position 63,057 of record CAYSBL010000001.1, read on the forward strand.
TGCTATTATGAGGATTACAGCAAGAACATACATCACTATTCTTGAAGTGGCAGGATTAGCCTTAAGCGTTTCTGTCAGACCGAAATACAAGAGATAAAGTGCAAAAAGATTTACGCACAGACCAACCAGAGCTCCAAGCGTGGGACTTATTCCTGAAAAGAAACCAAGCAGTGCACTTATGGGAAAGATAACCATGACAGATGCAGTTACCCTCAGACAGGCCTCAAAATCGGTATTTCCCTTGCAGATGGCTGAAATCACAAGGAGTATTACTGCACCAATAAAAAGACCTGCCATGGCGCCTATGATAGTCCAGACCAGAGCCATAGCCCCGATACCGGCTCCGAAAACACCGGCCTGACCACCAAGGCCTATAACACCCCACAGAAAAACAATTACGCCTGCAACAACACTGTAAATCAACGCCTTGACAACAGGTTCCGCAAGCCCGCCCGAGGTTTTGAGCGCTGCAAAATACCCTTTGGGATTAAGAATAGTTTCTTTTGACTCCTTAATGCATGAGTTAAGATCGAAAGTTGTAGAATCGCTCATAATAACAAAAGGTTTTAAGGTTAATGGATAATGGTTCCTGCCCTCCACTGAGGACTTACCGATTACCTTAGTGAAAGTTATGAAATAATTCAGCTTATTTCAAAGTGGAAAAGAAAAAATAACCGCAAAAAGGCAAAAATGCAAATCCTCCTACTCCAGATAGGTGTAGCCATAGAGCCCCGACCGGTAATTCGACAGGAATTCCTTACCTTCCTCAAGGGTAATAATACCTGCCTTTACCGAAGAGGTTACCCAGGTTTCAACGGTTCTGACCAGTTTTTTAGAATTATACTGGACATAATCCAGAACTTCCGCAACTGTTTCTCCGTCAATAATCTGATCGATTTTATAACCATCATCATCAACCGACACGTGAACCGCATTGGTATCCCCGAAAAGATTATGAAGATCACCGAGTATCTCCTGATATGCCCCAACAAGGAAGACACCCAGGTAATACGACTCTTTACCTTTCAGAGAGTGTAACGGAAGATGATAAGGTATGTTTCTGGTTGATATGAAATTATCGATCTTGCCGTCCGAATCACAAGTCATATCCTGAATGGTCGCTGCCCTGGTGGGCTCCTCATTCAGCCTGTGGATCGGCATAATAGGAAATATCTGGTCAATAGCCCATGAATCAGGAAGTGACTGAAAGAGTGAAAAGTTGCAAAAATATTTGTCTGATAATATTTTTGAAATCTGTCTCAGTTCATCCGGAACGTGCTTTGTCACATTAGCCAGACGGTAAACTCTCCTGGCAACTGACCAGAAAAGTCTCTCGATCTGAGCCCTGGTTTTAAGGTCGATCAGACCAAGGCTGAATCTGTCCAGCGCCTCCTCCCTTATCTGCTGTGCATCGTGCCATGTCTCAAGCATCCTGGGCTGATTTACACTGTCCCACAGTTCATACAGTTCTTTTACCAGTTCATGGTCGTCTTCACTTATTGTTTCGTCTTCGTCCCAGGATGGCTGGGTGGTTGCCTCCAGCACTTCAAAAATCAGAACTGAATGATGGGCTGCCAGCGATCGTCCCGATTCAGTGATCACATTGGGGTGGGGAATATTGTTCTTGTTGGAAGCATCAACAAAGGTGCTTACCGAGTCATTTACATACTCCTGTATGGTATAATTGACACTGCTCTCGCTGTTTGAAGATCCTGTTCCGTCATAATCCACTCCAAGTCCGCCTCCGATGTCGACAAATTCAACATCAAAACCCATTTTGCGAAGCTGCACATAAAACTGTGAAGCTTCCCTCAATGCAACCTTTATCCTTCGGATCTTGGTTACCTGGCTGCCGATATGAAAGTGGATCAGTTTGACACAATCCACCATTTTATTCTTTTCAATTACATCAAGAGCTTCAAGCAGTTCACTCGATGTCAGCCCAAACTTGCTGATATCTCCACCAGATTCCTCCCATTTTCCGCTTCCGACACTTGCAAGCTTGATACGAATGCCCAGATTCGGCTTTACCTTTAGCCGCTTGGCTATACTGATTATAAGTTTAAGTTCATTTAGTTTTTCAATCACCAGAAAGATCCTCTTCCCCATCTTCTGGGCAAGAAGCGCAAGCTCTATGTAGGCTTCATCCTTGTAGCCGTTACAAATAATCAGCGACTCAGGATCAGTATTTATGGCGATAACAGCATGAAGCTCAGGCTTGCTTCCTGCTTCAAGACCAATATTGAATTTTTTCCCGTGACTTACAATTTCTTCTACCACAGGCCTCATCTGGTTAACCTTAATCGGATAGATAATGAAATTCTGAGCCTTGTAATCATATTCCTCAGCTGCAGATTTGAAACAATTGGAGATATTTATAATCCGGTCATCCAGGATATCCGGAAATCTTATAAGAACAGGAGTAGCTACATCCGACAGGCTAAGCTCGTCTATAAGTTCCTTCAGATCAACTGCAACACCGTTTTTTGTCGGAGTGACTTCCACATTCCCCTTTTCATTGATTGAAAAATAATTGACACCCCAGCCATTGATATTATACAGTTCGGCTGAATCATCTACTTTCCATTTTCTCATCTCGTTTCAGATTTCCGTTTTTACGTTTTTAAAAATTTTTGCAATGTTATTAAAATAAAGGCAATAAGGGAAGATAAAGGGAAAAATAATTACCAGTCCGTTCGGTTCTGCCGGTTCTGGCAGTTCTCCCAGTCGTGCAGGTCGTTTCTCTGCCGAAATCTGCGGTTTTCATCTGCGTAAATCTGAGAGAACTTCTTCTTCGCCTTTATGACTTAACTCATTAACTCCTTCATGCCTTCACACCGTACCCATCCTTTAAATCAAATATTTAAGTAAATCCTTCCAATAAATAATTAAATTTACGATTGAATAATCCCAACCACAATGAAATCAGTCAATAAGTACAGTTCAGGAAGTATTTTATTAATCAGTCTCGTTTCTATCATTTCACTGATGCCGCTAAAATCTTCGGGACAGGAATATGCCATCGGAGCTGATCTTTCCTTCCTTAAAAGCACGGAAGACGGCGGATTTGTTTTCAAGGAGAACAGTGTCGCAAAACCCGGCCTCACTATTTTCACCGATCATGGATATAACTGGATCCGGCTCAGGCTTTTCCACACTCCCACCAACTTGCCTAACAACCTCGATTACACTATAGCCCTTGCAAAAAGTGCCAGGGCACTCGGAATGAAGTTCCTCCTGGATTACCATTATTCAGACACCTGGGCCGATCCGGGAAAGCAGTTCATCCCAAAGGCATGGAACGGAATGTCGCATAAGGAACTGGTCAGAGCTGTATTCGAGTATTCGAGGGAAACTATAAAAGCATTCCGGGAAGAAGGTGTTATGCCCGATATGGTCCAGCCGGGCAATGAAGTGATCAACGGCATGATGTGGCCTGACGGAAAAATACCCGAAAACTGGGATAACTTTGCCGATCTGGTCCGTGCAGCGATCAACGGAATAAATGCCGGCTGTGATACTGCTGACAGGCCGGCTATTATGATCCATATCGATCAGGGAGGTAACAAGGCCAGAACAAAATATTTCTTTGACAAGTTCAATTCATATGGAATTGATTACGACTATATCGGACAATCATATTATCCCTGGTGGCACGGAAGTCTTCTGGATCTGCGTGAGAATATGATATTCATGGCAGAAACATATAAAAAGCCAATCATGCTGGTGGAGGTCGCTTATTGCTCAACGCCAACAGAATACAGAAACAAACCAGCTCCTTTCCCCGAAACTCCCGAGGGACAAAAGGAATTTCTTGATGCTGTAAATAATATTGTTTTGATGACGCCTGATAACCTGGGAAGAGGGATATTCTGGTGGGAACCAGCCACACCACCAAGGGGAATTGGATCACGCGATTTCTTTGATGATGAAGGGAACGTCCTTCCTGTGATCACTGTGTTTGACAAATACTCGAGACACTAAGATTATCATCAATCATTTAAGTTTTTTCCAGTTTAACAATCTTCCAGACTGAATGCGGTAAAATTACTGCTTCCTGCTATTGGTCTTCAATTCTGTCTTTTCGATCAGCTTGTAAACCGGATATTCATTATACCCGCTTCCCCATTGAGGAACCAGGTACTTGTCGAAGTAATTCCATGTCATCAGGCCGTCATTCGATTGCGGCTCAAGCAGGTAGGCAGCAAGATTTGCCAGTGGCTGCGAAGTCCTGACTACAATGGTTCCGGCCCTGAAGGCAACAATTTCATTAATGTACTTACCCTTAACAGCGTGGGTGTAATGCCCCTGGTTGAGACGCTGCGATACTTTGAGTTCACTGATCTCAAACCTTTCAACATGAAGCTCCGTGTCATTGGCAAGCTCTTCAAGGAATATCCCATGAGCAGCCAGAAGGTCCAATACATCCGGATCGCTGGTCCTTATCAGATAAGCAAAAGGAAACTTCACATGCCTTGTGCCGAAATAATCAACATAATATGGAACAGTTACCGTCTTCTGCATGTCGGTCTTTTCATACCTCTTCCATCCGTCAGTTTCACCGACGAGTTTTGCTTCATAGGTCTTGATGGTAACCTTTTCAGGTGCCGGTCTGACATCAAAGTCTATCGCAAATGAATCTGTAACTGCAGGATTAAGTCCGCGAGACACGGTACCGGCATCAGACTCCATGATCATTTCACGGATCTCATTTTTATTTGCCGACACAAAATCAGCCAGCGACCGGATAAGCCAGTAGCAGCCTTTCACTCTCGATTCGTAGTCAGCATAAACGTAGTTTTCATTGAGTATCCCCAGCCGGTTCCTCAAACCAAAGTATTCAGTCATATACCGTGGCACTGAGGCATCGTAAAACCAACCTGAATCAGGATTTGCCATATCATTGAACTCACCGTAGAAACAGTTCTCGACACCATACTTTTTAAACAGAGTTCCTGACATCGCAGGCGCCATCTTATCGCGCATATATTTGATAAGTCCTTTGTTGCCATTCGGATTGACCATCCATGTAAATGTAACCGGTTCAACATGGTATGAACCATTTGTTGTATGACAATCCATGAAGACAGCAGGATCCCACCTGTTGAAGACATTGGTAATCACGCCCCTCACTTCCGGTGATTCAACCTTCATTGCATCCCGGTTAAGGTCAAGCATCTGACTGTTATACCTGATGCCAACTCCATTCACCGGACCATTCTGGTAGGTCCTGTGGAGAGGTGAAATTGGTTCATTACCGTCGGGATTCAAATTTGGACACATCAGGAAGACAATATTATCAAGAAGTCCCGGGTGTTTTCCGGACAAAAGGTCCCTTGCAAACATCAATACTGCCTCCTTGCCTTCCACTTCGTCAGGGTGGATGTTAGCCTGTACATATATTACAATCCTCCGGTCGCTCCTGAGATCTGCCGGACTTGCAGGAAGCGGATTACCGATTATCAGCAACGGAATATTACGGCCTTCAGTTGAAGCGGCAATATTTTCAACCCTTAAAAAAGGGGATTTTTCAAGATGACCCACGAAAGTCATCACATCGTCATAAGTAGAAGTGGAAGTATAGCCTGAATGTTCGGCCACGGTAAGTAGCGCGTCCTGGGAAAGGAGGTTCAATACACTAAATACCATTATAATTACAACAAAAAGACGCTTATCCATTGATCCAGATTTTTGAATGGCAATATTAGTCAATAAAATGTTAATTGCATTGGTTATGATCGGTAAGAAACAATAGATATTACTCGTACTCCTGGTTCTGTAATTCTTCAAAACCTGATTAGGCCACAGAGGTTTTTACAGCCAAAACAGGAAGGATGTCCATCATCAGCTGCGTAAAAAAGCAAAGGGGGCTGAAGCCCCCGGAACTTGTTGGGGTGGCTACCTGCCGTTGGCTGAAGCCAACGGTAACAAAAATTAAGCAAAAGAAGGCTGAGGCCCCAGGAAGGTAAGGTGTGCTCCGAACCGTTGGATGAAGCCAGTGGTAACACAAAGCTACCTGCCAGATCATAAATACTTTGGAGAGCAACCTGAAATAGCAGGGATTGTTACAAACAGATTCTTCCGGTTACCGTCAGCTTCATCTGACGGTTTGCGAAGCTCCCCCCTGCCCCGGGGACTTTAGTCCCCTTTAAAAAGTATCTTCAACAACAGCAATTAAAAAAAATGAAGATTTTCCCACTGATATTTAATAAATACATATATTTGCAGCTTAATTTTTAAATCACAATACAATGAACAAAGGAACAGTTAAATTTTTTAATGTATCAAAAGGTTTTGGATTCATTAAAGATGCCGATTCGGACAATGAGTATTTCGTACATGCTACAGGCCTGATTGACAAGATTAAGGAAAATGACGAAGTTACATTCGAACTTACCGAAGGTAAAAAAGGTATAAATGCAGTCAACGTAAAACTAGCATAATTCCAGGCACATAACGGAATCTAAAAGGAGGCTTCGCAGAGAGCCTCCTTTTTTTTTGCCAGATCAACCTTGCCCTTCCGGACGTATTATCCTTTGTTTACATCTTTGCTAAATTGACCGGTATGGCTGAAGCCAACGGAAATATAAATAGGTATACCTGATTACTATTTCTTTACAGCGAAACCATTAATAGCAGGGAAGGTTGCCGACAGTTTCTTCCTGTTACCGTCAGATTTATCTGACGGTAAGGAAAGCCCGCCTCTACGTTGCCGGGACTTTAGTCCCTTTGCAGAACCTAAAGGGGGCTGAAGCCCCCGGAAAGTTGGGGTGTGCTCCTTACCGTTGGCTGAAGCCAACGGTAACATAAATCTATATACCTGATTACTATCACTTTATAGCACAACCCTTAAGAGCAGAAGGTTTGCCGACAGTTTCTTCCTGTTGTAGTATAGGATTGTATATCAATATAATATACTAATTTTTATCGAATAACAATAACCAAGATATCGTTATTCGATAATTTTTTTACCCAAAACAATATGAATTTGAGGTGATATGGAATTGCTTTGATCTTTATGGCGCAAGGCTCATACCTCACGCCTTCTCCCCTTCTCCCCTTCTCCCCTTCTCCCATTCTTCTCAACTGTCTATCAAAAAAAAAGGGTTGCCTATATGCCTGACAACCCTTGTTCCATCCTGCTATTTGCTCTTCTCTGCCTTCTTTGCTTTTTTGGCAGCACGCTTTTCCTTCAGCGATTTTGTCGGCTGCTTTTTTACTTTGGTCTGTTCTTTGGCTTTTTCGTGTGACATGACTCAAGTTTTTAAGGATTAAACAAGAACTTCAAATATAGAAAATCAACAGCTTTAATCAAAAATTGTTCCGGAATTGATATCCCTGAAAATGGAAATGTCCGTCAGTCGTGGAAAGAGCTGAATCTGCATAACCGGCATAACCGGCATAACCATCAATACATCCGGTAGCTGAAGTTACAATCATTCATCGGCCTTTCTTTAAGATATCAACGATCCCGCATCTTCATCAAGATACCATATGAGCCTTCCATCAGAAGGAGCTACATGGCCTGCCGGATATCCGGCAGTGTTTTCACCTCCAAGAATCTCCCGTACAATCCCGGACTTAGGTTTTCCTGAAACAAGAAAAATCACGACTCCGGCATTGTTTATAATCCTACCGGTGATGGTTATCCTCTTCTGGTATGAATACGGATTTACTGCGACAGCACAAGCTTCCCATACACTGAAAAGGTTTTCACTTCCCGGAAAAATTGAGGCAGTATGACCATCTTCGCCCAGTCCCAGGAGAATCACATCAAAAAACGGCAAAGCATTTTTAAAGGAAACCCCTTTTTCAATTACTTCAGAATACCTCACGGCTTCGGAATAAGGTTCAGCTTCGCCCATAATCCTGTGAACATTGACCGGGGGAATGTCGATTCTTTCCAGCAGGGCATGCAATGTCATCCCGTAGTTGCTCTCAGGATCATCCGGAGGAACACATCTTTCATCTACCCAGAACAAACTTACCTTATGCCAGTTGACAGAGTCCCTGTGACGATCGGCTAATGCATGAAAGAGAAGCTTTGGTGTGCTTCCTCCCGACAGAGCAATATTAAAGGTTCTATCCTCATCAAAACTGCTGATCATTTGTGCCAGCTCATCCGCCAGAGCGGAAGCTGTTTCTTCAGCCGATCGGAATATTTTCACGTTACCAATCATATCATTAGGTTGCAGGTTTCAGGGCTTCAGTTGTTTAAGGTTCGAGGTTCAAGGTTTCTTTGTCCAAATACCGAATACCGAATACCGATTACCGAATACCGGTTGCCGGTAAATCACAATTCGCAATAAAGCTCTTCATCTGCCATATTCTTGCAGGGATACCTCCATGTGAGTCCTTCTCCTTCAATAAGTTCGTTGGAGGGCTCTGGTCCCCATGTACCTGCAGGGTACCCGTAGACCTTTATGTCGGGATTATTCCTCCATGCCTTTTGAATGGGTTCAATGAACTTCCAGGCTGTTTCCACCTCGTCATCACGTGAAAACAATGTCGAATCTCCCGTCATCACGTCATATAGCAGCCTTTCATAAGCCGAAGGCACACGCACATCGGCCAGATCCTTGTAATGGAAGTCCATGTTCACATTCTTAACATTGAATCCTGCTCCCGGTTCTTTCATATCAAACTTCAATAATATCCCCTCATCCGGTTGTATTCTTATTATCAACTGATTTCCCGACAGTTTGTTCACAACCCTCTGGAACAGGTGATGTGGTGTCTGCTTGAAATGTATAACAACTTCTGTTACTCTTGTAGGCAGACGCTTGCCGGTACGGATGTAAAAAGGCACTCCCCCCCACCTCCAGTTGTTGATAAAGAACTTCATAGCCACATAGGTCTCTGTTCTCGAATTTATATCAACGTCCTTTTCATGCCTGTAACCGGTTACACATTCACCTCTGATTCTCGAACCAATGTATTGTCCCCTGATTACATTCTTTCCTACATTTTCTTCCCTGACCGGCTGAAGTGACTGGAAAACCTTCAGCACCTCGTTCCTGATGGCATCGGGTTCGAGCGAGGAAGGCGGTTCCATGGCGGTCAGACCAACCATCTGCAATAAATGATTCTGAACCATATCCCTCAGTGCTCCGGCTGAATCATAGTATCCTCCCCTGTCTTCCACCCCAATGCTTTCGGCTGAGGTAATTTCAACTCTGTGAACATAATTCCTGTTCCAAAGAGGTTCAAATATCCCGTTGGCAAACCTTGTTACCATCAGATTCTGAACAGTTTCCTTTCCCAGATAGTGATCAATCCTGAAAATCTGATCCTCGTCCATCAGACTGTGGAGAACACGGTTGAGCTTCCTTGCGCTATCCAGGTCATACCCGAAGGGTTTCTCAACAATGATCCTCCTGAAGCCATCAGACTGACCGGTCAGACCGGCCTCAGACAGGTTAGAACAGATAGTCTCATACATATTCGGCGGGGTTGCCATATAAAAGATTACATTGCCCCCAATGCCGGTCTTGTTCCTTGTTCTGTCCAAAAAAAGACCCAGATTTACATAATCCGGCACCTTATTATAATCAATCCTGTGATACTCCAGATTCATCACGAACCGCGGGATATTATTCATATCCTGCTCCCGGTCCTCAGAGTATTTTCTGATTGCATCCGCCATTCTGTCCCTGAATGCGTCTGACGACATTGCTCCACGCCCTACTCCAAGCAGAACAAACTTCTCCGGCAACAGGTTCTGATTCATGAGGGAAAACAGAGATGGAACAAGTTTTCTTGCCGTAAGGTCGCCTGTTGCTCCAAAAATCACCAGAATAAGATTGCCGGGCTTTTCCATGCTAAGTCTTGTGTTGAATCTGAAGCCGCTAAGTTAAAAAAAATCAGGCCATGAGCTCTTACGCATATAATCATGAATGAATTCCATTAAAAAGCGAAAAAAATCCCAACCTGTGACAGTTAATAACTTTTTTTCATCTTTTCTGTTTTTTATTAATTTTTCTATCATTTTGCATTACATTTTGAAAGTTTTATTATACATTTGTCACCGAATTAAAATATGCGAGGTAGTGTATAAAAGTTCTAATATTCCGTTTCTGGTCGTCAGGCTTTACCGGTACTGACTGAGAATGGTGTAAGTATAGGATTAGGGATAACCGTTCTCTTCGCAAGCAGGGAACGGTTTTTTTGTGAAAAACATGGAAAAACTGACAAATATTTTAAAGATGAGAACAGAACGTCCTACCAGTGAAGGACTTTACAACCAGGAATTTGAACATGGAAGCTGCGGTATCGGATTTGTTGCGCATATCCACGGGAAAAAATCCCATTCAATAATCACAATGGGGCTTGACATCCTCAGGAACATGACTCACAGAGGAGCCGAGGGAGCCGACAGCAAGACAGGTGACGGAGCAGGCGTGATGATCCAGATCCCAAGGGATTTCTACCTGATCCAGGGTTATCCCGTCCCGCCTGAAGGTCAATTCGGAACCGGACTTGTATTCCTGCCGAAAAATCCTGATGACGCCGGACTGTGTACGAACATCCTGTTAGATATAATAAAAGAAGAGGGGGTAGACTTCATAGGATTCCGGGAAGTCCCAAGAGATGATTCAACCATAGGTGAAATAGCCAAATCAACGGAGCCTGAGATCAGGCAGATTCTCCTTGGAGCCGACCTCACCCAGGATGAACTCGAAAGAAAGCTGTACATTATTCGCAAACGTGCTGAGAAGATAATAAGGGAATCTGAGATCAGCCAGAAGAGTTTTTTCTACATCCCCAGTCTGTCTACCAAAGTACTGGTATATAAAGGTATGCTGACATCCATTCAGCTTAGTGAGTATTTTTCCGACCTCAATGATGAACGACTGCAGAGTGCCATTGCACTTGTCCACTCCCGGTTCAGCACCAACACTTTTCCAAGCTGGGATCTTGCCCAGCCTTTCAGGGTGCTGGGACATAACGGCGAAATTAATACCATTAAGGGGAACAGGTTCTGGATGGAAGCCAGGGAATCGATCCTTAAATCAGAGGTACTCGGTGACCTTGAAAAGATCTTTCCGGTCATTGAACCGGAAAAAAGCGACTCGGCATCTCTCGACAATGTACTCGAATTCCTTCTTATGAGCGGTAAGTCGCTTCCCTACGCCATGTCCATCCTGATACCGGAATCAATAAATGCCAAGAATCCCATACCTCCCGAGCTTCGTAATTTCTATCATTACCATTCCACGTTCATGGAACCATGGGACGGCCCTGCATCGCTGATCTTCTCCGACGGAAGGTATATAGGCGGGATGCTTGACAGGAACGGACTACGGCCTTCAAGATACCTTCTAACCAATAATGACCTGATAGTGATGGGCTCCGAAGCCGGAGTCCTGCAATTCAGTCCGGAGGAGATAAGGAAGAAGGGGCGACTCAAGCCGGGAAAAATGCTGCTTGTCGACACAAAAAAAGGCAAGATTTACAGCGATCCAGAGCTCAAAGCAAAACTGGCAAGCGACTTTCCCTATGGAAAGTGGATTGAGCAGAATATGGTCAGGCTCGAGGAGATTGAAACCGGGCATATCATCACGCCCGACATGGGAAACCTCTACCAGAAGTATATAACCTCGTTCAACTACTCTCCTGAAGAGACGGAAAGACTGATCAGGGAGATGGCTGCGACCGGCAAGGAACCAATTGGTTCCATGGGCAACGATGTACCTGTGGCGGTACTTTCGCGCAAGACATACCGATTGTTCAATTATTTCAAGCAGATGTTTGCCCAGGTTACCAATCCTCCCATCGATCCTATAAGGGAAGAACTGGTAATGACACTTTCAGGATACCTTGGATCACTCCAGCAGAATCTCCTGGATGAATCTCCCGATCATGTTAAAATGGTAAGGTTCAGAAACCCGGTTATATCCAACACTTATTTCCAGGTTGTCAAAAACCTGCGATACAAGGGATTCTCAGCAGCCACCCTGCCCATGCACTTCGATGCTTCAGGAGGAGGAAAAGCCCTGAAGGAGGCTGTTGAAAAACTTTGCTCCGATGCCGAAAATGCAGTCGATGAGGGTAAGAATTATATTATCCTTTCCGACCGGGGTATTGACCGCGAAAAAGCTCCGGTGCCCTCACTGATGGCAGTGTCGGCCGTTCATCACTATCTGATCTCGAAACGAAAGAGGATGCAGATAGATATTGTTGTCGAATCGGCTGAACCACGCGAAGTTATGCATTTTGCACTGCTTTTCGGGTATGGGGCCAGTATTATAAATCCCTACCTCAGCTTTGCAGTTATCGACCGCCTCGTAAAGGACAAGGCTATTCAGCTAGACTACCAGAAAGCCGAAGAAAACTATATCAACTCCATTAACAAGGGAATACTGAAGATAATGTCAAAAATGGGCATAAGCACCCTCAGAAGCTACAGATCGTCGCAGATCTTTGAGGCTGTGGGTATTCATCCTGATGTGATTGATAAGTTCTTTGCAGGCACAACCACGAGGATCGGAGGCATAGGAATGGATGAAATAGCTGAGGAAATTCTTATCCCCCACAGGAAGGCCTTCGCCGAAGATCTGATCCCGGAGATCCATACAGAAGGAATATACGCTTTCAGAAAATATGGAGAAAAGCATGCCTGGAATCCGGAGACCATCGCCCTGCTTCAATGGAGCACCAGGACAAAAGACAGGGAGAAATTCCGGGAATACACGATGAGGGCCGACGCCGACACATCTGCTCCGCTATTTCTGAGAGGACTTCTCAAAACCCGGCAGAATCCCATCCCGCTTGAAGAAGTGGAACCGGCAGATAGAATCATGAAGAGGTTCGTAACGGGGGCTATGTCGTTCGGCTCTATAAGCCGTGAGGCGCATGAAACTATAGCCATTACAATGAACCGGATAGGAGGAAGAAGCAATACCGGCGAGGGAGGCGAAGATCCCAGGAGGTTCAGGCCGATGCCCGACGGACAGTCGGCCAGAAGCGCAATAAAACAAGTTGCAAGCGGCCGCTTCGGAGTAACAACCGAATACCTTGTGAATGCTGATGAGATCCAGATAAAAATAGCACAGGGGGCAAAACCCGGAGAGGGAGGTCAGCTACCCGGGCACAAGATCGACAAGATCATCGCCAAAACCAGGTATTCCATCCCCGGCATCACACTGATTTCACCACCCCCTCACCATGACATCTATTCGATAGAGGATCTTGCACAGCTTATTTTTGACCTCAAGAACGTAAATCCCAAAGCACGGGTAAGCGTCAAGCTTGTTTCAGCAAGCGGAGTCGGGACCATAGCTGCCGGCGTTACAAAAGCCGGGGCCGATCTTATTACAATAAGCGGGTATGAAGGCGGAACAGGTGCAAGTCCTGCATCATCAATAAAACATGCCGGAATTCCGCTCGAGCTTGGCCTTTCCGAGACTCAGCAGACGCTGGTAATGAGCAATCTCCGCCGAAAGGTCATCCTGCAGGCTGACGGACAGCTTAAGACTCCGAAGGATATTATCATTGCGGCACTTCTCGGTGCCGAGGAATTTGGCTTCTCAACCAGCGCCCTTATAGTCCTGGGATGTGTGATGATGCGCAAATGCCATCTCAACACCTGTCCTGTCGGTATCGCCACCCAGAATCCGGAACTCCGCAAGAGATTCCTTGGTAAGGCAGAATACCTGGTCAACTTCTTTAATTTCCTTGCCGAGGGAGTAAGAGAATATCTTGCCGAAATGGGATTCAGAAGCCTAAACGAGGTTATCGGAAGATTCGATCTGCTTGAACGCAATCCTGAAGTGAATCACTGGAAAACCAAAAACCTCGACCTTACAAACATGCTGCACCTTCCCGACGAAGCTACCAGATACGACATGCACTGCGTGGAACAGCAGGAGAACAAGCTGGGGAATGTTCTTGATAACGAACTGATATCAAAGGCTGAAAGAGCAATATCCGAAAGAGAGCCTGTTAAAATCACTGGTATCATAAAAAATACTGACAGGACAACAGGGGCAATGCTTTCAGGAAAAATAGCATCCATCTACGGTTCAGAAGGTCTGCCCGATGGCACAATAAAATGCCGGTTCAGGGGATCAGCAGGTCAGAGCTTCGGAGCTTTCCTCGTTCCGGGGATTGAATTTCATCTTGAAGGAGAATCGAACGACTATCTCGGCAAAGGCCTTTCGGGCGGCCGGATCATAGTGGTTCCCCCGGCCGGATCAACTTTTGAACCTGATAAAAATATCATTATCGGCAATACTGTCCTGTATGGTGCGACCAGAGGCGAAGCCTACATTTCAGGCGTTGCCGGAGAGAGATTCGCAGTAAGGAACAGCGGGGCCATAGCAGTGGTTGAGGGAGTGGGAAATCATTGCTGTGAATACATGACAGGAGGACGGGTGGTCGTACTCGGAAGCACCGGCAGCAATTTCGCCGCTGGGATGAGCGGGGGTATCGCTTACGTGTTGAATGAATCATCCAATTTCGACTACTACTGCAACATGGGAATGGTCGAGCTGTCCCTGGTTGAAGAAAAGAATGATATAAATGAACTCAGGGATATGATCACCAGACATTTAAATTATACTTCGAGCGGGAAGGCGAAAGCCATACTTGATGATTTCGCTTATTACCTTCCCATGTTCATCAAGGTTATACCCTACGATTACAAGAGAGTGATGGAAGAACAGAAGCTTGAGGAAATTAAAAAGAAGATTGCCAGCGTTGAACTGGATCTTGAGATAAGCGGGAGCTAGGTAATCCCCCACCTCCTAAAGGGGGGTCAAGGATGGATTAATTTGATTATTAAGTAGTCATAACTGGTATTAATGATACTGAAAAAATGGGAGACGTTACAGGATTTTTGAAGATTAAGAGAAAGGAGGCAGGTAACCGGCCTGTAAATGAAAGAATAAATGACCACAGTGAAGTTGAGCAGATACTGAACAGCGAAGACAGGATGATGCAGGCATCCAGGTGCATGGATTGCGGGATTCCTTTCTGCCACTGGGGATGCCCGGTCGACAACCTAATCCCTGAATGGAACGACCTGCTTTTCAAAGGCGACTGGAGAGCAGCCTATGACAGGTTATACGCCACAAACAACTTTCCCGAGGTCACCGGCCGGATCTGTCCAGCCCCTTGTGAACACTCATGCGTCCTGAATATCAACCAGGAATCTGTTACCATAAGGGAAAATGAGGTGGCCATTGCAGAAAAAGCCTTTGCCGAAGGATACATAAAACCATCGCCTCCGCAAAAAAGAAGCGGGAAAAAAGTTGCCATAATCGGAAGCGGACCGGCAGGAATGGCTGCAGCCGATCTTCTCAACAAGGCAGGGCACTCAGTCACCCTCTTCGAGAAGGATGACAGGGCAGGCGGCCTGCTAAGGTTCGGAATACCCGACTTCAAGCTGACCAAGGCAGTAATTGACCGGCGTCTTAATCTGATGACAGAGGAAGGACTGACCATCCTGACAGGAGTTGCCGTGGGCAAGGATATTCCAGCCCGTGAGGTCGTTGACAACTTCGATGCAGTTTGCATTGCAATCGGGGCAGGTCATCCACGAGACCTCCGGGTAGAAGGACGAAATCTCTCCGGGATCCATTTTGCAGTCGATTATCTTTCAAGCCAAAACCGTGTCAACTCAGGACAGATTCATCTGTCCGAAAACCCACTGAACGCCGAAGGGCTGAACGTTGTAGTCCTTGGGGGCGGAGATACCGGTTCTGATTGTGTCGGAACAGCAATTCGCCAGAAAGCAGCAAACGTTACACAGATCGAGATCCTTCCAAAACCTCCTGTCTTCAGGACACAGGACAACCCCTGGCCATATTATGCCAAAACACTCAAGACTTCGACCTCCCACGAGGAAGGCTGTGAGAGAATATGGAGCCTTTCCACCAGGCGATTCACTGGTGAAGATGACCGGGTCAGTGGAATTGAGGTCGAGGATGTTATCTGGGAAAAGAACAGCAGCGGCTACTCTATGAGACCTGTCAACGACACAATTCAGGTCAAGAAAGCCGACCTTGTCCTGCTTGCACTCGGTTTTATCCATCCTGTTATCGATGGACTTGTAACTGACCTCGGACTGGAACTGAATGACAGAAAAAACATCAGGACAAACGGTAACTGTATGACAAGCATTGGCAAAGTCTTCGCTGCAGGTGATTCGGTTTCAGGAGCCAGTCTTGTGGTGAACGCCATCGCATCGGGAAGAAAAGCCGCTAAGGAAATTGACAGGTTCCTTAAAGGGTGAAGAAGGTGATGCAGGTTGCTGGTTACTGGTTACTGGTTACTGGTTGCTGGTTACTGGTATTGACTGACTTACCGAATACCAATTGTCAATTACCAATTACTAATACGTAATACCAGTACAACAAAAAGAAGCAAGGCTCAAGCCTCACGACTCAAGCCTCATTCCTCACGCCTTAAGGTCTTTATACCTTTATGCCTTTACGCCTCCCCCCTTCATCTTTCTGCCATAACCCCCAGATCCCGGGCTGCCTCCATCAGACGTATGAATTCCGACCTGTAACCTTCACTGTCATCTCCACGGGCTGACCTGGCAAGCCTGACAGCCTCATCAACCGAAGAACTTCCTTTGAATTCCGAATCGCGGAGTATCATTCCGAATTCCGCAACTGCTGCAGCAAACTGCAGATTATCAGAAGCTTCATCAGAATTTCGAACATAATCGCTTACGGCTTTTTCAAGAAGCATACTCGATGATCCTTCAGGCTTCTTGTAGCGGATCTTGATAGTAAGGAATTCATCTGACGGAATTTTTCCTGATTTAATGACCTGATTATCCTGGTATTTCAAAGGATCAACAGTCGGGGTATCATCTTCATTCCCTGCAGGCACCAGTTCGTACAGGGCCGTAACGTTATGTCCCGATCCCATTTCTCCCGCATCTTTACGGTCGTCGTTGAAATCCTCCTCATTCAGGAGCCTGTTCTCATATCCTATCAACCTGTACGACTGAACTTTTGAAGGATTAAACTCGATCTGGAACTTGACATCCCTGGCTATCGTGAACAGGGTACCTCCAAATTCCTTCACCAGCACCCTCCTGGCTTCCTGAAGATTATCAATATATGAATAATTGCCGTTCCCCTTGTCGGCTATTATCTCCATCTTGTCATCCTTTATGTTTCCCATACCGAAACCAAGCACCGTCATGAAGATCCCGCGGTCGCGGTAATCCGTGACAAGTCTCTCCATTCCTCCGTTGCTCGATTCACCAACATTGAAATCACCGTCGGTTGCAAGAATGATACGGTTGTTGCCGCCTTTAATAAAATTCCCTGATGCAACTTCATAGGCAAGCTTCAGTCCGGCGCCGCCAGCAGTCGAACCTCCGGCCTCAAGATTTGCTATCGCGTTCATTATCTCGTTTTTCCTGTTTCCGGGAGTCGATTCCAGCACAAGTCCGGCTGCTCCGGCATATACAACTATTGCCACACGGTCCTGTGGCCTTAGTTCATTCACCAGCAGTCCGAAGGCAGATTTGAGAAGAGGAAGCTTATCAGGCGAATTCATCGAGCCTGAAACATCGATCAGAAAAACAATGTTTGAGGAAGGTAGCGATGACTTGTCAATGCTCTTCCCTTTCAGGCCGACAAGCAGCAGCTGATGCTTTTTGTTCCAGGGACAAACCGACAGTTCCGAAGTTACAGAGAACGGATGGATGCCTTCAGGTTCAGGATAATCGTACCTGAAGAAGTTTATCATCTCCTCAATCCTTACGGCTTCAGGCGGAGGAAGAGCCCCGTTGTTAATGAATCTTCTAATGTTCGACCACGACGCATTGTCGACATCAATGGAGAATGTAGAAAGAGGATTGCTTCTTACACTTCTGAATCCGTTCTCTGTGGTTGCTGCGTAACCCTCTGTGTTGAAGGCGCCGTTATACCTTGAAAATCCGTCACGGGAACCCAATGATAAGGCAGGAGCCGCCTCAGTCCTGTACCACGACGACTTCTGTTTTCCTGAACCATAGCCTACCACCACAACCTCATCAAGCGCGACTTTTTCTTCATGCATGATCACATTTATGATTGTCCGGCCTTTTATCCTTTCGGTGACGGTCACAAATCCGATCATGGCAAACCTGAGATAGTCGTCACCCTGCTCAACCTCGATCCGGTAATTACCGTCCTGATCCGTTACCGTGCCGCTCTTGCTCCCCTTTATTGTTACTGCCACACCGGCTATGGGCATAGCTGAAGAGTCCGTTACCTTACCGGTGATAATACTTTTCTGGGAAAACGCCAGCATCACCGAAGCTGCAAACAAAATTGCCAGAATTGAAAGTCTCTTTTTCATAATAATTGATTTTTGGATTAGTATTTTCCAACAGGATGCATCAGTCGTTGTTATTCCATAAAAAATCACCAGATTATTATTAAAAATGCCAATAATTAATTAATACATTGAAATAATGACATTTGCAAACAGGTCGCCCCTATGGGGCTAATTTATGTTGATGATTATTTTCTATAATCAGATCGTCCCTAACGGGACTTTAGAAGCAATACTCCATTGTATTTGACTGACTATTAGAAATTATAATCAGATCGTCCCTAACGGGACTTTAGAAGCAATACTCCATTGTATTTGACTGACTATTAGAAATTATAATCAGACCGCCCAAAACGGGACTTTAAAAGCCAAACTCCGTAGGAGTTGACTGTCTATAGAAATTGATACAACCATAATTTTAGCTCCGGAGGAGCTACCTGATATTTATCTGTTGGCACCTTTGATGCATTTATCCTATCTTTGAATATGCTCCGGATAA
Organism: uncultured Rikenellaceae bacterium; assembly: GCA_964429295.1. GTDB lineage: Bacteria > Bacteroidota > Bacteroidia > Bacteroidales > VadinHA17 > LD21. The sequence continues at coordinate 81,841 of CAYSBL010000001.1, forward strand.
GGCTTCATCGCTGAAAATTCAGATTGATTGCCGGCTCCGGAGTTATCAGGATTCAGTAACCAACAATATGCTGTTCAGATCGAGAGTCAGAGATTCCCATAACCCCACGGATGAAGAATTACTTGGCGAATTCCGTGCCGGGGGTGACCTTAAGGTGCTCGGGGAGCTCTATTCACGGTACATGCACCTCGTTTACGGGGTTTGCCTCAAATACCTTAAAAACAATGAAGAGGCAAAGGACGGTGTGATGCAGATATTTGAAAAGCTCATAACAGAAATACCAAGGCACGATATCGTCAGCTTCAGAAGCTGGCTGCATGTGGTAGCAAAGAATTATTGCCTCATGCAAATCAGGTCCGGCAGGTCGGCAAAGGAAAAACTCACCGACTGGCTTAATGACCCTGTTGTTTTTATGGAAAATGTGGTTACTCTGCATCCTTTGGATGAAGAGGATGAGCAGTTATGCCTTAATGCAGCCATTGAGGACTGCATTAAAAGGCTGAATGAGGAACAGAAAAGCTGCATCAGACAATTCTACTATAACAACAGATGCTATCAAGAGATCTCGGCTGAACTGGGCATTGATGAGAAGAAGGTAAAAAGCCATCTTCAGAACGGAAAAAGAAATCTCAAAATTTGTCTTGAAAGAAAAAATGTCAGAAAAGAATAAAAACGGCAAAGTCAACGGACCTGATTTCCTCCGTTATCATTCCGGTAAAATGACGGACAGGGAAAGGAATGCCTTTGAGAAGGAGCTTCAGAAGGATCCTTTTACCGAAGAAGCATCGGAAGGCTTCAGCAATCTGGATACTGAAGCCGCCGGAAGGGATCTTGCAGAATTGAACAGAAGGCTGGGAAAACGTATTTCGGGAGGGAACCGAAGACTCTGGTACGGCATAGCGGCTTCTGTTACAGCACTTTTAGCTATCACAACGATCCTGCTGCTCAACCGGCCGGAGAACAAAATTGAGGAAATCGCATTCAACCAGCCCGAAAAAAGGGCCGGGGAGATCACTATCCCCAAAGCAGAAGCTGTAAAGGATATCAGTGAATTTGAATCAGTTGAATCTCCTGAAAAGACTCCGGTTGAAAAGAAATCCGGGGTAAACCAGCTGGCTGCCATGGCAGCCGACGAACTTGCCTCTGAAAAGGAAAAACAACAGGAAGTATTAAAAAAGGAAGACATTCCCGTGACATATGATTCGGCAGTAACCGCCGCAATTCCGGCAGTCAGTAAGGCAGCAATGGCTGAAAAGAGGACGGAAACAAAGGCTGTTCTGACCGAAAGGGCAGCAATGCCCCCTTCGTCGATAAGCGGAAGGATTATTTCATCCGAGGATAACCTTCCTTTGCCGGGAGCCACCATAACTGTAAAAGGCACGAAACAGGGCACCTTGTCGGACGTTAATGGGAATTTTGTCATCGAAGGTACCGCCAGTCCGGACATGATACTGGTTGCCAGCTACCTTGGAATGGATTCCAAAGAATTCAAACCAATATCCGGCTCCGGCAATGAGATAAAGCTAGATCCTTCGTCCCTGGCCCTCAATGAAATTGTTGTGATAGGCTATGGTGTAAGCGGGAAATCATCGGATGCTGAGGAATTGGAACCGGGATACAGTCCGCCAGCCCCGGTTACCGGACACAGGGAATTCAACAGGTATATCTCGGAAAACATGGTCCGCCATGATACAGCGACCACAGGTCAGAAAAATGTTGTAGTCCTTTCCTTCACCGTAAGTGAATCAGGAAAAATCGACAGCATTGAAATTGTGAGAAGTCCGGGCAGGATATATTCTGAAGAAGCCATCAGGCTTCTGAAAGAGGGCCCTGAATGGAAACCGGCCATAGTGGACGGTACTGCAAAAAGCGAC
>CAYSBL010000001.1:83814-99133 GCA_964429295.1 uncultured Rikenellaceae bacterium
TTGATTTTTTGCAGAAAGTCATTACTTTTAGTGTTATTGATTTTCATCCTGACCTCCTAACCTCCTGTTATGCGCGGTGGACTGATACTTATTCTTTTAGCACTTACAGCCTTTTCAACTCCTGAGGTTTTCTGTCAGAAGACCGATACTGAATCCGTAAAAATGAACACGAGGCTGAGTTTTTACTCAACCGAACTGACCGGTGAAATTCTGTTGCATCTGCCTCCGGCACTAGCCCATGGCACTTTACAGGTATTGCTTACTGTGAACGACAGGGAGCTTGCTTCCCATACAAACCTGACGGGCGAAAAAATTTTGAGGATCCCCTTCGACCTGAATCTCAATCCTGCAGTTTACAGCGTGACAGCTGTGATTAAATCATCCGGAGAAAAGTTTTACTCCGCATCCTGCGAATTGATCATTCTGGATCATAAGGCAAACGAAGTTAAGACCGACCGGCTGACAGGCGGACTGATTGTAAACAAAAGGGATTTCTTCCCGTTCGGTTTCTACTGTTACTCACCGGTCCACCCCACCCTTGCCGAAGAGGAAGTCGTAAAAGGATTCAATATGATGTCGCCATACCAGAAGATACTTCCGGAAACCCTTGAAGCGAGAAAAGCCTATATGGACAGATGCGCTGAGCTCGGCATGAAGGTCCATTATAATCTCCTTTCGGTATCGGGCGGCGGCGGAGTTTCATCACAGATCGAAGGCATTTCAGACCAGGAAAAGAAGGAAAGGCTCCTTAATGAGATCAGGATATTCATGGATCACCCCGCTCTTCTGGCCTGGTACATCTCAGACGAACCCAACGGATTCCTTATACCTCCTTCGACACTCGAAGATATTTACAGGACAATAAAGGAAGCTGATCCATGGCATCCTGTTTCAATCGTCTTTATGGCACCGTTCTCATCAGCCCTGCAATATGCTGATGCCCTCGATATAGTGATGGCCGATCCCTATCCTGTTCCGACCGGTCCGGTTAACAAGGCAGGCGATGTCGCCCGTCAGCTTAGAAACTCGTTTGAGGGCAGGAAACCAGTATGGATTGTTCCCCAGGCTTTCGGCGGGGCTGAATGGTGGCAGCGTGAACCCACAATTCAGGAAATGAGAACCATGACCTACCAGGCAATCATTAACGGAGCCAGGGGAATTCTGTATTTCATAAGACACGGACTTAATTCCTTCCCGAAATCGACTGCCGCCTGGAATGAATGCGGAAAAATGGCGATGGAAATTGCCGAAATGACTCCCTGGCTTTTGTCGGACGAGAAGCCGGTTCAGGTTTCCTCTTCAACAGGAGACGTTCTGGTCAAATCAGCCCTTCACGAAGGCCGACTGATGATTATAGCTGTAAACAAGTCCGGAGCGCCTCGAAGGTTTGACATAAGAATTTCAGGAAAAATCGCCGGCCAGGCAAGGGTCCTTTTTGAAAACCGGCTTGTCAGACTGAATGGTAGTACTATAACAGACTATCTCTCATCCTTCGGGTCTCAGGTCTACCTTATTGCTGTAAATCCGGCGAGGGAAGCATTCAAACCCTATAAGGATAACCTCATAACCGATCCGGGATTCGAGGATATGTCATCTCCGGGAGTGCCGGCCTCATGCTATTCATGGAACGAAGGAGACCGCGGATCCACATATTTCCTCGATACCAGGGAACACATTGAGGGAACACACTCCCTGAGAATGATAACCCCAAGGCAGGACGGCGGAACCAGGCTCAGGTTCTTCCCTGTAAGAATAGAAAAGGGAAAAACCTACATACTATCCATCTGGGCCAGAACCGACACGGAACTCAATCCAGGAAACAAAGCTCCTGTTTTTGAACTGGGACTCGGCGACTATGGAAAGAGGAGTTTTATTCCGGGAGAAGAATGGAAACAATTTGTAACATCTGTTACAATTCCGGGAGACTCAATTGCCTCACCACGGGTGAATCCTGTACTCAGGATGCCAGGCAAGGGAGTCGCATGGTTCGATATGATCCAGGTATTTGAGGCAGTGGATATAGGCAAGAGTATAAATCCTGAAATAAAGAAGATCTGGGAACTTCATTTTAAATAACCTGCATATGAAAAAAACTATTCTGACAGGAACGTTCATAATCGCCCTGATTATAGCAGGATGCTCCTCTAAAATGAATAACAGCAATTATCCCGGCAATCCTGAACCACTGATTCAGAATGCCTATATAAAACTGCCTCTCGGTTCAGTAAAACCTGAAGGCTGGCTCCGGGATCAGCTTGAGGCTCAGGCCGGAGGACTGACAGGCCACGTTGATGACTTCTGGCCCGACCTCGTCAACTCATCCTGGCGCGGAGGAGAAGGTGAAGCCTGGGAAAGAGGTCCGTATTTCCTCGACGGACTTGTACCCCTGGCTTATCTTCTTGATGATGAAAGGCTGAAGAACAAGGTAAATGGATGGATCGAGCCCATTATCTCAAGCAGCACCGACTCCGGCTGGTACGGGCCCTCAAAAAATAAGGACAGATGGCCGCTGGCTGTGGCAAACAAGGTTCTGATGCAATATCATGAGGCGACAGGCGATGCCAGGGCGCTTGAAGTGGTGAAGAAATACTTCAGGTACCTGAATGAAACGCCACCCGACTGGCCTGATAAAGACTGGCGCGGTGTCAGGGCAATGGAAAACGCAGTTACAGGATACTGGTTGTACCGGCAGACAAAAGAATCCTGGATACTTGACGTGATCAGCTCAATCCAGAACAACAGCTACGACTGGACTTCCTACTATGAAAAGTTCCCATGGGACTCAGCTGCATCAGCTGAAAAGAAAATCCCTCTGAACTGGGGGCCTGAGGGCCTGACGGCTCACGTAGTAAATAATGCAATGGCAATAAAATATCCCGGTCTGTGGTACCAGCAATCGGGCAACCGGAGATTCCAGGAAGCAGTGTTTGACGGAATCGACAAATATGATCACAATCACGGACAGGCTGGTGGAAGATTCTCGGGCGACGAGCATCTTTCGGGCTTATCACCCGACAGGGGAACAGAGTTGTGCGCAGTCGTGGAATACATGTATTCGCTTGAGGAACTTTATGCCATCTTCGGCGACAACCGGCTGGCCGACCGACTGGAACTTCTGGCTTACAACTCACTTCCGGGGACAACAACACCCGACATGTGGGCCCACCAGTACGACCAGCAATCAAACCAGGTTGTCGTCAACAGTGAAAAAAGAGGATGGAGCACCAACGGTAATTTTTCGAACATCTACGGGCTGATGCCGAATTTCGCATGCTGCCTCGCAAACATGCACCAGGGATGGCCAAAATTCGTATCAAGCCTATGGATGGCTACCAGCGACAACGGACTTATCGCCGTCGCCTACGGGCCGTCGACCGTGAAGGCTTTAGTCGGCAATGGCCAGCAGGTGGAAATAACCGAAGAGACAACTTATCCCTTTGACGGAACTGTCAGATTCAGGATCAGATCAGATAAACCGGTCAGGTTTTCTCTTTACATGAGAATACCAGGCTGGGCCGACACTGCCAGGATAAGCTTTAAGGACAAAATACTATTTGAAAAGGGAGGATCAACTGCAAAAATATTTGCCCGATGGGATCCGGATGAGGTAATAACGCTGGAATTACCTATGGAGATCAGGGCTGAAAAAAGGTACAACAATTCCCTGGCTCTGCTCAGAGGTCCTCTTTATTACTCTCTCAGGATTGGCAAGGAGTACAGAAGTGTCAAAATCAATTATGATAATTTCGGATACATGGGAAGCGTCGACTGGGAGATAAATCCGCTGACTCCGTGGAATTATGGGTTGATGATAGACAGGAACAACCTTAAAAGAGGTATTACGGTATTTACCGGAGATCCCGGCAGATATCCCTTTGCCGACAGGGGAGATATGATCTGGTCGCCCGACTCGGCCAGGTATCTGCCCTGGGATCAGGATCCTCCGGTGATCCTCAAAACCAGGGGAATGCTCATCCCGGGATGGACACTGAAAGACAACTCAGCCGATATTCCTCCGAAAAGCCCGGTAAAACCTGAGGGAATCAACTCAGTTATTGAGCTTGTCCCCTATGGCAGCGCAAGACTGAGGATCACAGAATTCCCTGTCATCGACCTGACCCAGGTGATGGATGAGATAAGGTAAGAAGGGATTAAGGGTCTTCTTTTATTTTCTTTAATCCCTTTTCCCGGTTCAACATTCCACTTACCCCCTTTCCCGTTTCATTATTAAACTTACCCCCTTTCCCGTTTCCCCCAAGGGGGAAAGGCTTTGTTCCTGCTATTTCCCAACTTTACTTCCATAGGAACAATTCTCCGGCTTCAACGGGCTCCTTCCCCCGTGGGGGAAGGTTGGGAAGGGGGTAAACAGGAAATGGGAAGGTTAGTAGGGTATTATAATCAAAAAAGGCAAGTTTAATAATCCGGGCAGATAGTCTTATTGGGAAAAACTACCCGCCCCTACACCAGCTATAATGCTTCTGTCTTTTCTTTCAGCCACACTTTTTCGGCTTCCGACAGATGAGGGCTCAGCCTTTCGAAGACTTCAGCATGATAGGCATTGAGCCAGTCAAGCTCGTGACGTTCAAGCAGTGATTTGTCAATGAGCGATTTGTCAATATAACACAGTGACACTGTCTCAAAACGGAGGAACTTTCCGAATTCAGTTTCTTCATCACTGTAGCAAAGAATAAGGTTTTCTGTCCTGATACCATATTCGCCCTCCCTATAGATTGCCGGCTCATTGGATGTGAGCATTCCTTCCTCAATGGCCGTTTTATTGTCGGCCGGACTTATGCTCTGGGGTCCCTCGTGAACATTCAGGCAATAACCAATGCCATGACCGGTACCATGGGCGTAATTCATTCCCGATCCCCACATTGCCCTGCGTGCAACCAGGTCCAGCTGGTATCCCCTGGTACCTTCGGGAAATTTGGAAAGTGCAAGGTTGATATGTCCCTTAAGAACAAGCGTAAAGTCGGAAATCTGCTGTGCCGAAGGGATTCCGATTGCCACTGTTCGTGTGATGTCGGTTGTTCCCCCGGGGTACTGCCCTCCTGAATCAACCAGGAGGATACCCCTGTCCCCTATCGCTGCTCCCGAACCTTTTTCCGCATGATAATGCGGCAGTGCGCTGTTCTCATTGAAAGCCACTATGGTTTCGAAGGATGGCATCAGAAAACCCTCCTGTTCTGCCCTTAATTCATTTACCTTTTCAGAAAGAAAGTCTTCGGTCATGTCCACACTTCCATGGTTGTTTTCGAACCAGAATAAGAACCTGGTCAGGGCCGCTCCGTCTTTAACCATCACCTTTTCTATGTTTGCTATCTCAGTCAGGTTCTTGATCGATTTCAACCTTGCCGGAATGCTTATTTCCTCGATGCATCCTGATTTTTTTGCCAGTGCCCGGAATAAATCAACAGATGTGTTCTGAGGATTAAGAAGTACAGACTCCCCTTCAATGACTTCATGGACTATTTCAGTTGCATCCTCATAGGGCAGTAAAACTATCCCCAGCCGGTCAAACTCAGCCGCCAGCATTGGCGGAATCTTTGCCTGATCAACGAAAAGCAGCAACTGCTCCTGCCCCGCAAGTGCAAAGCTCAATAACAGCGGACTGTATTTCAGATCGTTGCCTCTGATATTCAGAAGCCACATTATATCGTCAGGGGAAGATAAAAGATGGTAAGCGGCACCGGATTTTCTCATCTGTTCCCTCAGCTCCCTCAGTTTTTCGGCTCGACCTTTACCGCAATATTCAAGAGCATGATCAAACGCCATCGAAAAAGGCAGTGAAGGACGATCTGGCCACAAGTCTGAGATCAAATCGCAACTGGTCTCGAACACGATTTTTCTTCCCTCAAGCCTTTTTTCGAGTCTTCTGAAAGCAGAGACCGGAAATATGCTTCCGTCAAACCCTATTTTCTCTCCCGATCCGGCATTTTCCACAACGAAATCCATATAGTCATTCCTCTGATACTGACCGGGGCGCATGAATTCGAATCCCGAACCGGCAAGCTGCCGTTCAGCCTGGATAAAATACCTGGAATCGGTCCATAATCCTGCATGGCCGGCCGTAACCACAACCGTACCTGCAGAGCCTGTAAAACCCGTAAGCCATCTGATTATCTGCCAATGTTCAGGAATATACTCCCCAAGGTGGGGGTCGGACATGGGAATGATATAAATGTCAATCCCGACTGCCCTCATTGCAGATCTGAGACTCAGCAGTTTTTCAGCAGGAGTTGACATCCATTGTTGGTAACTGATTAACTATAGGTTCTTTATCTCATTAACAAGAGCCTGGAGGGTATTTTTTGCATCTCCGAACAACATCCTGGTCCTGTCATTGAAAAAGAGCATGTTCTCAATGGCCGCATAACCTTTGCCCATGCCGCGTTTCATCACGATAACGTTTTTCGCATCACGTGCTTTTATGATAGGCATACCGTAAATCGGGCTGGCCGGATCATCCTCAGCGGCCGGATTTACAACGTCATTTGCTCCGATAACTATCAGAACATCGGTGTTAGGAAGCTCAGGATTGATCTCATCGCTCTCTATCAGCTGCTCATAGGGTACATCGGCCTCGGCAAGAAGGACATTCATATGCCCGGGCATCCTGCCTGCAACAGGATGGATCGCGTATTTGACTTCGACTCCCTTCTCTTCAAGCAGTTTATCAAGCTCATGGCAGATGTGCTGCGCTTGCGCCACAGCCAGCCCGTAACCCGGAACTATCACCACTCTCTTCGAATAACTTAGCAGAACAGCTGCATCCGACAGATTAATCTCTTTCACTGTTCCGGCTTCACCTGCTTCTGATTTGCCTCCGCCGCCAAACACACCTACTATCACATTCAGAAGCGAACGGTTCATAGCCTTGCACATCAGGATAGTCAGAATTGTACCTGCCGATCCCACCAGAATGCCTCCGGTCAGCATAGCCTGATTGTTGTAGAGAAATCCTCCCATGGCCGCCGCCACACCTGTAAAGGAGTTCAAAAGCGATATCACAACGGGCATGTCAGCTCCGCCAATAGGCATTACAAATAAGACACCATAAACCAGCGAAACCGCCAGAACAATATAGATCAGCGAAGTCAGCTCAGCGCTTGCGCTGACATCCCTGGTCATAATGAAAACAACAAACGCCACAAGAAAAGCAAGAATTGTCAGATTTACATACCTCATGGCCTTTACCCTCATGTCTCCAATCCAGCCATCAAGCTTTCCGAAGGCGATCATGCTTCCTGCAAAGGATACTGATCCGATGATAAGAGCAATCAGAATTGCAAGAACCTGACCGTTGGCCATCCCGGTGCGTGCCACAAGTTCTGCACTTATATGAGGAAACTCCATTAGAGAAATAAGAGCAGCCGCTGCTCCGCCCATGCCATTAAAGAATGACACCAGCTGCGGCATTGCAGTCATCTTGACTCTCCTTGCAATGACCCAGCCAATTATGGTCCCTATAATGATTGCTGCAATTATCCAGGGTATGTTTCCGATGTGAGTGCCATCCTTTTCATGGAAAATAATTGTCGCCAGAATGGCGAAGCCCATACCGAATGCAGCCAGTATATTTCCCCTTCGGGCAGTCCGTGGATTACTCAGCATTTTGAGACCCATGATAAACAGGATCGATGCAATTACATATATTATTTCAAGTATGGTTATTCCAAATGGGAATTGCGATGTTCCGCTCATTTTGAAATGGTTTAGAAAATTAATTACGGTGGTCACTTTCTCTTTTTAAACATTTCGAGCATCCTGTCGGTAACCACAAACCCTCCAACCACGTTCAGGGTACCCAGGACCACAGCCAGAAAGCCAAGGATCATCGATCCGGTGGTTTCGGCATGCCCCATAACTATTATTGCTCCTATTATTACAACTCCATGAATCGCATTTGCACCCGACATCAGAGGAGTGTGAAGGATTGCGGGAACATTGCTGATAACTTCTATCCCAAGGAATACCGAAAGGATAACCAGGAATATTGCCTCCCTGTTCTGAAGAAAGAAATCTGAAAATTGTTCCATCTGTCTGTTACTTTAAACCGATTAATTGTTTTGCCCGCTCACTAACATATTCTCCTTTATGCACCGCTGTAGTACCGAAAATAATGTCATCCTGAAGATTGAAGTTAAACTCTCCGCCCTTCCCTATCATTAGTTTCAGAAGATTAACAATATTGGATCCGAACATCTTGCTCGAATCAGCAGGCATGTCCGAAGGGTAATCCGATTTCCCGATAATTGTGATTCCGTTGACCACAACTGTTTTATCATTTTCCGTCAGTTCGCAATTGCCTCCCGAGGATGCTGCAAGGTCAACAATCACTGAGCCGGGCTTCATTGCAAAAACTGTCTCCTTCCGAATCAGAACAGGTGCTTTTCTCCCGGGTATCTGAGCTGTGGTAATTATAACATCAGAAGCCAGGGCATGCTTCCGGATAAGTTCCTGCTGCTTCAACCTGAACTCTTCAGTCTGCTCGACAGCATAACCGCCTGCCGATGAATCATCCTTTGCTCCCTCAACTTCTATGAACCTGCCCCCCAGGCTCTTTACCTCTTCTTTCACAGCTGACCTTACATCGAAGACCTCGACAACTGCACCAAGCTTTCTGGCAATGGCTAATGCCTGAAGGCCGGCGACACCTGCTCCCAGTATCAGCACCTTTGATGGCTTGATAGTCCCGGCAGCCGACATGAACATCGGGAAAAATCCGGGAAGGGCAGCTGCTGCAGCCAGAACCGCCTTGTAACCTGAAACTGTGGCCATCGACGACAGAATATCCATCGACTGAGCCCTGGTAGTCCTTGGAATGATATCGAGCGCCAGAACGGTAAGACCTCTGATCCTAGCCTTTTCGAGCCATTCCCTGTTTTCCGAGGGATTGACAACGCAGCAAAGGATCTGTCCCTCCTTGCAAACTTTCACATCATCATCATGAGGAGGATTGACCGACAAAATGAAAGACGACCTGGTAATAAGATCCTTTCTTTCTGCAACAGAAGCTCCTGCTTCGAGGTAATGGCTGTCGGAAGCCCAGGCTTTCAATCCTGCGCCCTTTTCGACAATTACCGCAACACCCAGCTTAGTAAGAACTGCAACCTCACCGGGAAGCATGGCCACTCTTCTTTCAGCTTCAGATTCCTTCAGAATGCCAATAACCATTTGTTTCAAATTTGGAGTTCGGAGTACGTAACTCAGGTTTAGTGTGAAATAAATAACAGCACAAAATAGCAATTATTTTTCTTTCCCGAAGAAATTCCCCAGCCAGAAATTATTTGCCTCATTCCTTGAATGAAAAGCCTTTGCCCCGCCCCAGCCATGACGACCATTAGGGTATAACATAAAACTGAATGTTTTCCCTTCGTCCTGCAGACGGGAGATCAGGTATATAGAATTCTGCATATGAACATTGTCGTCAAGGTCACCATGAGTCAAATAAAGTTTCCCTTTAAAGTTTTTTGCCCAGGTGAGCGCCGATCCATCGCTGTAACCTTCCGGATTGTCCTGCGGGGTATCCATGTATCTTTCAGTATAGACATCATCGTAAAGCCTCCAGTCAGTGACCGACGATCCTGCAAATCCATGCGTCCAGTAATCCGCCCCGCGGGTAAGTGCCATGCAGGTCATGTATCCGCCGTAAGAACTTCCGGTAATACCTATCCTTGAACTGTCGACCCATGGCTTTGAACGAAGCCACTTAACCGCATCCTGGTAGTCAAGGATCTCCCATTTTCCAAGACTGCGGTGAAGATAATCAAGTCCCCTTTTCCCGAAATGCCCCGATCCCCTGTGATCGACCGTAAAAGTTATTATCCCGTTCTGAGAGTCCCATGACGGATTCACTCCCTGCCATCTGTTGGTGACATTCTTTGAATCGGGACCACCGTAAATCCTGAAAATTACGGGATACTTCCTTGACGGATCGAAACCAATTGGATAGGTAATGATCGCGGGCATCGAAAACAGTCCGTCAGAGGTGGGGATCCTTACCATCTCCGCCTTTGAATAATTTGACAGATCAAAGTCAGGCTGATCGAATTTGTGAATCTCCCTTACCTGCCGGCCTCTTTTGTCAATGAGCACAATAGAACCTGCACTTGCAATATTGTTCCATGTGTCAATAAACCAGGTGCAATTTGGTGAAATACTTACTGAATGTGAGCCGGGACCGCCTGTTATCTGAACGAGGTTCCTGCCGTCGAGCCCTGCACGGAACAGATGATTGTCGGTCGACTCCGTTCCTGTAGCGGTAAAATAAACAACCCTTTGGATCTCATCAACCCGCTCTATGCCATTTACCCTGAAATCGAGGCTGGTCAACTGAGCAATCAGCCTGTTATCCCAGCCATAGTAATAAAGGTTTTCCCAGCCGCTTCTCACACTGTTCACAATGAACCCCGAACCGTCATTCATTACATAAATATCCTTGTAAAAGTCGAGCCAGGCTTTCTGCTTCTCATTGTATATCACCGTGAAATCACCTGTGGCTGGATCAGCAAGAAGTATATTCATCTCATTCTGATCACGGTTTATCACCTGAACAGCCAGCTTTTTACTGTCGGGAGTCCAGAATGGCCATGCAATATACTGATCGACATTGTAATCAGTTGCGACCCAGGTGGTTTTTCCGGTTGAAATATCGGCAATTCCCATTTTAACCTTTGGATTCGGATCACCGGCTTTCGGATAAGGAACCTGTTCGAGCCTGCCGTGAACACCATCAGCCTCATCCAGACGGTTAAGGGTGAATACAGGCACTTCGCTCTCGTCGGTCCTCAGGTAAGCGATCCTGTTTCCGTCGGGCGACCACCAGAAAGCAGCATAACGGCTCGGGCGGTCAAGGATCTCCTCCATATATACCCATGAAGAGTATCCGTTATAGATCCTGTCAGAAGCATCGAATGAGAGGCGCATCTCCCTGCCTGCAGCAATATCATACACATAAAGATCCTTGTTCCTGGTGTATGCAATCTTCTTCCCGTCCGGTGAAAAACGGAAATTCACTTCCTCCGATCCATCGCTGGTCAGCCTTTTAAGCTCCTTGTCTCCTTTCCTGAAAAAATAAAGGTCGTTGTCACGGCTCAGTACCGCACTCTGACGGTCGGCACTCACTATGTCGTATAAGCCCAGTGCCACACCTGAAGGAAGTGTTTCGTTAATAGCTTCCCTCTCCGATTTTTCCGGGATCACATCAATGCTTCTGCCATTTCGAACATTTACTTTTCTGAGAACTGGCCTCTTTTCAGAATCCACGGTCTGCAGAAGATAATTGTTGTCATCAGCCCAGCCTGTTACCCTGACCTGGCTGCCGTCACTCCGCGGCATTTGCGAAAGCAGTGAAATTGAGAACGATGGAAACAATAACAGGACTAGTGCGAGTCGAAACAGATTTGATTTTTTCATTATTTAAATTTTTGATTATACCTGTCACGCGATACCGGCATGTTCAGCAGCCAAGCTTTATCTTGTTGTCTTCCGAACTTGCAGACAAGCGTATAGCCCTGGTTACAGGACACACAAAAATAACCATTTTAGGCTTCAGCGATCCGACGCGGTGAATTTAAACCGTGAATAAAATCTGCCGGCATTTTATTTACAAAAAATATTACTTTAGCCTGATATCTTAAACATTTTTTACCGATGAAGCGATTTCTCCTGATATTTTCAACCATCCTTCTGAATCCGGCATTTTCCGGCGGCCAGCCGGTGAAATCGCCTGATGAATTTCTGGGATACGGGCTGGGAACAAAGTTCACTTTCCATCATAAGGTTACGGAATATTGCAAATATGTGGCAGACCAATCAACATCGGCCAGATACGAAACCTATGGAAAAACATATGAAGGCCGGGAACTGGGAGTGCTTATTATTTCAAGTCCCGAAAACCTTTCAGCTCTTGATGAAATCAGGAAGAACAATCTCATATCGGCAGGACTTGCCGAAGGAACTTCAACGGGTAAACAGCTGCCCTTTATATGGCTTTCATATAATGTCCATGGAAATGAAACAGCAGGAACGGAGACAGCTATTAAAGTGATTCACACACTTGTGAGCCGATCGTATGAGGGAGCAGACGACTGGCTGAAGGAATGCATTATTGTAATAGATCCGTGCCAGAATCCCGACGGAAGGGACCTTTATGTCCACAGGTTCACCAGTGCCGGTAACATGGTGCCCAACCCCGATGGCCTGTCGCGCGAACACAGGGACGGATGGCCCGGTTCACGTTCAAATCATTATATGTTCGATCTCAACAGGGACTGGGCCTGGCAGACACAAGCGGAAAGTTCTCAGAGAATCTCATTTTACAACAAGTATATGCCGCATGTTCATGCTGATTTCCACGAGATGGGAGCTGAATCGACCTTCTTTTTTCCTCCCGGCGCCAAACCATGGCATGAAGTAATAACCCCATGGCAGCTTGAATTTCATACTATTACCGGAAAGGAAAATGCACGGCTTTTCGACCAGCAGGGAAAACTGTACTTTACAAAGGAAACTTTCGATCTTTTCTGCCCCAGCTTCGGCGATACATGGCCCTTATTCAACGGGGCCATGGGCTTTACATACGAACAGGGCGGCGGGGGAATGTCAGGTCTGTCCTATAAAAAGGAATCGGGCGACACCCTGACTCTTACGAAAAGAATTGAAGGCCACTTCACTGCTTCCATGGCAACCATCAAGGCAGCATTCGAAAACCGGGCAAGAATTATTTCAGAATTCAACCTTTACTTCGCCGGCAATTCGGCCAGGCCTCAGTTCGGTTATAAGTCGATAATAATCAAGGGGAATAATCCTGAATCCGATCTTCATGACATGCTTGAACTCCTGGAGAAGAACCAGATTAAATACTCCCTGGCTGGAAACATCGGGAAAAAGTACAGGGGATTTGATTACCTGAAAAACTCAACCGGGGAAGTTAAAATTGAAGCAGGCGACATCCTGATAAGCGCTTACCAGCCACAGTCGCGCCTGATGCAGGTCCTTTTCGAACCTGACAGCAAAGCTTCCGATTCATTGAGCTACGACCTTAGCGCATGGGCGCTCCCTTATGCCTATAATCTCAGTGCATTTGCAATTGAAGAACAGGTTAAACCGTTCGAAGGGAAAGCCATAAATAATGCTTATACGAAAAGCACACTGCCTGAAAAACCATATGGATACATTATCGGCTATTCGGATTTCAATGTCCTGAAATTCATTTCGGCCCTGCACCAAAAAAATGTCAGGATCAGACAGTTCCTGAAACCTGTCAGAATGGACCAGGACACCTGCGAAAGAGGCAGTTTTGCAATAACCCGCAGCGACAATACAGTATTGGGAGCTAAACTTGACAATATCGTGAGAGAACAGGCTGAGAAAATGAAAGTCCGAATCAGGCCCCTGACATCCGGGCTCGCCGCCAGCGGCAAGGATGTGGGTTCAGAATACACACCCCTGCTGAAGAAACCTGCGGTAGCCATTCTTGGCGGCAAGGATGCATCATCATCTCAGACCGGGGAATTGTGGTACTTCTTCGAACAGGAGCTGGGATATCCGGTTTCCATAATAGATGCTGATGAATTTAAAAGGGCCGACCAGGAAAAATATGATGTTCTGATAATTCCTTCCGGAAGCTATCCTGCGCTCAGCGATACTATAATCCACTTTGCAAAGAGCGGAGGAAGAGTAATTGCGCTTGAAAGGGCAATCGCAATCTTTTCGTCAGAAAAATCAACATCGCTGTTCAAATCTGTCGAGACGCGGACAGCGGAGCAAAAAGCAGCCAGAAAGCAGGAATCAAGCAGTGACACCATTCATCTGAAGAAGTTCAGTGAATCGGACCGTTATCCGCTTTCGGAACGTTCTGCAGGAAGCATCTACAGGGTTACAGTCGACACCACCAATCCCTTTGGTTTCGGATTGGGAAGGGAATGGTTTATTATGAAAAGATCGCAGCCGTGGCCCTTCCTTGTTAAAGGACAGAACATAGGATATATACTTGAAAAAGAACCTGTTTCAGGATTTGCTGGTTACAAATTCAAAAAAGAGATAAAGAACACGATGGTAATCGGATCCGAAAAAATCGGTTCAGGTGAGGTGATCTATATTACCGACGATCCGTATTTCAGGGCATTCTGGAAAAGCGGTCGAACCCTGCTGTGGAACTCGGTATTCAGATAAGATGCATATAAGGAGCGGGGCAACGCCCCGTTTGGCAAAAAAACCAGGTTTATCAGTCCCGTCAATGACAGAATAGTACGATCGGAATTAAGCTCAAAAACAATTCTCATTTTATTTATTGTTATTTTTATAACATTGTTATTTTATTAACACTAATTTTATTACCTTTGCATCGTTATTCAGAATAAATGGACAGCAATAAATGGCATTAACAACGATATCAGTATGACTATCAAGGAAATAGCTGAAATAATCAATGGCAGGGTGGTTTGCGGAGAGGAAAAATTATCCGAAGTAATTGAGTTTGCATTCTCTTCCGACCTTATGAGCGATGTTCTGAAAGTCGACAGGGAGAATATACTTCTGATAACCGGCCTTGCAAATCTTCAGACAATCAGGACTTCCGAGATGTCAGACATCAACTGTATCGTATTTGCCAGGAATAAAAAGATCAACAGCGAAATTTTATCCCTTGCGGAGGAAAACGGCATGGTGTTGATAGAGTGCCCCCATTCAGTTTTCAAGATATCGGGGGAATTGTATAATGCGGGAATAAATCCTTTGTATTAGCTTATGCAATACAGGTTCAAAATAGCCGGCGGTGATTTCTCGAATGCGGGAATGGTCGCGAGTTCTGTGAAGAAGATCCTCCGGCAGCTGAATATTGATCACGGAGTAGCCAAGCGGATTGTCATAGCTCTTTATGAAGCTGAGGTGAATGTGGTAGCGCATGCATATTCAGGAATAGTGGAGATTGACATCGAAAACGAAAAGCTCAGGGTAACAATCACCGACCAGGGGCCTGGTATTCCCGATATCCCCAGGGCAATGGAGGAAGGATTCTCCACTGCTTCGCCGCAGGTAAGGGAAATGGGATTCGGAGCCGGAATGGGACTGTCAAACATGAAGAGAAACTGCGATATACTGAATATTACCAGCGAACCGGGAGCCGGAACCAATGTAGAAATGATCACTTATTTAATGCCGGATGCCAGATAAAAACCCACATATTGAATTCCACCATGCACTCAGGGTTAACGAGAACAACTGCACCGGATGCACTCACTGCATGACCGTATGTCCCACCAGGGCAATCAGGGTAAGGAACGGAAAGGCCAGGATCATTGCGAACAGGTGC
>CAYSBL010000001.1:99233-121302 GCA_964429295.1 uncultured Rikenellaceae bacterium
CCTGCCATTGTCCGCCTCATACAGGTAAGGTTCCCATCCCTGGTCGACAATATCATAAGGGTAAATCCCCCGATCGATATGTCGGCCCTTTATTATCTGGAACAACTGAAAGCCTCGGGAATACCATCCGAAAAGATCGGTTTGTTCTATGCAACACCATGTGCCGCCAAGATCGCAGCTATCAAAAGTCCTGTAGGCGAAACCGAATCGATAATCACTGGGGTCATCAACATGAACTTCCTGTACAACAAGATACAGAAATACCTGCAGAACACCACAGCCGAAAATATAATGCCGGTAACCGACGACCTTCTCAGTTCCCGGGGTATACTCTGGAGCCTGACCCATGGGGAAGCAGTACACTGTAACAAAAGGGCACTGGCTGTAGACGGCATCAGGAATGTGACCGAGATCCTTGAAAATGTCGAGAATGACAAGCTCGGAAGCGTTGAATTCCTTGAACTCAGGGCATGCGATGAAGGATGTGCCGGAGGGATACTTATGACAGGCAACAGGTTCCTTACAGTTGAAAGGCTCAGAAAACTTGCTGCAGAACATGCCAGATCAGAAGAAGATAATGGTAAAAAACTTACCGACATGTTCATCAGTATAAAGGAACACAGTTACCTGGGAAATATCGAACCCAGGAACATTGAAAAGCTGGATGAGGACGTATCAGTCGCCATGAAAAAGATGGCAAGAAAAAGAAGAATGATGTGCTTCCTTCCCGGCTTCGATTGCGGAGCCTGTGGCGCCCCTGACTGTCAGACTCTTGCTGAAGATATTGTGCAGGGGCGTGCCCAGATAAGTCATTGTGTATTCCTGCAGCATCAGCTGGTTAACCAGAACCTGCTCAGCCATGAGAAGGCATTCAAAATCACGGAGGAGATCTGGGGAAATGAACGACTTGAAAAAAATTGCAACAAAACAGGAGCAGAAGATGAAAATTACTGATCTAATACATGAACTGAACCTTAAGGCAGTTTCCGGAACCGCAGGGCTCGAAAATGAGGTGACAGGCGGTTATGTGTCCGATCTGCTGAGCGATGTTATCGGGAACGGCCGTGAAGGCAATGTCTGGATAACACTTCAGGCGCACCACAACGTTGTTGCGGTTGCTTCGCTGAAAGATCTTGCAGCCATAATAATTGCCAGGGGCATTCAGCCTGATGAGGAAACCATAAGGAAAAGCAACCAGGAAAACATTCCTGTTCTGTCGGCAGATGAAGACACATTCACAGTCGCAGGAAAACTTTACAACATGATCCTGAAAAAATGAGAACTTACCGGGCTGACCTGCATATTCATACTTTATTGTCTCCATGCGGTGAACTGAGCATGAGCCCGGCCGTCATTGTATCCCAGGCATTGAGGAAAAAACTTGACATTATAGGCATCACTGACCACAACAGCACAAGGCAGGCAGCTCTGGTCAGTATGCTGGGAGCCCAAAAGGGCTTATTCGTTCTGCAGGGTGCCGAGGTTACTACCAGGGAAGAGGTTCATTGCCTTGCTTTTTTTGAAGGTCCGGCAGAGCTTGAAGTGTTTCAGGAATACCTCGACGATAATATCCCGGCATTTAAGAATGATCCGCTGATATTCGGAGACCAGGTGGTTGTAAATGAGGAAGAAGAGATAATATACACTGAAGAAAGGCTGCTGATAAACGCAACCGGAATTTCAATCGGAGAACTTGAAACCTTTGTTCATACACATGATGGTCTTTTCATCCCTGCGCATATCGACAGAATGAAAAACAGCATCTACAGCCAGCTGGGATTTCTGCCGGCTGACCTGAATGCAGATGCCCTTGAGATTTCAAAACGGAGTTCACCGGAAGAATTCAGCCGGATCTATCCTGAAATATGTACGTACCCTCTGTTGACCAATTCGGATGCACATTATCCGGAGGCTGTCGGAACTGTCTGCAATTGCCTTGAAATGGAGGAAATCTCCTTTCGGGAAATAAAAATGGCGATTAAAGGAATTGACGGAAGAAGAATAAGCAAAAGATGCTGACACTGGCTTTAAATATTCTTGATATTGTTCAGAATTCCATTCGGGCAAATGCTTCTGAGATAGCTGTCGATATCAGCGAATCGAAGAGGAATGATCTTCTTGAGATAAGGGTAAGTGACAACGGGACAGGTATTCCGGAAGAACTGCTGCTAAAGGTTACAGATCCTTTTGTGACAACCCGGACTACCAGGAAGATAGGATTGGGCCTGCCCCTTTTCAAATACCAGGCAAACCTCACCGGAGGTGATCTTTCAATTGAATCCGGCGAGGGAACTGGCACAACAGTGAACGTTACTTTTACACTTGGGCATGTCGACAGGCAGCCTCTTGGCGATATTGCCGGAGTAATGACAATTCTCATGTCGGCCAATCCTGAAATTAGTTTCCTTTACGCCCACAAAACCGATACGGGGGAATACAGGTTTTCTTCATTGGAAACCAAAGAATACCTTGGCATTGAGGTTTTTAACGACAGCCAGCTTCTGACCGACATAAAGGAGATGATCAACGAAAACCTGAGAGATATCGGGGTATCAGATACAAACTGAATTAATTATCATAAACAAAACACAGAACATGATATTTTAAATAATTTTAGTGAAAATATCTGGACTGAAATACCAAATGAAACTAACTAAATAATAAGAAGCATGTCACAAATCAAGTCGCTTGCGGATCTGAAGAAGAAACGCGAAGAAATCAAGACCGGACTGGATATCAGGATCAAGGCAATTGATCCCGAGAATCATGTTCAGGTCAAGGTAGCAATGGCTACATGTGGTATTGCCTCGGGAGCAAAGCCAATTATGGAGTTTTTTGTTGAACAGCTCGACAGAAGGAATATCCCTGGCATCGTTACCCAGACAGGTTGCATGGGCTACTGTTTTGCCGAACCTACCGTTGAAATCAAACTCCCAGGAAAAGATCCCGTGGTCTTTGGCTATGTAGATCTAAAGCGGGCCGATCTAATCATCGAAAAATATATCAAGGAAGGTGAACTGATCGACGGAATCATCCCGGTTAATTACGAAACCATTGACTCAAAAGAATAGGAGGATCGAACATGTCAAGATACAACATGCATATTCTCGTTTGCGGGGGCACGGGCTGCCATTCCTCCCAAAGCGATGCTATAGTCTGGAATCTCAGGGACGAACTGGAGGCCAAAGGACTCACCGATCAGGTTCAGGTAATACTTACCGGCTGCTTCGGTTTCTGTGAAAAAGGCCCTATAGTCAAAATAATGCCAGATAACACTTTCTACGTTCAGGTTAAACCTGAAGATGCCCAGACCATCGTTGAAGAGCATATTATTAAAGGCAGGAAGGTAACCAGGCTTCTATACAAGGATCCGGAAACAAAAGATACTGTCGGTGACTCAAAACACATGGGATTTTTCAAAAAACAGCTGAGAATCGTTCTTCGTAACTGCGGATTCATTAATCCCGAAAATGTCGACGAATACATTGCCAGAGACGGCTATATGGCTCTCGGCAAGGTTATATCTGAAATGACGCCTCAGCAGGTTATCAAGGAAATAAAGGATTCAGGGCAGAGGGGACGAGGCGGTGCAGGATTCCCGACCGGACTGAAATGGGAGATCGCCAGTAAAAACATGGCCGATGAAAAATATGTTGTCTGCAATGCTGATGAAGGTGACCCGGGTGCATTCATGGACCGTTCAGTGCTTGAAGGCGATCCGCATGCCGTTCTTGAAGCAATGGCTATCTGCGGTTATGCAATCGGATCATCAAAGGGGCTTATTTATATCAGGGCTGAATATCCCCTGGCTGTCCACAGGCTTAAGGTTGCCATTGCCCAGGCCAGGGAATACGGATTACTTGGAAAGAACATCTTTGGTTCAGACTTCAGTTTCGACATCGAACTTCGCTATGGTGCTGGTGCATTTGTATGCGGCGAGGAGACTGCTCTTATTCATTCAATGGAAGGACTCAGGGGAGAACCTACAATCAAACCGCCCTTCCCTGCTGAATCCGGTTTCAGAGGAAAGCCGACCAATGTCAACAATGTTGAGACTCTTGCCGCAATCCCTGTTATAATACTCAAGGGGGCAAGCTGGTTCAGCAAGATCGGCACGGAAAAATCAAAAGGAACAAAGGTTTTTGCTCTTGCCGGAAAAATAAACAACGTGGGACTGATAGAGGTTCCGATGGGAACCACGCTGAGGGAAATAATATTCGAGATCGGAGGCGGGATCAGGAATGGTAAAAAATTCAAAGCCGTCCAGACAGGAGGACCTTCCGGAGGATGTCTTACCGAAAAACACCTCGACACACCTATCGATTTTGACAACCTTATCGCCGCCGGTTCAATGATGGGATCAGGAGGAATGATAGTCATGGATGAAGATGACTGCATGGTTTCAGTGGCCAGGTTCTTCCTTGAATTCACAGTTGAGGAATCATGCGGAAAATGCGCTCCATGCCGAATAGGCAACAAAAGGCTTCACGAACTTCTTACTCAGATCACCGACGGGAAAGGAACTTATCAGGATCTTGACAGACTGAGAAACATGGCGCTGGTCATCAAGGATACCTCACTCTGCGGTCTCGGCCAGAGTTCACCAAACCCTGTGCTTTCAACCCTTGATAACTTCATGGATGAATACGTTGCCCATGTAAGGGATAAAAAATGTCCTTCCGGTAAATGCAAGAATCTGATGGAATATTACATCATTCCCGAGAATTGCGTTGGCTGCACGGCGTGTGCAAGGGTGTGCCCTGTTAACGCCATATCGGGACAACGAAAGGAGATCCATCAGATAAACCCTGATGTCTGCATTAAATGCGGTGCATGCAAGGAGAAATGTAAGTTTGATGCAATTATTATCAGATAACCGGCAAATTAATGGAAACAATAAAACTAATTATAGATAACAAGGAGATTGAAGTAGAAAAGGGTACTACAATCTTGAAGGCCGCACGGCAAATGGGGATTGAAATCCCAACCCTGTGCTATCTTGATCTTCATGATATGAATATTGAGAATAAGCCCGGAGGATGCAGGATATGCGTAGTGGAAGTGGAAAAAAGACGCAATCTGGCACCCGCCTGCTCAACCAACTGCGAAAACGGAATGGTTGTCAGGACTCACACCACCAGAGTTCTGAATGCCCGCAGAACCGTTATGGAATTTATACTTTCCGACCATCCCAAGGATTGCCTTGTCTGCGCCAAATCAGGTAACTGCGAACTGCAGGACATGGCCAACAGGCTTGGAATCAGGGAAATTCCCGGTCAGGAATTTGCTGAAATGTCAACCTACAAGCCCGACACATCACCTTCGATCAAAAGGGATCTCAATAAGTGCATCATGTGCCGCAGATGCGAAACAATGTGCAACGACATCCAGACAGTAGGAGCTCTCTCTGCAGTCAACAGGGGCTTTATGGCAGCTGTAGCACCGGCCTTCGAGCAAAACCTTGAGCATTCAACCTGTACCTACTGCGGTCAGTGTGTGGCAGTTTGTCCTACAGGAGCCCTTACCGAAGTCGACAATACCCCTGATGTACTCAGAGCCCTTGCCGATCCTTCAAAAACCGTAGTGGTTCAGACCGCTCCGGCAGTTCGTGCTGCTCTCGGCGAAGCATTTGGCATGGAGCCCGGCACACTCGTGACCGGAAAACTGGTCTCTGCACTCAGGGCCCTTGGATTCGACTATGTGTTCGACACCGACTTCAGCGCCGACCTTACCATCATGGAAGAAGGCACAGAACTTCTCGGCAGGCTGAAAAGGCATCTCAATGGCGACCAAACAGCCAGGATACCAATTCTTACTTCATGCTGCCCCGGCTGGGTGAATTTCTTCGAAGAATACTTCCCCGACCTGAAAGATGTTCCTTCAACATCAAAATCACCGCAGCAGATGTTCGGAGCAATTGCAAAAACATATTTTGCCGATAAGATCAAGGTCGACCGCAAGGACATGGTCGTGGTCTCAATAATGCCCTGTCTTGCAAAGAAATACGAATGCCAGAGAGATGAATTCTCGGTTGACGGCAACAGGGATGTCGACTTTTCCATTTCAACAAGGGAACTCGCCAATTTCATCAAACAGGCTAACATAGATTTTAACAGTCTCGAAGATGGAGATTTTGATGATCCCCTGGGTGAATCGACAGGTGCCGGAGTGATATTCGGTGCAACGGGAGGTGTTATTGAAGCTGCCTGCAGAACAGCATATGAGATCTATACCGGGAAAAAACTCGAAAAGATCGATTTCAATGAACTCAGAGGTCTTGAAGGTGTCCGCTCGGCAACCATAGATTTTGACGGACTTCCCCTCAACATAGGAATCGCACACGGCCTCGGAAATGCCAGAAAGCTTCTCAACGATGTAAGGGAAGGCAAATCGAAGTTCCACGCTATTGAAGTGATGGCCTGTCCCGGCGGTTGCATCGGAGGAGGCGGACAACCACTGCACCATGGCAAATCGGAAATTCTCAAGGCCAGGGCTGCAGCGATCTACAGGGAAGATGCAAACAAGCCGATCAGAAAATCCCACGAGAATCCTTTCATCATCAAACTCTATGAGGAATTTCTCGGCAAACCCAACAGCGAAAAGGCTCACCACCTGCTTCACACCAGTTATTTCGACAAGAAAAAGAAAATTATCGTCAAACAGTAGAACAGAATCTGCAAGATCCTATAAAAATTCAATGTTATGTCAAGTATAAAAATAGAATTAAGACAGGAGGATGTCAATAAAATAAAAGAGATCTGCGCTTCCTTCAACAGAGATCCCCAGGAACTGATTAATATACTTCATGGCTGCCAGGAACACTTCGGATACCTCCCTGCAGAAATCCAGGAAGTAATATCTGCAGAAACAGGCATCCCGGTTGCAAAGATCTATGGTGTCGTTACTTTCTACTCATTCTTCACGATGACCCCGAAAGGAAAACATCCGATCAGCATCTGCATGGGTACCGCCTGCTACGTAAGAGGTGCTGAGAAAGTCCTGGACGAGTTCAAGAAAGAACTCGGACTGCAGGTTGGTCAGACTACCAAGGACGGCAAATTCTCACTGTCGAGCCTCAGATGCGTCGGAGCATGCGGACTGGCACCTGTTGTGCTGGTTGGCGAAAAGACATACGGAAGGGTTGCTCCCGATGATGTAAAGAAAATACTCAAGGAGTATGAATAGCTGATTTCATTATTATTTTAAAGGTTGACCAAAGCCGGGACTTTATGTTCCGGCTTTTTTTATTCCCTTTGGCCTGTACCAGAAGAAATAATCCTTCTGTTTGCGCTTCTCTTTCAAGTCCCTGGCTACATACACCTTTTTTCCGGTATAAGGATCAAACCCGCACCAGTACATAGCCGTGGAAAGGGTCATCGGCGTCGGCGTAAAATCCTGGACCTGCTCCGGCTTTATCCCAAGACTCCTGACCTCCCCTGCCAGTGCTTCCATATCTGCTTCAGCCGATCCGGGATGAGAGGATATAAAATACGGAACTATTTCATATTTAATGCCTTCTTTTGTAATGATCTTCATAAACTGCTCCCTGAGCTTCCTGAACAGACTGAACGGCACTTTCCTCATCAGGGTAAGAACATGCGGAGATACGTGTTCCGGAGCAACCTTAAGCCTGCCCGAAACATGGTTCACCACAAGCTCCTCAAGGTATTCCCTCTCCCCTCTCCCGGCATTTTTATTCCATTCCGGAAATAAAAGATCATACCTTATCCCGCTTCCTATAAAAGCCTTCTTCACACCGGACATCCTGTTTACTTTCCTGTACAACTCCGTCAGTGCCTTGTGATCGGTATCGAGATTGGGGCAAACCTGTGGCCAGATGCAGGAAGGACGCGAACATTTCAGGCACAAATCCTTTTCCCTGCCCTTCATGTTGAACATGTTTGCCGAGGGACCTCCCAGGTCCGAGAAATATCCTCTGAAATCAGGCATGCTCCTGAGTTTTTCAACTTCGGTCAAAATCGATCCTTCCGACCTTCTCACTATCTGCTTTCCCTGATGAGCGGCAATGGCACAGAAGCTGCACCCGCCGAAACATCCCCTGTGAATATTTACTGAGAATTTTATCATTTCATATGCCGGAATAGCCCCTTTATCCCTGTATCTGGGATGGGGCATGTAGGTATAAGGCAGATCATACGTCCTGTCTGCTTCCGATTCATTCATAGGCGGAAAGGGCGGATTGACAACAACCTTGAATTTCCCCGAAGGCTCAATCAGCCTTGCTGCCTCTATCCTGTGTGACTCCTTCTCGAAAAGCACGAAATTGGATGCAAACACTTTTTTGTCAGTCCTTGATTTCTCAAAAGGTTCAAGGAAAACATCCTTCCAGTTTTTATTTACAGGCAGTTCCGCATGTCTGTCAATTGCAACAACGGTCTGCGGTATGGTATTAAGAGAAGCGAACGGAACTCCCCTTCCAAGAAGTCTTACCAGTTCCCTGACAGGCTGTTCCCCCATTCCATAAATTATCATATCGGCCCTGCTGGTCAGAAGGATTGAAGGGTCGACCCTGTCCTGCCAGTAATCATAGTGGGCAAGACGTCTCATGGAGGCTTCAATGCCTCCGGCCACGACCGGCACATCGGGATAAAGCTTCTTTAGTATCCCGGTGTATACTATTGTCGGGTAGTCGGGCCTGAATCCGGCCTTCCCTCCCGGCGTATAGGCATCATCAGACCGCAGCCGTCGGGCTGCAGTGTAATGGTTCACCATCGAATCCATATTCCCGGCTGTCACTCCGAAGAAAAATTTCGGCCGGCCCATCTTGCGAAAATCACGCAGATCATCCCTCCAGTTCGGCTGGGGTACCAGGGCAACCCTGAAGCCTTCCGATTCTATTACCCTCCCTATGACCGCGGCACCAAAAGAGGGGTGATCAACATAGGCATCCCCGGTGAAGAGAATAACATCAGGCTGATCCCAGCCCAGCGATTCAATTTCCTTAATAGTGGTCGGAAGAAATTTATTTCCTGTCTTTATCGTATGGTTCACGCGGTAAAATTACGTAAAATTAGTATCTTGCCTACTCTTGCCGCTATAATGGCCATGCATCCGCATAATTTAAAAATGAGATATTTCCGTTCAACATTGCCGGGAACTACGACGTTGATAATGATTTGGATCATTTTTCTTTCCTTCACATGTCATCGTGTTTCGGGTCAATATACACCCGGGGCAAGGCCGAAGGTAGGACTCGCACTCAGCGGCGGAGGGTCGCTCGGAATGGCTCATGTCGGTGTTCTTAAAGTGATTGAGGAAGCCGGGCTCAGACCAGATTATATTACAGGCGTGAGCATGGGAAGCATTGTCGGCTCCCTTTATTCAATAGGCTACAGCCCCGACACTATGCAACTTTTGTTCCGCACTGCCGACTGGAATCTGATTCTTTCAAACAACGTCCCCGAAAACAAAGTAATTTTTACAGAGAAGAAATATTTCAACAACAGCATTCTGGCTCTGCCGATACTGTCAAGAAAAGTAAAGCTCCCTTCTGGTCTTATAAACGGCCAGCAGATAGAAAAGTCACTAAGTCATTTCACATGGCCGGCTGCCGACATTGATGATTTTTCAAAACTGCCAATTCCCTTCCTGTGTATCGGTACCGATCTGGTATCGACCGGCAAGGTTGTTCTCAGAAACGGGTATCTGGCTGATGCCGTGAGAGCCAGTATGGCCGTTCCCTCTATATTCACTCCCATGAAAATCGACTCTGCAGTGATTATCGACGGCGGATTTGTAAGAAATATTGCCGTTAGCGAACTGAGAGAAATGGGAGCTGACATTGTGATCGGCTCATACACCGGTTTCCATCGGTATAATGAACAGGAACTGGAGTCAGTTACCGGAGTGATAAAACAGCTTAGTTTCTTCAACTCTATCAACGATTACTCGAGACAAAAAAAACTGATCGATATTCTTATTGAACCGGATGTCAAGGATTTCTCATCAACAGTTTTTACTAATTCCGATTCCATTATTAACAGGGGGTATATAGCAGCCCTGCCCTTCAGGGAGAAGTTCAGAAGGCTTGCCGACTCCCTGAACAAACTTGAACCACAGAAGCCTGTGGAATCACTCCTGAAAAAGACCGAATATGAATTTGACAGGATTGAGGTGACTGGAAACGAGCTGATACCAGACAACCAGATACTGGGGGTACTTGACATTTATCCTGGTCAGATAATAAAAAGCGAAATGCTCGGAGAAAAGATAGATCTCCTGTACGGAAGGTCATGGTTCGACAAGGTAAAATACAGGATTGTCCCGGGAAATGATTCATTGAAGCTGGTCATCGAGTGTCAGGAAAAACCTCAGGCTATGCTTTATGGATCAATTCATTACGACAACAACCTGATGGCAGGCATATTGCTGAATCTGTCAGTAAAGAACCTCCTCGACACAAGATCGCTCATAGATATGGATGCTTTTATCGGCCAGTATTACCGTTTCAGACTCAATGCCACCCAGTTCATCGACAGAAACCAGACCTTCGGCCTCACCGCATCATTTTACACCGACAATACAGCGATCCCCGTTATGCAACTTTTGGATGAGACAGGTGAATTCACACTGAGAACTACTAACGGAGGAATCGGAATTAACAAAAGATCGGGGCTGAACCATTTTATGAGCCTCTCTTTGAATCTCGAAAACGCCAGCTTTTCTCCCGACTTCATTGCCGACGAACCTCTTAAAAGGGTTACTTTCAATTCATTAAACGCAGGATTCCAGAACCAGCTAAACACGGTCGACACAAAGCATTTTCCAAACAGCGGGACTGTCTTTCAGCTTTCTCTTAATTTATCCAGGCTGCTGTCAGCCAGAACAGTCAGGGACAATGAAAGAAACAAATACACTCCCGGGCAGCCTGCCGGTTTTATGTTCAGGCGATTGTGGTCGGCTGGCGCAAGCGTCAGACAGTATGTGTCATCCGGGAGAAAAACAACCTTTACAATCGGAGCTGATGCGATGCTGACTTATACATCCGATTCGACCACTTCCCCTCATACTCATTACTTTGCGGGAGGCTTTGAAAGTCCTTTCTCAAAGTCAATCCCACTTACCGGGTTTCACCCGGGAGAGATCCAGGTCAGCCAGTTTGCCAGCATCAGGTTTGATACAGACTGGGAAATTCACAAGGACCTCCATCTTGGCTTTCTGACTTCTTTCGCCCTTGCAAGGGAACCAGCAAGCAAAGAAGATTATACCGTCCTGGGCGGTTATGGATTCGGACTTGGTTATATGTCGGTAATAGGTCCTTCGCGGATAGGTCTTATGCATGGATTCAGCAGTACAGACCGCTGGTTAAGCGGACTGAAAGGATTCATAAGCATAGGATTCAACTTTTGATCCTCAGTTTCAGCTAAAACCGAAAAAATGTCATGAATATCGGAAAATCCCCTGCTTTTTATTGCAGGACGGACAACGGTCTGATTGTTGCAGTGATCAAATGTACCGTGACCGGCAAGCGGACCAGTCTAATTTAAAAACTTAATCAGGTTGTGAATACAACAAAAGTCATATCGCAGCATAAGCTCATATGTAAACTTGCATCCGAGAAAAAGATCAAACAATGTCTTGATATACTTCAGGATATGATTCTCGTATCATCGCGTGGCGAACTAAGCGATGAATACAACAACATCGTTATGACTTACAGGAACATGGTTACCTATACCATCGAAGGAATAAATGATCCTGAAAGAAGCCGGATATACCTCAAGCTGATCCAGTCAATCCTTAGTCTGGCCGACCGCCTGAGACAGGACATATTGTCACATTATTCGGGATGGCATACTTACTGGGTAATGCAACAGACGATGAAAGAACAGAAACTCTCCGGAAAATCACTCGTTGAAACAGTCGATGACCTGATGTTCAAGCAGGAACTTGACGATTGGCTGAAACTCACTGCCGAACTTAATCCTGATCCAGAATCGGAACTTTCCCTCAAACATAAGGAGCTCATAAGAAAGATCTTTAACCATTTGTGGCTGACCGACTATTATGGTGAAGCTGAGGAGAGCCTGACAGAAATAATAATGAAATCAGGCAAATTCAGGTGGTATGAATCGAGCATATTCATAAGTGCAATGACACTCAGTTCATTAAGAACTTTCCAGACTGACAAGCTTATGAACCTGATCCGGTTCTATGAGGCCGGGACACCACAGGTTATGGAGAGAGCGCTTGCCGGACTCATTCTCAATCTTCATTATTACAACTCACGCATTCTCCTTTATCCGGATATAATTGAAAGGATCAAGGGCCTGAGCAAGACAAGGAATTTCAGTGAACACTGCAGGATAATAGTACTGCAGACCATCAGGTCGAGAGAGACTGAAAAACTCAGCAAAAAGCTTCATGATGAAATTCTCCCGAAGGTGGCAAAACTTAAACCCAGGATTGAAGAGAAGCTTGATCTGGACGATATCCTTCCCAAGGACAAATACGGGGAAAAGAATCCCGACTGGTCCGAAATGTTCAGCGATTCGGAAGAGATATTCAAAACCATGGAAGAACTTACCAACCTTCAGATGGAAGGTGCCGATGTATATATGTCAGCATTTGCAAACCTAAAGCATTTCGATTTCTTCAAGGCTTTTCACAACTGGTTTGTCCCGTTCTATCCCGACCATGAGATCATCAATGAGATCTTCCATGACGAGATACTGGGTCCCGGTACAAACGAACTTGCAGAAGCGCTGGACAAGACCCCCTTCATCTGCAATTCCGACAAGTACTCACTTCTTCTGAACCTTAAGTATCTTCCTTCATCGCAGAAAACTATGATGCTTAAGGTATTCAGAATGGAGCTCGACGGTCTGAGGGAGCTTGGCGGGGAAGAGGCAGGAACCGATCCTTTCAAAACCTTCAGGATTAATGCCACTCAGTATCTGCAGGATATTTACAGGTTCTTCAAACTCTCACCGTACAGGATGGAATTCGAGGACCTTTTCTCGGGTAAACTGGATATTTATAACTCGGAGTTTTTCAGGATAGCATGTCCTTCCCGTGAAGCTGAAGCCGGTCTTGCCGAGTATTTCTTCAGCAAGAATTATTATTCTGATGCGCTGGATATCTTCCTCAGGATTGCGAAGTCGGATCCTGACAATTCACAGCTGTATGAAAAGACAGGATTTTGCTATCAGCAGGAAGAAGATTATGAAGAGGCTCTTAAGTTCTATCAGAGAGCCGAACTGATAGAAAGAAAAGCCTGGACGCTCAAGAAGATTGGCTTATGCCTTAGACGCCTTGGAAGAACTGAGGAGGCTCTTGACTATTATCTTCAGGCTGGAGTTATGGATCCGGACGACATGCATACCGCTATCATTACCGGTCATTGCTATCTGGATCTTCGTGACTATGATACTGCACTGAAATATTACTTCAGGGTTGAATACAACGATCCCGGAAACCTCAAAATATTACGCCCTATTGCATTCTGTTACTTTGCCCTCGGACGATTTGCAGATTCGGAAAAATACTATGAAAGATTGTCAACCGGCAAACTAAGTGCCCACGATTATATAAACAGGGGGCATCTTGCTTTATGTCAGGGACGAAGAAAGGAAGCTGTTGATTTCTACCGTCTTGGCATCAACAGCAGTCAGATTACCAAGGAAGAATTCGTGAACATTTTCGAGGAAGACCGGATACTTTTGCTATCTCTCGGAGTCAATCCGGAAGATCTTCCCATTCTGCTCGATTACCTGTTATTTTCTTTAGGGTAATCAGCGCTGTCGTGACTGTGGGTATATGGCGGCGGCGGACCCTGGCCCGGTCCCCTCCCAGGATATCGCCTGTCATCGCGGAATCCCGATGTATCACTCTCCCTTCTAAGCCTCTCCTGTTTCATCATTTCCTGGCGTTTTTCATCCATCTCCCTTAGACGTGCAAGCTGATCCTTTGTGAGATTTGAGTCGAGTTCCTTCCTCATCGCCTTTATATTGGAATCAAGCTCCTTCCTGAACTGGCTCTGTGTTTCGCTGTTAATCCTGGCGTATTTGTCGAGAATAAGGTCGATTTTGGCCTTTTGTTCTTCATCAGGCTGTATCATCCTGTAGAAACCTTCGCGGAAACGCTCCTCTGAGAAATACATGCGTACCGGTTTCATCCTGGTGAGCCTCAGTTGAGCAGATGTCAGCATTCCGATTACAAAACCTATAAGCAGAATTACTATGGCAAATATTACTTGTCGTTTTCTCATAGCATCTCAATTACCTGTAAGAAGATAAAGCAGGCTTTCATCGTAACTGCTGCCTAGGCCCAGAAATGAATCAACTGTGAGCGAACCCTGCACCATGAAAATTGAGATCAGCAAAATAACAATAGCTGCAACTCCGGTAAGGGCAATGCGGTAAAATACATTATTCAGGTTGCGGACCGACTCCATTTCCCTGATTACTGTATTACCTGCTGAAGCAATCTTTCCAAGGACCTTGTCCTGGAATCCGTCACTGAACCTGTAGGATACCCCGGCTTCATCAAGGCCCCGTAAGGCGTTTTCAGGATCGCTTTCCTTGTCGAGCGATCTGATTATCAATTCTTTTAACTTAGATATTTCCATAACAACTACAATTTTCCCAGAATTTCCTTCATCTGTTCCTGAGCTCTTGACAGCCTCGACAGAACCGTTCCAAGCGGCAGATCCAGAATTTCGGCTGTTTCTTTGGTTGAGTAACCCTGAAGCATCCTCATCGCTACAATTACCCGGAATTTTGGATCCAGATTCAAAAGAGCCTTGCCAACCAGCTCTTTCGCTTCCTTTTTCTCTTCCGTATCATGGTCGGCAACCTCAAATTCATACATCTCATTGTTCCCCTTTTGAGAGAACGTTGAAAAGAACCTTTTTCGTCTCTTTATCTCATTCAGGGTTAAATTGACAGCTATCTTCTGAATGTATGTAGAGAGCTTCGCTTCACCCCTGAAATCCGAAAGCGAATAGTACAGTTTAATGAATACATCCTGTCCTATGTCTTCAGAGAACACCGAATCACCAAGCATCCCTTTCACCGTCCTTGCAACCATTCCCTGGTACCTGTTCACTATCTCGCCGAAAGCTTGCTTGTCGCCCTCCAGTGAATATTTTACCAGTTCCCCATCACTCTTCTGCCTGTACGATTCCCTGATCATACCTCTTTTAGACAATTTAAAGGACAACAATATTCCCCCTTTGTTAATTTTTATTAACATTCGGGGCTCTTATCAGTCTCACGATATCTGAAAACGGGCTATTCGGTATTGATAATGTATTGATTATCAGTACTTACAAGCTCGAGTTCGTAATTTTTAGAATATCTTACCAGAAATAACTTCTGATTTTCAAATCCGTCACCGGGATTCTTCCTCCTGAAATCAAATTCAGTATGAAGCAGATCGGGGTTATGTATCTGCGGATGAGACAGGAAGAAGTCCTTTCCGTGTACAGCCATACCTGAGAGGAAAAAGTAAAGGACATCATAGCCCTGCCAGGCGTAGCTGATCTCCGGCGGTTCTGTCAGAAACTTCTCACGGAAGACTTTGTTGAAACGAAGAACATCCCTTTGCATAAAATCTATCCAGTAAGGAGAATAAATCATCAGACCAAGATCAAAGCAAATCCTGTGATCCATATTATCAAGATATCTCATTCCCGGGTAGCCAAAAACCTCCATGGGGTATTTCCTTGCAAGGGCATGGATATTCGTGATCGTCTCGCTCATAACGGGGGGATCCTCCGAAGCGATTATGATAACATTCCCGTTCTTGTCCGACAGCGAATGTGCAAGACGGTCGATCGAGTCATTTCCATAAACAGAACGGCTGTAAAAAACCATATCCCTTATCCTGATTTCCGATGGATCAATCTTTTGGCCGACTTTATCAACAATAAGGTTCCTGATTCTTTCTGCACCTTTTGCTTCTGCATCTGAACCTGAGTGGATTATTACAAAATTGGAGCCTGCATAATCTTCCATCTTGATGGCTATGCTATTCTGAGCAACCTCAAGTGATGAGATGGAGAGAAACAGAAACGGGTTGTTACTGAGAACCGAATTTTTTTCGAGCTGGACAGGAGAAACCACGGGAATTCCCATTTTTCCAGCATATGAGGCAACCACAGCCAGATTTTCGGAATAAACCGGACCGATGATCATATCCATATTTTCAAGCCTGCCTGAATTGATAAGCCTTACAGCCTCCATTGTATCGCTTCTGACGTCGAACGCATGGATGTTTATATTCAGACCGAGTGACCGCAGGGTATCGGCGGCGAGAAGAATCCCCTGATACATCTCAACAAAACCGAGGCTGCGCGGATATATCCAGTCGGCAGAACGGGTTATTTCCCTGTATACTCTTTTGCCGGCAACCACCTTGGATGAATCGATCTCATACCTTCGCGAGTTCTCCCAGAGGTAGAAAGGAAGCATTACCGCCACATTGTATGAACCCCTCAGACCGGCAACCGGCGTAAACCCGGAAGGCCGTATAATGGAATCGTCCAATATTTCCTCAGATAAGGTTAATGTATCGGCCTCAATATCTTTGAGTTCCAATGCCGGTATTATTGTCTTCAATCCCGGTATCTTCAGGGAATCCCCAACCTGCGGGAATTTGATGTCCCTGTTCTCCTTTCGCAGGTCGCGAAGGGCTACTCCGTATCTTCTTGCAATTGACGACAAGGTTTCTCCCCTGATCACTTTATGGTAATAAGGCTTCTCCTTCTGCTGGGTTCCCGAAGGTCGTTCAGACCGTGCTTTCTCCTGCCCGGCTTCAGTTCTCTGTGAAACAGGTTGTGTTCTCTGGTTGACAGTTTCAGCATTGGTATTAAGAGGTTTCTGCCTGGGGATTGCTATTTCATACCCCAAAGGCAGCTTACTTATGTCAATACCCGGATTGCTTCTTACTATGTCATTTTCGGTTACATTGTAAATTCTCGCTAAACGGTACACCGTCTCCCCTGCCTGAAGCTTATGATAAATATAGAGGTTCTCATTCCTGGGCCTCTGCGGGATTTCAGGGATGTTTGCCGCCGGAGCTGTATCTACCAGCCTTTCCGGGATCCTAATGCTCTGTCCCTCCTTCAGTCCTTCGCCTGCTGAGGGATTCTCCCTCAGAAGGTCCTGCGCCGCGATGCCGTAAGCCCTTGCCACCGAATATACAGTCTCGCCTTTTTTCACTGCATGAATGTAATAGGCAACCCCCGAGATGACAACCCTGTCCCTTGATCTGTCAACCTTAACCTGTGCAAGGGCTGCTGTCGATAAATACAGCAGAGTTGCAAGGAAAACAGCTATGAATCTGTATCTTTTAAAAATCTTCATGATCGTGGTCAGTGTGCCTCCAGAAAATTCAGGCAATTGGTTTCTATCCTTGTCCTGATGTCTGAAATATCATATTTTACAAACTTTTCACCAGTAATGTTTTCATAAAGTTCAATGTACCTCTCGGAAATCATGGAAACAAATTCATCCGGCATATCCGGAACCTGCTGGCCATGTTTCCCCTGAAAGCCGTTTTCCATCAGCCATTCCCTTACAAATTCCTTCGACAGTTGCTTTTGCTGAAGCCCCTTTTCAAAACGTTCACTGTATCCGCTGGCATAAAAATAGCGGGAGGAATCGGGAGTATTTATTTCATCAATAAGCATTATTACTCCATCCTTGTTGCCAAATTCATATTTGGTGTCTACAAGAATCAGACCGCGCTGAGCTGCTATTTCTGAACCTCTTTTGAAAATCTCCATTGCATATTTCTCAATAGCCCTGTATTCGGTTTCGGGCACAAGTCCCTTTTCGATGATCTCAGCAGAAGATATGTCTTCATCATGCATCCCCTGTTCGGCCTTTGTGGTGGGCGTAATTATCGGTCCATCAAACTTCTGGTGTTCTCTCATCCCGTCGGAAAGCTTAACACCGTTTATTTCCCTCAAACCATTTTTATAAGATCTCCAAAGACTGCCGGTAAGGTAAGCCCTGACTATCATTTCCACAGGATAGGGCTTGCAGATGTGCCCAATGGTGACCGACGGGTCGGGAGATGCAATCTTCCAATTCGGAACAATGTCGCTTGTCGCATCAAGAAATTTGCATGCTATCTGATTCAGCACCTGCCCCTTGTAGGGAATACCCTTCGGAAGCACCACATCAAATGCTGAGATTCTGTCGCTGACAACCATCAGAAGAAACTTGTCATCAATATTATAAACATCACGCACCTTGCCATGATATACTCCCTTTTGTCGAGGGAACCGGAAATCAGAACGCATCAGTGTCTTTTCCATAGAGATTTTTTTACCCTTGAATTATTTTATCCGATTATTGGTTTCCATTTGTTCTGGTCTCATTTTCGTCCTTTTCATAGGCCCTTACAATATGCCTTACTAACTTATGCCGGACAATATCCCTTTCATCGAACCTGAGTATCGACACGCCCTCAATGCCCGTAAGGATTCTCATAGCTTGAAGCAAACCTGACTCTGACCTTTTCGGAAGGTCAATCTGTGTTGTATCGCCTGTCATAATGAATTTGGAGCTTATCCCCATCCTTGTGAGAAACATCTTCAGCTGACTAACAGTTGCATTCTGGGCTTCATCAAGAATAACGAAGGCGTTCTCGAGTGTTCTTCCCCTCATAAAAGCAAGAGGGGCGATCTGTATAGTTCCATCCTCCATCCAGGTCTCAAGCTTCTTAAACGGGATCATGTCATGTAAGGCATCATATAAAGGCTGAAGATAAGGATCAAGTTTTTCCTTCATATCGCCCGGTAAAAATCCAAGCCTTTCTCCTGCTTCTACTGCCGGGCGGGCGAGTACAATCTTCTTTACCTCCCTTTCCTTGAGAGCCCTGACAGCGAGGGCTATCGAGGTATAAGTCTTGCCCGTGCCCGCCGGCCCCTCTGCAATGATCAGATCATTTGTCCTGTAAAGATTAACCAGGCTGACCTGGTTAACAGTTCTTGCTCTAATGGGTTTGCCGCTTGTACCGAAAACAATGACTTCCTCAAACTGTCCGTCAGACGCCGATTTCATATGTTCGGCGTCAAAGAAGTACTTCTCTATGTCTTCCCCATCGAGCCGGTGATACTTGCGATAATATTCGATGATCTCATTAAACCGCTCTGCAAAAAGAGCAATCTCCGCTTCCTCTCCCACGCACTTCAGCTCATTTCCGCGTGCTATGATCTTTATTTTGGGAAAAAATCCGCGTATTCTGTCAAGCAGAAAATTGTTGGTGCCATAAAAAACTACAGGATCTATATCTTCAAGGAATATTACTAACTCTGTCATTGAAAATTCAACTATTCTTCAACACATTTCAGGGGATAAATGACGCCCCTCGTAATCTCTGCCGGCTGCCTCCCGATATTCTGAAAAAAATCATGCTTCTTCAAACCATAATTTCCTCCATCACTGTGCAAAAAACAAATCGGGCTCAATGGCAACATAAGTAAAAAAGATCATTTGAACCCTGCAAAGTAAGCGTAATTTTTCGTTAGAAGATTATCTTTGTCCTAAGTTTTTTCCCTATGACGGTAATCACCCTGACAACTGAATGGCGGCCCGATGATATTTACAACGGAATAATCAGGGGAAAACTTTGCACCAGGTGCCCCGGAACTCCGGTAATTGAAAATGCCTCCGGTCTTATCCCCTTCGACATTTCACGCGGCTCATTCATAATCAGGAATACTTTCATGAATTATCCGGCGGGGTCAGTACACATAATCTGCATTCTCTCGGAAGCCCGGAAAGGAGCAGGACATCTCATTGTTAAATCAAGGGGACATTACTTTATCGGCACCGACAACGGCATCTTCAGCCTTATACTAAATTCGGAGCCTGATGAGATAATCAGCATTGATGCCGGTGAAATCTCCGATGAACTTGAGGTATTCGCCCGCGCAGCCGCCGGTCTTGTCTCAGGCAAAAAACCTTCGGAACTCGGAACGCCGCTGAAAAAAATCAACGAGACACTGCCTCTCAGGGCAACAATCGATACCGATGAAATTATTGGCAGCATAATATTCATAGATTCGTACGGAAATGCAATCTCAAACATAACCAGGGAGATCTTTTACCGCGTATTTGAAAAGAAGGATTTCAGAATTTATATCGTGAGCAATCTCAATTTTACTGACACCATCTCCCTAAATTATAACGATGTGCCGGTGGGTGACCTGCTTGCACGGTTCAACTCGCTTGATCTTCTCGAATTTTCAATAAATGGTGCCAATGTATCCGAGCTGCTCAGCATTGAAATTGGTTCTTCGGTGAGGATTGATACCTCCGGCAATACGGCACCGGCAAACCGTTTGTTCTAATTGTTCTAATCAAAAAATAATGACTGACAAGGAAAGAAGCTGTGAGGAGTTCTCAAGACTCCTGGAAATCATCGATGAATTAAGGCAGAAATGCCCGTGGGACATGCAGCAGACAAATGAAAGCCTGCGCAAGCTGACCATTGAAGAAACATATGAACTTGCAGATGCTGTGCTTTCGGGCGATGACGAAGGAATCAGGAAGGAACTCGGCGACCTCATGCTGCATATAGTTTTTTATGCAAAGATCGGATCTGAGAAAAACCTGTTCTCTATGGCTGATGTACTTAACGGTATCAATGAAAAACTTGTTTATCGTCACCCCCATGTCTTTGGGAAGGTCGAGGTTGCTGATGCCACTGAAGTTGAAAAAAACTGGGAACATCTCAAAATAAAAGAATCCAACGGTTACAAGCCAGTACTTTCAGGGGTGCCCTCATCACTTCCTGCCATTGTAAAGGCAAACCGGATTCAGGAGAAAGTAAGGGGCGTGGGTTTTGACTGGGAAGACAGGAGCCAGGTATGGGATAAAGTGCTCGAGGAGCTTTCAGAGCTAAGGGAAGAGGCAGAAAACAAGGACCAGGAAAAAATAGAATCGGAGCTCGGCGACCTCCTTTTCTCGATAATCAATGCTTCACGGCTTTATGGAATTGATCCGGAAGCAGCGCTTGAGAAAACAAACAGGAAATTCATCAGGCGCTTCAATTACCTCGAACAGGAAACCATGTTCAAGGGGAAATCGCTGCATGACATGAGCCTCGATGAAATGAATGAAATCTGGGAGGAAGCAAAAAAATACGACTGAACCTCACCATTATTTACCTGTTACGGCGGGGCTGGCAAAAAACATAGCTGAGAAGCTGATAAATGATCCTTGCTGCAACAAAATCCGGGGCTTTGTTACCAGGAGACGGACAAAGCTCAACAACATCAAAACCAACAACATTTTTCCTGATGGCAACCTCATTCAGAAAATTCATCACTTCCCTGTATTCCGGACCTCCCGGTTCCGGAGTACCTGTCGATGGCATCAGAGAGGGATCAAGAACATCAAGGTCTATTGTAACGTAAACATCCTCCGAGAGCAGGTTAATTGCTTTTTCATATCCTGATTTGTCGCTATAGAGCAGATGGGCGGGAAAGACCCTTTCGGGATCGGCCAGGGGGATTTCCTCCTTCGACATGCTCCTGATGCCTGCCTGAACTATGGGAGCATATTCGCGGATCCGGGCCATCGCGCATGCATGATTGAAGGGAGACCCTTCATATTCGGGTCTCAGGTCGGAATGGGCATCGAGTTGAAGAATTGAAAGATTTTTATAATGCCGGGCAAAAGCCTTTGCCGAACCAATACTTACCGTGTGGTTGCCTCCAACCACAACCGGGAACTTTCCCTGTTTCAGAAGATCTGATACCGTTCTGAAAACAGCTTCAACCAGTTTTTCAGGAGATTCTTTTTCGGTAACAGGCGAAATGGTATGAATACCATGAAGATGCACTTCAGTTCCGGTCTCAATGTCATAGAACTCAAGATTAACGGAAGCTTCCATGACTGCATCAGGCCCCCGGTCGGCACCTTTAATCCATGTGCTGGTCGCATCATAAGGAACAGGTACTATGATTATTTCCGATCCGCAATAATCATACACAATTTCATTGCCTCCGAAATTCATGATTTCCTGTATATTTCCACGCCAGGAGGAATCAGCCCTGTTTTGCCTTTGCCGGACTACTCTTCTTTTT
>CAYSBL010000001.1:121402-171896 GCA_964429295.1 uncultured Rikenellaceae bacterium
AGTCTCTTCCTTTTCGGGTTCCTCCCTGACAAGCATATTCTTCTGGTGAAGCAGATTGTACCAAAGGATTATTTTTTTTATGTCGCTCAGGTATACTCTCTCTTTAGAATAATCCGGGATCAATTCCCCGAAATAATCCTTAAGTTTCGAGGCGTCTGACCGGGCATCAATTGCAAGCCCTCCCGACTCCCTGTCATAAATTTTGTCGAACACTTTTGCCAGAGGCAGATCTTCACTAT
Organism: uncultured Rikenellaceae bacterium; assembly: GCA_964429295.1. Classification (GTDB taxonomy): domain Bacteria; phylum Bacteroidota; class Bacteroidia; order Bacteroidales; family VadinHA17; genus LD21. The sequence continues at coordinate 121,642 of CAYSBL010000001.1, forward strand.
CAGTGAAAACCGAAATATCCTCAAGAGAACTTACTTTTGCCGAACTGAAGGCGCTGCTTCTTTTACCTGTCTCAATATGCTCCACAATAATTGCGTTCTTCCCCTGGGCAATGAATTTAAAAAGGCCAGGTTCACCTGAAATTGCCAATATGTCCTTTAATACCATCTGGTTTTTTTTGACCACAAATTTAATCCTTGTTCATTAATCATTATGCGGACATGAATTTTTTTTTATTCAATGCCATCACGAAATATTTCTTTCCTTTTTTATCCTGTTGTAAGCCTCATTAACCTTCTTGAACTTTTCATCAGCCGTTTTTCTGAACTCTTCCCCGAGATGGCTTACCTTATCCGGATGATATTTCATGGCCATCTTCCTGTAGGCTTTCTTTACCTCCTCATCACTTGCATCGGGGTTTATCTCCAGAATTCTGTATGCTGAATCGGTCTCCGGCACGAACATGTTTTTTATCGAGGCAAAATCGGTCCCGGAAATGCCAAGGTAACCACTCATCTTCTCAATTGCTTCCACCTCCATCGGATGAACGTTTCCGTCAGCTCCCGATATGCCAAACAGGAGGTGCAGAAGCTGAAGCCTTGAGGAATAATCCATATTGGATGCTATTTGCAGGCAGACATCTCTCACGGGTATATCCTGCTTCAGAATGTCCTTCAGTGTCATAATGGCCTCACTTGCCGTCGATTGGCCAAACTGACGGACAAAAAACTGTTTCACGTAGTCAAGTTCCGACTTAACAACCTTGTTGTCGGCTTTCATCATGGCGGCGACAAGTACCAGAAGGCTCATTCCAAAGTCGCCCCTGGCCGTGGTTCGCGGCGAACCGGTGTATGCAGCAGTATGAATGGTTGTGTTGTCAACCACCGATCCTATCATGAAACCAAGAACAGCGCCAAGCGGCCCTCCCATAACAAATCCCAGACCTCCTCCTATCCATTTACCCAGTCTTCCCATTTTTTCCCCTGTTAATTTTCCTGTAAAGCTTGAGCATCTCACCGTGGATACCGAGTACAGCGGGTATCACCATATCGTTTTCAGAATTGAATATTATGAAGTCGGAATCCGGTATCCTTGATGCATCATCAACCTGGTTCTTTATTCTTTCAACTACCTGTTCCCTTGTAAACCTGTCTCCGGCCACAAGCCGCTCTATTCTTTCCTCAACAGGAGTGACAACTGTTGCAATCCTGTCCATCATCCTGAAGGCGCCGCTCTCAAAAAGAATAGCAGCTTCCATGATCGAATAAGGCGACTCCTGAACTTTCAACCACCGGTCAAATGAGCTGAAAACGGCCGGGTGCACAACAGAGTTTACCTTTTCGAGCAAGTTGCGGTTGCTGAAAATAAGGCGGGCCATTTCTGCCCTGTCGAGCCTGCCCCCGGGAAAAAGATCCCTGCCTGCCAGCGAACTTATTTCAGACTGTATCTCCCTGTCATTATCCTGTATCCTCTTTGCCTCATCATCGGCTGAGAAAACAGGAATACCAAGAACGGCAAAGACCTTGCAGACAGTTGATTTGCCGCTGCCAATGCCACCTGTTATGCCAAGCTTAAGACTACTGCCTTTTTCTGCCTTCATCTCACTTTCCTCTCTATGAGAAAATCAACCTTTGGGGGAGATACCCTCATGGAACTTACAAAAGGAGGAACATTACGGAAAGCAAGCGGCAATTTGTCAGCCGAATTCAGATCAAGCCTGGATGCATCAAGAATAACTTCAAAGGGTACCTGCTCAAATTTCTTGTAATCACCCACTGCAACCAGAGCCCTTACGGTAACAACGTCCGGGAATATCCTGAGGTAAATGGAGTCGGGGCAGTTTATCAGCTTAACGGGAACCTTTACTTCCGCTTCGGTGAACTGTTCCACAGGAATAGTAACCAGTACCTTTTTTTCCGAAAGGGTGCATTTTTCCGGAATTACCAGCGAAATACTCCTCGTCACTGATTCTCTGACCCCTCTCATCTTCACGGTTTTGGTCCTGACTGAACTGAGGGTGTCGAGAATCCTCCTGGGGCCTGTTATCACAATGGTATCCGGTTCAGCCACAAGGCCTCCCTTAACCAGATACTGCCTTTCAGTGTTAACCTCTACATCGGGTTCAACCGGTATCTGCCGGGTGATTATCCTGTCAAACGAAAAAAACAGGGTGTCGGGCTTGACCGTCGTAATATCGCATTCAGCTCTCAGCTGATTTTTCAGTTTTGGTATCAGACCCGTAGTGACAATGTAGTAATTCAGGGCCCTGCTATTGGGAACCCTTCGGTAATTGATTGAAGAAACATCGAGTATAACCGGCGAGCGGTTACCCGACATCTTAAGCTTGAGTATCGAATATCCTGGCCCTTTAAGGTAAAGCTCGAGCCTCGACGGAAGATCATCGGACAGAACCCTCTCTTCCGGAAGATTGACGTATCTCACAGGATACCTGATACTATACTCAACTTCCTTTTCAAGAGAATTAAGGTACCAGAAGATAAAGGAAAGCAAAAGGAAAAATCCAAAAATGACTATATCCCTGTCATTCCCGCTTCCTTTTTTCCGGAATAATCTTTTTGTCCATATGGCTCCCGGCCAGTTCACACAGCTATTTTAGAAGGAACCTATGCCTTGTCGGCTGTCGGATCCTGTACCAGGGCGCTCTTGTCGACCTTGAGTTTCAGATCACCTCCAACCTCAAGCATGACATAATTGTCCTTGACTTCAAATATCCTGCCGTAGATACCGCCGGTGGTGATTACCTTGTCTCCCTTCTTTAATGAGTTCCTGTAGTTGGCAAGCTCCTTCTGTTTCTTCATCTGCGGTCGTATCATGAAGAAATAGAATATTACAAAAACAAGAAGCAGAGGTATGAAAGTAACAAGCGCATTGCTTTGTCCGGCTGCCGTTCCTGCCGGCTGCCCCAGAAGAAGAATCAGAGATAAATTGTTCATTTCAGTTTGAATTGTTTGTTTATTCTTGTTTTAATTCTAATTACGGGATACAACCTCAGCTGAGATCTTAAGAATCACAACCTCGGTAATGGAATTTGAACGGACAGAAATCGTCTTTGTCTGAATGCCATTTCTGCCACTTGAATCAAATACAACCTCAAGGCTTCCGCCTTTCCCGGGGGGAATAGGTGATTTATCATACTTGGGCACAGTGCATCCGCAGGATGTTGATGCTGATTTAATTACCAGGTTTCCCGGACCCTTGTTCTCAAAGGCAAAAATATGGGCAACCTTTTCTCCCTCGGTAATCTTTCCGAAATCATATTCATATTCCCTGAAAACCAGTTCAGCGACTTCTCCACCAGCAACATCATCCTTACTAGTGTTTCTGCTGCTTCCGGCATTATCACATGCCGTGAGAAGCCATGCAATAAATACAACAGAAATCATGAATTCAGTCCGTATCATATCAATTTTTTATATTTCAGTCATCAATGGTCTCACCGATCAATCCCTTGCCGGTCTTGGTGAAAAGTCCCCTTTCCCTTATCTCCTTTACAATGTTGTCAAGGATACCATTGACAAATGTACTGCTTTTTGATGTACAATAATATTTGGCAATCTCAATATACTCATTGAGCGTCACCTTTACCGGTATCTCCGGGAATTCCATAATCTCGGTTATGGCAAGCTGCATTACAAGGATGTCCATCAGCGCAATTCGCTCAATCTCCCAGTTGGTGGTGTTCCTGTCAATAAGCTCCGAGTTATTCCTGGTATGAAGAACGGCCTTCCTGAAGAGTATTTTTACAAAATCCTCATCTTCCCTGTTCTTGAACAACGGCATCATCCTGGCATTCTCACCGTCTTCAGCCTTGAATTTCTTGAGGGTTTTCTCTATCATAACGGCAACATACTCAGTATCATCGTTCCAGTAGATGCTCTGCTCCTCAAAATTCGACTCCAGATCTTCCGATTCAGCAAAAAGCCTTGTTACCAGACTGATCACGAATTTCTTGTCGCCGGCATAGCCCTGAACATCGGCCTTCATGTACTCTTCATACTTATCCCATGCAATCATCTTGTTATACATAAGCCTTGGGATATGCTGGTAGTTTGCCCACGAAAGCTTTCTGGAAGAAACGTAACCGTTGAATGCTTTGTTCCTTCTTAGCTGATCTATAACCCTGTTATCGATAAATCTGGTGTTTGGATCAAGGTCCTCTGGTGTCGGTATCTTCTTTTGCCTGGCCTGTTCTATCTTTTCTGCAGCTATGTCGGCTACTTCAATCACCAGCAGCAGAAGATAATGATACAGATCATAGGTCTTCCCGATACTGAAGAACAACTCCTTCTCAGCCAGCTCAATGTCATCATCCTCCCTGCGGTTGAATGCATATAATGCCATCAGGGCTTTTATGCGCAATAATCTTCTGCTTATCATTTATAAAGAACCTCATAATTTGGCAGCAAAAATAACCTTTTTCCTTCAGCTTCAAAACACCGGCCCAAAATTAAGGCACATTTGAAAGGCTGTGTTTTGTTTTTAAAAAATATTGCTACATTTGACAAGCATAACACCAGCCTAACCTAAACTGACTTAGAAATGGAAGAAGAAGCCGGAATTAAGGAGGTCATTAACGGGAGCAAAGATCAGATCGTACAGGAAGAGATTTATACCAAAGTGGTAAGGGCAGGGAAAAGGACCTATTTTTTTGATGTCAAGGCCACAAGAAAGGAAGATTACTACCTGACCATTACCGAAAGCAAAAAAAGGCTCGGAAAGGAAGGCAAAATCTTCTATGAAAAGCACAAGATATTCCTGTACAAGGAAGACTTCGAAAAATTTGCCGACGGACTCAGGGATGCGGTTGATTATATAAGCAATGGAAATACCCCGGCTAAAAAAGAAACTGTGCTTTCCGAAGAAGAAACCGGCAACGAACATGCAGAACTCTCATCCAGGGAATTTACCAACATTGATTTTGAAGACCTGGACAATAAATAATGGAGTCTTTTCTTAATGGTAGATTATATCCTGTTAATACTGGCAGTCGTACTTATTTTAATAGGAATCATCGGATGCCTTGCTCCCGTCCTTCCAGGACCACCGTTAAGCTATGCCGGACTTGTTGTCATACATTTCACAAGATTCGCTGAGTTCTCGAACAAACTTCTAATTGTCCTGGCAGTCATAGTAATTGTGGTAACTATCTTTGACTATATTGTCCCCGTTTGGGGGACAAAGAAGTTCGGAGGTACAAAATATGGAACAAGAGGCGCAACTGTCGGACTTATCATCGGCTTTTTCCTCGGACCGTTTGGAATAGTTGTCGGCCCTTTCATCGGGGCTGTCGTAGGCGAGCTTATCTTCAAGGATGATCTGAAATATGCCATGAAAGCAGGTTTCGGCAGTCTGCTCGGATTCCTCACCGGCGTAGGACTGAAACTTGCCACCTCATTTGTAATAACCTTCTATTTCGTAAAGGAGTGGATCAGGTGAATGATCCGAGGATCATCCAAGGGTTGCCACCATCACAGCCTTTATTGTATGAAGCCTGTTCTCAGCTTCATCAAACACAATGGAGTGCTTCGATTCAAAAACATCCTCGGTAACTTCCATGCCGTCGAGGCCGTATTTCCGGAAAATATTTTCCCCTATCACGGTTTCACGGTTATGGAATGCCGGAAGGCAATGAAGAAATTTAACTTCAGGATTTCCGGTCTTCCTGATAACATCCATATTGACCTGGAAAGGTTTCAGAAGCTTAATCCTCTCCTCCCATACCGAATCAGGCTCACCCATCGATACCCATACGTCGGTGTAAAGAAAATCAACACCCCTGACCGCTTCCTCAACATTATCGGTTATTGTGATTTTTGCTCCGGTTTCCTTAGCTATATCCTTACATGTTGCGACCAGTTCCTTTCCCTGCTGACAGGCCTTCGGAGCTGCCGTTCTGAAATCCATTCCCATCCTGGCTGCCCCCACCAGCAGCGAATTACCCATATTATAACGTGCATCCCCAAGATAACAGAATGATATCCTGTTCAGCGGTTTATCCGTATGCTCCAGCATCGTCATAAAATCGGCAAGTATCTGGGTGGGATGAAATTCATTGGTGAGACCATTCCAGACCGGAACCCCTGCATACAAGGCAAGCTCCTCTACAATATCCTGCCCGTAACCGCGGTATTCGATGGCATCATACATCCTTCCAAGCACCCGGGCGGTATCCTTCATAGACTCTTTCTGGCCGATTTGTGAACCCGAAGGACCCAGGTAGGTTACATGGGCGCCCTGGTCAAATGCAGCGACCTCAAACGCACACCTTGTCCTTGTTGAAGTCTTTTCAAAAATAAGTGTAATATTCTTCCCTTTAAGAAGCTGCCGTTCGGTCCCTGTATATTTTGCCTTCTTCAGATCGGCTGAAAGATCGAGAAGAAAACCGATTTCTTCCGTGGTATAATCAAGAAGTTTAAGAAAATGACGGTTGCGGAGATTAACTGGCATGGTTTTGTGTTTTTATAGTATGTTCCAGGAACAATAAAGCCGCTAAATTAAATAATATTTTACCATTGAAGCCCGGGGCTGCTATTTTTCATACTCCATCGTGATTTTTGACCCGTATTTCTTGTCTGCAAGCTTGAATGCCTCTGTTATCACAGCCATCTTGCCTCCCTTGCTTAAGAAGCTCAGGCATGCTTCTATCTTGGGTGCCATGCTCCCCTTGGCAAAATGTCCTTCATTCAGATACTTCACCGTATCAGCATAATTAAGAAACTCTTTTATCTCCTGATCCGGCTTCTTATAATTAATATATATGTATGGAACATCAGTAAGGATATAGAATTCCTCCGCACCGATCATCGAAGCCAGCAGGGCCGACGCACGGTCCTTGTCTATCACCACCTCGGCTGGTCTTACATCATTCTTTTCATCGATGTACACGGGAACTCCCCCACCTCCGGCGGCAATTACAATATTCCCCTGCCTTGCAAGATCACGGATAATGGTATAATTCATAATATCTACCGGAAGCGGAGAAGGCACCACCCTCCTGAATCCGCCATCAGCCTTCACCTCCTCACGGAAGATCCAGCCCTTACTGCCGGCAAGACTGTCTGCTTCCTCTTTCGTGTATATTTTTCCTATCCTCTTCTGGGGATCATTGAATGCCGGATCGTTCCTGTCAACAATCACCTGGGTTACCAGACAAACCACATTCCTGCTTATCCCGTGCTTAGTGAGAACATTCCTGAACATCCTTTCAATCATGTATCCGATTCCTCCCTGTGAATCTGCCACACATATGTCAACCGGCATCCGGGCAATTTTGTACATCTGCTCACCTGCATCATTTCTCATAAGAATATTTCCGACCTGGGGCCCATTCCCATGGGTTATCACAAGGTCGTACCCTTCTTTAATCAGAAATATCAGGTTCTCAAGAGTCTGCGTTGTATTTTCCTCCTGCTCATCTATTGTTCCTTTCTGGTCGCCCCTCAGTAAAGCATTGCCGCCAAGGGCAACTACAGCCAGTTTTTTTTTCATATTTAAAGTTTAGGAATGTAATGTTTGATGGGAATATCCGTTCTTATTCAGTTTGGCAACCGGGTTTATCCGCCTTTTTTGTCCTCCGGTATTTTCCGTAAATGTACATAAATCGGAAAAACGTCATCGGAATTATGTTATTAAACATAATTACAACTGAGGCATGACATAAACAACGGCAACTGAAGCAAGTGAAAAAAAATAATTACATTTACCCCTTCAAAAAACATAGCCGGTGAGATCGGGACAGGCAATTCTTTTTTCAATAATTTCAATCCTAATACTGTCATCCTGCAACAAATATGGAGGCAGGGACCTCGAGCAGGGAGAGATTCACTATGATGTCAGCTTTAAGGGCCATGTATCAACCATGCCCAGGGAACTCATGCCAAAAAACCTGATCGTATCATTCAAGAACGATAAAATTGTTTATGAGCTGATTTCTCCGTTCGGCAACTCAGGCATTATCAACCTCGCCAACCCTTCGAAGGATATCTATGATACCTATCTCAGCCTGTTCACCCTGAAATTTTTCTATCCTTCCCAGCCTGGGGAGATCTATCCCGGATTCGAATCGATGAGGGGAATCGATATCAGAAAAACTTCAAAGACTTCAGTAATTTGCGGATTCAACTGCAAGCATGCCGAAGTTACCTTTCCTTTTGACAGGTCTAAGGTTTATAACATATGGTACACTACTGAAATACCAGTATCAAAACCAAATGCTTCTACTCCTTTTCAGGAAATTGACGGAGTCCTGATGAACTTTTTCTTTTTTATAGGCTCCTCGGAATTTCATTTTGAAGCTCAGAATGTTTACAAAAAGGAGATCCCTGATAAAACATTTGAAAGAAGGGAAAAATTCAAAAGAGTATCAAAAAAAGACATAAACAAATTCATTGACAAAATGGTAAGCCTGTGACAGGGTAATTTTTATTACCTTTGGAGTGTTTTTTTTGGTTTTTGTGTAATTGAGACGAGATGAGCAAAGGGAAGGAAACCAATGGGAAGAAGGCTTCAAAGGTCAAGGCTAAATCAAAACCTTTCTTCACTGATGAAAGAATCAGTTTCATAACCGGGATTCTGATATCCGGTTTTGCCATTTATCTGCTTCTGGCTTGTTTATCATACCTTTTCTGGTGGGAGACCGATCTCAGCCTTGCCGACTCCAGCGTGATTTCAAATGCCGACATCAAGGTCAGGAACTGGTCGGGAAAAAGCGGCCATTTCCTTGCAAAGATGATGATAGGTTACGGATTCGGCTATGGTGCCCTGCTGATACCTGTCATTGTTGGCACAATCGGGCTCAGCCTTCTCAAATTTCCCAGGCTGACTCTATGGAAACTAATAGTCAAACTCACCTTTGCCGTTATTATCATTTCCCTCATTCTTGGATTTGTCTTCGGGAAGGCCGGCGGATACCTTGGCAGCGGCCCGGGAGGAGCCCAGGGATTCAAGATCACTGAATGGCTTAACTCCTTCGCAGGCAAGGTCGGTACAGGGATTATCCTTCTATTTCTGACAATAGGATACCTGATTTTTGCGCTGAAATTCAAGCCCGAGACTTTTACGAAAACCATTCCTTCAACAATAAAAAGTGTCATCCCGTCAGTCCATTCCACCTCCCCTGGCGTTCCCCAGGGTGCTTCTGAAACAACGCATGAGGAGGAAGAAGATGAAGAAACTGATGAAGAAGACGATGAGAGAGGCGAAATAGAATTTGTCGTAAAACGGCCTTCCGGGGAAGAGTACGATAATGATTCATCAAGAGGGCCTATTGTCCACGTCCTTGGAAAAGACGGACAGGAGGTCAGGGCATCAGAAAAAGTGCCTATCAACATCACCCGGCCCGAGGCAACTGATGTGCTTCCCGATCATGAGGTGCAAAGGATGATGGAGAATTATGATCCGCGGCTTGACCTGTCAAGATACAAATACCCTCCGGTATCCCTTCTTACCGACCACAAATCTGAATTTGAATTCGACGACAGGGAGGTCATAGAAAACAAGGAAAATATCATCAAAACCCTCGGTGACCACAATATTACCATAAAACATATTTCAGCAACAGTCGGACCCACTGTAACACTTTATGAGATCGTTCCCGAAAGAGGTATCCGTGTCGCACGTATCAAATCGCTTGAAAATGATATAGCCCTGAACCTGTCGGCCCTTGGAATCAGAATAATTGCACCGATCCCCGGCCGCGGAACGGTGGGAATAGAAGTCCCAAACAAGAGGCCGGAAATCGTCTCTATGAAATCGCTCATAACCTCAAAGGCTTTCCAGGAATCAAAATTCGACCTTGCTCTTGCTCTGGGTCGTACAATCACGAATGAACCTTTCATAGTCGACCTTACCAAGATGCCCCACCTTCTGGTAGCAGGAGCCACCGGACAGGGCAAATCTGTAGGTATAAATGCAATTATAACATCCCTCCTGTACAAGAAACATCCGTCGGAAGTCAAACTGGTGCTTATTGATCCAAAAAGGGTGGAACTTCCGCTTTATTCAAAAATAGAGCGCCATTTCCTTGCAAAACTTCCCGGAGAAGAGGATGCCATAATCACCGACACCCAGAAAGTTATCAATACACTGAATTCACTTTGCATTGAAATGGACAACCGGCTAGAGCTTATGAAAGATGCTCAGGCCAGGGCTATCAAGGAGTACAACGAGAAATTCATTTCCAGGAGACTTAACCCGGAGAAAGGGCACCGTTACCTTCCGTATATCGTTCTTATCATCGATGAGTTCGCTGACCTTATCATGACTGCAGGAAGGGAGATCGAACCACCGATCGGACGGCTTGCCCAGCTTGCAAGGGCCATAGGCATACACCTCATTATTTCCACACAACGGCCTTCCACGAATATCATCACCGGCTTCATAAAGGCCAACTTCCCGACACGGATTGCCTTCAGGGTATTCTCTTCAATTGACTCAAGGACAATAATCGACGCAACGGGAGCCGACAGGCTGGTGGGACGCGGCGATATGCTTGTATCCTCAGGCGCTGAACCAATCAGGGTACAGTGCGCATTCATCGATACGAATGAGATAGAAGAACTGACTGAATTCATCGGATCTCAGCAGGGCTATCCCGATGCAATGCACCTGCCCGAATACATTGACGACAGCGAAGGCGGAACACAGGAGGTTGACCTTCGTAAAAGGGATCCCATGTTCGAGGAAGCTGCCCGGCTGGTTATCCAGCACCAGCAGGGATCCACATCCCTTATCCAGAGAAAACTCTCCATTGGCTATAACAGGGCAGGCCGCCTGATTGACCAGCTTGAAGCTGCCGGAGTGGTCGGGCCTTTCGAAGGAAGCAAGGCAAGAGATGTTCTTATCTCTGATTATACACATTTGGAACAGATTTTGAAGAGTCTTGAGTAAATACATATGAATGAAAAGACTTCTTTCAATAATCATCCTCGGGGCAGCCTCTCTCAGCCTGTCAGCACAGAATGATCCTGAAGCCATAAAGGTACTCGACGATTTCTCTTCCAGGGCAACAAAAGCGCCGTCGGTATCCATTCAGTTCACTATGGAGACTGTAGACCAGGTGGAAGGCTCCAGTAACAGCTTAAAGGGATCTGCTGTTCTGAGCAAGGACCGCTACAGGCTGGAATTGCCGGAAAATATTATTTGGTACAATGGCACCAACATGTGGAGCTACCTTCCGGATGTGGAGGAAGTAACCATTACCAGGCCGCAGAAAAATGACGAGTCGTTCATGGCGAAACCTTCGGCAATTTTTTCCATTTGGAAAAAGGATTACAAGACACGGCTGCTTGAGGAGAGAACGGGTTCATACCTGATTGACCTCTATCCCGAAGACCTAAACAGCGACCACGTAAGGATAAGGCTCGAAATCGGCAAACCCGGTCTTGACCTGAAAGGCCTTGAATACAAATACAAAAACGGCATAACCGTTATGCTGAAAGTGACCGGCTATGATCTCACACATCAGCCCGAAGATGCCGAATTTGCTTTCTCAACGGCACTTCACAGGGATGCAGAGATAATAGACATGCGCTAACCTCTGGACGTCTCCCTTTTGGGATATGCTATTCTGGCATGATAAATATTCGAAAGACGCTTTATGAATACCTTCTTGATATCCGAAATGTCTTTAAATGTCAGAGGTGTTTCGGCAAACTGGCCGTCCTGCTCCTGGATATATACTATCCTTTCGACAAGCTCGCTTATATTTTCCTCCGAATAGTTGGCAAGACTCCGTGATGAAGCTTCCACCGCATCAGCCATCATGACAATTGCAGTTTCCTTCGACAACGGTCTGGGCCCCCCGTATGCAAAATGCTTTTCCATATCAGTTCCTTTCGGATTCTTATCGAGATACTTTTTGAAAAAGAAATATGCCACACCAGTCCCGTGATGAGTCTGAATGAAATCAACAATAGCCGAAGGAAGATTGTATTTTTTTGCAAGCTCCATTCCCCTTTTTACATGCCCGGTTATTATACCAGCACTCTCGAGAGGATCTATCTGATCGTGCGGACTGAATCCTTCAGCCTGGTTTTCAATGAAGTATTCCGAATGGAAAGTCTTTCCGATATCATGATACAATGCCCCGGTCCTTGCCAGAAGGTTATTCGCTCCGATTTCCCTCGCAGCTTCCTCTGCAAGATTGGCAACCTGAAGCGAATGTTGAAATGAACCCGGTGCCTCTTCCGCAAGTTTTCTGAGCAAAGGCTGATTTGTATCGGCCAGCTCAAACAGTGTCGCATCAGAAAGGAATCCGAATGTCTTCTCAAAAACAAATATCAGCGGATAGCTCAGAAACAAAAGTACTCCGTTGCCTGCAAACCAGAGGTAGTTCTGCCAGTTCATGCCGGCAAGGTTTCCTTCCTGCATCAGACCAATGCCCAGGTAGACTATTGAATATGAAAGAAAAGCCATTACGGCAGCTGTAAAAAGCTTTGCTCTCCTGTAAATATTCGTAAGAGATATAATTACCATTACTCCGGCAATAAAACTCAGGAAAACGAATTCGAACGAGTTGGGAACGAAGAAACCAGCAAGCATTATTGTAATCAGGTAAACAAAGAGAGCAAGCCTCGAATCGTAAAAAGTCCTTACCACAATGGGTATGATAGCAAAGGGTATAAGAAAGATTACATTGCCGGGCATGTAAACAACCAGACGGGTGACTATCAGAAACAGAAGGATTACCAGGATGATAAAAAATGTCTTGTGGGTGGAGCTTAACACATCAAACCGGAAGTAGAACATGAAAAAATACAGTGCAAGGTAACATGCCGTGACCTCGATAAGTCTGCCCAGCACAATCAGCCACATCTCATCCTTGCCAAGACGTCTCTCGTACTCGTTCTTCATTGATTCAAGCATCATGAACTTCTGATCATCTACTATTTCACCCCTCGAAATGATAAGTTCCCCTTCCTGAACAAGCCCGCGTGCATGACTTATCTCTCCAAGCAGCTTTGTTCTCACGGCATTTGATGTGGTTGCATCATAAAACAGGTTCGGCTCAATAAAGTCGTAAAGAGCAACTCCTGCGAGAAGATCCCTCAGCAACCTTGCCTGGGAAGAAGTATAATGGCTCTCGACTTCAGCTTTCTTTTCTTCCGCAAACTGGTAGGCCGTTTTCTCAATGTAGAGCGAATTCACCTGCCTCTCTCCGGCAATCTTTCCACTGATCACCGTAACCTCTGCAGGAAGCTTCTCATATGGCATCAGCTCATTGCTTTCAAGAATGCCTTTCTGGTAGATGCCGGAAAGAATGGAATTAAGTTCCCTTTTAACTGCCAGAAATCCCATCGGATCGATTGGCCTCGATTCTCTCTCGATGTTTTCCCGAAGTGTGTTAAGGTAGATATCGAACTCAGCTATCTTGCTCTTTTCAACCTCAGGTTCGAGCTTGAAATAAGGGGCAAAATTTTTGAGAATGCTGTCACGTTCGGCCGCTATTACTGCATCCGGTTTTTCAATCGCAAAATCCCATGGAGCAATGAGCGAGGAGCTCAGCCACGGTTTCCCTTTCTGGAATTCGTACCTGAATTTGCCTTCACGGGGCGATATGGCAACCACAATGATGATGCTCGCTATAAAAAGGAGCAGGTGATAAAGATATTTCTTATTGGGTTTGACCTCCGGAGGTCTTCTCGATAAAGCCATGGCCTCGATTTTTGATATACCTGATTATCAAATCCAAAAATATAGATATTTTTCAACTGCCAACCATCATTTCACTGATTTTCTGCAGGAATCAGAAGGTTTGTTCCTGAATCCCATAAATTGCTAATTTTGAGAAAATATTTATGATGGATACATTCGTTTGCTGCAACGTTTTCGTTCCGCTTCGTTCGGGACCATCTCACCGCTCCGAAATGCTGAGCCAGGTGCTATTCGGAGAGAAATACAGGATAATTGACCGCGTGGGACACTGGCAAAGGATACAGACCTTGTTTGACAATTATACAGGATGGATCGACACAGATCACATTCAGCATTCTCCTGCCGGACATAACGATAAGGGACACGTGCTTAACAGGTCTCTCCTGTGTCACAGGGAAGACGGCACAAAGATGGTTCTCGAGGCAGGTTGTGAGGTTTACGATCCCGATTTTGAGAAAGGCCGGTTCAGGGCAGGAAACAATTTTTTCACAGCCGGATCCGATTTCAATCACTCATACCTGAAGGTTTCCGGGTCGTTTGCCGACACTGCACTGAAATTCATAAACAGTCCTTATATATGGGGGGGAAGGATACCCTCAGGCATTGACTGCTCCGGTTTTGTTCAGCTGGTTTACAAGATCAGGGGAACAGATATACCACGCGACAGCTGGCAGCAGGCTGAGGCCGGTTTCAGCATAAGCTTCCTGGAAGAAACACTTCCCGGCGATCTTCTCCTTTTCGATGACGAAAGGGGGAAAATAACTCATGTTGGAATGGTACTTTCTCGCGGGCTCGTGATCCATGCCTCAGGAAGGGTAAGAATCGACACTATTGACTCTCAGGGTATCTTTAAGAAAGAAAAGGGAGGATATTCCCACAAGCTAAGGACCATACGAAGGATCACAGAAAAACATCCCGATCCTGGTTTGTAGGGAAAAGTATCCGGAACTGCCTTCTGCCCGCAATCGTTCTATTGGGCTCCCCTTATAATCAGGTCGGTCAGGGCGAGAATGGATTCTTCTTCCCTTATAGCCTGTTCTTCAATGGCCTTGCCCCGCAAAACAAGATCATCAGCATATTCCCTGTCATCCAGATCAACGGCGTTTATCTTCACATTCATATAGGCTCCCCTGATGCACGACCTTAGCGCCAGTGCTCCAACCGCGGCATCGGTTACCGAGTTGGGATTTCCTTTTTCAACCATCTCCCTGATAAGGGCAAAGGCAGGCAATGCTGTTTCCATAACCCTGAAAGGCACCAGGGTCGCATTCTTTGTTGCTTCAGCAATAGCTGCCTTTCTGACAGCAATATCCTCTTCAGTCTTTTTCGGAAGACTGAAAGCCTCCAGAATCCTGTTGAAAGCTTCCGTGTCCTCATCTACAAATCTCAGCAGTCTGTTCTGGATTTCCTTACCCGTCTCAGCCCATTCCGAAAACTCTTTCCAGCGGTGATCCCAGCCCCTCTTGTGTCCGGAAATGTTTGCTACCATGGTCCCCAGTGCTACGCCAAGGGATCCAATATAAGCCGATACGGACCCGCCTCCGGGAGCCACCGACTCCGAAGCTGTCTCATTCATGAAACCCTTAAGTGTCAGCGACCTTAGCTTACCCTCATCTTCATTTCCGCTGATCACATATTCAATTATCTTTTCCCCGGGATTGAACTTGCTGATATCACTTAATCCCAGCGATTTGACAGCTATTTTGACAAGCTCTTCATCCGAAACACCAGTGGAGCGCTCCTGTTTTTCAAGGAAATATCTGCCGGCATCGAGCATCGACTTTAGCGGGATAAGTCCTACAAGCTCCGAACCGGTTACCCTGATCCCCCTTGCATCGGCTTTCCTGCATACCTCATCAAAGGCAATATGAACCGGAGTCACCGAGATGTTAGTAAGGTTCATTGAGATCTGGGCTATTCCGTATTCCTTTATGTACCAACCTATTGCTTTCACACACTTCAGTGTTCCCGGAATATTTGCCATTTCTCCGTTCTCACCCTTTACCATACGCCCCTTCTCCCTGACATCGAATGCAATGGCATTGGCCCGGCGGCTAGAGGTGGTGTTCAGGTTAATATTGAAGGCCACCAGGAAATCCCTGGCTCCCACTGCTGTCGCCCCTGATCGCTCATTGAAGACTGCAGGCCCGAAATCGGGTTTCCATTCAGGATCTGCCAGCTTTTTCCTTAATCCTTCATATTCACCGGCTCTGCAGTTGGCCAGATTGCGTCTTTTTTCCTCAAGGGCGGCATTCTCATAACAATACACGGGAATTGACAGCTCTTCTCCTATCATTTTTGCCAGCCTGCGTGCGTAAACCACCGTTTCTTCCATCGTTATACCGGAAACGGGAACAAGAGGGCATACATCAGTGGCTCCCATTCTCGGATGCTCGCCATGGTGCTTCGACATGTCGATCAGTTCCGATGCTTTCCTCACTCCCCTGAAAGCAGCTTCAACAACTGCTTCAGGATCTCCCACAAAAGTTACCACCGTACGGTTTGTATCGCGTCCCGGATCAACATCCAGAAGCCTGACTCCCTCTACCGATTCAATGACATCTGTGATCTGTTTTATTATTCCCATGTCCCTGCCTTCGCTGAAATTCGGAACACACTCGATTATTCTCTTTTCCATATAATTAATGTAGATCTTTATGTTTCAATTCAGATATCATAAAAGGCCTTCACACCCCGGCAGGCTTCCAGACTTTTCCCCTGAGTATTACCATATCGATAAGGTCACTGCCAAATGCGTATGGGAAAAATCCGAATGAAGGAATATCCTTTGTGATAACAAGATTTGCCGACTTCCCTTCCGAAATCGAACCGTGCGTATCCCCGATCCCCATCGCATATGCCGAATTGACAGTAACAGCATTGAACACCTCCTCAGGTGTCATTCTCAGCCTTATGCATCCAAGCGACATGATAAGCTTCATATTTCCCGAGGGCGACGAGCCCGGGTTGTAGTCAGAAGCAAGGGCGACTGGCAAACCCGATTCAATCATCCTGCGGGCAGGCGGGTCGGGAAGATTCAGGAAAAGCGCTGATCCGGGAAGAAGAGTCGGTATGGTATCTGATCTAAGCAGAGCAGAGATTTCTTCCTCTCCCGAGCGCTCCAGGTGGTCGACAGACAACGCATTGTACTTGACACCGACCTGAACCCCTCCTGAAAAGGCAATCTCATTGGCATGTATCTTTGGTATCAAGCCATGTTTCAACCCGGCCATGAGTATCCGTTCCGTTTCGTCAACCGTGAAGAATCCTTCATCACAGAAGACATCGATATAATCGGCCAGTCCCTCCGAAGCGACCAGGGGAATCATTTCATTGATGATCTCACCAATATATACCTCCCTGTCATTCCTGTACTTTTCCGGAATCGCATGTGCCCCCAGGAAGGTCGATTTCACTTCCAGCGGACAAGTCTCCCTGATACGCCTTATCACCCTGAGCATTTTTAGCTCATCCGCAGTATTAAGCCCGTAACCGCTCTTGATCTCCACCGAACCTGTTCCCATACCAGCTATTTCATTGACCCTCACCATCGATTCACGATAAAGCTCCTCCTCAGTCGCTTTGTGAAGCTTTCCGGCTGAATTCAGAATACCTCCTCCCCTGCGGGCAATTTCTTCATATGAAAGCCCTCTGATCTTGTCAACAAATTCCTGTTCACGGCTTCCTGAATATACGAGATGGGTATGTGAATCACAGAATGCAGGAAATGCCAGCTTCCCTGAAGCATCAATGACCTCGATTCCCGACTGCCCTGCAGCCAGTTCATGTGGAAGGTCATCCATTCTGCCGAAGGAAGTTATGGTACCGCCCTCTGTAAAAAGAAAAGCATTCTTCACCGATTCAACCACCTCCATTTCCTTACCGCGCTTCACTCCCTGAGGTCTATCCATCGTGCCGAACAGTTCCCTGATATTTTTTATCAACAGAGCCATATACGTATTTAATCGTAAAATTAAAGCCTAAGGTAGCAATTATTGAAAATAACGTTTATGATTTCCATTTTTCTTTACCTTTATCGCTCTGAACCAAAATTCTACCCTATGAAAAAGACTTTAGCCCTGATGCTTGCCTTCACGATTACCTTACTCGTCGCCGCCCAGGATGACAAAGCAAAGACCGGCTGGAAATTCGGAGGCGCACTCCCTGCAGTTTCCTTTGACAGCAACCTGGGATTCCAGTACGGAGCGCTGGTCGAGTTTTTCAATTACGGGAATCCAAGCATCTACCCCAAATGGGAAGACCATATCTACGCCGAGGTCTCCAGATTTACGAGGGGAAGCGGTATTTACCGTTTAATGTTCGAATCGAACCACCTGATCCCAGGAATAGAATGGGCAGTCGATCTGAGCTATCTGCCCGACCTGGCCAATCATTTTTACGGCTTCAACGGTTATGAATCAGTTTTTAATACCGACTGGATGGATACAGAGGCTTCAGCTTACAGGTCAGCCATGTTCTACCGGCATGAAAGGAACCAGTTCAGGTTCAAGAATGATTTCCTCGGCAACCTTTCGGGAGAGAAGCTGAAATGGAGTGCCGGGTTTGCGTTCCAAAAATTTGATGTCAGATCGGTAAATATCGACAAACTTAACAAGGGCAAGGATGAGGACCTACTGCCTTCTTTGTCGGATGAACCTGGCCTCTTTGAACTGTACCGTGATTCACTTGGCCTTATCTCGGCCAACGAAGCCGATGGCGGCTGGGTAAACACACTGAAGGCCGGAGTGGTCTGGGACAGCAGGGATAATCGTCCGAATCCCATGAAAGGGATCTGGACCGAGCTGGGATTTGAACTCGCTCCCGGATTCCTTGGCAACGACTGGAGCTTCACCAAATTTTACATCACTCACAGACAGTATTTCACGCTTATCGAGAATGACCTGTCACTGGTTTACAGGATCGGATATCAGGCTACTATATCAGGAAAGACTCCGTTCTTCTACCAGTCGCAGATGATAACCTCCAGACTAACCGGTGCATTCAATGAAGGACTAGGAGGATTCAGCACTCTGAGGGGAGTACTCAAGAACAGGGTTGTGGGCGAAGGTTTTGCTCTTGGCAACGTCGAACTTCGCTGGAAACCGGTTCATTTCACATTGTTCAGAAAGGAAAGCTACCTTGGACTTAACCTGTTCTATGACCTGGGCATGGTTACCCAGAAAAATGACCTTCCATCTAACCTGAGCTCCACTTTCAATTCCAGGATGACCAACTATACAATCAGTGATTTCTTCAATACGGGGGCTGAGAAAATGCATCACTGCGCAGGTATAAGTATTATGCCGGTCTGGGGCGAAAATTTTGTGGTTGCAATAGATATCGGAAAGGCATTCAATGAACAGGATGGTAACATCGGATTCGGATTCGGATTAAATTACTTGTTCTAGGCAATATACTGCTTATCCGTATATTCAGAAATAACAACAAATAATTATCGTAAAACAATAAGCGGGTTATTGTTTTACGATAATTTTTTTACCCAAAACGATATGGTTTTCAGAACCCTTTCAGCAGATATGCCAGCGTGGTACCGAAGTAGTTACCAAGAAGATAGCCAATAACTCCTCCCGTGAGCCCGGTTACAATAACATCCTTATTCTTAAGAGCATTGGCAACAAGCGGAACAAAAGGCGGAGAAAACACGAAGGCTGTTGCTGTTATGAGGAAATTATCGGCGTCGATGCGGAAAATCTTCGCAAGGATGAGATGCAGCAAGAGAGAACCCCAGTAACACCAGGATATAAAGAGGATCAGATCCCACATTCCCTTTGCAAAAAGACTTCTTATATCTGACCTTGAGGCAACCGTGAGTGAGAATACAAGGATCAGGTACATACCGAGCTGAAAGGTCTTTTCAATCCTGTTTATCGGCTTGACAAGTGACGCAAGGATGCCAAGGGTAGTGACCGAAAGCACCATGACTGCCATTCTGTATTCCTGGGCAACAGGAGCAAACATGTACAGGGCTCCGCTTATCCCGGCAATAATAACGCTTATTCCCATAGCTTTCAGTAGCGGTACAAATGTCTTTCTCTTCAGCATCCCCGAGAAATCATCCAGTCCTTCAGTTTCTTTCTTTACAAGGCTTTCATCAACGGCAATACCGTCTTTGGACTCGTACTGCGGCAGGATGGCCCTGAATATCCTCGGAGCGAGAGTAACAAAAAACAGCACAAGAAATGCACCTACAATAGTATCGTAGGTGAACAGGACCACGAAGCGGTCGGCATCCACATTCAGGATCAGTTTGAGGGCTGCAAAGTTGGGAGTACCTCCTGTGTATATGCCTTCAAACATACCAGCAAGTTTCCATGCATCGGGGAAAGCGTCCTTCCAAATGAAGAATCCGGATGTTACCACAACCACTCCGGCCACCAGTGCCAATGCTACTGAAAGAAATCCATTTTTTGCGAATTTCAGCCATCGCCGGATGTTAAGTGAGAACAGGAGCAACGGAAATGCAAGAAGCAGTGCCAGCGAATATATCCCGTCCTGGAGAGCAAGAATATCATTTGCGACCCTGTCGTCCGGAACTGCTTTCCCTTCTGCAATAAGGGCTTCCAGTACCGGTTTACTGAGGGAGGGCTCGTTCTGCAATGCATACCTGAAGCCTTCGCTTCCCTGCGGAAGAATTCCGGCAGTGCCAATAACAAGTCCAAAGGCATAAGCCAGAACTATAGTTCCGAATTTCTGAAGGAAGGTCCATTTTCTGCACAGGAAGATAATAACAAGGGGGAAAAGGAAGTAAAACAATGCCAGCAATATCATCTTGAGCATAGGGCAGGGTTTTAGGTTTCTCAAATATAGAAAAAGCGATTTACCGCCAGGTAAATCGCTTGTAAAATAGGTATTTATACTTAGTTACTTTTCGTCACAATCACATTCCTCGAAGCTCTTGTTGTATTGTTCTATCGCTTTCAGACTCATTCCCATGCTGGAAAACCCCCCGTCGTGATAAAGGTTCTGCATGGTCACCTTCCGGGTAAGATCCGAGAAAAGAGACACGCAATAGTCAGCACATTCTTCGGCCGTTGCATTGCCAAGGGGCGACATCCTTTCGGAAAAATCGAGAAGCGATTCTATTCCGTGAACCCCGCTTCCGGCTGTTGTAGGGGTAGGCGACTGGGAGATGGTATTGATCCTGACTTTCCGGTCGCGTCCATAGATATATCCGAACGACCTGGCTATTGATTCGAGAAGGGCCTTTGCATCACCCATGTCGTTATATCCCGAAAGTGTTCTCTGGGCTGCCACATAGGTTAGGGCCACCACCGATCCCCATTCATTTATTGCGTCATACTTGTAGCATGTCTGAAGTATCCTGTGAAAGCTGAGTGCCGAGATGTCAAAGGTCTTAAGCATGTTCTCATAGCTCGTGTTCTCATAGGGAATATCCTTCCTGACGTTGGGTGACATACCTATGGAATGCAGGACAAAATCGAACCTCCCTCCGAAAATCTGCAGGCTTTCGGACACCAGCTTGTCTATATCCACCATGCTTGTTGCATCAGCAACAATGACCTTCGAAGATGTCAGTTCAGCAAGCTCATTTATAGATCCCATTCTTACAGCCACCGGTGAATTTGTAAGCACCAGTTGTGCACCCTGGTGATGAGCCTTCAGGGCAACCTGCCAGGCTATCGATTTCTCATTCAGGGCACCGAATATGATACCCTTCTTTCCTCTTAAGAGACCGTCATTCATATGATAATATTAAATCATTATTTAATTTATAAGAAGCGTCGCTTCACAAAAGGCAGGTTATGACTTAAGCTATTTGCTGCCTGCCCTGATCAGTTCCCTTGCGTTCTTAATTGCAGTTTCAGTAACCTCACTGCCGCTAAGCAGTCTGGCCACTTCCCTGACTCTTTCTTCTGCAGATAACAACTTTACCCGTGTAATTGTTGAATCACCGGTATCTTCCTTGTAGACATGATAATGAACATTGCCCCTGGAAGCAACCTGGGGAAGATGCGTTATGTTCACAACCTGCATGTATTTCCCCATTCCGAGCAGAATCTGGCCTACCTTGTCGGCAACCTCACCGGAAACACCTGAGTCAATTTCGTCAAAAATGATTGTCGGGAGATTCATGCTTCGGGTCAGCAGCGATTTCAGGCTGAGCATTACACGCGACAATTCACCGCCTGATGCGATCCTGGCTATGTTCTCGGGACGTGTCTGCCTGTTGGCTGAGAAAAGGAAATCCGCAGTGTCCGTTCCGGATGATGTAAAATCAGAAGTCTTTGAAAGCAGAATTTCAAACCGTGCATTAGGTATTCCAAGCTGTTTCAACTGACCGCTGATCTTCGATTCGATTCCCGGCAGAGCAGATTTCCGCATTTCGGAAATCCTGGCGGCCGCTATACCCAGCGATTCAGCAGCCCTTGAAAGCAGTCCGGACAACTCATCAAGCCTTTCGTCGCCTGTCTCTATCGATTTCAGCGCATTTTCTATCTCTGCCTTTCGCAAAATCAGTTCGCCAAGGTCTTTTACATGATGCTTCCGGAAGAGCGAATAAAGGGTATCTAGTCGCCCGTTTACAAGTTCAAGTCGCTGTGGATCAGCATCAGTTTCCTGCTCCAGCCTCACTATTTCATTGGAAATGTCATCAAGTTCAATGAAGGAAGAGTCGAGTCGCGAATAAATATTTAATTCTGACGAGAGGAATGATTTTATCTTTCCGATAGTCTGCTTTACCTCCCTTAGCATTGACAACACCGATTCTCCCTCCTGTGAAAGAAGACGGGATGCATTAGTCAGTGCCAGCTTAATCTCTTCGGCGTGTTCCAGAATCTCTTGATCCTTCTCCAGTTCCTCCTGTTCCCCCGCTCTGAGTTTTGCCTCCTCAAGCTGGCTTAACAGGGCCCTGAAATATTCGAGGTCGGCACGGTTCCTTTCATTCTTATCCTTCAACTCGTTGTATTCTTTCAGAAGCTTCCGGTAACTGCTGAATTCAGACCGGTATTTCTCCCTTAGCGGTCCGGTCGCGGCGTAGGAATCGATGATATTCAGCTGAAAAGCGTTGTCGTTAAGCATCAGCGTCTGGTGCTGGGAATGAATGTCGATAAGTCTGTCGCCAAGTTCCTTAAGGACATTCAGGACCACCGGGGTATCGTTAATGAAAGCTCTTGATTTTCCGGCCGGATTTATTTCACGTCTCAGAATGGCCTGATTTTCATAATCAAGATCATTGCGGGAAAAGAAATCCTCGAGGTCATAATCCTCTATTTTAAATGTTCCTTCAACTATGCATTTCCCGGTAAGGTCGAGGAGCACCGAGGAATCGGCCCTTGCGCCGAGGATGAGCGAAAGGGCTCCCAGAAGGATCGACTTGCCGGCACCGGTTTCGCCGGTAATGATTGTCAGGCCGTTCTCAAAAGAGAGATCAAGCTCTTTTATAAGCGCATAATTGCGAACGGCAAGTTTTAAAAGCATAGCGGGGCAATATGGTTAACTGGAGGCGGTTATCTTCTCGTATTTTGATTTGTTCCCCGGATCTATTTCAACCAGGATCTGGATAACCCGGCTCTTTTCCTCCGGAAATGCTTCAGAGAAAATATTTACCAGCTCATCCGACTTTGATTCCATCACAACCTGAACAAGATACATATATGGATCGGGCTTGGCCCTGTGAACCTCCTGAAGGAGTTTCAGGCTTTCAGCAATTCCCGTCCTCGATTCGGCAGCTCGCGACTCCATCCTGTCAAGTCCGTTTATATAATATTCATGTACGAATCTCCGTACCCCCTCATATTCCTTGTCAAGAAGGTTTTTAACAAGCCAGTACCTGTTTCTGTTCCTCGATCCGTCATAGGGTTTCCAGCCCGGTTCAGCTGCGTTCTGGGCATTTGTCACTATTTTTTCAGCTACCTGGAAAAACTCGGTCCCGCCCAGGGTGGAAAAAGAATCATAGTCAAATCCCAGTATCAGGTAAGCATAGTATGCAAGAACAGAAACCAGGCTCGAACGATATGAATTGGGATCAAACTCAAGCGGCTGAAACTCAACATACCTGAACTGGAAATTATTGTCAACAAAATTCAACACTGTTGAATTATAGGTTGTATTGAAGATCGGCCGGCGGAGCTGGACCTGAAGAGTTCCCCTGAATTCATCAGCAGAAAACTGTTCGGTAAGATTAATCAGGATGTTGCAGTCGATCCTCTCCGCGTAGCTGAACACATGATTTGTCCATACGGTGTTGTTCATAAACTCGTAGATATCCCTCTGCATCGATTCGAATACCTGCCGGTTGGAGCCCTGGATCTTCTGAGCGCTGACCTGGACGTTGCAGTTCAGTTCCTGGGCTTGGATCAGGCCTGTAAAATGTACCAGCAGTATCAGGAAGAAATATCTTATTACCCTATTTCGTTTCATCCGTAAAAGCTTTAAGAAGCATAACTATCTTGTCCAGAATATCCCTAGCAGCATCTTCCTTTGATTTCAACTCAAATTTATCAATAATATTGTTTCTGTCAATCAGGGTGATCCTGTTGGTGTCATAACCGAATCCTGCCCCCCTGTCCTGAAGCGAATTCATAACAATCAGATCGAGATTCTTCCGTTTAAGTTTGGCTGCAGCGTTCGACATTTCATTATGGGTTTCAAGGGCAAACCCTATGAGAAGCTGTTTTTTTTTCTTAATGCCGCCCAGAGCAGCAGCAATGTCGTCGGTGGGCTTGAGCCTCAGCAATATCTCTTCACCGGCTCTTTTAATCTTCCTGTCGTATTTTTCTGCAGGTGTGAAATCAGCAACGGCAGCCGACAGTATTGCAATATCACAGGAAGGAAATGCGGAAATGCATTCAGAAGCCATTTCGTGGGCTGAAACAACGTTTACTATACTTACCGACGGATTTCCGGGGATTTTTTCAACGGGACCAAGGATAAGCACTACTTCTGCACCGTATTCTGCAGCTGCATCAGCCAGTGCAATGCCCATTTTGCCGGTGGAATAGTTGCTTATGAAACGGACAGGATCAATCTGTTCGCGCGTGGGGCCTGCATTGACCAGAACCCGTTTGCCTGTCAGAGGTTTATCGTTTTTTTTTTCAGGAAGTAAGTCTTTATCTCACCTGCAATGTCTTCAGGTTCCGACATCCGTCCCCTTCCGGTTAGACCGCTTGCCAACTCGCCTCCGGGAGCATCAAGAACACGTACTCCGTAAGATTCAAGTATCTTTATATTGTTTTTAGTCGCAGGATGCTCCAGCATGTCGACATCCATCGAAGGTGCAATAAAAACAGGACACCTTGCCGACAGGAATGTGGTGAGAAGCAGGTTGTCAGCTATTCCGGCTGCCATTTTAGCCATGGTGTTGGCTGTTGCAGGTGCTATAATAAAAAGATCAGCCCAGAGGCCGAGGTCAATATGGCTGTTCCAGCTTCCGTCTTCAGGATTGAAAAAGCCCGTCAAAACCGGATTTCTTGACAGAGTCGCCAGGGTAAGAGGTGTTATGAACTCCCTGGCGTGATCGGTCATGATTACCCTTACCTCACAGCCTTCCTTTACCAGGAGACGGACTATTGAGGGAGTCTTGTAAGCTGCAATACCTCCCGTGATTCCGACAAGTATCTTCTTACCCTTAATCATTAATTTCAGATTTTGCTTTTCGCGGCTGAGCTTTCAGGATTCCTGTAGAATACCTTGCCTTCCTCAAACTCCTGAAGAGCAATGAGTGTCGGTTTAGGGAGCCTTTCGTAGAACTTGGATATTTCTATCTGCTCACGGTTTTCAAAAACTTCCTCGAGATTGTCGGTGTAGGATGCAAACTCCTCAAGCTTCTTGTTAAGCTCCTGCTTCATCTCAACAGCAATCTGGTTAGCCCTCCTGGCAACAATTATAACTGTTTCGTAAACATTACCCGTATCTTCCGTTAGAAGTTCCATATTACGGGTCACTGTTGTCGTAGGCGCAGTTGTTTTTCTGTAATCCATATTTTTTTACTGGTTGTTGACTAAATTTTCAGCCGGATCAATCTTCAGATACCGTGCAGTCGAATCATAAATTCTTTGCACTTCCCTAGAATATTTGCTTTCCGGATATTCCTCCATAAACGAAAAATAATCGTCGAGAGTTTCCTGGAAACGTTCTTTCTGCCTGGCCGGAATGCTTTTCTCAGCATAAAGATACAGGGAATGAAGCTTGAGATACATCATTTCCTCGCGGTATTTCGATTCGGAATACTCCTTCAGACTGTTTGTAAGAGCCGTAACTGCGGCTTTGTACTGCTTCATATTGTAATAAAGCCTTGCACTCAGATAAGACTTCTCTACAAGCCTGTCCTGAAGCACTTTAAGGTATCCCTCCGCTTCAGCGATCCTCGGACTTTTGGGAAACCTGTTTACGAACACCGAAAATCCTTCGATGGCATTTTTCGCGTTTTGCTGATCGAGCTCGGCACGGGGAGCCAGGTTATAATCGCATAGTGCTCCCAGGAAGGTCGCTTCTTCAGCATATTCGCCGAAAGGATACTGCTCTACCAGGGATTTGAAAAATGAACCAGCCACATCGTATTGCCTCATATTATAATAGCACTGGGCGTTAAGCCAGTTCAGTTCCTCAGACTCACCTGTGGCCCGGAATCTCGGAATAACCTGTGAAAACAGTTCCGCCGCCCTTGCATATTGCTGGCTATCAAAGTATTCCCGCGCCCTGGTTTTTTTCAGTTCATAATCGGTGCTCTTGAGCAGCTTCTCATATTCTCCGCATGAACTTATGCCGATCAGAAAAGCAAGTATGATATATAGTCTGACTCTCATAAAAAATGTTGCGCAAAATTACATATTTTTTTTGAATCGATGATTTTATGGCAAATATTTAACTATCGGGCAAATTAGGTATAAAGTGGTATCACATGATTATCCTTAATGCTTAAATTTGTGGCAAATTTTAAAAAGCTTTATAAAATGGATATTTTCAACAAGATCAAAACCAACATGGGAGAGTTGGGTCAATATTCCGATTTAGCTCACGGGTATTTTATGTTTCCAAAACTTGAGGGTGAAATCGCGCCTAAAATGGTTTTCAGGGGAAAACAGGTCCTAACCTGGAGCCTTAACAACTACCTTGGGCTGGCCAACGATCCTGAGGTCAGAAAAGCTGATGCGGAATATACAAAGCAATATGGTCTTGCATATCCTATGGGAGCCAGAATGATGTCAGGTCAGACCACAAACCACGAGAGGTTTGAAAAGATGGCAGCCGAGTTTGAGATGAAGGAAGACGCTTTTCTTCTCAATTTTGGCTACCAGGGAATGGTATCGATCATCGATACGCTGGTCGACCGTCATGACGTGATAGTTTACGACTCCGAGTCGCATGCATGCATTATGGACGGACTGAGGCTCCATTTCGGCAAAAGATTCGTATTTGCCCACAATGATATTGAAAGCTGTGAAAAACAGCTTCAGAGAGCTACAAAGCTTGTCGGCGAATCGGGAGGCGGCATACTGGTAATAACCGAAGGCGTCTTTGGAATGGCAGGCGACCTCGGAAAACTCGACAAGATTGCTGAACTCAAGAAAAAATACTCTTTCCGCCTGCTGGTTGATGATGCCCACGGATTTGGAACCATGGGAGCCAACGGCAGAGGCACAGGCGAACACTTCGGCGTACAGGACCAGATTGACGTTTACTTTGCAACCTTTGCCAAGGCTATGGCAGGCATAGGCGGATTTGTAGCCAGCACAAAAGAAGTGGTAAATTACCTGAGGTACAATCTCAGGTCACAGATCTATGCAAAGTCACTTCCCATGGCAATGACCCTCGGAGCAATAAAGAGGCTTGAACTGATCCAGGCAAATCCTGAATACAGGGAGAAGCTTTGGACAATTGTCAGAGCTCTGCAATCGGGTTTAAGGGAAAGCGGACTCGACCTCGGAAAGACAGAGTCACCGGTCACTCCTGTATTTTTCAAATGCCCGCTTGAAGTAGTCACGCAGCTGATCTATGATCTGAGAGAGAATTACAATATTTTCTGCTCCGTGGTGATCTACCCGGTTGTACCCAGGGATGTTGTTATGCTCAGACTGATCCCTACGGCTGCGCATTCACTTGATGATGTTAACTATACCGTTAAAGCCTTCAGGGAAATTAAACGCAAAATCGATAATGACGAGTACCCTCACGAAATGGCCGATTTCACAAAATAGAAATATTCAATTCACTATAAAGCTGCATTATTTATGATGCAGCTTTTTTTTTGCGTATTATGTAATATCTGAATTTCAGGATCAGATTTTCGAACTTTTTTCATTTCCGTCGGTTTTACTGGAAACGGTAAAATCTGAGGTCAATCTGAAAATGTTGGATATTTCGTGTGTAACAATGGAAATAAGTCTGGATAAAACCCAAAAAAACCTTTTGAAAGGCTATAACATGCTGCTCTATTTTGCAGGTTCGATGATTATGAACGAGCCTGTCGAAGAATGCATTATTGATTTCTGGCAAAAGGGAATCCTCAAGACCCTTCCTGTTAACAGCACTAATCCAAGGTTCCTTGAGGCTGCTTCACAACTCAGGAATTCATGCACCGACAGGACAACCTGCAGAAGCCTGATGCAGGAAGATTTCAGGCGACTTTTCCTGGGTGATGGGATACCTCTTGCCCCGCCATTCAAATCAGCATATACCGATACCGTTCTGGAAGAGGCAAAGGGAAAGGAAAAAGTGTCGGATTTCTATGATTCCTACGGCTGGAAAAAAAGGGTAAACTACAAAGCTGACGATGATAATCTCGGAATTGAGCTGTTGTTTGTTACGCTTCTTATTGACAAGTATGCTGCATTGGAAGATGAAGCCTGCCGTTCCGCGCTGGCAGGAGAAATAAGAAGATTCATAAGGGACCACATAATGGTCTGGTTGCCTGAGTGGCACCAACGTATCCAGGAAACAGCCGGTACGATGTGCTATAAGGGAATAGCCACTCTGATCTATGCATCGTGCGAGGACATCTATGAGATAATGGGAAAACCCGAGCCGGGATTCAGGCCTGATCTCAGAAATTAGGACTGAAGAAGCCAGCTATAGCTCCCATGTAGAATTCCCTCCAACCCTCTGCAATCTGGTCAAATTCGTCATCGGGAATGTTTGAATGCTCTACTGTCACAACTGAACCCTCACCTTCAGTTTTAATTTCAATCGTAACTATCGATTTTTCCTCCTGATCACCGAAGTACCATTCCTGAACAACCTTCCTGTCCTTTATGAACCCGATGTTCCTTCCGCTGATATCTCCTTCCCACAATGAAAACTCACTTCCCGGCTCCTCCGACATTTCTGCAGGATATCCCGACCAGAGCCCGATGGTGAGAGGATTGGTAAGCGCCGAATATACATCGGAAGGTCCGGCATTGATTTTGAATATCTTCTTAAATGTCTTCATTGTTTTTCAATAAGATATCGCTCAGCGTCAATAGCTGCCATACATCCTGATCCGGCAGCCGTTATCGCCTGCCTGTAAACCGGATCCTGAACATCGCCCGCGGCAAAGACACCTGGAACATTCGTCTTCGATGTGCCGGGAATGGTCTTAATATATCCGTTTTCATTTGTTGTGATGAACTCACTGAATACCTTAGAATTAGGCGTATGCCCTATAGCGAGGAAAAAGCCGTCGATTTTAACCTTTACAATTTCTTCTTCGGGCGTTCCCTTTTTCTTAACCAGAACCACGCCTTCAACTCCATTTTCACCATAAAGATCCGTTGCCTGGTGTTCCCAGAGGATTTCTATGTTGGAGGTTTTAAGAACCCTCTCCTGCATTGCCTTTGAAGCTCTCAGTACATTCCGGCGGACAACCAGGTAAACCTTGTTGCAAAGGCCTGAGAGATATGTCGCTTCTTCGGCTGCAGTGTCACCTCCTCCAACAACTGCGACATCCTTGCCCCTGTAAAAGAATCCGTCACAGGTGGCACAGGCTGAGACTCCCATTCCGGCATAACGGCTCTCAGCCTCAATCCCCAGGTATTTTGCAGTGGCACCAGTAGCTATAATAACCGTACCGGCTTCAACGACCTTGCCGTCATCAAACGTAACTTTGTGGATTGTGCCTGAAAAATCTGCCTTTACTGCAATGCCAAAGCGTACATCGGTCCCGAAACGTTCAGCCTGTTTTTTAAAATGCTCCATTAGTTCGGGTCCGGTAACTCCATCGGGAAATCCCGGATAATTATCAACCTCTGTCGTAGTAGTAAGCTGACCTCCCATTTGAAGACCAGTATAGAGAACAGGCTTTAAATTTGCCCTGGCTGCATAAACGGCTGCCGTGTAACCGGCAGGACCTGAGCCAACTATGAGACATTTTACCTTTTCTGTCCCAGAGGCTTCAGGCTTCTGTCCGTCATTTGAAAGATCAAGGGGTTTGAACACATCCATATCTGCATATAATTTTATATTTTTCCTTTTGCAAACTTAATCAAGTTTAAGCGAAAATCATTGCTGTGGCGAGCCTGTTATCTTCGCTTTGAAATAATCAGATGATTTTCAGATAAATATCTCGCAGACAGCATTTCATTGCTCCCAGGAGACCGGGTTCCCGATATTTCAATGCCATTTGATTCCATGAAATTCTTCATTGAATCAGGATCACTGAATTTAACCGAGATTGTATAGTCCTCCTCTCCTTTCAGTACTACTGCGGTGAAATTTCCGGTTCCCCTGAAAAAGTCTTCCAGCTCTGGGTCCCCGTTAACTATCCCAAGGCGGCCCTTTGCCAGAAAACAGCTGGTTTTCATTATTTCTGTGGGAATCCCGGGTAAATATTGCGAGAGATTCAGTTCACCTTCGGGAATCTTCTGTGCAATAAGGCTTCCGATCCTTGCCGAAGCTGCGCTGTCGGCTGCGCTTCCGCCCGAATTGATGATACTGATATAATAAGGCCCCTTGCAGATCTGAAGCTGATACCTGGTCCGGCAGGTATAATCAGAATGACCAGGCATGTCCAGGCATCTGAATTTTGAAACAGAAAAGATGCCGAATGCCTCCTCAGGTCCATTCATCTTATATATCTCAGTTTTATACTTGCCTCCCTCAAGGGAGATTTCAGTAATGGAAGCGAGTGAAAATCCGTATTCCAGGTAAAGTTCAGCTCCGCCGTTTATATATCCGAACAGCGAGGAGCCGTTGAATACTCTCGGTAATGAAATCACAGCACCGGGCAGGTCTGCCAGTGTTACGGACGGGAAATCATCAGGCACCTGGGACCAGGATGCCAGGGACATAAAAATGAAAAGACAAAATGCTTGAATCAGCCTGCTCATGGTACCATTTTTTGAAAAGCAAAGGTTCTTTAGATAAAAGTACGATGTTGTTCCTTTATTTTCAGGCGATATCAACCGAGAGTAAAGTTCTTCAGCTCTATCCTGTCAATATCGGCAATCCCAAGCCCGAGTGACGCAGCCATCTTAAGGAATGTGAGCGATTCAGGCGCCGGGGTTTTCTGAATTCCTTCCTCTATTCTTTTCGCGGCAATGATATCGTAAGCGATCCTGTCCATTGCAACGGGGTCGGAGGAAACGATCAGGGTATTGTAATTACAAATGAACTGGGGATTGGCACCGGGACCTCCGTTGAAGCAGCCTCTCAGACCATCGCATATATTTAGTACCACCTTATCGCGGATCGGTGAAAAAGCACAAACTTCAGCACAGGTTTCATTCCACAGCTGCTCATGAAGACGGCCGGTGTTGGAAACCGAACCAAAGGCAAGGTTCTTCATTGCATTTGTAACTGATCCGCCTGCATTCTTCAAAATTGGTATATTGATGATCTTGTCAACCTCGCGGGTGACAATCCTGCTGAAATATGAAAACTTTCCTCCATTAACCATATATGGCATTGTCTCCGAGTCATATTCACCTTCGACATCAGCCCAGTAATACCATTCCCTGTCGATGTTTCTTTCACCGTAGAGTTTCCCTTCGTTGTCAAAAAAGGATCCTTTTTCGTCCTGGCATTCGGTTCCGCGAAAGGTTATGCCAGGATAATTGTCAGCCGTAAAGCCTACATCAGTCAGCTCCATTGCCCTTCGATCCCAGATGACAATATCCTTTCTGTCGATACCACTCTCTGTTAATTGTTTAACAACACTCTGTACCACAGCATGACTTGTTGAAAGTAATTTACCCGCAACGGGATTCACCTTCAGTCCAATTTTTTCACCAGGATTTACAAAGGTCCTCCAGGCTTTTTTCAGGTTCTTCCCGCCGGTAAGCTCCAGCATCGATTTCTGAAGCATAAGGTATGCGATGCCTTCCACGGGCACATCATCGGCAACCGACCTCAGGTCTTTGACTACTACCACTTTCCCCGGGAATTTTCCGGGCATTGAGGCCTCGTTCCTCGGTACTTTTTGCGCATCGCTGATATTTGTGGCAGGCTTTTCCTTGACCTGAGGCCTACCGGTTGTCATTGCAGAAACCGGTTTTATGGCAAGAGCTGCACCACCGGCGCCAAGCAGGGTGAAAAATTTCCTGCGGTTTAGTTTATTTTTCTTCATTTACTCAAGAATCAGTTTGAAAACAAATATAAGATCATTCGCTGTTACTTGTTCTGAAAAAGCATCTGTTCCTGGTGGCTCGACCTGAAGTCCTCCTCACTGTCAATTTCTGGCGATTCACGCAAAGATTCCCATCTGAAATCACGGTCATAGGGATCCAGCGCCTTTTGCGGATCAAAGATCCTGTTGTCAACCATGACAGGTTCGTATGGGGTGAGATCGGGTTTGTCGGTAAAAAAATCCTGCATCAGTGTTGCTGTTGCATCGAACTGGTTCAATGGAGGGATATCGCAAATATTATATATCGTCTTCAGGATTGCCCCAAAATTGGAATGGGAATGGGAAACATATCCCCTTCTTATCCACGGGCTGATCATCATGAGAAGGGAGCGATGGGCATCAACATGGTCACGCCCGTCCTGGGCATCGTCCTCTGTTACAATAATCAGCATTTCCGGCCACCATTCCGTATGACTCAGCTTTTCTATTACCCGGCCAAGGGCAAGATCATTATCGGCCATATATGATTCCCTGAAAGGATATCCATCGTCTATCCTCTCCGACGATCCGTGATCATTGGGTATGATCATTGTGATCACTGCGGGGAATTCCTCCTTCCCTGAAAGCCATTTTTCTTCAAGTTCCTCCTCGAACATGTCGATCCTGAACTGGTCGGGGACACTTGTATTGTATGTTGCATATTTCCTCGAGGTCCTGTCGAACAGTGGCCTGGGCATCGGGAACATGACCCCCATCTTCACTCCTGTATATTTATGCCATTGCTGTTCATCGGCACCCGAGAACTCAAATCCCTGACCGAAGTTGAAAAAGCTTACCCCGTGCCGTGACAGGTGCTCCCACATTCCGCCGGCCTCATTGTAATCCTCGGGATAAACAGCTCCGGAGGAACCAGCTACGTATTTCCTTCCCGGAGCGGAACTGAACAGATCCCTTGTTATACCCATTGAACTATTTATTTCGACCCATTCGTTCGGATAGGTTCCTACCATCCATCTATGGCCGTGCACCGACGCATCAGAATCGCAATAGAAGTTGTCGCTTACCGCGAACTCCCTCGCCAGTTTCTGGTGATTTGGCATTACATTGACATTGTTTACCATCCTTGTCCTGTCCCTGCTTGCCACGCTGGCATTCATCCCGTATCTTGCAAGCGAGGAATCCCCCCTCGCATTCTCAAGTTCTCCGTAGACCTCATCAAAAGTCCTGTTTTCCTTTGTAATATATATTATGTGTTTTATGGGGCTTTTTCTTTGTCCTGAATTAGGTGGCAGAGGATTTTTCGGATTGTCTTTTGTCCTGATCTCCCGGAATGTGTTATTCACAACCTGTTGTGTCGCAAGATCAAGGTTGATCCCGCTGAGGTCTATTTTTTCAAATGTCCCCAGCATAATGTCACCGACATAGGTGCCTGCAGAGGTAAGTACGAAGTTTTCTCCCCCGTTAGGACCCGATCCCAGTCCGCGGGCTGTGACAACATAAAGGGAAAGGTCGTCAGGAGAGATATGGAGCTTTGTAGGAAACCATCCGGTCGGAATGTATCCAAGGACATTGAGATTCAAAGCATCAACCACACAAACAGCATTAAGTCCGCTCAGGGCAACGTAAAGCCTTGACTCATCGTTGCTGAGTTCAATTCCGAAGGGTATCATACCCCTGAATGAATCAATACGATGATCAATATTCAGCTTGACATTCGATATAACCTTCCCCGTTACCGGATCCAGCACAGAAATATTATCGTTTGTGGCATTGCTGACGAAAACCCTGTTCCGGCCGGCAGCTATGGAATTGGGACTTGATCCTCCTACAATCTCGAGGCCTTCGACCCTTTCGCCCATCCTGTATCCTGTTTTTTCCATTGCTATGACCTGGTTGCTTTCAAGGTCGACAGTCCAGACTGAAACCGCCTCAGGCACATCAGGACTTCCAAGCCCGGGAATAAAACGGCCGTCAACTTCAGTTCCGTTTTCTGCCTCTTCAGAAGGTAGTCCATAGGGGGGAAAATCAAGTCCGGCTTCCTCGAGGTTCTTCTCCGTCAGTCCGGGGGCAAGAGGATAGTCGAAAACACCAGTATTGGCTACATAAGCGAATTTTCCGTCAGGAGAAATATCGATACCAAGAGGGAAGCGGCCAACCGGTACAGAGTGCAGTACTTTCCTTCCCTGCAGGTCAAGAATCACCAGCCTGAAGTTAAACTGATCGAGAACATAAAGCTTCTTCTCGTCCTCCGATAATCGTATGTCGCCCACAAAGCTGTCCCTGAAAACCTTCCCTTCCGATCTCCCGTTAATTGAGATCCTCCCTGAACTTTCAGATGTTTCAATGTCTATTATTATTATGTCCCCGCTGTCGCCTCCGCTCAGGTATGCGGTATGGTTATCCCTGGTTATGGCAGCTCCCATATACGAACCCTTTTCATTGTAAGGAGCCGAAACTTCCCTTGTGCTATTATCCTCAGTGTCAATAAGGGTTAGCAGGTTGTTATGAACTGAAAGAGCAAGTTTCCCGTCGGGTGAGAGAGCCAGTCCAAAGGGGTCTGGAGCTATCCTGGTAAAACTGCCCAGGGGTTTCACTATCCTCCCGCTTGGGATAACACTTTCACCTGCAGTATCGATGATGCAATACCTGTCCCTTCCGGGAACCTGGATAGTTGAAACATATTGTGCCCTGTCACATGCAATTAATGCTGTCAAAATGATGGCAGCACAAAGTCTGAGCTTCATAATTGTTTTACAGTCTGGTTATCATTTTTTCAAAGTTAGGTTGTTTTTCCATTCAGGTTAACATTGTAAAATTTTTCTGTTTGGAATTCTTGATTAAATTTGCAGTGTTTTTCCGGAGCCCCCGTGCGGGGGGAACACGATCCGGACAGATTTTTCGGGGTGTGGCGCAGTTGGCTAGCGCACTAGCATGGGGTGCTAGGGGTCGTGAGTTCGAGTCTCACCACCCCGACAATAAAGGATTCGAGGAATCAGCAAGTCTGGTTCCTTCTTTTTTTAAGTCATTGTTAATTACGATTTTCTGAAGAGAAACACTTTTTTCTCATTAACATTCTTTTCAGGTTTCAACCAGTTTTCGGTCATTCGTTGATTCAAACCGGTCATCTGTTGAACGGCTCTTTTCCTGCATAATGATATATGATAAATTCGTTATGAGTTTATGACGGGACAGGTCAGAACTCAACGGAAAGCAGGATTATGAAAAGAAGGACAGTAAAAGCAATTTTTATCACTAACCATTAATTTTTATGCCATGAAAAGATTAATTGTCTCCGCAGTACTTGCAATCGCATTCTGCACTGCATCGTTTGCCGCAAAAGTGGTCGCCAAAGGCCCGACATTCACAGCACTGGGCGATTACATGATTGAAACAGCCGCCGATCCCGCCGTTATCAATGGCGAGGAATGCAAAACATTCACCATTAGCTATGAGAACTCCCCGATGAGCGTTAAGGTTGTGGTATGCAAGTCGGGTAAGTGCACAAGATACGTTACTGTGTCCGATAAGCTTTCGGTCCAGTATGTTTGCAACGGCGACTATTTCGGTGTTGAAAAGCTTGACAAGGCTTTAAGGAAAGAGGGAATGAACACATCCGATTCAGAGCTTAACCTTCAGGAGTATTATCACCAGAAACTGATCTCGCAGACCAGGCTGAGTGAATTAGAATCCACGAAGCTGATAGCAGTCTACTTCCCTCTTCTCATTAACAACCCCACAGAAGCTGTGGCCGTAAAATGATTTTTTAGCTTATCCGACAATTGTTGGTTTTAGGTTTGAGTGTAACGAAAAGGGGCTGTAAAAAGCCCCTTTTAATTTTCCCCTTATTTTCCCCCTCTGCTACTACCCGTGGAATTTTGCCATCTGTGCCAGAAAGATATCCTTCCTGTTCCGAGACAAGGGTATCAGGGCTCCGTCAATCATCTCAATATAGCCTCCATCCCTCCGGATAAATTTTTTTACATATTTCAGGTTAACCAGGTATGAATTATGCGAACGAAAGAAATATCTGTCGCCGAGAAGCTCCTGGAACTCCTTGAGATGCTTTGATACCAGCATCTTCCTGCCACCATTAAGATAGAACCAGGTGTAGCTTCTGTCTGCTTCAATCCTGAGAACATCCTTCGGATTAAGGTATTCCATACCGTCAGCTGTTGGTATGGCCATCCGTGAAGGAAGAGCGGTTCTGAGGTTTTCCATCAGGACCTGTAAGCCCTCGTTTCCTTTTGTACTTCTTTCCTGCCTTTTTTTCAGGACCTTTCCAACAGCATCAATGAATTCAGTGATGTTTATGGGTTTGAGAATATAGTCGATGGCACTGAACCTGATCGCCTTTATTGCATAATGGTTGAATGCAGTAATGAAGATGACATCGAAATCCTTCTCCGGGAACTGTGCCAGCAAATCAAATCCGGTTCCGTTAGGCATCTCCACATCCAGAAAAAGGAGATCAGGCCTGGTCCGGTTGATTGTATCAGCCGCCTGGACTACATTGTACGCCCTGCCTACTACGTCAAGTGTCGGACAATATTCGGATATGATTGAATTTATGAATTCAACGGCATCAAGTTCATCATCAACTATAATCGTCTTAAGCTTTCTGCTCATGATAATAGAGGTATATGAATTTCAACCCTTGTCCCGGCCGGCCGGCCTTCTCCATCCTTAAGGTCTGAATAAACTGTCTGCAGGCTGGTGCCGTAGAGCTCGTTCACGAGA
This sequence comes from uncultured Rikenellaceae bacterium, assembly GCA_964429295.1. Classification (GTDB taxonomy): domain Bacteria; phylum Bacteroidota; class Bacteroidia; order Bacteroidales; family VadinHA17; genus LD21. The sequence goes on from CAYSBL010000001.1 coordinate 158,574, forward strand.
TCGAGCCTCGACCTGCTTATCCTTGTCCCGAGCGAGTTGTGATTCCCTTCTTTTTTAATGTTCCGTTCCATGGATGCTTCCCGCCCGATGCCGTTGTCCTCAATAGTGCACAGAATGCAATTGCTGTTGAGTTTAAGATCAATGCTCACAAAGCCCTTTCCCTCCTTTGGGATAAGCCCGTGTGAAATGGAGTTCTCAACATAAGGCTGTATAAGCATTGTGGGTACCTTGTGCATTATTGGATCTATCTCATCATCAATAGTTATCCTGAAATCAAATTTATCCTTGAACCTTATGCTTTCAAGCTCGAGGTACAGGTTCAGGGCGCTCAGTTCATCACTGAGGGGAACCGATGTATGCTGTGAATTGTCAAGCACTTTCCTCATAAGGCTTGAAAACTTGGTGAGATAGTTGTTTGTGGCCAGCTTATCATGCTGGTACATGTAATATTGTATCGAGTTCAGGGTGTTGAATATAAAATGCGGATTCATCTGCTGCCTAAGGTTGGCCTGGGTAAGCTCACTTATCTTCCGGTTCATTTCACTCAGGCGGCGCTTGTCCTTAAGCTTTGATCCCCTGAAAAGCAGAAATCCAATCAGCATTGTCAGAAAAATGAATCCTGCAAATCCATAGTTCAGAAGCCTGTTATTCTTGAGCCTCAGGGAGAGCAACTGAAGTTCCTTGTTCCTGGTGTCCGCTTCATATCTTATCCTTGCATCCGACATTCCCTGGCTGCTTTTGACGGCGTTATAGGCATCGGAATACTTTTTGAACATAACATGGCTAAGGTAGGCATTAGCGGTATCCCTGAGTTTAAGATACATATCGCTCATATCCATGTAAATCCACTGCAGGTTAAACAACGAATTCACCTGAAGTGCATTGTCTATTCCCTGCTTGTAATATTTTATAGCTTCTCCAGGTCTGTTAAGGTCGCGGTATAAAGTACCCAGATTGCCAAGGGCGTTGGAAGCCATGCTATACTTTTTGCCCGGAATACTGTAACGCTTTAGAGAGGTCTCATAGTAAAATATTGAAGAATCATACATCTTCTCCAGGTAGAAATTCCAGCCCATGTTTGCAAGCGACCAGGAACAAAGGAGGGTATCTTTTGTAATTTCAGACAGATTGTAACAGATGCGCAACAGTGAGTCTGCCTTCCTGAAATCCCTCCATGCCACAGTTGCTGAATCACCGCAGAGCCTGGTCCCCAGTTCCAGATACCCGCTTTTGGCAAGAGAAGTATCCCCTTCAGCGTTACTTGATTCAATAAACCGTTCAAAGTATTCGATTTCCCGGTTGCGATCCTCAACCGACTGGTATAAAACAGCCTGTTCCATATAGGCAAGGGGAATAATGCCTTTAAGCTTTTCCTTGTCGGCTATTGCAACAGCATTCTCATAATTCTCTATACTTTCCTTGAAGAACCCAGTCCTCCGGTTGTACTTCCCCAGGAAAAGGTATATCCTTGCAAGATCTTCCCTGTTTTTCGAGTCTTCGGCAGCATCCAGGGCAAGCGTGGCTTTTTCAGATGCAGTACGCAGATCGCCGGCAGCATAAAAGTATTCAGCCTCCAGAAGATAAAGACCAGCGGGAAAATCAAGCTTTTTTCTTTCACATATCAGAGTGGCGCTGTCGATGCACGCTTTTACCCTGTCAAGAGTTGCATCCTTTGACATAAGGAGTTTGCTGCCCTTTCTGATAAATTCCTTTACTTCATCAATATCCCTGGTGCTTCCCTCGCCCGGTATCTTCATTCTTATCGAAGTCGCTGCCGGAACCAGGATCTCCAATGTATATAATGGCAGATTGAAGAATAACAGAAGAAATATTATCTGGAAATAAGCTCTCATGTGACGGAAAATAATCAGTTACACCACAAAATTAAGAAAAATGACGAGGTCTTTAAGCAAAGATCCCCTGGCTGAATATTAAATTAAGATTTTTTCCCTGGTTGACGAACTTCCGGTTAACGGATTGCAGCTTCCGGTTAACGGATCTGGCATTCCGGCGAATATCCGGCAATGGTCTATTTCTTTCATTTTCTCGCATAATAAATAAAACGGGCATAATCTTCACTCAGGATATTTGTTTAGGTTTTCAAACCTGATCTCCCATTTTCCGTCATCAGGAAATTGCTTTTCAACACACATTCTGGCAACCGCTGTAAGAAGGCCTCCGTTCCCGGGAAGATAAAGTGCAAGCCTGGAATCCTGATAGTTATGGCCATTAACCAGATACCTGTTCTTGGGAGCATCCATCAGAAGGAAATCAATTGCCTGCCCTGAACGCCCTATGGAAGCTGCTGACATTGCAAGCATGGGAAAATCCCAGCCCCAGGTAGATTGCCAGTTCCACTTTGCCATGATGGTATCAAGTGTTGCCGCAAGTATTTTTCTGTCAACCTTTTCCGTAACCGGGAGCATCCCCGAAACCGCCGAGACTATCGGGTGATCGCTCAAGTATCGGGGATTTTCATACGAATCGCGAGTGTCCTCGGAACATAGATACAAACCGCCGGCAACGGGCAATTCAGACAATTTTTCAATAACATCAGCCCATTTCGGGTCGGGCTCAATACCTGAACGAACCCTCCATTCCTGCGCCGTTTTAAGTCCCCAGTACCAGTAAGCCACCTCGAAGGCCGGGTTTATGGTAGTCTCAAGTCTCAGGCTTTCCTGAGCAGGTATCAGAACCGGGCCCAGAACATACCTGTCTTTTGATTCTTCATACCATGCATAACTGGCCATAAAACCGGCAGTCTCAAAAACCAGGTCCTTGTATTTTTCGAGAATACTGGCTGGGTTTTCCGAATTCCTGTACAGGAGCTCGGAGAAGAAAATAAAATGAGGCTGCTGCCAGATAAGGTAGGTACCAACTGTACTGGGACTTTCTCTTCCGTCGGGACCAACCATCTTCGGCCACCTAACTCCCTCGTAACCCTGGTCCATGGCTGTCCTCCTTGCTTTTTCGACAATACGGAAATAATACTCCATCTGTTTCTCCAGGACTTCTTCTCTCTGCCATAAGGCAAAATGAACTGCATGCCACCAATGCATCTCAAGATGGAATTTCCCATACCAGCTGTTGTATGTAAGGCCGGTCTCAGCCGGAGGCAGAGAACCACTGCACTGAATACGAGTCAGATACTGCGAAAGCACTACTCTTCTTTCAAGCTCACGGGCCCTGGGATCGGTGCAGGCCGAAAAGTCAACAGCCCCTCCGCTCATCCAGAATTCTTTCCATCCGATCCTGCAGGCGTTCAACGTCGCACCAAAATCCGGGATCTGATCATCTCCCCTTAACCTGCTGAAATGACATGAAAACTCAAGGATTGAGTCACCTTCCGGTACTAACAGATACCGATGCCTGCCGGAAGCTTCAACACGGGAACCGGGATGCAGAACTCTCGCGAAATAACAGTCATTATCCTGAGAACGCCCGATCAGGGTTTCTTCCCCGGATTCTGAAAGTATCTCCGTGGCATGACCATCGGGAGAATTCAGATCATAACCGGCAGGACCCGGGATTCCAAGCGGGAATTCCATTCTGATCATGAGCCGTTTATCAGAAATAAGAGGTGATGAAATCCTCGCTGATACTATGTCAAGGTCGGGATGGCATAGAGTTTCAACTGTAACAGGTATATCATCAACCTTGAAAGTGCTGCTTATCCTGCCTGACCAAAGATCAAGTTCCTGAACCGGTTGTTTTATTTCACCGATTTCAATCTCCTCTCCTTCCCTGTTAATTATGTACAGACCAATCAGTCCCAGATGGATCCTGTGAGGATTGTTTCTTAACCATTCAGATGCAAGAAAACGAGCTGAATCCTCATTACTCCTGAACTGGTGAACGTAGTTGACATTCCTTCCGTGAACATCGTAATTCCTGTAAACGTCATCAAGGGAATAGTTACAAGGATTCTCTCCTGTATGCCAGCCCCAGTTCGACATGGTTCCCAGAGGTATTCCCTTTTCATAAAAATGCGGAAATGTTTGCAATCCGGTGATATCAACGGTAAATGCAAATTCACCGTTTCCGACCGAAAGGGCATTAAGACTATCCGGAGCGGTAATCTTAACATTGTGCCTGGTAACAAGTGAATACCTGTCGACAGGCAAATTATCATTGCATGTCGTTAATATCAGAAAAACAAGCGATATGGACAAAAATAATCGCATACATCTGCAGGACAGGAAAAACCGGATATTCATTTTGTGGCTGTGATAAACAAATTTATGATTTTTTTGAAACAAAACCGAAAAGTCTTCCGCTATGATACAAACAGGATCCCTAATGATTAGATTTGCGAAATACCAAAGGGATTTATCTGAATGGATGCGCAAATTACCATAATTGGAGCCGGTGTAGTCGGTCTGGCCATTGCCGAAAGAATATCCAGGGACTTCGGGGATGTTTACCTGACAGAGAAGCAAAAGACTTTCGGACAGGAAACAAGCAGCCGGAACAGCGAGGTAATACATGCGGGAATATACTACCCGAAGGGCAGTCTGAAATCAAAGCTGTGCCTTGAGGGCAAATGGCTGATGTATGATTATTGCAGGAAACATGACATCCCATTTAAAAACTGCGGCAAGATAATTGTCGCAACTGCAGAGGATGAGATCCGGATTATTGAGGAAATAATGGACACTGCTGTCAACAATGGGGTGGATGACCTGGAACTGATTGACAGGAACAGGATTGCCGAACTTGAGCCGTCAGTTAAGGCCCTGAGGGCAGTCTTTTCTCCATCAACAGGAATTGTCGACAGCCACTCCCTTATGAAGAGTCTGGAGACGGGAGCAATGCTGAACGGATGTCAGATTGCTTACAGCAGCGAGGTCAAAGGAATCAGGAAGATTTCTGAAGGATATGAAATTACTATCACTGACTCAGAAAAGACAACATTCAGTTTTACCACAAGGATAGTTATCAATTCGGCCGGACTCGGTTCCGACCTGATCTCTGAAATGGCCGGTTACAGGGATGAAAAATTGCGGATCAGGTTTTGCAAGGGTGAATATTTCAGATTGAATCCGCCAAAGAACCGTCTTTTAAACAGGCTGGTGTATCCGGTACCGGTCCATAATCTTGAAGGTATTGGAATTCATGTGACGGTCGATATGAACGGAGGGGTTAAGCTTGGTCCGGATGTAACATGGCTCGCTTCCAACGTCTTTGATTATAAAGTAACATCTTCAAAGCAGGATGCCTTCTTCCGGTCGGCAAGAAAATTTCTTCCTTTCCTGGAATACGATGATCTGGCTCCCGAAATGGCCGGAATCAGGCCAAAGATTCAGGGCCCCGGAGAACCTGTAAGGGATTTCCACATAAGTGAAGAGTCAGAGAAGGGATTGCCTGGTTTCATTAACCTGATCGGCATTGAATCGCCAGGTCTGACATCATGTCTTGCAATTGCAAACTATGTGAGAGACCTGATCAATATATGATTAATTTATATATTTTTATTCCTTCAAAAAGGAACTAATGATGACAATAAAGAAATGAAAACTACCAGGTATTTACTATCAGCAATTCTGGCATTAATGGTTTCCTCAGCGATGCTGACCCTTTATGCCCAGGAGAAAATCTCCGGTAATAAATATGTCCCTGAAATCGGACAACAGGGTAAAGATGTTGTGTGGGTTCCAACTCCTCAGGAACTGGTTAACAAAATGCTTGAGGTAGCAAAAGTCACTCCGGCCGACTATGTAATCGACCTTGGCTCAGGGGATGGCAGAACGGTAATAACAGCAGCAAAATTAGGTGCAAAAGCGACCGGAATTGAATACAATCCCGATATGGTAGCACTTTCGAAGGAAAATGCAAGAAAAGAGGGAGTAGGCGACAAAACTGAATTCATCCAGGCTGATCTGTATGAGACGGACTTGTCAAAAGCGACCGTTATAACAATGTTCTTACTTCCGGAAATCAACCTGAAGCTTCGTCCCAGGATCCTTGATCTCAAACCGGGAACCCGTATAGTGTCAAACACATTCACAATGGGAGAATGGGAAGCCGATCAGGAGGTAACCACCGAAGAGAACTGGAACAGCTGGAACACTGCTTACCTGTGGATAGTACCGGCAAAAGCGGGAGGAACGTGGAAGATGGGAGACGCTGAACTCGAACTGGTTCAGGAATACCAGTTCGTAAGAGGTACCCTGAAATCAGGAATCAGATCCCATTCAGTTACTGACGGACGGCTTGAGGGCAGTTCCATTACTTTCAGGATCAACAATGACATCTATACCGGAGTCGTAACTGATAAAATGATCAGGGGAACGGCATCAAACAACGCCGAGGGTAAAACCTGGGACTGGACGGCAGCCAGGCAATAATTCCGGATTGGTATCAGGATTTGTTCTTCAGCAGCGACTGAAGGGCTGTAACTTCATCCCTGAGACGGGCGGCTTCAACAAAATCAAGTTCAGAAGCAGCTTTCTCCATATTCTTCCTGCTTTTCTCAATCGCTTTTTCCAAAGCATCCCGGTCCATGTATTTAACAACAGGATCTGCAGCTATATCAGGTGTTTCGGGTTCAATATAGGCTTTCACGCTCACTCCCTTCCTGCTTAAACCGCTTAGAATTGTTCCGGTTCTTTTAACGATCTGGGCAGGAGTAATTCCCATTTTCTCATTGTACCATAGCTGCTTCTCCCTCCTCCGGTTAGTCTCATTGATAGTTTCCTGCATGCTTCCTGTAATTGTGTCGGCATACATAACAACTTTCCCGTTCAGGTTTCTGGCAGCCCGTCCCGCTGTCTGGGTAAGCGACCTGGCTGATCTCAGGAATCCCTCTTTGTCTGCATCCAGGATGGCAACCAGCGATACCTCAGGAAGATCGAGTCCCTCCCTCAGGAGATTGACTCCCACAAGTACATCAAAGTCACCGGAACGCAATCCTTCCATAATGTCTATCCGCTCCAGGGTATCAATGTCGGAATGGATATACCGGCATTTGATATCATATCTTAGAAGGTAGGCTGAAAGCTCCTCTGCCATCCTCTTGGTGATGGTTGTTACAAGGGTTCTTTCCCCTGCTTTGGCCCTGGTCCTTATCTCCCCCATCAGGTCGTCAATCTGGTTTAGGCTTGGCCTGACCTCAATAGGCGGGTCAAGAAGTCCCGTCGGCCTTATTACCTGATCCACAAAGACTCCTTCGCTTTTTTCAAGCTCATAGTCAGCCGGAGTGGCGCTGACAAAAATTGTTTGCCCGGTGAGGGCTTCAAATTCCTCCATTCTCATAGGCCTGTTATCAAGAGCTGCAGGAAGTCTGAAACCATACTCTACAAGTGTCTGCTTCCTGGAATGGTCACCTCCGTACATGGCCCTTATCTGTGGAACGCTCACATGGCTCTCATCAATGATTGTTACAAAATCGTCAGGAAAATAATCAAGCAGGCAGAATGGACGCGTTCCCGGGATCCTTCCGTCAAAATAACGTGAGTAATTTTCAATCCCGCTGCAATAGCCAAGTTCCTTTATCATCTCCAGATCATAAGAGACCCTCTGTTCGAGCCTTTTGGCTTCCTCAAACTTGCCTGTATCCCGGAAGAAGGTAACCTGTCTTACCATATCATCCTGTATAAGACTGATTGCCTGGTTTATTCTGTCGCGGGTGGTCACAAAAATATTGGCCGGGTATAAAATGTATTCATTTACTGTTTCCAGACGGGTACCGCTCATTGGATCGAACAGGGAAATTTCCTCAATCTGTTCCCCGAAAAAAACCACTCTGACAGCTGTGTCAGCATAGGAAGGCATGATATCAACTGTATCGCCCCTTACCCGGAAGGTTCCATTCCTGAATTCAAGCTCATTCCTTGAATACAGACTGTCTACCAGCTTCCTGAGAAACAGGTTTCTTGCAATATTCTGCCCGGCCCTGACATGAACGGTATTGGAATGAAAATCCTCGGGATTTCCTATGCCGTAAATACATGATATGGATGATACAACTATGACATCCTTTCTTCCCGACAGAAGTGCAGAGGTAGCGCTAAGCCTAAGTTTTTCTATTTCCGCATTTATTGAAAGGTCCTTTTCAATATAGGTGTCGGTGACGGGTATATAGGCTTCAGGCTGGTAATAATCATAATACGATACGAAATACTCCACCCGGTTTTCCGGGAAGAACTGCCGGAATTCACCATAAAGCTGGGCTGCCAGGGTTTTGTTGTGACTTAACACAAGAGCAGGCCTCTGTACCTTTTCGATTACGTTGGCGATGGTGAAAGTCTTGCCCGATCCTGTCACACCAAGCAACGTCTGATATGGCACACCATTATTAAGGCCTTCAACAAGCTGGGTTATAGCTTCAGGCTGGTCTCCTGTCGGCTGAAAATCAGATACAAGTTTAAAATCCATAGAAGTCCAAAATTAACTGTTCTTTTTATTATCCTGATTTTTTTTAGTTCTTTTGAGAACCGGATTAACAGATTGAAAAATGCCATCTGAAGCAACAACCGATTGCTTGCATCAGCCAGCCCGAACGAAGGGTATTGCTAAGCTGTTTATGTTATCCCTGCTTTTATGTACCGGAACTCAAATTTTTTCGCAAAATTATAATATACAAACACTTACAACAAAAGAAGGTCTTGCACATAATGATGTTCGCGCTATGGCAACAGACAGCTCGGGCTTTATGTGGATAGCCACGTGGGATGGATTGAGCCGGTACGACGGCTATTCATTCAGGAATTATTTCCACAAAACTAACGACTCCCTGTCTCTTCCCTATTTTTCCATTCTGGATGTTCAGGTTGACGCCGGTGACAACCTCTGGATCATCACAGACGACTTTCAGGTGGCAAAGTATGATCGCTTTACCGACAATTTCAGAAGAATCAACAAAATTTATAATGGCATTCCATCATCCTACCTAAATATCAGTGTGGATGAATCAGGATATTTATGGTTGATCAGTCATGACACCCTGCTCAGATATAATTTCACAAACGATAGATTTGACATCTATGACATTTCCGCGTTCCGAAAGGAACTAATGATTCCGCAGGCAACTACAGCTCCGACTATTTCACACCCGGAACCTGACAGGATATGGATCGTAAGCACATTCATCTGCGAATTCAGAATAAAAGACCTGAACAGGCTGGAACTGTTAAATGATTACAAGCTCGAGGACGCTAGCTATCCTGTCTTTCTGGATTTCCAGTTTGGCATCAATCACAGACTGTATGTATCTGAGACCGGAAGAAAGTGGATTTTTTCAAATGTTGGATTATTCCTCCTTGATGAAAACACAGGAATTTTCAGAGAGTATAATGATGAATTCCCCTCAGACGATTTCAAGGGATCAGGATTCCTTTTCTGGGCATCACAGGATGAAGGAATTTTTCTTTTTAACCGGGAGGAACAGTTACTATACACGATACCTCCGGAACAAGCTCAGCTGACAAAAGAAATTTTCTGCCAGAACAAAAGTGTTTACTGGTTTTCCAATAATTCCTTCAGCGGCTCGCCAATCGGCCTTAACCGGATCGTATTCACACCCGGATGGTTCAAATCCTACGATATTCCGACCGGCATTAATGATATACCAACAGTTTACTCTGTGAAGAAAGACAAGTTTGACCGGATATGGGTGGGTGCCAGAGGAAAGTACCCACTAACAAGAATCTCTCCGGAAGGGATTGTCGAGAACATCACGATCAGCAGCATAGAAAACACTGGAAATTACGGAGCAATCAGGGCGATCCTGGAGGTTCCGGATGGACTATGGATTGGTTTCTACAGGGACTTATTACTCTATTACGATTTCAGCACAGGTAAGTTCACAAGGCATACTATTGAAGGAAGCAACCTCAGGATGATAGCCCTTGATAATCAAGAAAATCTTCTGATTGGCCTTCCAGATAACAGGATTGGCGTTTATAACCCGGTCTCCCGGAAAATCGAAAGAAGCTACAGTTATAATTTCACGTCGCCCGTTTACAAAATCCTGGTATGTGAGGATGGTATTGTCTGGGCCGGCCTATATTACAGCAAGATAGCAAGACTGGATACCAATACTGGCGATGTTAAATTATTCACACTGTCGGAAGAACATTACAATGCTGAAGACATTTATGAAGACAGTAACGGGAATATCTGGGTTGCCACGCTTGGCGGCGGAGTCTGCCAGTTTTTTCCGGATTCAGGTGAAAAGGTGTTTTACACAACTTCTGATGGACTCAGCAACAACATGACTTACAGCATCCAGGGCGACAATAACGGAAACATTTGGGTTTCAACAAATACCGGTATATCCAGATTGAATCCGGAAACCGGAATGATCAGAAACTTTGGCCTTAACGAAGGACTGAGCATCAATGAGTTCAATTCAGGAGCATCATTCAGTGACAAGGAAATGTTTTTCATGGGTGGCATGGGAGGACTGGTAAGTTTCTTTCCGGACTCTATCAACAAGGAAGAATCTGAGACAGTTGAGCAGAAAGTAATACTTTCCGAGATCAGGGCATCGGGAGAGTTCAAACCCTTCAAACATTCCCTGACCGGCCCGGATTCAGTTCTGCTTGAAAAGGGGGAAAACAATATACATATATTTTTCTCCTCCTCCGATTTTGCAGGTTCTGATAAAACCCATTACAGATACCGGTTGTCAAGAATAAACCATGATTGGGTGGAAACCGACTCAAGAACAAGAAATGTCAACTATTCCAACCTGAGGCCGGGGAGGTATTCTTTCACACTGCAGGCTACCGGGCGAGATGGCTCATGGACAGATTCAAAGGAACTAATCATAAAATTGAAACCTTATTATTATCAAACTCTTGCTTTCAAATTTGCAGTACCTGCATTCATTGTTTTTCTTATCACCTCATTCATTCTGATGCGCATACGGCAAATAAAGCATATCTCCGACCAGAAACAGAATGAGTTAAGGCTCAGGTCGCTTCAGGGCCAGATGAATCCTCATTTCATTTTCAACTCACTTAACTCTATAAACTATTTTATTTCAAAGAATGATGCACTGTCAGCCAACAGGTTTATTTCCGACTTCTCAAAGCTGATCAGATCGATACTCTATAATTTCAACAGCGACTATATCCCTTTTGGGAAAGAAGCCGAATCGATCGAGGAGTATCTGAAGATCGAACACATGCGGTTCGGTGACAAATTCAACTACATCATCAGCATGAATCGTGAGATCCCTTCTAACCAGTTCAGTATCTCGCCCGGGCTTGTACAGCCTTTCGTTGAGAATGCAATATGGCATGGGGTGAGAGGTCTGACCAACAGAAAAGGGACAGTCAGAGTGAAATGGGAGTTGAACGGCGACAAGCTTTCCTGCACCGTCGAAGATGACGGGATCGGGAGGCTGAAGTCGCAGGAATTGAAAAGCAGGACAGACGGGAAAGTTTCGAGAGGCATATCAATCATAAGTGAACGGCTTGCTATAATAAACAAACTTCAGAAAGGAAATTTCCAGGTCACAATATCAGATCTTTTTCCTGAAATGCAAGAACCGGGAACAAAAGTCGTTATTGATATACCTGTGAAATGGGATTGATACGATGAACAAGCTGAGGACTATAGTTATTGATGATGAAAAACTTTCAAGGGAGGTGATCTGCAATTACCTTGAAACCTATTGCCCGGATATTGAGGTCGTTGCAACAGCATCATCTGTTAAAACAGCCTTCAGAGCCATTTCCAGGCATCGTCCCGATTTCATATTCCTTGATATTGAAATGTCTGACGGAAAGGGATTTGACCTCCTTACCATGTTCGAAAGAATTGATTTCAAGGTAATATTTGTGACCGCCTATTCCGAATATGCTGTTAAGGCTTTCAGGTTCAGTGCGGTGGACTACCTTCTGAAACCTGTCAGGATCGACGAACTGATCTCAGCAGTTGAAAAGATTAAAACCCGGAAGATTCAGGAGACCGGCATTCTTGAGGAACTGATGAAAAATCTGCGCTGGGAATCGAACCAGCCCAAAACACTTATCATTCCGCATCTGAAAGGATTTGATGTGCTGAAAATCTCAGATATTATCATGTGCATGGCTGATGGATACTGCACAAACTTTTTTGTAACCGGAAACCGTAAATATACCAGTTCCAGGAACCTCAAGCACTATGATGAAATGCTCGGTGAACTGAACATAATCAGGGTGCATCACTCCTATCTTGTGAATATTGATCATGTGGTCAGCTATAGCAGGCAGGGGGAAATATTCCTGACCGAAGACAATAAAGCCTACCTGGGGGACTCCTACAAGAACCTGTTCATCAAAAAGTTCAGCGGCAGGTAATAAATAATCCGAAATCGTCAAAACGATTGAAAGGTTTATCAAAAATCATTGGTAAATCAGGTTTCAAATTATAACTTTATGACGTTTTATCAGCGTATTGCCATAGGTCAGATACAGGAATTGAAATGAGAAGATTACTGAGTTTTGTATTGCTTCTGGCTTCTGCTTTCCTGGGGCTGAAAGCACAGGATTATACAGTCGGGCTTTCAGAAAACCCTGCAGAGAGTGGTACCACAACCGGGGAAGGAATCTATCCATCAGGCACAAATGTCACCGTAACTGCTACTCCGGCTGTTGGTTTTCTGTTTGTCAACTGGACTGAAAACAGCAGTGAAGTGTCGACATTAGCAAGCTATACTTTCGAGATAACAGCTAACAGAAGCCTGGTTGCCAATTTCAGCCTTCTTCAATACACAATCACTGCTTCTGCAAATCCACCTGAAGGCGGAACTGTCGCCGGAGCCGGAGACTATTCTCATGGGGCGACGGTTACACTCACGGCATCACCGAATGCCGGTTTTGCATTTTTGAACTGGACAGAAGGGAGCGATATTGTTTCAACAGAAGCCTCTTATTCGTTTACTGCCGGGTCTGCAAGGACACTTCAGGCTAACTTTGTCAGAAGATACACCGTTAACCTGATTTCAGATCCGACAGCCGGAGGAACAACCACAGGCGGCGGTGCCTTTAATGCTGGTACCATTGCAACTGTTCAAGCAACACCTAATACAGGGTATACATTTAAGGAATGGAAGTCCGGTGGTACCACTATGTCTGCTGAAAATCCTTATACATTCACTGTTAATTCTGACATAAACCTAACAGCCAGTTTCGAACCCAATGAATATCAGATAAATGCCACAGCCAGTCCATTAGCAGGAGGATCAATTACAGGTGCCGGCAATTACCAGCACGGAACTACGGTTAATCTGACTGCCGTACCTGCCTCAGGATATTCCTTCGTAAACTGGACAGAAGGAGGAACAACCGTTTCCACTAATTCGACATATACTTTTACTGCTGTCTCAAACAG
>CAYSBL010000001.1:171996-242708 GCA_964429295.1 uncultured Rikenellaceae bacterium
GAGGAACAACCGTTTCCACTAATTCGACATATACTTTTACTGCTGTCTCAAACAGGGCTCTGGTAGCCAATTTCAGTATGGCTACATACACCGTCAGCACTTCAGTCAATCCAACTTCCGGCGGTACCGCGTCAGGTGGAGGAACCTTCAATTCCGGATCGTCCGTTACTGTTACTGCAACTCCTTCCTCAGGATATCAGTTTGTAAACTGGTCGGAAAGCGGCTCTTCGGTCTCAACGAACTCCACCTATACATTCAGTATTACATCAAACCGGACACTTGTTGCCAATTTCAGCCTTGTTTCATATACTGTTTCAACTTCATCACTCCCTTCAGGCGGAGGAACAACAAGTGGTGGAGGTTCCTACAACTATGGCGAATCTGCTACTGTTACTGCTACACCGTCAACAGGTTACCAGTTTGTAAACTGGACAGTCGGAGGATCACCTGTGTCAACCAGTGCAAGCTATACCTTCACCGTAACGGCAAACAGGTCGCTTGTAGCCAATTTCTCTACATTGTCCTATACTATTTCCACCTCGACCAGTCCGGCCGGGGTTGGATCAACCACAGGAAGCGGGACCTACAATTTTGGAGCTTCTGCAACAGTAACCGCCGGAGCTGCAACAGGATACCGCTTCGTAAACTGGACTGAAGGCGGATCAGTTGTTTCAACCAGCGCAAGCTATACTTTCACTGTAAATTCAAACAGGAATCTTCTTGCGAACTATACTCTAAATACATACACCATCAGTACTTCAAGCAGTCCATCCACAGGAGGCTCGACAACCGGAGGCGGTACCTATACACACGGATCCCAGGCAACTGTTACAGCAACACCATCAGCAGGCTATCTGTTCGTAAACTGGACTGAAGGCGGCAACCCAGTGTCGTCAAACGTTAGTTATTCATTTACTGTAACAGGTAACAGGACACTGGTGGCAAATTATAGCCTGATTACATACACAGTCACAACCTCTTCAAGCCCTGCAGCAGGAGGAACAACATCAGGAGGTGGTACATTCTCACCTTCCGCGACAGTTACGGTAACAGCCACTCCCGCATCAGGATATCAGTTTGCCGGATGGACCGAAGGCGGAACAACGGTTTCTACTAATTCCAGCTATTCCTTTGTCATATCTGCAAACAGGAATCTGGTCGCAACCTTTCAGTCCATCACATATCTTACAGTCAATACTCTATCGAATCCATCCGAAGGAGGTACCACTAGCGGATCCGGAACCTACTCAACGGGAACAATTGTAACGGTCAGGGCAACGGAGGCAACAGGCTATAATTTCGTCAATTGGAGTGAAGGAGGTAGTACAGTCTCAACCAGTGAAAGCTATACTTTTACGCTAAGCTCTAACCGGACCCTGGTAGCCAACTTCAGCCAGAATTCGTATAACATAACCACCTCTTCAAGTCCGGTTTCGGGTGGGACTACCAGCGGAGGAGGTTCTTATAACTATGGCGATGAGGCAACGGTTACAGCAGTGGCGGGTTCAGGTTACACCTTTGTTAACTGGACACAGGGTGGATCAGTGGTTTCGTCAAGCACCAGTCATTCATTCACCGTAAATGCATCTGCGACCCTTGTGGCAAATTTCAGTCTGATCACTTATACCGTATCACTTTCCTCTGCACCTGCCTCAGGAGGCACTACCAGCGGAGCTGGTACCTATGGGTCAGGAACAACGGCTACGGTTACTGCAACACCTGCAACAGGATACCGCTTTGTGAACTGGACTCAGGCAGGCTCATCCGTTTCAACAGACCCGAGCTATTCATTCCCTGTTTCAGGAAACAGAACCCTGGTTGCCAATTTTGCCGTGGCAGATTATACAATCACCACTTCTGTTAGCCCGGCAGGTACAGGTACTGTTTCAGGGGGCGGATCATTTAATCATGGAGCATCTGTTACAGTCAGGGCTGTTCCGGCCTCCGGCTATCAATTTATCAACTGGACTGAAGGCGGATCCTCTGTATCGACTAACGCCAACTATACCTTCACAGCAACCGGGAACAGAAATCTGCTCGCAAATTTCAGCCAGATTCCCAAATTACTCACACTTACAGGACCGTCAGGAACTGCCTTACAGAATAATGCTGTTATAAGTCTGGAAAACCCTGAGGAAGGTTCTTTCTTTATAACCGTGAATGCCAATGCTGAATGGACAGTAGCTGAAAACTCACTATGGTTCAACGCCGTAAAGGAAAATGATACCCGTATAAGGGTAAATTACCTGGAAAATATCTCGGTTGTTGATAAAGAAGATCCGCTTAAAGTCACCACTGCACTTGATGCTGAGATGCAGTTAATTATAAAGCAGGAAGCCAGAATTTCAAAGATCAATGCTTCCAAGTTGGGGGACATTGCACTGTACCCTAATCCCGCCGGAGACAAGGCTGTTCTGAGGTTTGCTGAAGCGAATAAGGGCAAAATAAGGATCTCAATATCAACCATCCAGGGTACTATTTTCAAGATATCAGAGTATGAAGATATTCAGGCTGACCAGATAATAGAACTTGACCTCACCGGGATACGCTCCGGCCCTTACCTGATGCATATATCAGGCAGAACGGACAAAAAAACATTCAGGTTGATTAAACTCTGATCCCGGCTGAAATTTTCTGAGAAAGAAGAAAAAAAGATCATTTTTCCCCACTGGCAATTTCCTCCTCATCAATTGATAACTCCGATGAGTAATCATCCTCTCCCAGTCCAAGGAAAGTGGTTTCCACTGAGTTATACCCTTCACCTCCAATCAGCAACCTCCACATTGGCGAACCTGATTTTTCAGCTTCAAGCAGATAATAACCCGTAGCTTCCACTATCTGAAAAGGCTGACCAAAAAGATTGAGGGTGATCTCAGGTCCGGAATATACTTTCAGGTCGGAGTTCTCAGAAATTTGAGGAGCTGAAAAATCAAAAACTCCAGTTGCGACAGGAGGAACTGACGACCATTTTGAATTTCCATAGATCAGTTCCGAAGTAATTAACCTGTCCTGCCTTACACCTGAAGTTACGCTCCCTGATACAATGCCTGAAAATCCGCATACTATTCTGATTTCGGGAATAAAAACAAGACTATCGACTTTTATGGGAGAATGAACGAATTCAGCAGCAACAAGGCGTTGCCCGCCACTAAAAGCCCCATTTGATGATACCGTTATCTCGTCAACCTTGTTTAGTGTATTAACTACCCGGATCTCAGTTACCCTGTTTGAGCTTATCCTTATTGTAAGATCAATCTCAGGACTGATCCCTATTGCACCATTTACCGCAGCCAGCCTTGTACCATCCCTGAAAAGTTCAAAATTGTCGAGCGTTACTGCAAGACCGTCGAAGGCTTTTCCCGGCCCGGTAACCAGAACACCATTCATTTTTGACCTCACCGTGAAATCCTTCTCCAGAAGCTTAATTTTCAGGGTGATGACCCCCTCCTTTATAATATCCGTCAAAGTAGCATCTGCCGTTTCCAGCACAAGGGTAGTCTCCTCTCTCCGGATACCCGTTATCCTTCTCATAAATCCGGAAGGAGTATTTTCACTAATCCCAGCCACAATCATACTCCCATCTGACAGCTTATTTAATTCAGTATTGGTCGCACTAAAAACGATCTCATTATCTGAGATTTCATATAGCAGGTTCAATTCTTGCCCTCCAAGTAGTACCACATGATCGGAATAAGTCAGATTACCCACCCTTGTACCCCAAAGAAAATCATCCCTTTTGCAACTGCTGGGAAAGATGAAAGCCAGGGCAGGTATCAGTACAAGAAGTATATTTTTGAGCCGCATCTGTGTAATATGTTTTTGTTTAACAACAGGATTCCACTCTGATAGCTCTTAGTAAAGAGTTTTCCTCATTCTGTCGGAAATCTTCTCTCTTTTTATTGCCGAATACAATATTCCAAAGACGGATGTAACTGACAGGCTTCCAGAAATATAGGAAAAAGTATCAAGTTCTATTGTTTTGTCATAGTAGTGACGTGCCATTTCCATTGTCTGGGCATTCTTGTATGCTGAATAATTCTTGTTGGCTTCCGACCTGAAATAAATGGTTCCGGCAGTTCCGGCAGCCAACAACGGAATTGATAATATACCGGTAACCTTGGCAAACTTTCGTTTCTTCAGTAATTCTTTATTATAAAGCAGATTAATATCAAACTGCGGATTAAGCTTAATCTGATCCATACGAGTCATGTTCCCCGAACGTGTATATTTAATCTGATTCGGATTATTCTGACCTTTTGACTTAATAATTTCCTTAACAAGGATATTGTCCTGGATACCGGCAATTTGAAGTGAATTAAGCCTCTGGACGTTTTTTATACCGGCCTTTGCACCGAAGTTCACCAGATCCCGTACCACCTCTAAATTATTCATCATGGATGCAATATGGAGAGGAGTAAAACCCGAATTCCCCTTAATATCAACCTCAGCCCCTTTGTCAAGAAGAGCCCTGGTTGTTTCTGAATCGTTCAGGAATGCAGCCAGGTGAAGAGGTGTAAGTTCAATGTTGCTCTTAATGTTTGGATCGGCTCCATATCTGACCAATGCCCTTATATATTCCTTATCCCGTGACATTATAGCAATATGGAGTGGAGTATTTCCGAAATCGTCGGTCTGGTTTATTGAAAAACCCCGAGAACCGAGAATATCCATAATATGATTGTCGACAAGTTGGTCATCAAGCAAATGAAAAATATTACCTCCATGCGCTCCTTTTAGAACCAGACCGGCCCCGCCTTGCAGTGATTCCAGGAGTAAGGTCTTATCCTTTTTCATAAGGGCTTCGGCCAACAATGTATCAGGATCGGGCTTGTAAATAGTATTTGCAACTGCCGAATTTACATGTTCACCTGAATTCCCTCTGCTGACAGATGCACCATTTGTCGGATTTATTACATTGAATGATCTTTCAAAACTCCGTACCTCTGATGAACCAAAAACCCTGTATTCAATCACCAGAGTATACTTCCCCTCCTGAGGAATTTTTAATATAATGACATCCGTAAATGCGTTATTCGTCCATGAAGACCAGTTTAACAGCGCCTTGCTGATCGATTCTCTCCCGGGATCAGGAACTACTAACATGTACCTGTACTGATTTACAATTGCATTGTCAGCAGAAAAACTAAGATCTACCCTGTCGGTGGTCCTAATAACTGAAGGGAGGGGATTAAAAAAGCTGAAAGGCGCCTGCTGTACATGACCCGGTAATGTACATATGTCTTCATTTTTAGTAAAAGGACATGATGACAAGGCCGAAAATGTACCAGACAAAAGACCTAATAGTAGTAATAAATATCTCATTTTCACATCATTTCACAAGCCATCATCGGTTTTACATACTCAAATCCACCTGTAACCGTGCATTCATAAAATTACTCAATCCCAAAATGATTTCATAAAGTTTCTTTAAAATATTAGACTTGCATAAGATAACATTTCCGGCAGTCGGTTCCTGTGAAAAAAGCAATTTGCCAGCATTAAAGCTGATTAATACCTCTGTGATGCAAGGAAAGGGCGCCCGTAATAAGGAATAAAAGGTTGTTTTTGATTGACCAGGCTGAAATATAGTACCTACTGCCATTTTTGTTAGTCGGGTGAAGCATTCTATCAGTTTTTGTGAAGTCTGAATTTTTGTTGTCTTATTTTTATGAAGAATGATTCCGGATAGAATATTAAAATTTACCGGAAACCTAATTTTCCCCCGCTCGCGCCATCCATGCTGGCGAGCTTCTAAAAAGTGTTCCTCTCCCCGGGGATCACTTTGAGCTTTTTAAAAAAAAGGGACGCCTAATGAGCGTCCCTTGATTTTTCTAAGAACCTTAATCACTAACCCAGATAACCCTTCAGCAATCTGCTTCTGGATGTATGCCTTAATCTTCTGATTGCTTTTTCCTTTATCTGCCTTACCCTTTCACGCGTGAGCCCGAACTTCTCCCCAATCTCCTCAAGAGTCATTTCCTGGCATCCAATGCCAAAGAAAAACCTGATTATGTCCCTCTCGCGTTCGGTGAGAGTGGCAAGAGCCCTGTATATCTCCCGTGACAACGATTCATCCATAAGAAGCTTGTCAGCTACCGGTGAATCTGAATTGGTAAGCACATCAAGCAAACTGTTGTCCTCACCTTCGATGAAGGGAGCATCAACTGATACATGACGGCCGGACACCTTCAGGGTGTCAGTCACTTTTTCCTTCGGAAGTTCAAGAACATCGGCCAGTTCCTCGGGCGAGGGAGTTCTTTCATTTTCCTGCTCGAACCTCGAAAAAGCCTTGTTTATCTTGTTAAGCGAACCTACCTGGTTAAGAGGAAGCCTTACAATCCTCGACTGCTCGGCAAGCGCCTGAAGTATTGACTGCCTTATCCACCAAACCGCATATGAAATGAATTTGAAACCCCTCGTTTCATCAAACTTCTCCGCAGCCTTGATCAATCCAAGATTACCTTCATTAATGAGATCCGGTAAACTCAGTCCCTGATTCTGATACTGCTTTGCTACCGAAACAACAAATCTCAAATTAGCCTTGGTAAGCTTTTCTAGAGCAGCCCGGTCACCTTTTTTGATCCTTTGTGCAAGTTCAACTTCTTCTTCAACCGATATCAACTCCTCTTTACCAATTTCCTGAAGGTACTTGTCCAGTGATGCACTTTCCCTGTTTGTTATGGACTTGGTAATCTTTAGCTGTCTCATTATGCCTCCGAAAAAATTTCCGCAAAGATATTGCTTTATTAATTAATAACAAAAGAATTGGAATAATGTTTTGCACAGGGAGTGTTTATAAAAACAGCCCCCTGTGCAACAGTATTTTATATGGAGCCGGGATTAGTTCCTGAACGAATAGCTGAACATGGTCCCGTTCGACTGGATTCCTTCAATGGATCTTAATTCCTTCCCGTCGGATGTTGCCTGGCGTACATCTGAAGCTGATTTTACCTTCCTGCCGTTCACACTCAGGATGATGTAGCCTTTCTTTATCCCAAGATCCTTGAATCTGCCATCATTGACCTCTGAGACCTTTACTCCATGGTCAATGTCAAATTTCTTCATTTCAGCCGTTTCAAGCGATTCCAGGCGGGCTCCATAAACTACCGAACCTGCTCCCATTCCGGGTGTGACTACATTGGTATTCCCGGCTACATTCTTCATCGTCACCGGTATGGTGGTCTCTTTTCCATTCCTGAAGTAAGTGACACTTGCCTTGTCTCCCGGTCGCTTCCTGCTCACAAACTCCTGGAGCTCTGAGGGAGAATTGACTTCCTTGCCATCAAAACTCATTATTATATCATTCTCTTTAAGACCTGCTGATTCAGCAGCTCCGTCAGGAACAACTCCGGTAATGCGGGCTCCCCTGACTTCTGGCAGCTTAAGTTTTTCAGCGTCCTCCTGGGTCACTTCGGTAATATTTACACCAATTATGGCCCTCTGAACTTCACCATATTGCTTAAGATCCTCGACTACCTTGCTCACAAGCGTTATCGGTATGGCAAAGGAATTGCCCGCGTATGCCCCGCTGGGTGATACTATTGCTGAAGTAATCCCGACCAGCAGACCCTTGGTGTCAACAAGAGCGCCTCCGCTGTTGCCCATGTTAAGCGCTGCATCAGTCTGAATGAATGATTCGATCCTGAGCTCACTGTCAAGAATGTTGAGGTTTCTGCCTTTGGCACTTACAATACCTGCAGTAACCGTGGATGTAAGATCCAGCTCGCTGGTGGAAAACGGATTACCGACTGCGAGAACCCATTCACCAAGCCGGAGCTTGTCAGAATCTCCATACTTGATGTAGGGTAAACCTTTAGCATCGATCTTCAGCAATGCAATATCGGTACTGGGATCCTTTCCGACTATTCTGGCTTCAAAAACCCTCTTGTCATTGAGTCTTACTTCAACATTCTCAGCATCATCAATAACATGATCGTTTGTGATTATATAACCGTCTTCAGAAATAATCACTCCTGAGCCATAACCCTTCACTTCCCTGGGACGAGGTGAGTAACGGTCTCCGTAAAAATACTCCCAGAAAGGATTGGTTGACTGTGGGGCAACCATACTCTTTGTGCGAACATGGACAACCGCGTGGACGGTCATCTCGGCAGCATAGGTAAAGTCAATCTGTCCTTCCTGCATCGAAAGCGATGTCAGCAAAGCCTCGGCATTCTTATCAGACAAACCGGAACTTTCCCTGGTCTGATTCACGGCAGGCTTCTCAATGAACCTGGTGTAGGCAAACAGAGCTATTGCACCTCCAAGTACTGCCATGAGAAAACTCCCTAATAAATATTTCGTTTTCATAACTGTCGTTTATTTTTGTTATACTTATTAATTCCTGTATCCTGTTCTCAAATTTAATGCCTTTACAAAAGATTCATATATTTGTAACCATTTTCAGTCATTTCTGTTCAGCAAAGTTTGTGCTTTTTTCTGTTGTTTATTAATGACTGACAAACATTTAACAAGTATTTAACACTGATGGCAACACCTTTTAACAAATACCAGGGAACCGGCAACGATTTCATTATTATAGACAACCGCAAAGGCACTTTTAATCCCGGCAATTCAACGCTTATAAAAAGACTGTGCGACAGGAGGTTTGGCATTGGGGCGGACGGGCTGATACTTATTGACAAACATGACAGTCTTGACTTTGAGATGATATATTTCAATGCCGACGGCTTCAGGGGTACGATGTGCGGGAACGGCGGAAGATGCACTGCAGCCTTTGCACTTAAACATGGAATTGCAGGTACTGCACAGAGATTTATGGCTTCCGACGGGATTCATGAAGCAAGGGCTGAAAATGACATCATCCGTCTTTCAATGAGCAATGTGAAAAATATAAGCAAAATAGCCGGGAACTACTTCATAAATACAGGATCACCACATTATGTTGTGTTCACCGGTGATGCTGACAATACCGATGTATTCTCCGAAGGCAGAAATATCAGATGGTCAGATGATTTTAAACCCGGGGGTACCAATGTTAACTTCGTTGAAATCCGTGAAAATGGGATCTATGTGAGAACATTCGAGAGGGGCGTCGAAGATGAAACCCTGTCATGTGGAACCGGCGTGACGGCTTCTGCCATTGCTTCGGTTCTGTCAGGACATTTTGTCAGTACCCCCGTAAATGTTAAAACCAGGGGAGGTGATCTTATGGTTGAATTTGAGGCAAAGCCCAACATCATAACTGATATCAGACTCTGTGGCCCTGCAACTTTTGTATTCGAAGGAAATATAGAAATCTGACCACACAATTCGTGGCGAAAAACCAGCTTGGAATCAGATCTCAGCGATCAGAGACCTGCATCATGCAAAAGGAAAGACTTTACGGCAAGACATTAAACGAACTCATTGCCATAGCAAAGAGGATCGGATTGCCGGGGTATGCAGCAAGGCAGATAGCTGACTGGTTGTACCGGAAAGAGATCAGGTCAATTGAAGAGATGACCAATCTCTCGAAAAACATGAGAGAGGTGCTTTCGGAATATTATGAAATTGGATTGACCGAACCGATTCAGACTTCAGTCAGCTCTGACGGAACAAAGAAATACCTGTACAGGGTGCTGGACGGGAAGTTTATCGAGACTGCTTTCATCCCTGACAACGAAAGGGCTACCATTTGCGTATCATCCCAGTCCGGATGCAAGATGGGCTGCATATTCTGCATGACAGGCAGACAGGGATTTCAGGGAAACCTTACATCTAATGAAATTCTGAATCAGTTTCGCAGCATGCCGGAATACAGGCAGATAACCAACATGGTTTATATGGGAATGGGAGAGCCTCTCGACAATCTGAATGAAGTCATTAAAAGCCTCGAAATCCTTACCAGCGACTGGGGTTATGGATGGAGTCCGACCAGGATCACTGTCAGCACTGTCGGAATTCTTAACAGACTGAACGATTTTCTTGAAAAAACCCGATGCCATCTGGCTGTGAGCCTTCATTCCCCTTTTGATGAGGAACGCCGGATGCTTATGCCGATACAAAAAACCAATACCCTGGATGAAGTTCTTAATATCATAAGAAACTTTGACTTCAACAAACAGAGAAGAGTATCCTTTGAATACATTCTTTTCAGGGGAATAAACGACACACCCCGTCATGTCAGAGAGCTTGCCCGTAAACTAAACGGAATCAAGTGCAGGATAAATATCATCCGGTTCCATCCCGTCCCGGGATCAGGATTCTCGAGTCCCGTAGAGGAAGAAACCATCGCTTTCAGGGATGCACTCAGCGCTAAGGGCATAATTACCACAATAAGAGCAAGCAGGGGCATTGACATTAATGCTGCCTGCGGCCTACTGTCGACTCTTGAACAGAATAAAACCTGACCGGTATGTCACGGAAATATCTGGCAATTTTACTCCTTCTCATTTCATCCGCTGCCTCAGGTCAGGGCACTGCACTCAAATTCCTTCTGTCCGATACGGCAATGTCCGGATCCTCCGTCTCAGTATGCATTATTGATACCAGTGACGGAAGCACCGTACTGGAGTACAATTCAGGTGAAAGCCTTATGCCTGCGTCTGTGCTGAAAATTGTTACTACGGCAGCAGCTTTGGAATTGCTGGGTCCTCAATATCGTTTTAAAACACGTCTGGGCTATACCGGCAGCCTGAACAGAAGGACGGGTGTGATTACAGGTGATCTTGTTATAAAAGGCGGAGGAGATCCGGTACTTGGATCCCCATACTTCGGGGAACATTACGGCGACTTCCTCAACGGCTGGATACAAATGCTGAAAAAGGCCGGTATCAGGACCGTAAACGGAAGGATTATATGTGACGACTCAAGATATGATTACCATCCTGTGCCTCCAAAGTGGCTTTGGGAAGATATCGGAAATTATTACGGTGCAGGGGTATATGGATTGTCACTATTCGACAACACCTATGAAATACATTTCAGAACATCCTCAGAAGGTACAGTTCCTGAGATCACCGGTTACAGCCCTGACATATGCCGTTATCAACTTTCCAACCAGCTTACATCATACGGGAACTCCGACAGGGGATATGTTTTTGCCGCTCCCTATGGCAATTATGGTTGGATGAAAGGCACAATCCCTGCAAACAGAAATGATTTCGTCCTGAAAGCATCAATTCCAGACCCTCCCCTGCTGATGGCCACACTTTTTGACCACATGCTCGATTCTGCAGGCATTGTGGTCAGACAGGACCCGTCAACCTGCCGGATTGAAAATCGTGCTGAACAGGAAATAGTCCTGCTGGCAGAAGTTGAATCCCCTCCCCTTTTTTCAATTGCAGAAGTTCTTAATCATGAAAGTGTCAACCTGTATGCAGAGCATCTTCTCAAAGAAATTGGTCTTCAGTTCAATGGAAAGGGAACAACTCTGGCGGGAATAGAAGTTGTTTACAATTTTCTCAATGATGCAGGTGTTGATGCAAAAGGATTCTTTATAGAGGATGGAAGCGGTTTATCTCCGCTCAATGCGGTGACATCAAAAGGGCTTGCCGGTCTTTTGCTATACATGAAGAAAAATGCCGTGAATTCTGAAGCTTTTATGAACTCGCTTCCCGAAGCAGGAAAGGAGGGAACTTTGAAAAGTGTGTTCCGTCATCCCTCATTTGCCGGCAATCTCAAAGCAAAAAGCGGATCCATAACCAGGACCAGATGCTATTCCGGCTATTTTACTGCAAGGTCAGGCAGGGAAATGGCTTTCAGCGTTTTGGTTAATAATTTCTCTGGTCCTGTACAAACCATAGTTGCAGGCATTGAAGCCTTATTGCTTGAAATAATTGAAAGCCAGTGACCGGACAAAAGTCCCTTTAAACGTCTATTCTGGCATATTTTGCATGAGCTTCGATGAATTCCCTGCGAGGAGGGACCTCATCTCCCATCAGCATCGAGAATATTCTGTCAGCTTCGGCAGCACTGTCAATTGTAACCTGCTTGACTGTTCGTGTATCCGGGTTCATAGTTGTCGACCAGAGCTGTTCCGCATTCATTTCACCAAGACCCTTGTACCTTTGAACTGTAACGGAAGCATCCTTACCCTGGCCGAATTCCTTCACTGCAGCTTCCCTTTCCTCTTCTGTCCAGCAATACCTTTCATTCTTTCCCTTTTTTACAAGGTAAAGGGGAGGCATTGCAATGAAAAGGTAGCCCCCCTTTATAAGATCCTGCATGTACCTGAAGAAAAAGGTCATAATAAGCGTGTCGATATGTGATCCGTCGACGTCTGCGTCAGTCATACAGATGATCTTGTGATATCTCAGACCTGAAGTATTCAGTGCTTTGCTGTCCTCGTCGGTTCCAATGCTGACGCCAAGGGCCGTGAAAATATTCTTAATCTCTTCGCTTTCATAAATCCTGTGTTCCATTGCTTTTTCAACGTTCAGGATCTTACCCCTCAGCGGAAGTATTGCCTGGAATCGGCGATCACGTCCCTGCTTGGCTGTTCCGCCTGCCGAATCACCCTCAACAAGGAACAACTCGCATTTCTCAGGGTCACGGTCTGCACAATCGGCCAGTTTTCCCGGCAATCCCGAACCTGAAAGAACCGTTTTACGCTGTACCAGCTCCCTTGCCTTTCTTGCTGCATGACGGGCTGTCGCAGCAAGTATAACCTTCTGCACGATGCTTCTCGCATCCTTCGGATTCTCTTCAAGATAGTTTGTCAGCATTGTGCTTACCGCAACGTCCACTGCCCCCATTACCTCGGTATTGCCAAGCTTGGTCTTGGTCTGGCCCTCAAACTGAGGCTCAGCAACCTTAACGGAAATGATGGCGGTAAGTCCTTCCCTGAAATCATCCCCGTTGATATCAAATTTCAGCTTTGAAGTTGCACCTGAATCATCTGCATACTTCTTGAGCGTTCTTGTCAATCCCCTTTTAAATCCTGCAAGATGAGTTCCTCCTTCAATGGTATTGATGTTATTAACATAAGAATGGACATTCTCAGAAAAAGAGTTATTGTACTGGAGAGCTATCTCGACAGGTATCTCTGCCTTGTCGTACGCTATATGAATAGGGTTTTCTATCAGCCTCTCCCTGTTGCCGTCGAGATATTCCACAAACTCCTTCAGACCCTCCTCTGATCTGAACTCTTCATGACGTATTTTCCCTCCATTGCCGTTTTCCACCAGCTCCCTTTCGTCGGTAATTGTAAGCAGAATCCCCTTATTGAGAAACGCCAGTTCCCTCAACCTTGTTGATAGTATCTCGAAATTGAAATCCGTCGTTTGAAAGATTGACGGATCGGGCTTGAAATTTATAATAGTCCCTGATTTATCAGCTTTCCCAATAACTTCGACTCCGGTTACCGGTTTCCCGTACTCATACTTCTGCCTGAAAAGCTTGCCTTCCCTCATTACCGTGGCAACCAATTCGGTCGACAGGGCGCATACACACGATACTCCCACACCATGAAGACCTCCTGACACCTTGTACGAACCTTTGTCAAATTTCCCTCCTGCGTGCAGAACGGTCATAACAACCTCAAGAGCCGATTTCTTCTCCTTCTCATGAAGGTCCGTCGGTATTCCGCGGCCATCATCCGTAACTGTTACCGAACCATCCTCATGTATGACCAGATCTATTCTTGTACAAAATCCGGCAAGCGCTTCATCAATTGAATTATCAATAACTTCATATACAAGATGATGCAACCCCCTTATTCCTGTATCACCAATATACATTGCAGGCCTTTTCCTGACTGCTTCAAGACCTTCCAGAACCTGAATACTCCCGGCGGAGTAACCAGCACCTTCCTGCAATTTTTTTTCATTCTCACTCATCTTTCCAACATATTACAACAACATCCGACAATAAGTTACAAGTATGGCTTAATTAACTAATTTTTCAATACTTAACAATCTGATTTTATGCCCCTTAATTAATCCGACAAAGATACCCTTTTTTAAAGGTTTTTTTAGTTAAAACAAGTTAAAAGAAATCCACAATCTGGTAAAGAAATTAACAATTACAAGCCTTCCCTGTCATGTATGCAGGCAGCCCTGAGGTCTGCAACAAAACTGGTAACCGTTCAATTTGAAAATACAGTACAATTAAACTCAGGAACGGAGAAAACATCCCTTTTCAGAGGCTGTAGCTGAAACCGGCCATGAAATTGAACATCTGTGATGGATAGTAGGCCCATTCATAGTATCTGTTCCATGAAACATTGTCTACCTTGATCCAGAAAGACAATATCCTGGTATACCTGTATTCAGCTGACAAACCAAGGTTGACATGAACCGGCTGTTCAACCACCTGAGGTTCCAGTGTCATCCATCCTGTTGGACTCTTACTAACCATAAGCTTCCTTCTTCCGAGCGCTGTCACCTCAGCTCCGGCAATAATCTTGTCCCTCAGGTTATAGAATAATCCGAACCTGCCATCCCAGTCCGGCTTGTTCCATGCATATTCATTGGCCGAAAGGGTATATTTGTAGTAATTGGCCGATGTACTGAACGACATTCTTTTAGAGAATTTTCCGCTGATCTCCCCGTGGAAATTAAGCACTTCAGCATCATCCGGGGTGATCATGAAATAATTTCCCCTCTCCACAAATCCTGCAGTGTCGGGATAGACTACATTTGAATAGAGGATCATATTGTTAACAATGGAATAAGAAGCCGAAAGCACGTAGTTGCCTCCTATTCCGCTGTTCCCCTTCAGTCCTGCAGACATGATCAGGGCATGATTGGTATTTGGTACCTTGTATATCGTTTCACCGGGGACAAGAAAAGGATTTTCCCGGATAAGATTCATCGGCTCATTATTCTCAAGCCTGCCTCCCAGTCCGGCAAAGAACCTTATATACTGAGGAACTACACTGAACCCGAATTCAAGGTCGGGATGAAAATAGGCCTTCACCTTCGAGTCAAGGTTCTTTTCAAGAGAAAGCCCCGCTCCCAGTTTGAAGTTCCACTGATCGGTACTTTTTCTTACAAAAGGACTTAAAGTAAGTATGTACTTGGGATCAATCCCAAGTGATTTCGAAAGAGTGTAATGACTAATATCCAGTCCGGAGCCAAGATAGAATCCCTCATAAAGTGCTGCCATCTTCCCGTTGAATCCTATGTGGTTCATGTTGCCCTCGCCGGCATTGCGGAAGTAATCGTATGAGACTCCCAGGTCGTATGAAAGATCAGCAGAATCGAGGTTGAGGGATGCCAGGGATAATCTGGCTCCTGCATCAAGGTAACTCAGCCTGATGTTCTTCTTCAGGAATTCATAGGGTACTTCAGTATTGTAGCCATAGGCATACCTGGCTTTCTGCATAAAATCGGCAGAAAGATCCAGGTAACTTTTATCAAAAAATTTTCTTCCGAACACCGTTGCATCATTATCCATGAATCCCGCGTACACTTTCTGCTTGTTCTCGAGCGGAACCTTTCCGTTCGATGAATAGTGCTTTGCATAGATTCCTACAGCTCCTTTTTTTGACCTGTGGTTGCTAATGCTCAGTTCAGCAAGGGGTGTCGTATTGCTCCCTAATCCAACCTTCACGTAACTCTTGTAGAGCTTGGGAAGAGGATCGGAAAGAAGCGATGCCGACTTGATCGGACTAATTGAATGTGCAGGGCTATAAGGTTCGGAGTTTACGTCATAGAAAAAAACGGGATTGACACTCGCAGTATCATTCATATCCGGAAAGAAACTTAGCTTCCTGGTATCTGAAAGAGAAGGCTTGTATGGATTATAAAGTGTCACCTCTCTTTTAAGATCCTGTTCCTGGGCCAGGAGCGGCACGCAGACTATCAGGGTCAGGATCATGGCGAATATGGCTTTCTTTAATATCATCGCAACTCTTTTTCTTTTAACAATTGTTTCAAAATTACCTGTCGAGTGAATCCAGCCTGGCTTTCACTTCATCAAGGATCCCGTCATCGCTGACATTGTAGTATTCCTGAAGGCTCTGAAGAGTTGCCCTGGCCTGAAGGGTGTCTCCTTTCCTGATGCTGATATCTGCGAGCAGCAGGAACATCCTGGCTGTCCAGTATGGATGCGGGGAATTCTGGCCAATAAACTGGTTCACCAGCTTTTCCGACTCATCAATACTTCCATTTTTGAACAGGATCTCGGCCACCCTGTATTTTGACTCGGCTCCTTCAGCGCTGACCACTTCATTTGAAGTAATCCTGAAATCTTTGAGCGCTTCATCAAACTCATTCAGACTGTAGTGTGCTTTGGCACTGATGAAAATTGCTTCACGCATCAGCTCTTCCGGAATATTTGAAGTCTTCCTGATTCTTTCTGAAGCAAGAATGCTTTTCTGCGCATCACCATCCTGGTAGGCTGACCGGAGCTGGCCCCTCATGGCAGTCAGCTTGAACTCAGCAATGGTTGTAATTCTTTCGAGAGATTCATAATATTCAAAAGCTTCTGAGTATTCCTCCTTTTCGTAAAGGATAGCGGATGCTGATATCAGGGACTGTTCCATAAACTGGTTATTCGGGGTCCTGATCACCTCCCTGTAGTAGCCGAGGGCTTCGTCCTTGTTTCCCGATGAATTCAGGCATTCTGCCAGATAAAACTGAGCATTGAGCCTGAAGCTTCCATTCTGGAACTCCCTGAGATAATTCCTGAACACCTCTGAAGCCCTGTTGCAATTGCCGGAGATGTAAAGATTTTCTCCCGATATGTAAAGCAGGGAATCCCGCTCCGTCAGGCTTACATCTCCATATCCGCGATTCCTTACATATGCAAAGTAACTTTCAACATCATTCATCTCGACATAGGCATTTTTCAGCCCGGTCATAGCATAGCGGGCCTCGGGAGTGGATGGATAATTTTCGATCACCTTCCTGAACTGAGCCACCGACTTCTCATTCTCACCCTGGTTGTAGTAAAGCAGGCCAAGCTGTACAATAGCCTGCGGAACAAATGAACTCGACTGGTAGTTTGCTATTATGTTGACAAAGTCGGCCTCACCCCTGCGATAATCTTCCATCGCAAGAAAAGCCCTTCCCCTTTCATAAATCGCGCTTGGCACATAAGGGGATGACGGATATCTCGTTGTAAGCAATGTCAGAATATCTGTCTTGCCCCTGTTGTTATTCGTCAGGCCCAGGCAGAAACCCTTCTGATACAATGCATAATCGGCATTTTCCTTTCCGTGGGCTATCACCATGTCATAATAGCTGACCGCCTGGGAGTAATTTGTGTTAATAAAATAACAATCTGCTATCCTGAGCCTGGTGTCGTACTGCACCTCAGGCTTTGCTCTGGCAAATGCCGATTCAAAGGTTCTGAATTCCGCCAGTGCCTTGCTGTAATCCTTCAGGTTGTAATAGACATAACCGAGATTGTATCTAAGCAGGGAGGCTTCAGGCAGGTTCATGGCCCCTGGTATTCCCGAAAAAGTCATATAATCATTCCTTGCCTCCTCATACAAACCGATCCGGTATTCCGCTTCCGCTTTCCAGTAGTAGGCCCTTGCCCTCAGTTCCCTGTTGTGTTTTTCAAAGCGAAGCGATTTGTCGAACATGTCGATTGATTCTTCAATCTGCATGTTCCTGAAGAGCTCAAGTCCCCTGAAAAAAGCTACCCTCTGGTAGGCTGCCTCCAGGCGTGTATCCTTGTTCCTGATCCTGTCGAGAGCCGATAAAGCCGCCTGGTAGTTCCTTATCTCGGTGAATGTCGCAACCAGATAGTTGTATGCTTCCTCAATCTTAGGGGAATTAGGATACAGATCGATGTATTCCTGGAATGCGGCTATAGCCTCTCCAAAGGGTGATGTTGACGTCTCATAGGTCAGCTTTGCATAGCTCAGGAGCGATTCTTCCCTGAGCTTTTTGTCGCCTTCCATTCTGGATGCCTGACCAAAAGCAAACTGCGCCCTTTTCTTGTCCCCCGTCTTCAGATAACTATCCCCCAGAACAAACCATATATTCTGGCTCAGAATGTCATTCCTGGCCCCTGCACTTAGAAGTGTCCTGATAGCGTCGTCGTACCTGCCGGTTTTATAGTAGCAAAAACCGAGTTGATACTTATCCTCCCTCTCGGTGGTCTTTGCACCTGCATTGTATTGCTCAAGGTAAGTAAGCGCTTCAACATAGTTTCCCTTATTGTAATAAGCATCCCCAATAAAGCGGAACATCTCAACTGCCCTCTCCTTTGGCGCTGATTTAAGCAGCTCGGGAGAGATTTCCAGTATCCCGTCATAATCCTTCTTAAGATACAATATCTGGGTGATGTAAAAAGGAACAATCGAACCGAAAGTCTCGTCACCCCTCAATTTGCTGAAGCCCTCAAGAGCGGTCTCATACATCTGCTGTTCATAGGCTATATGACTGAAATAGTATATCGCAGGAGCTGTATATTCCGTATCCCTGTCCTTGATTTCAGAAAACATGGTAAGCGCTTTGGCCTTATCACCCCGTACATACAGTGAATAACCGTACCTGAAATAGTATTCGGCCAGTTTTTCTTCGCTCAGCTCAAATCTGTTTACAGCCTCATAATAAGTGCATGCCTTCCTGTAGCTCTTGTTCTGGTAAAAATAGTCAGCAAGCGAGATCCTGCCCTCATTCAGCCGCGGACTCTCCGGATGACCTGACATATAGATCAGCATCCTGTATTCAGCATCGGGATTGTACAGCTTCAGAGCCGACAGAGCCGCATAATACTCGGCTTCATCATTCCTTATACTGCTGTTATCCTTGTTTTCCCTGATGTAGGAATCGAACAGCCTTATTGCAGGTGCATACTTCTCCTTGTTGAAAAGATCCATGGCTCTCACGAAATCGGACCTCAGGTCTTCTCCCGAGAAAGATGCCTGGGGAAATGCCTGTACAGCAGCAACAAAAAGGAGAATAAATATAAAGAGTAGCTTTTTAATGTTCATAACTTACGCTTTTTGACCTACTTTCAAAGAAATGCTTAATGAACCGGGAATTCCCCCGATCCTGTAATAACTTAATAATAAATCACATAAGCCCAAAAAAGATTCTGTTCAGCACAGGCAAAAATACAATTATAAAACGGCGCCTTCAGGCCTTTATTACTGATTTTATCAACATATAAATATTATTTATCAATTCTTTGCTTTCTTTACGGGAACAACAAAATATGATGCAGGAAAATATTTCATCCGACAGAATCATTGAACTGTCAAACTGCAACATCTGGCAGCAGGATCACCTGGTCCTGACCGATGTCAGCCTGAGCGTGCATAAAGGTGAATTCGTTTATCTTGTGGGAAAAGTAGGAAGCGGGAAAACCAGCCTTATCAAAACCCTAAATGTGCAGCTTCCCCTGAAAGAAGGCTCGGGCATGGTTGCCGGCTTTGACCTGTCGGAAATAAAACCAGGAGAGATCCCTTACCTTCGCAGGAAAATAGGAATTGTTTTCCAGGACTTTCAGCTGTTGATTGACAGGCCGGTAAACGAAAACCTTGAATTCGTCCTGAGGGCAACCGGATGGAAAAACAGGGAAGACATTGATAAGAGAATAAATGAAGTCCTCGAAAAGGTGGGGCTGAGCCTTAAGGGTTACAAGATGCCCCATCAGCTCTCTGGCGGCGAACAGCAAAGGGTTGTTATTGGAAGAGCACTGCTTAACGACCCGGAAATCATCCTTGCCGATGAACCGACAGGAAACCTTGATCCGGAGACATCGGAAGGGATCATACGTCTCCTGAGGGACATCAGCACGACAGGAAGGGCTGTGATCATCGCCACCCACAATTACACAATTGTCAAGAAATTCAGCGCGAGGACTATTAAATGTGAAAACGGAAGGATTGTCGAGGTACGCGATGATGAAGAAATAGAACTTGAACAGCTCTGACCTGAGTTATCTTCGCGATTGCCTTATGCTGCAATTCCGAGAAATATCAGTAACACTTTCTGATACTGCGCCGGAACGGAAATCTATCTCTTCATATAGTCATCATACAGAACCTGAAGGAATGCCTTTCCAAGCCTCAGGTTCCGCTCGGGATCAGTTCCTTCCCTGACAACCGGTTCCCCGAGCTTGTGGTCATATATCAGCTTCGAGCTGTGGGTAATGAACGCAAATCCTTCATTGTACACATAAAAGGCAAATTCCGGGGATCCTTCTGAAAGGAAGTCCTTTGAGAATGGGAATTCTCCACTGAGCTTCATCTGGTTTGTCAGGATTAAGGGAAGATCCACCTGGGAACCGATCCTTTCAATCCTTGTGCCGGGATTCTGAACAGCGCCTCCCAGCCAGAGCATGGGAATCCTGAAAACATTTTCCGAATAAACCAGGTCCTCCGGATAACTGAGCCTGCAATGATCGGCGAGCAGGATCACGAGTGTATTCTTCCACCATTCAGTGGTTTTCGCCCAGTCTATGAAGCTTCCCAGCGATTTATCAGTATAATAGACTGAATTTCTGAATCTTGCCAGGTCATCCTTGCCAGTAAAGACGGGCTCCATGGGAACATCGAAAGGTTCATGACTTGAAAGGGTCAGTACCACCCTGAAAAACGGCTCTTCCATTACCGCCATAGAATCACGGAGGGTATTGAACAGAACATGGTCGTGGACACCCCACTTGGCATTGTAATTGTCACGCGAAAAGTCCTCCATATTTATAATCTGCCTGAAACCAGAGTTTATCAGATAGGAGTTAATGTTTGCAAAGTTTATATCTCCACCGTACCAGAACGAACTGGTGTACCCATTTTCATTGAGAATTCTTACCAGGCTTGTCATTGATTGGGTCTTTCTGGGTTCCTTTATTATTGATACAGCCGGCTGAGCCGGATAACCGCTTAAGATAGCTGGAAGTGCCTTGTCAGTGCGGTTGCCTGAAGCATAAAAACTGGTAAAAAGCATTCCTTCCCCCGACAATCTGTTCAGGTTAGGTGTGGTGGCAGTATCTCCTCCCAGCGAACCGACAAGGAAATTCCCGAAACTCTCCAGAATTACCACAAGTATGTTTGGGCGTAAGGTGTTAAGTACCATTGCCGGATTCCCGGTTTTTACGGTAAGCGAATCCCTTATCGCCACCGACCGGTCCAGGTCACCAAAAGAATAGGGATTGACTGAGGGTTTCCTGTT
The DNA here is from genome assembly GCA_964429295.1 of uncultured Rikenellaceae bacterium. GTDB lineage: Bacteria > Bacteroidota > Bacteroidia > Bacteroidales > VadinHA17 > LD21. Next base: position 193,020 of record CAYSBL010000001.1, read on the forward strand.
GAACCATGAACTGCCAACATTCCATACCACATTCACCGCACTGTGATTTGCAAACAGGTTATCAGAGAAATAAACAGAACCGGCATTTATCGGAGCTAGCCCCACCCCTCCCCTTATCGGTATTATAAGTGATCCCAGCAGCACTAAAAAGGCAATGGTGACAGGAAATCTGAAACGATCAATTCGTTTCTCAGAAAATTGCCTGTCGATGAATTTGTTATATGAAAGTCCGGATATTACTGTTAAAAGAATAACAATAAAAACAAATCCGCTTATCTGCAGGGTTGATACTGAAGCTGCTGCATCCCCGGGATTGTCAAGATAAAGAAAAGGAGTATAATCCATCCTGAATCTCCAGTAAGAATACAAAACCAGGTCGCCGACAACAATCAGTGAACAAACCAGAAGTAAAAGCCAGGTATAGCCTTTCATGAAGTGCCTGAACCACTCCCCCTTTATCCATATCGAAGGCAGGAGGACAAGCATGGGGATTACGAGAATATAGGCAGCGGCTGAGATATCTAGTTTTATACCGTGAGTAAAGGTCCCTGCAAGCGCTTTCATCCCAAGCTCTGAAGAACTGCCGATATGTCCCAGCAGGAACAGAAGCCTGGCGATAAAGAAAAAAACCAGCCAGAAAACGATATACAGGATCAGGGATTTAAGTTTGTATTTCATCGGCTTCCGGTAATTGAGGACTTTATTTTTCCTGAAGTAACAAAAAATAATACTAGTGATGCCGTAATAATAAACATTCCGGCTATTGTAAGCATCTCAGGATGTTCACCTGGGACCAGCAGCCAGCTGAGGATGGCCCCAACAACCGGAATTATGAATTTCCAAAGGTTAAGTTCCGAGACCTTTACCCCCGGTCGCTGGAGCAGCTTAAACCATAATGAAAATGCAAAGGCCGACATAAAACTCAGCCAGGCAAGATCGGCCCAGTACAGGAATGGTCTTGGAAGCCTTGCAGTCCCTTCTAAGGGAATGGATACCAGGTAGAGAATTAATCCTCCTATACCCAGTGAAAAGGAACTGAGGACAACAGGATTCATACCCCTGCTTTTCAGGGAAACTATCACATTGCTGACAGCCGTGGCTATGTTCGCCCCCAGTATCAGAACCACTCCAAGAAATTCAAGAGCAGTCCCGATCCTGAAAGCCTGCCTTCCGGCACTTATCAGGATTACTCCGGAAATACCGAACACAATGGTGATTATCTTGCTCCTTGTAAGCCTTTCCTCATCATGCATCATAGCCGCAACAACGGCAGTCACCAGTGGCTGTGATCCTACTATCACAGCACCGAGAGCGCCCGGAACCAGATTCATCCCAAAATAAAAAAGTGAATAATTAATAAGCGTCTGAAGAACCATGACAGACAGAACCAGCTTGTAGTTCTCCCTTATCATCCTTATGTAAGACGCGGGTTTGACAGTAAAGGGAAGAAGCATGAGACCTGAAATTATGAACCTCACCCCTGCAAAATGAAGCGGAGTATCATATTGCAGACCGAGTTTTATGCCTGCATATGCAGTCGACCAGAGAAGGCATGCAATAACCGCCCAGAATATAGTATTTCCCTTACTGTACACTTCAAAAGATCAGGCCGCAAATATGAGAAAAAAAATCATTTTTCAAGCATGTTCCAGTCAGGAGTATCAAGCCCCAGAAGGTTCCTGACGAAGAAATCCCTGCGCTTCCGCTCCCCGTAAACACCTCCGCTCGTATGCCCCGCTCCGGGAAGCAGCACATATTCAAAATCCTTATTGGTTTTTATGAGCGCATTTACAAGTTGAGCTGTTGATGATGGATCAACATTGTAGTCCATCTCTCCGTTCAGAAGCAGCAGTTTACCCTTGAGCCGCCAGGCATTATCAACATTCGACGATTCGGAATACTCAACACCTACCGGCCAGCCCATCCACGCTTCATTCCACCACATCTTGTCCATCCTGTTATCGTGGCAGCCGCATGAAGCCACTGCAACTTTGTAAAAATCAGGATGGAACAGAACTGCACCTGCAGCGTTCTGACCTCCGGCTGATGTGCCGTAAACGCCTACCCTCTCAAGATCCATGTACGGATACTTTTCAGCGGCTGCCTTAATCCACAGTATCCTGTCAGGGAAACCGGCATCCTTTATGTTCTTCCAGCAGACATCATGAAAGGCCTTCGAACGGTTAGATGTTCCCATACCATCTACCTTCACCACAATGAATCCCAGTTCGGCAAGCTGGTGCATGGATGTAGCCTGCCCCCTGAAACTCTTTGGTACAAAACTGCTGTGAGGTCCTGCATAAATATCTTCTATCACCGGGTATTTTTTTGAAGGATCAAAATCTGTAGGCCTGATGATAATTCCCCATATGTCAGTAACTCCGTCCCTGCCTTTGGAAACAAAAACCTCCGGCAGCCTGATCCCGGTACGAAGGAGTTCCGAAATGTCAGATTTCTCAACTACCATCAGCTGGGTCCCGTCATCCGCCCTTCGAAGGACAGAGACCGGAGCCGTATTTATTGTCGACCATGTGTCAACGAAATAATCATGCCCGGGTGAAAAACTTGCTTCATGAGTCCCTTCCCCTTCAGAAAGCAGTTTAAGCCCCGACCCGTCAAAGTTGATTCGGTAGTAATATATGAAATACGGATCGCCAGGCTCCCTTCCGCTGGCCTGAAAAATGATCGTCCGGTTCTTTTCGTCGATATGAGTAACATCCCTTACAACCCACTCCCCTGAGGTGATCTGGTTCTTCACCTCACCAGATGATGAATCGTAGAGATACAGATGATTCCAGCCATCCCTCTCTGAAGCCCATATCATCTCGCCAGTCTCCTCAATATCGTAACGGTATTTCTTGCCGCTGTAATCTATGAAGGTGGAGGATTTCTCATTTACGATAACCCTTGAATCCCCCGAACTGGCGTCAACCTTTATTATATCGTATTGCTGGTGACCCCGCCGGTTGTATTCATAGGTAAAAAAATTACTGTTCCTGCTCCACTTAATATTGTTTATGGCATACTGATTAGGAATAAGTGATTCATCTACTTTAACATGTACTTTCAACTCTACATCAAACAGCTGGGGATACTTCTGCGGGACTGCATCACCCGGCTTCTGATATTCGTACGAATAATGCCTGGGCTGAAGCTGATCCTCGGGAGAGGATTGAATGTAATGGATCATATGCTTCTCTGCCGGCTTAACCCTGTAGGCCACAAGCTTCCTGGAATCGGGAGACCATCTGATAAAAGATGAATAATATTCACCCAGAGCCCCGTCGAAGCTAAGCTGGTATTCCTTCTTATCCTTTTCATCTGTTGATCTGACATAGACATTATAGTTTTTTATGAAAGCTATCCATTTCTTGTCAGGCGATTCCACAGGATCGTTTGTAAGCTCGTCCCTGAAACCCCAGTCCCATCCGCTTCTCATCGGGCGTTCCGGTACCTTTTCCCGCTTTGTAATGCTGTAGTCCCTCAGGTTGCATAACCAGTTATACCCATCATAAGTGAATGCAAAACTGGACAGCCGGTCTGAAAAAATGAGATTCCTTATAGGCAATTTGCCAGCATCAAACTTCTTCCCGGTTTCCTTACCCAGCGATTCAGCGAATTTTTCCTGATTGAATGCCTTCCTTTTGGTAAGCTTCCCGGCGTCAGCAATTATGAATTCAGTTCCTGCCGGTGTAAGGTTTTCATAAAGAAAGCTGTCTGTCTTGCCAATCCAGACTGGCCTCACATTACCGTAATATACCTTGTCTGCCGTTAGCCGCCCCAGTGAATCGGCTTTCTTGTACATGTCAGCCGAAAACTGTGATAAAGAGTCAGATACAGCAAAAACAAAGAAGGTGACCGTCAGAATTGTTCTGCTTAAGGTTTTCATAAATCTGGATTTTTACGTGTTTTGAAGACTATAAAAATAATGTTATTTGCCATCCGCCGCATACAGGCTTGATTAATTTGATAGCTTTGCAAAGGGAAACCCTTAGTGATATGACTGTTGCTGAACATATTGCAGATATTTTATCAAATGCCGGTGTAAGATTCGTATTCGGAGTGCCGGGCGGTCCGTCCATCCCGTACATGGAAGCCTTCAGAAAGAAAGGGATTGAATTCATTCTAACCTCAAACGAATCGGCAGCCGGAGTTATGGCAAGTGTAACCGGCAGACTTACAGGCATCCCAGGTGTGTGCCATGCTACTTTCGGTCCGGGTGCGGTAAACCTGGCTTCCGGCGCCGGCGGAGCACTTCTCGACAGATCACCGGTCATAATACTTACAAGTGAAATAGATGACAGAATGCTTGGCAGGACTACCCAGATGAACATCGACCATCAGAAACTGTTCCTGCCTGTCACAAAAGCAACCTTCCGGGTGAATCACCTGAATGCCGCCGAAGTCCTTTCCGGAGCCCTTGCAATCTGCACGGATGAATTACCGGGACCCGTGCACATAGGACTGCCATCTGATATTGCCTGCTTGGAAACAACCAGAAATTTCAAGGAAATTCCAGGGCAGGAACCGGCAAAGCCGTTCCCTGACATCGCACAGATAAAGACATTGCTTGGAAACTGCGTAAATCCTGTAATCGCCGTTGGACTTACTGCCGCCAGATATTCAATCGGAACAAGACTCTCCGAATTCCTCCGGCATACAAGGATCCCCGTCGTTCTGACTCCAATGGCAAAAGGAATTCTTCCTGAAGATCATCCCTGTTACGCCGGTGTGCTGTTTCATGCTCTGAGTAACAGTCTCGACAATCTGCTGGACAATGTTGATCTGGTCATAGGCCTGGGATATGATCCGGTGGAATACAATTACGAATCATGGATGCCGGATGTTCCGCTTCTGGATTTCACTACAGCAATGACAGACCTGCCCTTTGTAAAAAACGTTACAAGATATACAGGAAAGCCTGATGAGTGGTTCCGGATCCTCGGATTCCTCAATCAAAAGCTGTTGACATTCAACCAGTTGAAAATTGAATCGGTACGAAATGAAACAAGAGCTGTATTCAATGGATTAACCGGGCATTTCGGACCGGTTACAGCCCTCAGGGTACTCAGGGAAGCTATCCCCGCTGATACCATAGTAAGCTTCGATGTAGGTTCGCATCTTCATGTAGCCGGGCAGTACTGGAACACTTACGGCCGGCAGAATATGATGATTACAAACGGCTGGTCCGGAATGGGATTCGGGCTTCCCGCAGCACTGGCGGCAAGTCTTTCTTCGGCCGGATCAACTGTGGTTTGTGTCACAGGTGACGGAGGTTTCCTGATGAGCGCCGGAGAAATAATTACTGCAAGAAGGTATAACCTTCCGGTCATAACCGTGGTCTTCTCTGACAAAGAACTGAACCTGATAAAACTCAAACAATCATGGCAGGGCCTTGACCATTATGGAACCAGCCTCTATGATGGTGATCTTTTCGGTGCAGGCGACTTTTTGGGGATCAGTGTTTTACCTGCTGACTCAGAAGAGACAATGAAAAATGCCATCCTTATGGCACTTTCAATGAAAAAGCCTGTCATTGTGAACGCCCGTATTGACCCTGATGATTACAGACTGCTTATAGTCAGCAGATAACTCAGTCTTTCTTTTCTTTTTTAGGCTTTGCTTCCTTTTTCTCCTTAGGCTGTTTTGCAGTTTTTGACTCTTTTTTCTCCTTTGGTTCGGCTTCGGTTTCAGCTGTAACCGTTTCAGTGCCGGGTTTGGTTCTGGGGACAGGTTTTACAGCTTCCTTTTCAGTTTTTACCTCTTTTACTGCAGATTCAGTTTCTTCCTTTACAGGCCTGACCGGCTTTGATTCCTTTGCTACAGGAGCTTCCTTCTTTTCCCTCGACAGTTTCTTTTCCTTTTTATCAGCAGCCGGTTCAACTGTCTTGCTGGTTTTATCCGCCTTTTTCCTTGGGCGCCTTACTCCAAAGGTACCAAGTATGATCTTACCTCTTCTGGATTTTTTATCACCTTTTCCCATAATTGAATTTTTTTCTGAAGTTTTCGAGAATCGAGCAAATTTAATAATATTCTTCTTTGTAAGGACATTTTTTTATCCCCCATGTCATATCCAGCCCCTCTATCGGACTTCAATCCATCCCTGTCTGTAATTCCTGAAGATCCTTCTTGTCAGCCACATCATAATACCTTCGGGAATGAACATGCCCAGACCAAAAAACAAACACGACAACTTTCCGGGAAGAATGACATTCCTCCCCCTGAACATCCCCCTGACAACAATAGAGGCCACCTCCTCCGGTTCAAGCGCTGATTTTCTTGAGAACCAGCCATTCCTTTCTATCCTGTCCCGGGTATTGATATTGGTCATAACTGCAGACGGGACAGCTACACAGGTCCTGACACCAGATCCCTTCAGCTCTGATTCTATCGCCCTGGTGAAATAAAAAATATATGACTTTGTTGCAAGATAAATGCTCTTGTAGGCTGTTGGAAGATAACACCCGAAACTGCTCATGTTGAGAATATATGATCGCTCATGTGTTTTCAATTCGGGTATGAAGAGCATGGTCAGCATGGTAACCGCCCTCACATTGAGCATGAGCATTGTGTCTATCTGTTTTCGGGTATACCCTTCCACCGGACCTTCATAGCCAATTCCGGCATTATTCACAAGAACATCTACTTTCAGGTTTTTGTGCCTGACAAACTCGCGGAGCGATTCCGGACCATCATCTGCCGTCAGGTCGCCCTCGGCGCAATATACAGTTACCCCATGATCTGATTCAAGCTTCCTCCCCATATCAGCCAGACCCTGACCCGGAAGCGAATTAAGCACCAGATTATGCTTTCTTGAGGCAAGCTCTTCAGCAATTGCCCTGCCGATTCCCATGCTTGCTCCGGTTATAACTGCAAAGCTGCTATTTACTTTTTCCATCTTTCATGGTTTTTAGCCAGTCAATGGTTAGGGTAACTCCTTCGGAAAGGGGCGTTATCCGGTAGCCCAGTTCCCTTTCTGCCTTTTCGCTCGTCATGATCCAGTCCCTCAGATACTTGTCAAGAAAGTCGCGTGTGATTGGCGGAGACACCCTCAATGCGCCCGAGAAACAGGTGATCGTCCCGACAATGGCCTTCATAAGTCCAGCCGGAAGCCTGACCAGGATTCTTTTTTTCCCGGACACTTCCCCGATGGTGTCAAACAGGCTGGTGAACGAATGATTCTCTCCTCCAAGGATGTAACGCTCGCCTCCTCTCCCGTGCATTGCTGCAAGTATATGCCCCTCGGCAACATCATCCACATAGACGTAATTGCCTACTGATTTACCGTTACCCGGATTGATCCTCCAAATACCCGACATGTACAGCTTTATTATCCTGGTAACGGAATTACTTTCGGAAAGCTTCCCTGGTCCATAAACCCTTGTCGGATTGACTATGACCACTTCGAGTCCCTTTGAACGATAATCCACGGCTATTTTCTCCGCTTCAGCCTTGGTTTTCTCATAAAGGGTGTGCAGCTCCGGATTCTTGTTGGTTTCTTCGCCGACTGGCTTCCCGTCGCGGGAATAACTCATTGTACCACCTGTGGAGGTGAATACTACTTTTCCGGCACCTGATTCACGAGCAGCTTCAAAGACATTGACGGTCCCGTCAATATTTACAGAGTTAATAACCGAAGGATCCTTGCCGGAAGGTTTGGCATAGGCTGCCATGTGAAAAACCCAATCGCACGATTTCATGGACCTCTTCAACAGGTTCCTGTCTGACAGATCTCCCTTTACTATTGAAACCCTGCTGTTTCCGGAAAAAGATGACATCGATGGATTCCTGGCAAGCATAATAACTTCATGATCCTTTTCAATAAGTTTCTCAATCAGTCTTGCGCCAATAAAACCGGTTCCACCGGTAATAAAAACTTTCATTTGTTGCAGATGTTTAATGAAGCCTTACTTCAGGTTCATGATACAGGGAGAAGATTTCCGTGGACACTGCTATAAAGCTGTGGATAATGAAGGCAGGAAGAAAGGATCCTGTGAGGCTGGCAAGAAGACAGAATAGTATGCCGACAGGGATGGTGCCTATGGCCATCCTGATACCCTGGGGAAGGTGAACCAGGGAATAAAGAACAACGTTTACAGCCAACGCCGGCCAGAACCCAAAGGCATCAATGCATATAAACCAGAGAACTCCCCTGAAAAGAAATTCATAGCCCAGCAGATAGATCACCCATGAACCGGCCGAAAGAATCACATGCCTGGGATACCAGTCCTTCATCCTCAGTTCAGGCGACCGGGCTCTGATTTGCGGGCTTTTTGATGAATAATAGGAAATGACAAGTGTGGCAAGTACCAGCACCAATATAAGATACCAGTAAGAAGAAGTGCGTCCGGCTATAAAACCCACTCTCGAAGGTGTGAGTTTAAGTATCCACAGAAAAAGTATGACCGGAATAACTCCCGTGAATAAGATTCCCGAAAGTTTGTAAGACAAAAAACTGGTGACTGGCTCGGAGATTGATGGAAAAACAGGTCTTATAACCCGCTTACCTATTATTTTCCTGTCAGCAGTATAATAATAAAGTAAGAAGAGCAGAATAACGGAAAATACTGCGGCAATGGCAAGGAATTCTTTGGATAAGTTCATTAGGTGTCCTTTTTTCCCGCGTATGATGGACCGGGAAATCGGCCCAAATTATAAAAATCCCCACTAACTACAAAAGCCAAAGAGAAAAAAGGATAACTTGCAAACCATAACGATAATGAACATGGAACCCTTAAACGACCTCAGGCTTGCAGTGCTCATAGATGCTGACAATATTCCGTACGGCAACGTCAAGGGGATGCTCGAGGAGATAGCAAAATACGGCACACCTACCTTCAAGAGGATCTATGGCGACTGGACCAAACCTACCGTAGCAGGATGGAAATCGGTTCTTCTTGAAAATGCAATTACCCCGGTTCAGCAGTACAGCTACACCCAGGGTAAAAATGCCACTGACTCGGCGATGATAATTGATGCAATGGATATTCTCTACTCCGGCAAAGTTGATGGATTCTGCCTGGTATCAAGCGACAGCGATTTCACCAGGCTTGCCACCCGGCTCAGGGAAGCAGGAATGAAAGTAATTGGGATAGGAGAACGTAAAACGCCGGAGCCTTTTATTGTCGCATGCGATAAATTCATTTACCTTGAAATTATAAACACTGCAGCTCAGCCTGATCCTGTAATTCCTAAAAAGAAAAAGGAAAAACCCGCAGGAAGCAGGTCAAAAAGCGAGGATAACGAACAGCAAAACCAGATAAGAAGGGCCCGCCGCCTTATTGCTTCTTCCATAACTGACCTTGCTGATGAGACCGGATGGGCCTATCTCGGAGATGTTGGAAACCTCATCCTCAAAAAACAACCTGACTTCGATCCACGCAACTATGGTTTCACAAAACTGACTCCCTTGATCAGATCGCTTGATTTTGAGATAGATGAAAGAGAATCAGGACAGCAGCACATAAAACATATTTACATCCGGATAAAAAAATAATAACTGAACAATCTCTCTCCTGATTTGTTTAACCTTCATTATTAATTTTTTATTTTCAGATATCAAAAATTTATGTGACCTTTGCTACTGTTTTATTTACCTAATTATTGAATTATGAACATTTACGTTGGAAGCCTCAACTTCAAAATGAGTGAAGCTGAACTTAAGGAATTATTTGAAGGGTACGGCGAAGTAGGATCAGCCAAGATCATCTTCGACAAGTACTCCGGAAAGAGTAAGGGATTTGGTTTCGTTGAAATGCCTAACGAAGCTGAAGCTAAAAAAGCTATTGAGGAACTTAATGGCTTTGAGATACAGGGCAGAAAAATTATTGTTAACGAATCAATTGAAAGACCCGAACGCAGAAGAGATTTCCGCGGAGGAGATAATGACCGCAGAGGAGGCGGTGACAGAAGAGACCACTACAGATAGAAAAACTCAGAAAAATGAAAGGCACCGTTAAATGGTATGACAGGATCAAAGGTTACGGATTTCTTCAGACTGAAGACCAGAAGGATATTTTTATCCACAGGTCAGGACTGGATGCTCCGCACACCGAACTTGAGACAGGCCAGGCGGTTGAGTTTGAAGTCGAGCTGAGAGAAAAAGGTCCTGTTGCTGTCAGAGTAAAAAGAGTCGATTAACTTCACTCGGTTTATATTAAAAGAGGCTGCGCACTGCACAGCCTCTTTTTCATTTCTGGTTACCAGGGGCTGATCGGCAATACCCCCGAAAAAAGATTATTATAGCAGAACCCAGGGACTCCGGTATTCATAATGGAGTCTTTTGGTTGCCTCGCCGTCGGCATCATCAATAAACGTTTCGGTTGCCGGATCCCACTTTATTGTCCTTTTAAGATCGCAGGCAATATTACCGAGAGTGCAGACCGTACAACTGCTGTGGCCGATATCAACCGATGCAACGGGATCCTGACGCGACCTGACGCATTCAATGAAATTGACCTGGTGCGGTATCCTTGTCTCATAAGGACCTTCTTCAGCAGCTGCTGCTGTAGCCGGAGGATTGAATTTCGGGTCGGATGCATTAAAGTAACCTCTTGCGACTTCTATCCATCCGTTCTCTCCCCAGAATTTTACTCCCTTTGTAAGCTTTTCATCAAATGGCTCAGATGTCATAACAACTCCATTCGCATACTTGTAGGAAATAAACTCCGTCCCGTCACCAATCGGTGAGATCTCAACAGGTCCGTTCTTATCCATTCCAAGACCCCATTGCGCAATGTCGAACATGTGAGCTCCCCAGTCGGTGGTGAATCCGCCGCCCATCTCCTTGTACCAGCGCCATGCACCCCAGATTTCCTCATTCTTTTCAGGGTCGAGTGAAATGGGAGGATTGAGCTGGTTGTTGAAATGAATTGTTGCCGGAAGAGGACCAAGCCACAAATCCCAGTTCAGATCAGCGGGTATCGGCTCCTCGGGAAGATCATAGGGCTTTGGAGGAGCACCTACATATGCATTGACTTTCGAGATCTTGCCAAGAGCTCCTGTCTGAACAAGATTAACCGCATGCTGGAATCCAGCATCTGAACGTTGCTGGCTTCCCACCGCAAGTACCCTGTTGTACTGCCTGACTGCCTTCTTCAACTCCTGACCTTCCTTTATGGTAAGAGTCATGGGCTTCTCAAGATAAACATCCTTGCCTGCTCTGCAGGCAGCAATCGCTATCATGGCATGATTGTGGTCTGGAACGGCAATAACTACCGCATCTATGTCCTCCCTCGAGAGAACATCCTGGTATTTTTCGTAGGTGTCAACTTTGAACTCCTTGCCGGCTCCTGTGTAAAAATCGGTTACCCTTTTCTCAAAACGCTTGCGTTTAATGCCATAAACATCGCATCCTGCAACCACTTTTACGCCCGGAACCTGCAAAAAGCCGCTAAGCAGAAACATAGCCTGCTGTCCGAGCCCGATAAATCCGAGAGTGATTTCATCGCCGCCCTCAACGGCGACAGCTTTTTTCTTTCCCTTACAGGATGTTGACAAAGCCGGTATCACTGCAATCCCAGCCATCCCGATAGCTGCAGAACCCAGGAACCGTCGCCTGGTCCATAATTTACTTTGTTCCTTCATTAATTAATTTTTGTTTTAGGTTATTACTGGTTGATGGTCGATTCCTATTTGCTCTTTTGTGATTTGAGCCATAAAAATAATCTATTTTATGCTTAAAATGAAATGATGCTTTAATTATCAGAATCTTCCAAAAACAGAATATTTCCCCGTGTTGCAAAATATAGATGAATAAAGAAACAAACCTTCCATGCTTGTCACCATCCGCCGCTCAAGATGAAGAACAGGCTGACCTGCCTCAAGCTTAAGAAACCTCCTTATCCTTGATGATGGCGAAATTGCACGTATCCTCTGTTCCCCCCCTTTTATCTCAACCTTGTAACGCTCCCTGAGTACCTCAAAAAGCGACCTGTTTTCAAACTGCCTGGCCGTAATGCGTGGCAGATTAATATTTGCTATATAGCTTATGTCATAAAATATAGGAGCCTCATCCAGCAGCCTCAGCCTCTCCATGTATATGCAACCCGACTCCCTCTCCAGTCCGGTCAGGGGAAACATGAATTCTCCGGGCCATGGCTTCAATACTGGTTTTACAATGATCCGTGTCTTAAGATTCCTGTTTCCCACAGCCGTGGTGGTTCCCGACACCGATAATATCCCTATATCCCTCGGCGGAAGCTGGACAATACTACCCTTCCCCTGATGCTTCCGTATGTAACCGTCGTTTGCCAGACTTGCCAGCGACTGCCTTACTGTCGGACGAGTCATCCCGTATATCCTGCATAACTCGTTCTCCGATGGCAAAAGATCACCCTCAGCATAAACACCCTCAGCAATGTGCCGGCGAAGTATCCCGTACAGCTTCCTGTGCTGCGGTATGGAACTGCCCGAAATCATTAACAGATTTTTTTTGTAAATATAATATTATCTACTTGTAAATACAAGTTTAATTTCTATTTTTGTAACAACATTAAAATAAAGACTTTTAAAACTTGTTCTTTTAGAGATTGTTCAACTTATTTTAACAAGTACCCGAGGTCTTGAGTCTGCAGTCACATGCAGCAGACAGGACATGATAAGCAACATTAAATCTTCATAACCCAGATGGCAAGTGCAGTAATAATGCCCAGGCAGGGTCAATCGGTAGAGACCTGCATAATAACAAAATGGTTCAGGAGAAAGGGCGAAACGGTCAAGACAGGCGACATCCTTTTCTCCTATGAAACCGACAAGGCCGCATTCGATGTGGAGTCTCCGGCCGACGGAACTATTCTGGAAATCCTTTATGACGAAGGTGCCGAAGTCCCGGTACTGGTCAACGTGGCTTTCATCGGTGAACCGGGAGAAGCATCTGAACGTTCAGGCCAGCCAGCTCCTGAAGAACCGGTAACGGCTTCAGTCATTCAACCCGGAGAAGTGGCGGCTCCTGCTCCTTCCGGAACATTGGCGGCTGAATCAGCCGTTATTCACGACAGCCGGCTCAGGATATCCCCAAGGGCAAGAAGGTTTGCCGAAAAGAACAGGTTCGACTACAGAACGGTAAGCGGGTCGGGCCCAAACGGAAGAATAATGTGCGGCGACATCCAGAAAGCCATTTCAGAAAAATCCCCGGTATCGGACACAGCTCCGGCGGAAGCTCCGGCTGCCCCTCCCATTGCACCACCGGCTGAAACATCAATCTCACCAGAAGAATTCACCGAAAAGCCTCTTTCAAATGTCAGAAAGCTGATAGCCAAAGCAATGTATTCATCACTTCGCGATTCCGCCCAGCTCACCCATCACATGAGCGCCGATGTCCGGAATGTGCTTGAAGCAAGAAGAAAAATCAAGGAAGGTATAAAAAACGGAACCGGACACCACGACATCACAATTAACGACATCATCTGCTACTGCGTGATAAGGGCCCTGGCAAAACACCCCGGGATAAACGCCCACTTGCTCGGCGATTCCCTTAGAGTGTTCAACAGGGTAAACCTTGGGATAGCCGTCGACACTCCAAGAGGACTTATGGTACCTGCCATAAAAAATGCCGACCTTATGGATCTCACTCAGCTCTCCGGAGCACTGAAGACCGCGGCCGAGGCATGCAGAAAGGGAAACATCAGCACTGAGCTGATCCAGAGCACTTCAGCTTCATTCACTGTTTCTAATCTTGGAAATTACGGAGTTGAAATGTTCACACCTGTCATAAACCTTCCGCAGTGCGCAATACTGGGAGTCTGTACAATAATAAACCGGCCGGCTGACCTGGGAAACAATACCTTCGGATTTGTTCCGTATTTAGGCCTTTCCCTGACCTACGACCACAGGGCTGTTGATGGCGGTCCGGCTACCTTGTTCCTCAGGGAAATAAAAGAACAGATTGAACAATTCAGCTATTAACGAATCAACAACAATATTCTGTAAAACACTATAACATGCCAAAAAGTCAGTATATCAGTCCGGAAGAAGTACGCAGACCCCGGTTCATCGAATTCGGCAAGATCCCGGTAAACCAGTACAGCAGATCGATTGAAGAGGAAAAGCAGCATTTCAGCACTGGGGATTTTCTCAGAATCTACCACGACATGGTCATAATAAGGGAATTTGAGACTATGCTTAATCTTATCAAGACCACTAATGAATACAGGGGAATCCCTTATAATCATCCTGGACCCGCACATCTTTCAATCGGCCAGGAGGCAGCTGCAGTCGGAATGGCTTATAACCTCGGCATCGATGATTATATTTTCGGCTCCCACAGGAGCCATGGAGAAATACTTGCAAAAGGTCTTTCTGCCATAGCAAGGCTCAGCGAAGATGAACTTTATACAATAATGAAGAATTACTTCGGAGGGAAGACTCTGAAAGTGGTGGAAAAAGATTTTACAGGCTCCGTCAGTGAGCTCGCCAGACGCTTTCTGCTGTACGGAGCACTGGCAGAAATTTTCGCCCGGGAAAACGGTTTCAATAAAGGACTGGGCGGGTCGATGCATGCTTTCTTCACTCCGTTTGGCATTTATCCGAATAATGCAATAGTGGGCGGCTCAGGAGACATTTCCGTGGGCGCAGCCCTTTACAAGAAGATCAACCGGAAACCCGGACTGGTGGTCTGCAACATCGGAGATGCATCGATGGGCTGCGGACCTGTCTGGGAGGGTATCGCTTTCGCAACAATGGATCAGTACAGGACACTCTGGGAAGGCGAATTCAACGGAGGTCTGCCTCTTATCTTCAACTTCATGAACAACCTCTACGGCATGGGAGGTCAGACCATGGGCGAAACAATGGGATACGGAATACTGGCCAGGATCGGAGCCGGAGTAAATCCCGAGATGATGCATGCCGAAAGGGTCGACGGATACAACCCTCTGGCTGTGATCGACGCATTCAGAAGAAAAATGGAAGTCATCCGGCAGAAAAAAGGACCGGTTCTCCTCGATACCCTTACCTACAGGATAAGCGGCCACTCCCCTTCCGACGCTTCATCATACAGGTCGAAAGAAGAAATTGAAGCCTGGCAGAAGGAAGATTCAATAATTGCCTATGGTCAGAAACTTACTGAAGCAGGAATTGCCTCTCCTTTGCAGCTCGACGAGATAAGGGAAGATGCATCGGAACTGATGACTCACATTCTCCGGCTTGCAGTGAATGACGATATCTCTCCAAGGCTTGACCTTGATTCAAATCCCGACGAAATTGGAAAAATGATGTTTTCCAACCAGTCGGTCGACAGAATGTCGGAAGGGACTCCTGAGGTCCTTCTTCCCATGGAGGAAAATCCAAGGGTAAAATCCCTGAAGGCAAAGGAAAGATTCTACCTCGACAGTGAAGGGAAACCTGTGTCAAAGGCAAGAACCTATCAGCTTCGCGACGGATTATTCGAAGCTATTATTGACCGTTTCTACAAGGACCCCACCCTTGCAGCATGGGGCGAGGAAAACCGCGACTGGGGAGGTGCATTCGCAGTATACCGCGGCCTTACTGAGGCACTTCCTTATAACCGCCTTTTCAATTCTCCCATTTCCGAAGGCGCAATAGTTGGCACTGCAATCGGATACGGTATGTGCGGAGGAAGAGTGATAGCGGAAATTATGTATTGCGATTTTCTTGGAAGAGCTGGAGATGAAGTCTTCAACCAGCTTCCGAAATGGCAGGCAATGAGCGGAAATCTCATAAAAATGCCTGTGGTTATAAGAGTTTCAGTTGGTTCAAAATACGGAGCACAACATTCTCAGGACTGGTCCTCTCTTGTTGCCCATATCCCCGGGCTTAAAGTGATCTTCCCGGCAACACCTTACGATGCAAAGGGACTTATGAACAGTGCCCTCCAGGGAACCGATCCGGTGATATTCTTTGAAAGCCAGAGAATCTACGACATTGGAGAAATGTTCCATACCGGCGGTGTGCCGGAGGGCTATTACGCTTTACCCCTTGGAGTTCCTGACATAAAGAAAACCGGAAGCGACATTACTATCCTTACTATAGGCGCCACACTTTACCCGGCTGTGAAAGCCGCCGAAATCCTCGAAAAGAATTACGGTATGAGCGCTGAAATAATAGATGCCAGAACCCTGGTTCCTTTCAATTATGAGCCGGTACTGGAATCTGTCAGGAAAACCGGCAGGATTGTCCTGGCAAGCGATGCATCATCCAGGGGTTCGTTCCTGAAGGAGATGGCCCAGACAATCACAGAGCTCGCATTTGATGACCTCGACGCACCTCCTGTTGTAGTAGGCGCACGCAACTGGATAATCCCGGCTCATGAGATGGAGAATTATTTCTTTCCCCAGCCTTCGTGGATCGTGGATGCAATTCATGAGAAAATAGTTCCCCTGAAAGGACATGTAAGCTCAACAGACCTTTCAGTGCAAAAGACTTTGCACCTTAACAGGGAGGGGGTGTAAGAGCTTTTTATATCTTTGCGTAACACATCATTTTATAAATAATGGAAAATGTCATCGGGAAGATAAAAGCCAAATCAGGGTTTATCATAGACATGGATGGGGTAATCTACCATGGGAACAAACTTCTTCCGGGTATTCCTGAATTCCTTAAATGGCTTGAATCATCCGGCAAGAAATTTCTGTTTCTTACCAATTCCAGTGAACGTTCGCCCAAGGAACTGCATGAAAAACTCCTGAGACTTGGCATAGATGTCGGAGAGGAACACTTCTACACCAGCGCCCTGGCTACAGCCGGTTTTCTCGCCAGTCAGAAACCAAATGGAAGCGCTTTCATCATTGGCGACGCCGGACTGATACACGCTCTTTACAGTTTTGGTTACACCATAAACAATGTAAACCCCGACTATGTGGTTGTCGGAGATACCCATAACTATAACTTTGAGAGTATCCAGACAGCCGTCAACCTGGTTCTCAGGGGAGCCAGGCTGATTGGTGCAAATCCGGACGTCAGCGGACCTGTGGAAAACGGCATAGCTCCGTCTACCAAGGCTCTTATTGCACCTATAGAGATTGCAACAGGGAAAAAAGCCTATTTCGTTGGCAAGCCAAACCCCCTGATGATGAGAATTGCACTTAAAAAACTCATGATCAGCAGAGAAGATGCCATAGTTATTGGCGACAGAATGGATACCGATGTCAGATGCGGGCTTGAATCGGAAATCGATACTCTTCTGGTGCTCAGCGGAATAACATCAAGGGAGGAAGTTGATAATTTCCCTTACAGACCACAGTATATTTTGAACGGAATTATCGACCTGGTACAATAAACATTATATGGAAAAGGATTCCCTTTACCGGAACGAACGCAAAGAGGTTGCACGGTTCATGCGACGACTATACAGGCAGGGCCTTACAACCACTTCGGGAGGGAACATCAGCTTAAAGATCAACCCTGATCTGCTTGCAATCACTCCTTCTGCTACTGACAAGGGAAGAATGAAATGGGAGGAAATCGGACTTATGACAATGGATGGGAAAAACCTGACTCCCAGCCTCAAGCCCTCTATTGAGCATGAGATGCACCTCTCAATCTACAGGAAAAAGAAAGAAATAACTGCCATTGTCCATGCACATCCTTTGTTTGCCTCTGCATTCACTGCCATGAAGGCTGCAATAGACACTAACCTGACTGCAGAGGCAAGAGCGGTGTGCGGAGAACCTTACCTTGTCCGCTATGCTCTGATGGGATCCGGAAAACTGGCATCCCTGGCCAGCGAAGGAATTCTGATATCAGAAATCCTGCTGCTTGAGAACCATGGAGTGCTTACAGCCGGCAATTCCATTCTGCAGGCTTTCGACAGGCTTGAAGTACTCGAAAACGCAGCCAGGATGACCTGGATCGTTAATATTGCCGGAAATAAGAAATCTCTCGGGAAAGCAAGCATCAGGGAACTCGACAGGCTTTTCAGGCGGTAAATGTTCATAAACCGCCTGCTGTATTGTTTTTTTGCTATAATAAACATATATCTGGTAAAGTGGTGAAATATTTTCTGGTCGACTATCCGGCCCCGGAAGAAATTCGGAAAAAGCTCTCAAATAACCATCTTCCGCAATTCAGAGAGGCTAATGCGCATATCCATACTCCATACTCCTTCAGCTCCTTCCCCGACATGGAGACGATATTCTCAATGGCAAGAAGCGAAAGTATTGCCGTCCTGGGGATCAACGATTTCTATGTCGCCGACGGATTCAGCGAATTCATCAGCGGATCGCTCCGAAACAGGGTGTTCCCTCTCTTTAATATTGAATTCATGGGACTTCTGAAAGAGGAACAAAAAAAAGGTATCAGGATCAACGATCCAAATAATCCAGGAAGAATCTATTTCTGCGGAAAGGGATTTGATTTTCCCTTCAACCCGGGATTCCTCAACAGGATGAAGCTGAAATCAGTTGTCAGGGAAAGCCAGAAGCAGATGAAGTCCATGATATCAAAGCTTAACGGCATTACAGAACCTGTAAATCCTGCACTGACTCTTTCATATGATAATATTAAAGCCCGGCATGCACGCGACATGGTTCGTGAACGACACCTTGCCAAGGCTCTGCGAACCCTGGTAACGGAAAACTATCCCGACACGGTTGACCAGGCAACTATTCTCGAAAAGATTTACGGAGGGAAAAAATCAAGCGCCGATCCTGCCAATCCTGCCCTTCTTGAAAATGAAATACGCTCAAACCTTCTTAAAAGCGGAGGTGCTGCTTTCGTAAGAGAGGATGAGGATTCTTTCCTGGAACTTCCTTCAATTATGAAGATAATCCTCAAGGCAGGCGGTATACCTTGCTACCCTGTATTGCTCGATGATTCTGCGGGAAACTATACCGAATTTGAAAAAGACTGGGAAAAACTGTACAAATCATTGACAGACAAAAAGATTGCCTGCATCGAACTCATTCCGGGAAGAAACAGCCTGTCAGCCCTGAACGATTTTGTTCACTTCTTCCATGAAAAAAACTTTATTGTGACCTTCGGTACCGAACACAATACTCCGGATCTTTTGCCTCTTTCTGTGGCCGCAAAAGGAAAGGAGCAGCTTGGCAACGATCTCAAGCAGATTGCGTGGGATGGGGTTTGCATCATCGCCGCGCATCAGTATCTCAGGGCTAAGGGAATGCAGGGCTATGTCCTGCCCGACGGGAAGCCGAGTTTCGACCAGAAAAGGGAACTTGCTTATCTCGGGAAACTTGTAATTGAATTTTTCCTCTCAAAAAACTGATGCATGAAACCGGAAATTGCTGAACTCGTTGAAATATCAAGGTTTTACGGGAATAACAAAGAGTATGTTATCGCAGGGGGAGGAAATACTTCATTCAAAGACGAACAGACTATTTGGATCAAGGCAAGCGGACAACCCCTCTCAGCCCTGAGCGAAGAAGGGCTTGTGGCCCTTGACAGGGAAAAACTCCGCCTCATCTCGGAAAAAAAGTATTCAGAAGAATCGTCGGCCAGAGAGGAACAGGTAAAAACAGACCTTTTCGACTGCATAATAGACAAAGGCCAGAATAAAAGACCTTCTGTCGAAACTTCCCTTCACGACCTGATCAGGTATAAATTTGTTGTCCATCTGCATCCTGCCCTTATAAACGGTATACTTTGCAGCAGAAATGCCAGAAATATTGTGATGCAGCTTTTCGGGGAAAAGGCTTTGTTTATACCCTATACTGATCCCGGTTATACACTCTTTAAGAAACTTGAATCGGAGATTGTTAAATACAGGGCTGCTTTCCAGTCTGATCCCCGGATAATACTGCTTGAAAACCATGGATCGTTCGTAAGCGCCGATTCAACCGCTGAAGTGAAAAATATCTATGATGATATTTTATCAGCAATCACCGGACACGTGAAGGAAATCGCTGACAATGAAGAACTTCCCTTTAACCCCGTTCTTTTAAAAGCCCTGCCGGCCCTGAGGATGCTGCTTACGGAAGAAAAGCCCAGACTGATCAAATACCGCCACAACAGTCTGATAGCAAAATACTATCAGAACCAAACGGAGTTTCATAAGATTTCCCTTCCCCTGACTCCCGATATCATTGTCTATTGTAAATCAAGATACCTTTTTATAGAGCAATCGTCAACAGCAGAAAAGATCCTTGAATCGGTAAGAACCCAGCTTCCGCGCTTTGTTAGTGAATACGGATTCCTGCCGAAAGTCATTGTGATAAAAAACGCAGGTATTCTGGCTGTTGACGATTCCGTCGCCTCCGTAGATACCGTGCTTGACGTATATGAGGATATGATTAAAGTCTGTTATTACTCTTCTCTCTGCGGAGGCACAAAAACCCTTACTCCCGATCAGACAGAATTCATCGACAAATGGGAGGTTGAAAACTACAGGAGAAAAGTGGCTGCAAGCGGAATCAAAAGCAGCAGAATGGATCAGAAAATTGCCATTGTGACAGGTGGAGCACAGGGATTCGGAGCAGGGATTGCTGAGGCTCTTTTTAAAATGAATGTAAACGTGGTGGTTGCCGACCTTAATGAAGAAAGCGGAAAAGCTTTCGTTGACGGGCTCAATTCCGGCGGTTATAAAAACATGGCAATTTTCATCCGGACAGATGTTTCCGATGCAGAATCCGTAAGGAACCTTGTCGAAACCACAGTCGGCGCTTTTGGGGGACTTGACCTGATGGTAAGCAATGCAGGTGTTCTCAGAGCAGGAGGACTCGACGAAATGGATCCCGAAACTTTTGCAAAGACCACAAATATTAATTACAGCGGTTACTTCTATTGCGCAAAATATGCTTCAGAAATAATGAGGATCCAGAACCAGGAAAAGCCGGAGTACTTCTCCGACATTATACAGATAAATTCAAAATCAGGCCTCAGGGGAAGCAACAGAAACTTTGCATACGCAGGAACAAAATTCGGCGGAATAGGCCTCACCCAGTCTTTTGCCCTTGAACTGGCTCCCTTCAGGATAAAGGTTAATTCAATTTGCCCGGGCAACTTCTACGAGGGACCATTATGGTCCGATCCGCATAACGGGCTTTTTGTTCAATATCTTAGAACCGGGAAGGTTCCGGGCGCAAAAACCATTGAGGATGTAAAGAAGCATTACGAGGAGCAGGTTCCGCTTAAGCGTGGTTGCAGGCTCGAAGACGTGGTTAAGGCAATGCTTTACATCATTGATCAGGAATATGAGACAGGGCAGGCAGTTCCGGTCACAGGCGGACAGGTAATGCTAAGTTAATTTTGTCCCCAGTCATCAGGGTTTGAATCACCTGTGATGTCTTCAGGTCCCCCCGGGGAATTTAGGGGTAAAAACGAAAATCATGAAAACCAAAGCAGTACGTATTTACGGAAAAAAAGACCTCAGACTCGAGGAGTTTGACCTTCCCCCGATGCAGGATGATGAAATCCTTGCGCAGGTTATCTCCGACAGTATTTGCATGTCGTCGCACAAGGCAGCTCTCCAGGGACCGGAACATAAAAGGGTACCAGATGATATCGCAGTCAATCCCACTATGATAGGTCACGAGTTTTCTGGCGTTATCCTTGAAGTTGGAAGCAAATGGCAGCATAAATTCAGACCCGGACAAAAATTCTCAATTCAGCCTGCAATGGCCCATATGGGAACACTCGATGCTCCCGGCTACTCCTACAGGTACATCGGAGGCGACGCTACACATATCATAATTCCCGACATTGTGATGGAAGCCGACTGCCTCCTTCCCTATGACGGTGAAGCTTTTTATCCGGCATCACTTTCCGAACCTATGTCATGCATAGTAGGCGCCTTCAATGCAAGCTATCATGTTCCTCCGGGAACCTACAACCATATCATGGGAATAAAGGAAGGCGGGAACCTTGCTATACTTGCGGGTGTAGGTCCGATGGGACTCGGAGCAATTGATTACGCCCTTCATCAGGACAAAAAGCCTGGACTGATGGTCGTTACCGACATTGACGACTCCAGGCTGGCAAGGGCTGCCTGCCTGTTTACCCCCGAAAAGGCTCTTGAGGATGGAGTTCGCCTTGTTTATGTGAATACAGCGAAAACTCCTGATCCCGTAAAACATCTGAGGGAACTGACAGCTCACCAGGGCTTCGACGATGTTTTTGTCTTTGCCCCTGTCAGGCAGGTAGTTGAGCAGGGTGATGCGATACTCGGATTCGACGGATGCCTTAATTTCTTTGCAGGTCCTACAAATACCGAATTCAGGGCCGAACTTAACTTCTACAACGTGCATTATGCATTCACCCATCTGGTCGGAACATCTGGCGGCAACACCGACGATATGCGTGAATCACTCAGGCTGATGTCAGCAGGCAGGATAAATCCTGCAGTGATGATTACCCATGTCGGAGGCCTTGATGCAGTACCGGAGACTACTCTCAGCCTGCCGCAAATTCCAGGCGGAAAGAAACTGATCTATACCAACATATCGATGCCTCTTGTTTCGCTATACAAACTTGGCGAACTGGGAAAAACAGATCCTTTCTATGCCGGACTGCACCAGATTGTGGCCGCAAACGATTACATATGGAATCCTGAGGCTGAAAGATATATTCTTGAAAAAGGAAAACCGATCTGACCGGAATAATCCTGTCCTTCAGTATGGTTTAACATACTTATGAATCTGTCGGACCTGACTTCTATTCTATGTTTTTTCTGAATGCTTCAGCAAATTCCTTCGGGATATAGTTATCATAACTCATGCAGACTTCAGATGCAAAGTCAATTCCGGTATTTACAATCTCTTTCCACAGACTACCATTCACAGAGGGCAGCTGACCGGCATCAACCCTTTTGACAAACATGGCAGCCATCATGCCTGCATTGAAATTGTCGCCAGCACCAATTGTGCTCACAGGTGTTATTTTTCTGACAGGAAACTTACCGGTGAATCCTTCCGTCCTTACATAAACTCCTTCAGCATTGGCAGTGTAAACCAGGCATTTGCAATGGCCCCTCACTGACTCCCATGCTTCATCGGGAGTTGCTGCTCCGAAAATATTCAGAAAATCCTCATCCGAACCCCTTACCAGATTTGCCATCGACATATTTTCGACAATGAGAGGTTTCAGCCGGTCCAGCTCATGAAGGTGGGCACTCCTGAAATTCGGATCATATATTACCAGTGATCCGTTATTGTAAGCCTGACTGATGAATCCTTTGAATTTCTCCCTGATTTCGGCAGTGATCGAATATATCGAGCCGCAAAGTACAATATCATCTTTTCCGGCCGGAGGTAAAGCGATGTCAAGCCTTTTTGCCGGATACTTTTCATAGAAGGTGTATGCCGCATCATTCCTCTCATTCAGGAAGGCAAGTGCAAGCTTGGTCTTGCCCTCGGCATATTGATCGACATGGGATGTATCAACACCGTTTGAACGGAGGAAGGAATCGATAAGTCTGCCTACATCGTCATCTGCGTATTCACTGATGAAATGAACAGGAAGACCTGCCCTTCCCAACGATACCAGGCTGTTGAGCATCGCTCCTCCCGGCTTTGCTGCCTGCGGCTGACCATTCTTGAAAATAATGTCGAGTACCGTCTCACCTACACCGAATATCTCACGCATAATCTATGGTGGTTAAGCATTTACAATGAATTATTCACTTTGAGCCAGGTAGTGAATATACAAATAAAAAAACCATGTCAGATAAACATGCTCCCGTAATATTCTATATTTGAAGAAACAAATCATAGCGGAATATGAAAGCAATGATGCTCACCGGTATCCGGCAGATGGACATGCGTGAGGTCCCTGATCCGGTTCTCACCGATTCCCATGATGTTAAGATCAGACTGCTTGTTCTTGGAATATGCGGATCGGATATCCACTATTACGTGTCAGGCAGGATAGGATCGCAGGTAGTCACTTATCCGTTTACGGTCGGGCACGAAAGCGCCGGAGTGGTTGTTGAAACCGGACCCGCCGTCACCAGGGTGAAGGAAGGCGATATCATTGCCGTTGAACCCGCAATGTGGTGCGGAACCTGCGACCAGTGCCTGGCCGGAAGACATCATACCTGCCGGCGGCTGAAATTCCTCGGATGCCCCGGACAGGCTGAAGGTGCTCTTTCAGAATATATTGTCATGCCCGAAAACAGCTGCTTTCCGCTGCCTGCAAACCTGAATCCCGATCATGGTGCTATCTCCGAGCCTCTTTCAATCGGGGTTTACTCAGTGAAAAAAGCAGGAGATATAACAAATTCAGATATTGCCATCCTTGGTTATGGCCCCATAGGGATGAGTGTCATGCTGGCGGCAAAAGCAAATGGTGCAGCATCAGTAAGCGTAACTGATAAGATCGGAAGCAGGCTTGCCATTGCAGAAAAGGAAAAAGCCTCCTGGACAGGCAATCCTTTAAACAATGACATCCTAAAGGAAATATCACATATCAGGCCTTCAGGTCTCGATGTTGTGTTTGAATGTTGCGGCCAGCAGGAAGCCGTCGATCAGGCTGTTGAAATCCTTAAACCTGGCGGACGCCTGGTAATAGTGGGGATTCCTGAATTCGACAAGTGGACACTTGACGTCGATAAAACAAGGCGCAAGGAAATATCCATCCAGTTCATCAGGAGACAGCTGAACTGCGTTGACGATTCAATCCGCATGATGTCAGGTGGTATAATAGATGTAAGCAATATGATTACCCACCGATTCCCCTTTGAAAGGACAAAGGAGGCCTTCGATCTTGTGGACGGATATCACGACGGTGTAATGAAGGCTATGATAGATTTTTGAGGCCGTCACATTCCTGCATTGAACTTTTATTCAGAAGTGTGCCGAACCCCCTTTAGGGGGCAGGGGGTAACATGCCTTTGAACCTCATCATCGCTTCTATGAAATAGTAATCACCGTATGTCAGCGGTACATCAACCTCGCTGTTTCCCGGCAAATGCCCCACCCCGTGCTTCAGTATGAAATTACCATTCTCCCCTTCCCCTGCCCTGTATTCAGGTGACGAAAGGGTTCTGATCTGTTTTTCTGCAACTGCAAGATACTCTGCTGACTTTCCTGCTTCAGCATACCGGCTGAGTTCAATAAGAGCCGAAGCCATGATGGCCCCGGCCGAAGCATCTCTCTTTGCCTCCGGAATACCGGGAGCATTGAAATCCCAGTAAGGAATTCCGTCGGCCGGAAAATTCGGATGACCTATAAGGAAATCGGCAATCTTCACAGCCTGGTCAAGATATCTTTCCAGGCCTGTTTCCCTGTACATTACAGTGTATCCATACAAGCCCCAGACCTGTCCGCGCGCCCATGCCGACTCATCAGCCGCACCCTGATGCGTCTGCCTGGCCTCCACCTTTCCTGAAATCGTATCATACGAAACAACATGGTATGAGCTGTTGTCTGTCCTGAAATGGTTCTTTATGGTGGTGTCCGAATGAGTCACAGCAATCCTGTAGAAGGAGGAATCGCCTGAATGGTTGAATGCCCATAGCAGCAGTTCAAGGTTCATCATATTGTCGATAATAACCGGACATTGCCAGCCTTGCCGGCTTCCCCACGACTGAATGCAGCCGATATTCGGTCTGAACCGGGTGCTTAGGGACCTGGCACCGGTCATAAGTACTTCATTGTAGCTCTCCTCTCCGGTCAGCCGCAATCCGTTCCCGAAACTGCAGAACAACATGAAACCCAAATCGTGAGTGCCCTTGTTGTACTTCTCATTTTCGATTCTTGCAGTCATTTCGGTTGCAGCAACCTTGAACTTCTCAT
This sequence comes from uncultured Rikenellaceae bacterium, assembly GCA_964429295.1. Taxonomy (GTDB): domain Bacteria; phylum Bacteroidota; class Bacteroidia; order Bacteroidales; family VadinHA17; genus LD21. The sequence goes on from CAYSBL010000001.1 coordinate 218,666, forward strand.
CCCCGGTATATTCATACAGATACCACAAACTCCCGGGGAAAAATCCGCTTGTCCACCAACCCGGCCCGGCGGTAACAAATTCACCCTTCTCGTTCAGCGTTCTGGGCAGCTGACCGGGCTTTTCCTTCATCACATCATTCATAAGTAAATACTGCTGAGCCGAAAAGACAAGCGATTCATCAATCACTTTTCCGATTGGTTTTTCCTTTGCACACGAGTAAAGTATAACCGAAATAACCATTCCGGCAGTGATAAGTCTCATTTTCATATCGTATCAGGTTTATTGTTTATCGGTTAATAACAGTTTCAGCAGGCAAAATATACGAATTTTCCTTCCATTCAAAATACCGTACATCCAATATTTACATTGAAATCGAAATTTGCTACTTTTAGCTGAACTTTAAAACCTGCCCGCCCATGAAGAAAAAATACGTCCTTGCCGCAGTCCTGCTGACGGCTTTCGTTGCCGCTCCGGCACAGAATGTTGGTTCAACACCCGAATACATAAAAGCCCTGACCTCCGAATGGAAGGGAGAACGTTTCACCGATGGAAGACCAAAGGTTCCGGATGCCATACTCGAAAGACTGAAAAATATTTCCATTGAGGAAGCCTGGGGAGTCCTTCGCAACCGGGGCTATAATAATCAGTTTGAAAGCGAATGGCAGATCATACACCCTGACGAACCTATGACCGGCCGGGTGGTTACGGCACAGTATATGCCACTTCGTCCCGATCTCGAAAAATACGTAAAGGAAAAGGGCAAAGCCGAAAACCGGGCCCAGCAGGGCGGTACCAATTCCTGGCCCATAGATGTTCTGACCGACGGTGATGTATATGTTGCCGACAGCTATGGCAAAATCGTCGACGGGACTCTTATCGGTGACAACCTGGGTAACTCTATCTATGCAAAATCAAAGAGGGGAGTCATATTCTACGGATCGGTAAGGGACCAGGAAGGACTTGAAGAAATAAAGGGATTCAATGGCTGGATAAAGGGCAATGATCCCTCTTATATAACCCAGATGAGCCTCGTTTCCATAAATGCTCCCATCCGCGTTGGAAGAGCCGTGGTACTACCTGGTGATGTGGTACTTGCCAAGAAATTCGGAGTAATATTCATACCCGCGCACCTCGTTGAGGAACTGGTAATTACCGCCGAGGTCACAGCCCTCAGGGATGAGTTCGGCCACCTGCGGTTAAGGGAAGGAAAATACAAACCGGGACAGATCGACAGCCAGTGGACTGAAGAGATACGTAAAGATTTCATGAACTGGCTCAATAATTACCCCGGAAAACTGCCCATGACCAAAACTGAGCTTGATAATTACTTCAGGGAAAGGAACTGGTGAGGCGCAAATTGTCAGGGGAAAGGGGTTGCTTCGTCCTTCGGGACTCGCAATGACTGTGCAAAGATTGAGGATCAGACAGAGATAAAAAAATAATTAATGAATATGAAAAACATAGACAGACGCAATTTCATCAGGAAAAGTGCCCTGGGGGGCATTGCCCTCGGAGGATTAATGCACTTGTCCCTGGAAGACACATTAGCACAGACTACCTCTAAGGTGAACCGTGCTTCCAGTCCGTCCGACCTGAAGATAACTGACATGCGGGTCGCAGTTGTCGGAAACGTAGGTAGAACAGCGATAATCAGAATCGACACCAATCAGGGCATCTATGGGCTTGGGGAGGTCAGGGACGGAGCTGATGAAAGATATGCGCTGATGCTTAAGAGCAGGATTCTGGGCCTTAATCCCTGCAATGTCGAAATGATTTTCAAGATAATCAGGCAATATGGCTACCATGGCCGGCAGGGCGGAGGGGTATGTGCTGTCGAGATGGCTCTCTGGGATCTCTGCGGCAAAGCCTACGGCGTGCCTGCGTGGCAGCTGCTGGGCGGAAGATACAGGGACAAAATAAGACTGTATGCCGACACTCCGGGAGCCAATGATCCTGTAGCCTTCGCCGCAACAATGAGAAAACGTGTTGAAGAACAGGGCTTCACCTGGCTCAAAATGGACCTCGGTATCCATGTGGTGGCCAAACAGCCCGACTCGCTTGTAAACAACAAATTCTGGGACGGAGCAGTGGGCCAGTACGACCTCAGAACCTACATGGGCTACGGCAATACCCTTCATCCCTTCACTCAGGTGCAGATAACCGACAAGGGTCTGGAGGGACTTGCAGAATACGTTGAACAGGTAAGAAATGCAGTAGGATATGAAATGCCTCTCTGTGCCGACCACTTCGGGCACTTTGATATAAACAACTCTATCCGTTTCGGCAGGGCTATGGAGAAATACAGGCTCGCCTGGCTCGAGGATATGGTTCCGTGGTTTTATACCGAACAATGGAGAACTGTTTCCGATGCACTCGAAACTCCGACATGCACGGGCGAAGACATCTATATGCTCAACGGCGGATTCAAACCGCTTCTCGACGCACGCGCAGTTGACATAATCCATCCCGACCTTGCTACATCCGGTGGACTTCTCGAAACCAAACGAATCGGTGACTATGCTGAAGAATGCGGTGTGGCCATGGCCATGCACATGGCTGGAACGCCGGTCTGCTTCATGGCAAATGTGCATTGTGCTGCTGCCACCCAGAACTTCCTTGCACTGGAGCATCACAGCGTGGACTCGCCATGGTGGGAAAACCTGGTAAGGATGACCGGATCACAGCCGATGGTAACAAAAGGCTTTGCAAACGTGCCGCTTGATTCTCCGGGCCTCGGAATAGAATTAAACGAGGAAGAAGTGAAAAAGCACCTGCATCCGAGGGCAAAGGGATTCTTTGAACCTACCCCGGAATGGGACGACAAGCGCTCGCACGACAGGCTCTGGAGTTAGCGAACTACCCTGCCTGACGCATCACCTTTCATAAGCTGCTCGACCTCCGCAACCGAAACGAGGTTAAAGTCGCCATGTATAGTGTGCTTCAGGCATGATGCGGCTACTGCAAAATGAAGGGCTTTCCGGTCATCGCCCTGATAGGCATTCAGACCGTAAATAAGACCACCCATAAATGAATCGCCTCCGCCAACCCTGTCGACTATGTGGGTTATCTGGTAAACCGGCGCTTCATACAAGGTTGTGCCGTCAAACAAAACCCCAGACCAGGTGTTATGATCGGCATTTATCGATCCGCGTAGGGTGATGATCACCTTTTTTGCATTCGGAAACCGCAACATCAGCTGCCTGCATACCGATTCATAATCGGAAGCTTCTACCCTGCCCCCCATGACATCAGCTGATCCGGGCTTTATTCCGAAAACCTTTTCCGCATCCTCTTCATTTCCGAGGATAATGTCACATCCCGAAACAAGCCCGGGCATAACCTCGCCTGCCTTTTTACCCCACTTCCACAGGTTCTTCCTGTAATTAAGGTCGCAGGATACGGTGATCCCTTTCTTCCTTGCCGTACTGATTGCCGTAAGGCACTCCTCTGCAGCTCCCTCTGATATCGCAGGTGTAATGCCTGTCCAGTGAAACCATCCGGCTCCTTCCAGGACATTTTCCCAGTCTATCATACCAGCTTCGATCTCGGCAATTGATGAATGTGCACGGTCATAAATTACCTTGCTTGGCCTGGCTACCGAACCTGTCTCAAGAAAATATATTCCGACCCTGCTCCCTCCTCTGATAATATGGGAAGTCCCAACATTGTGCCTCCGAAGTTCCCTGACTGCAGCTTCCCCAATATCGTTAAGAGGCAAACGTGTCACAAACTCTGCATTCATTCCGAAATTTGCCAGTGAGACCGCCACATTCGCCTCTCCTCCACCGAATGAAGCACAGTATGAATCAGCCTGTGTGAAACGCTGGTGCCCGGGCGTTGCAAGCCTTAACATGATCTCTCCAAACGTAATGATTTTCATTATCTTATTAATTTATTAAAATCCCAAAATGACCCCGTCATTGCGAGGCCCGCTGGGCCGAAGCAACCTCATCCTTCACCGGCCTCCCCCTCCACCAGTTCGCCAGCACCGATCCCGTAACATTCATCAATGGACCGAATATGGCAGGCGCAAGACCTACTGTGGCAAGCTTCCCCATCTGGTTTGCCAGTCCCGAAGCCAGACCACCGTTCTGCATTCCCACCTCAAAGGCAATAGTCCTCCGGTCTTTCTCCGGCATCCTGAGCAGCCATGCAAGCAGGTAACCAACAGTGTAACCCGTCAGGTTGTGAAGTATACTGGTGCAGACAAGCAGAATTCCAACACTCATCAGGCTGTCACGTCCCGAAGCTGTGATCACCGCTACTATGAGTGCTATTCCCACCATCGACACCATCGACAGTATCTTCTCCATGATCTTCTTGTCGCCCCCGAAAGCCTTCAGAAACAAAGTACCTCCTGCCATAGGCAGCAGATAGAAAATAAGAAGCATTTTTATCAGTTGAATTATGAACTGGGAAAGACTGGCATCCTTTGCCTTTACATAAACCAATCCTGTAAGTATCATCACCAAAGGATAAATAATGAGCTGTATAAGCTTCGACCTGCCTGTTGCTTCCCTCTTCAGGAAGAGGTTGAAAATGAATCCGGCAACAATTGGAAGGATTATCATGTTGAGTATATCGAGCATCATGCTCCAGAAATCAATATCGATGAACTGACCAGCCAGTTTCTCCATAAGAAGCGGAGTCAGCAGGGGTGAAAGCAGTGTCGTAATTGCTGCCAGCGTAACTGCAAGAGGCACATTTGCACGGGCAAGGAACGACATCACATTGGATGCAAGACCGCTAGGAACACAACCGATAAGTATTATCCCGGCTGCGATCTCAGGAGGAAAACTGAAAATATTGGCAATACCAAGGGCGACCAGCGGCATGATGGAGAACTGGGCTATCACCCCTATTATCACCCCTTTCGGCATTTTGATAATGCCTGCAAAATCGTTGAAGCTCATCTGCGATCCCATTCCGAACATTATCAGCTGCAGAAGCGGGGTGATTAGCCTGCTCAGTTTAAAGCTACCGATCTGGGTAAGGTACTGGGGATAAAACATACTTACAACTACGGCAGTGAAAATCCATAGGGTATACGACAATCCCCTGAACCGGCTGGATCCCCTCACCCCCGTCGCCAGGGCAACAAAGCCGCCTATAAGCAGCCATCCCATCAGGGTGATCTTCCCGAGAAAATAAGAGATAATGGATGAGATAATGAGCAGCGCTGAAAGTATCAGCAACAGTGAATAAACATTCTTCTTCATCAGACGGTCATTTGTGCAAATCTTGCTGAGATAAATATAGCAAAATGACGTGAAATGGCTTATCCGGGAATTCTTTTTTACCGGCCAGCTTAAAAGTGAGACAGGAGATTTGAAAAGATTAATATATCTTCGGGATAATTTAACACATACCTCTTAACTGTTTTTACATGGGCAGAATCGTTGTAATCGGAAGCACCAATACCGACATGGTGGTAAAGTCGAAAAAGATCCCGGCACCGGGAGAAACCATCATCGGAGGTACTTTTTTCATGAATCCGGGTGGTAAAGGCGCCAACCAGGCAGTGGCTGCCGCCCGCCTGAACGGGAAAGTCACCCTGGTAACAAAGACCGGCAACGATTACTTCAGCGAACAGGCAAAACATATCTTTGATTTTGAAGGAATTGAAACAAAATATTTGGTCAATGATCCAAGAAATCCATCGGGTATCGCTCTGATTATGGTTGATCAGGACGGAGAGAACTGCATAGTGGTCGCACCAGGATCCAATGGCACACTGTCAGCTTATGACATTGATGATGAGGTCTATGGAGATGATCCCTCCGATGTCTACCTGATGCAGCTTGAGATACCGGTAAGCACTGTTGAATTCGTGGCCGAAAGGGTTTCCACAAAAGGTAACAGGGTTATTCTTAATCCTGCTCCTGTTAAACAGCTTTCAAACGAATTACTGAAATGTCTCTATATTATAACTCCCAATGAGATTGAAGCTGAATTGCTGACAGGCATCAAGGTCACCGACGCTTCATCTGCTGAAAAATGCGCTGAAAAACTCAGGGCGCGGGGACCGCGAAATGTCATAATAACGATGGGGGCCGCCGGCGCTTACCTGCTTACCGACAATATATCAAGGATTATCCCGGTGATCCCCGTCAAGGCACTCGATACAACGGCAGCAGGGGACGTGTTCAACGGGGCCCTTGCAGTTGCCATTTGTGAAGGCCGTGACCTTACTGATGCAGTCAGGTTTGCCAACAAAGCCGCCGCAATTTCGGTTACACGGATGGGAGCCCAGTCTTCTGCCCCCTACCGGAAAGAGATCGATTTATAGTACTGATATTCAGTTATTTACTTTTATTACAATTGATACTCAAATGAAAAGCCTCGTGTACTTAGTGTCCCTTTCAGTCCTGATCATTGCAAGCTGCTCCGGCCAGAATTCAGGGAAAGTCACTGAACCGGTAAAAATCATTTTCGACACCGACCTTGGTCCCGACTATGATGACGTGGGAGCCCTTGCTTTCCTTCACGCCATGGCCGACAGCGGGAAAGCTGAGATCCTGGCCACCTTATCATCCAACAAACACGAACTGGTTGCACCCTCAATTGATGTGATAAACACATGGTTCAACAGACCGGACCTTCCGACAGGTGCTCCTGCAAGTGAAGGACCAAACCTTGGTTCATCGCAACACTGGGCCGACTCGATCGTTGCTGCCTATCCTCACGACATAAAATCAACTTCCGAAGCTGAAGATGCAGTGAGGATATACAGGAAAATACTTGCCGGACAGCCCGACAACAGTGTAACAATAATAACAGTGGGATTCCTGACCAACCTTAATAACCTGCTCCGGTCGGGCCCGGATGAGTTCAGCCCGCTTTCCGGAAGCGGACTTATCGGCGCTAAAGTGTCCTTGCTGGTCTCCATGGCAGGAAGCTTTCCGGAAGGAAGGGAATTCAACGTTTACATAGATTCGCTTGCTTCGAAACAAGTTTTTGAAAACTGGCCCGGTGAAGTGATTTTCACAGGCTTCGAGATAGGAAGAGAGATCCTTACAGGCCTCAGAGTGATGGAAATGCCTGTCAGCAGCAGTCCCGTAAAGGATGTCTTCAGGATCTCCATCCCGATGTCAGAAGAAGATAAAAACGGCCGCATGAGCTGGGACGAAACCGCAGTGCTAATTGCCGTATACGGCACCGAGGGTTTCTTCGACACCAGGAGGGGAACCATCCTCGTCGAAAGTTCCGGAAGCAACAAATGGCAGGATGATCCTGAAGGAAAACACCAGTTTGTGATTCAAAAGATGCCCGTACCTGATATGGCACGTTTCATCGAGGACAGAATGATGCATGTACCTGCCGACAAGAAATGATTTTAATAAATAAAATAATGAGATACAGACACTTCCACATCCTGACTTCAGTGCTGCTCATCACACTGAGTTCCTGCTCCGGTCCAGGTGACCTGACACCAGTAAAGACAAATGTTCTCAAGGATAAGATTGCCGGAGGCTGGGCCGGAAAAATGATAGGCGTCACTTATGGAGCGCCAACCGAGTTCAGGGCACAGGGCCGCACCTACGAGGATTCTATTAAATGGAAACCTTCCGATATAAGGGGCAGCCTCTGGCAGGACGATATTTATGTGCAGCTCTCTTTTCTCATGGCAATGGACAAATACGGGATGGATGCTCCTTCAAAAAAGTTCCAGGAGATGTTTGCCCTTGCCGGTTTTCCGCTGTGGCACGCCAACATGCAGGCCAGGAAAAACTTCCACGACAGCATCTTCGCACCACTCTCGGGAAGCCCCGAATATAACCTCCATGCCGATGACATCGATTTCCAGATAGAATCCGACTATATCGGCTTCATGTGTCCGGGTATGCCAGCCACTGCCTCGGCGATAGCCGACAGGATCGGACGTATCATGAACTATGGCGATGGTGTCTACGGCGGAATTTTCGTAGCCGCTCTTTACTCCGAAGCCTTTTTTGAATCAGATATCCGGCTGATAATTGAAAAAGCACTTTTGTCAATACCGAGCGAAAGCGACTATCACAAGGCAATAAGCGATGTACTCATACTCCACGACCGGTACCCGGGTGACTGGCGGGCTGCCTGGATGCAACTGGAGGGGAAATGGGGAGATGTGGATATCTGCGGCGCTGGCTCACCATTCAATATCGATGCCAAACTGAACGGGGCCTATATTGCCATGGGGCTTTTGTACGGAGAAGGCGATCCGCTGAAAACACTTGAGATATCAACACGCTGCGGACAGGACTCCGACTGCAATCCGTCAAATGCGATGGCGGTGCTTGGCGTAATTAACGGGTTCAGCGGATTGCCTGCTGAAATGCAGGAAGGGATCAGGGCAATCGCCGATTCAACATTCATCCATACTTCATATTCCTTTAATTCCGCCGTCGGATCTACATACAAATATGCTGTCGAACTGGCAGGCAGGTCGGGGGGTAAGATCAAAGGAAACAAGATCCTTATAAAAAGGGAAGAACCGGTTGCCCCTGAGCTGGAAATATCATTCCCTGATCTGGTCTATGACCGAAAAATATCTGTGTTTGACAATGACGGATGGAAATTCCGCGGGAAATGGGATGTACACAAGCCGGAATCCGCACGTACAAATCAGCGCCGGGGACAATCGATGGTTTCGGGTAACGCCGGTGATGAACTGACAATTAAGTTTTCAGGAAGCGGGATCTCTCTCGAGGGCAACTGGTATCGCGACGGAGGACGGGCCGATGTATTCCTCGACGGAAATTATCACCGTACAATAGATACATATTACGACTATGCAGGCCAGCAGCATACTGAAAGCATCTGGCATGCCGTAAACCTCTCACCTGGTGATCACACTGTCAGACTGGTCGTTAAGGGCGAAAAAAGAAATGAATCAGCCGGAACAAATGTTTATGTTGTTTCGGCTACCATTTTCAGAAACGACCGGAAAAAGAATGAAACACACAACTTCAGCTTCAAACAATAGCTAAAGCGTCTTCAGTACATATTGAATCATCTTTCCATGTGCGCCTGTCGCTGGCTGAGAGGAATATAATCACTCCTTTCATAGACATTCTTGAATGCCGGCCGGATGATCCTTTTTGCTGAGAATGTAAGCTCCTCTATCCTGTGCGTGCACCACCCCGAAACCCTGGCAATTGCAAAAAGCGGTGTGTAAAGTTCCTTTGAGATTGCAAGGCAGGAGTAGACAAAGCCTGAATAGAAGTCGACATTTATGCATAGTGTTTTTGCAGACTTTTCTCCCTTGAATATCCTGAAGACTTCCGGGGTCACTTTTTCAACAAGAGAATAGAGCTCAAACTCCTCCAGTCGTCCCTCTTCAATTGCCAGCTCCCTTGCCTTCTTTTTCAGGATTATAGCCCTCGGATCGGAAATAGTGTAAACAGCATGTCCGACTCCGTAAATCTTCCCGGAAAAATCGTTCGCCTGTTTGTTAAGAATCTTAAGCAGGTAATTCTTTACTTCCTCTTCATCCCTCCAGTCCTTCACATTTGCTTTGATATTATCCATCATTTCAAGCACCCTTACGTTGGCTCCGCCGTGCAAAGGTCCCTTGAGCGAACCTATTGCAGAGGTTACAGAAGAGTAAATATCCGTCTCTGATGAGCTTGTGACTCTCATTGTAAAAGTGGAGTTGTTTCCGCCCCCGTGTTCAGCATGCAGCACCAGCAGAAGATCAAGGAGATCAGCCTCAAGTTTTGTAAAAGGTCTGTTGGTTCCCTTTATCAGGTAAAGAAAATTCTCAGCTGTGGTGAGTTCCGGATCAGGATGCCTGATCGACAGGGTTTTCCCCTTGTACAAGTGCCGGAGGGCCTGGTATGAATAGGCAACAATTGTCGGGAATTTGGCAATCAGGTTTAGCGACTGTCTTATCATGTTGCTGAGAGAAATGTCATCCGGACTGTCATCGAGAATGTAAAGTCCCAGGACTGACCTTGCCAGTATATTAAGTACATCCTTCCCCTTCATCGACAGGATCATATCCTTGGTGAAATCATCGGGAAGAGCCCTCAGGGTGCCCATGTAGGCTGAGAATTCATCCAGCTCGGCCTTTGAAGGCAGGTATCCTGTAAGAAGCAGAAAGACAGTCTCATCAAATCCATGCCTGTCTTCATTCTGAAATCCGGTCGTGATGTCTTCAAGATCAATCCCCCTGTAATAAAGTTTGCCGGGAATAGGTATTACCTTACCATCCTCTTTCCTGTATCCCACAACATCACCAATGTTGGTAAGACCGACCAGAACACCTGTTCCGTCAGCATTTCGCAGACCTCTCTTGACATCCCACTTTTCAAAAAGGGTGTTGTCAATGTCACATGATCTTCTTACAGGCTCCTCAAGTTTAGAAATGATGTTGCTTCCTTCCATGATTACAGTCTTTTTGATTAGGTGTTAATATTTGCTATCAACGCATCTCCGAATTCCGAGGTTTTCAGCAAATGCGCCCCGTCCATGAGACGGTGAAAATCGTAGGTTACCTTCCTTTCAAGGATGGTTTTTTCAAGACTTGCATAAATGCAGGCTGCAGCTTCTCCCCAGCCAAGGTAGTCAAACATAAGGGCACCCGAAAGTATCACAGAACCGGGATTGACCTTGTCCAGACCGGCATACTTTGGCGCCGTGCCGTGTGTCGCTTCAAATACGGCATGCCCTGTCTCGTAATTAATATTCCCTCCCGGAGCAATACCTATCCCCCCTACTATCGCCGCCAGGGCATCAGAAATATAATCACCGTTAAGATTCAGTGTGGCTATTACAGAATACTCTGCCGGCCTGGTAAGTATCTGCTGGAGGAAAGCATCTGCAATAACATCCTTTATTATGACTTTGCCCTCCGATACGGCTTTCGACTGCTGTTCTTGTGCCTTCTCCTCTCCTTCCTTTGCTGAAATAGCTTTATATTGGCTCCATGTGAAGACCAAATCGCCAAACTCTCTTTCGGCCAGTGCATAGCCCCATTTCATGAATGCACCCTCGGTGTATTTCATTATATTGCCCTTGTGAACAAGTGTCACCGAGGGTAACCTCTTCTCAATTGCAAATTTTAGAGCCTGCCTTATGAGCCTTTCCGAACCCTCAAGAGAAACCGGTTTGATGCCTATCGATGAAGTAGCCGGAAAACGGATGGACCTTACTCCCATTTCATCAATCAGATATCTCCTTAGCTTCTCCGTGGCCGGATCACCGTGCATGTACTCTATCCCTGCATAGATATCCTCCGAGTTCTCCCTGAAGATATGCATATCAACCTTTTCAGGATTTTTCACAGGACTCGGAACTCCGCTGAAATATCTTACCGGCCGGTAACAGACATAAAGGTCAAGCTCCTGGCGAAGAGCCACGTTCAGCGAACGCATCCCTCCTCCAACCGGAGTGGTGAGAGGCCCCTTTATCCCAACAAGGTATTCCCTGAAACTCTCAAGGGTTTCCCGGGGAAGCCACTGGCCAGTCTTTTTGAAGGCCTTCTCTCCTGCCAGAACTTCCATCCATTCGATTCGCTTTTTTCCGCCATAGGCTTTTGCCACTGCAGCATCCAAAACCCTAACAGCTGAATTCCAGATATCCGGCCCCGTTCCATCACCCTCAATAAAGGGAATCACAGGGTTATCAGGAACTTCAAGCCTGCCGTTTATATGTCTGATCTTCTGAGGACTCATATTTAATGTCTTGATAATCTTATGATTCTAATAATCTATAATCTTCTTTTATTTAGATTTAACCCCCTTTCCCGTTTCCCCCAAGGGGGAAAAGCTTTGTCTGCTCCTTCCCCTCTGGGGGAAGGTTGGGAAGGGGGTATTTATCAATTTATGTTATTCATCGTTGCCAACAGTCATTTAAAATACTAAGCATTCGCTTTTCTTATCAGATTCAGGGCGCTTCCAGCCCTGAACCATGCAATCTGGTTTTCATTGTATGAATGAAGTGCATCGATGAATTCAACGGTTTCATCAGAGTGATGCACTTCAATCCTGAACCTGCTTCCCGGAACGAACCTGTCAAACCCTCCGACACTGAACCAGTCATCCTCCCTGATCCTTTCATAATCAGCAGGATCGGCAAAAGTGAGCGTCAGAACACCCTGTTTCTTCAGGTTCGTCTCATGAATGCGGGCAAACGATTTCACAATGATAATCCTGACACCAAAGAACCTGGGTTCCATGGCAGCATGCTCGCGCGATGATCCTTCGCCGAAATTTTCCTCTCCCACCACCACCATACCCAGATTGTTGTTGCGGTAATTCCCTGCAACTTCGGGTACCGGCCCGTATTCCCTTGTGAATATGTTCAACACCGAATTTACAGTGTTGCTGAAGGCATTAACGGCACCAATCATGTAATTGCCTGATATATTTTCAAGATGTCCCCTGTACCTTAGCCAGGGCCCTGCCATAGAAATATGATCGGTGGTGCATTTTCCCCTGACCTTGATAAGCAGCGGCATATTATGAAACCCGCTCTCATCAAACTCCGGAAACGGCTTAATCATTTGAAGCCGCTCCGAACCGGCAGATATGCTTACCTTAATACTTTTCCTGTCAGCCGGTGGGGTCCTGTACCCGGGAGGCGGTCCATCCTGAACTACCGGAGGAAGTGTACCTCCTTCAGGCTCAGGAAGCCTTATAAGCTTCCTTTCGGGGCTCAATACCATGTCGGTCATCGGATTGAACATTAGACTGCCTGCGACCGACAGTGCAGCTACTATTTCAGGAGATGCCACAAAAGCATGGGTGTCGGGATTGCCGTCGGCCCTCCTGGCAAAATTCCTGTTAAAGGAATGTACTATTGAATTGCGCCCTTTATCTTCCCCTCTGTCCCACTGTCCGATACACGGGCCGCAGGCATTTGCAAAAAGCCTGGCTCCTGCCCTCCTGAAAACATCCATCAGACCGGCCTCCTCCGATATCATCCTGACTTTCTCCGAACCTGGTATTACAATGAATTCCGATTTCACCTTCAGGTTCCGCTGAAGCGCATTGTCTATTACCGATGCCGCCCTCGACAGATCCTCAAACGACGAATTTGTGCATGAACCGATCAACCCGGCGCTCAGCCTGAGGGGCCATCCGTTCCTTACTGCCTCCTCCTTCATCTTCGAGATCGGGATTGCACGGTCGGGAGTAAAAGGACCGTTAATATGAGGCTCAAGCGACGACAGATCAATAACGATAACCTGATCATAAAATTTTTCAGGATCTGCCAGCACTTCAGGATCTGCTGTCAGATGTTTACTATTTGCCATGGCCAGGGCAGCCACTTCCTCCCTGCCCGTGGAAACAAGATATTCAATCATTGAATCATCGAGTCCGAAAACAGAACATGTGGCTCCTGTCTCGGCTCCCATGTTGCAGATCGTCGCTTTTCCCGTGCACGACAACGATTCAGCTCCTTCGCCGAAATATTCGATAACCGATCCCGTACCTCCCTTCACCGTCAGCAATCCTGCCAGACGGAGAATGATATCCTTGGCTGAAGCCCATCCGCTTAGCTTTCCGGTGAGCTTCACTCCTGTTATGCCGGGAAGCCTGAGCTCCCATCCCATCCCGGTCATAACATCAACTGCATCGGCACCCCCGACACCCGGGGCTAACATCCCCAGACCGCCGGCAGTAGGTGTGTGTGAGTCGGTGCCGATCATCAGTCCCCCCGGAAAAGCATAGTTCTCAAGCACAACCTGATGTATTATCCCTGCCCCTGGTTCCCAGAAACCTATATTGTACTTTGCAGAAACTGAACTTAGAAAATCATAAACTTCCCTGTTTGAACCAAGAGCCGTATGCAAATCTTCCTCAGCCCCAAGTCTCCCTGTGATAAGATGATCGCAGTGAACCGAAGCCGGAACCTCCGACTGGTCCTTTCCTGTCACCATAAACTGCAAAAGGGCCATCTGGGCTGTTGCATCCTGCATGGCAACCCTGTCAGGACTAAATAAGGCATAGTCTTTCTTTCTTTTCATCGCAGCAGCCTGCGACAGGTCGTCCAGATGGTTGAACAGTATCTTTTCTGTCAGAGTAAGAGGACGGCCGGCAGCATTCCTCACATCTTTCATCCTCCCGGGAAGCGACTGGTAAAAGGTCTTAATTATGTCAATATCAAGGATCATGATTCACTAATTCATTTTATGGTTTCCTCACGTGTCCTTCCCCCCTGATTATCCACTTGTAGGTGGTCAGCTCTCTTAAAGCCATCGGCCCCCTGGCATGAAGCTTCTGAGTAGATATTCCTATTTCCGCGCCAAGTCCGAATTCACCGCCGTCGGTAAAGGCAGTGGATGCATTTGAATAAACAGATGAGGCGTCAACATGTTTGAAAAAAAGGCCGGTCCGTTCACTGTTCTCCGAAATAATCGCCTCGCTGTGCCTTGAACCATACTTTTCTATATGCTCAAGAGCATCCTCCATGTCCCTGGCTGTTTTTACCGACATTCTCAGCGAAAGAAACTCGGTTCCGAACGACTCTTCCGTTGCATTCTTGAGCAGCTCCTGCGGATATTTCCCCTTCAGGGCTTCAAAAGCCCTGCTGTCCGCAAAGACTTCCACCCCCGAACCTGCACACAGTTCAGTAAGGCAGGGCAGATCAGCCAGGCGGCTTTCATGTATTATCAGACAATCAAGAGCATTGCATACGCTTACCCTCCTTGTCTTGGCGTTGTGAATTATAATGCGGCCCTTTTCAATATCTCCGTATTCATCAAAATATGTGTGGCAGATCCCTGCACCGGTCTCGATCACAGGTATTTCAGAATTCTCCCTCACAAAATCGATCAGGCTCCTGCTTCCCCTCGGAATGATAAGATCAACATATTTCCTGGCCTTGAGAAGAAGGATCGTCTCTTCGCGCCCCGGAGGAAGCAGTGTCAGTATATCCTGACTGACACTGAATTCGGCAAGCACATCCTTAATAACCCGCGTTATTGCAAGGTTCGAGTTGATGGCATCACTGCCCCCCTTTAGGATACAGACATTTCCCGATTTCAGGCAGAGCGAAAAAACATCAAAAGTAACATTCGGCCTGGCTTCATAGATTATCCCGACGACACCGAAAGGAACGGAAATCCTGTTGATCCGGAGGCCATCAGTTCTGGTATATTCCGATAGTACATGTCCGAGAGGAGATTCCATCGCCGCCACTTTCATGATATCCGACGATATGGCCCTTATCCTGTCTTCATCAAGCAAAAGTCTGTCGTACAATGGATTATTCTTATCCATCCGGGCCAGGTCGCGCGCATTTTCCGACAGAATGAAATCCATCCTTTTCACAGTCTCTTCTGAAAGCTTTTCAAGAATACCGTTGATGGTTTCCGGACTGAGGACATTCAGTGACCTTCTCGCGGCCGATGCATTAATAAGTATTTTCTCAATTCCCGTCATATCAGTTTACCATTTCTGTCAGGAGACAAACCCGTTCTTCAGTTCATCATTCAAAACGAGGTAGTGGTAGTGTATAAATGGTCTGGGAAGCCTGGTCCCAATACTTTGTTCCGCCTTCCGGGAGTCGTAGGCTGTTTTTCCAAGGCCTATGCTGCTGCCATTCTCATCAATTATCCTCACAATGTCACCTTTCTCAAAATATCCTTCAACTCCTGTTATTCCGACCATTAAAAGACTTGAAGCCCGGTCGGCAAGAAGAGCATCCCTTGCGCCCTTGTTTACAACAACAGCTCCCCTCGCGAAAGTGTCCGAATGATAAAGCCACTTTTTCACACTTTTTGGCCGGCCGTTGCATCTCCTGATCCTCGTGTAGGGAACATCCCTCCCCCTGAGAATATCGAGTACGACAGAATCGCGGTTGCCATTGGCAATGAATACATCAACACCCTCGGATGCAATTTTCCTTGCCGTCGCATACTTTGTAAGCATGCCTCCCCTTCCAAAGCCCGACTTTGAGTTTGTTATAAACTGTTCGGGATTGACTGTGCTGTCGCTTACCTCCCTTATTATTTCCACACCGGCATTGCCGGGAATGCCATTGAAAATCCCGTCGACGTTGGAAAGCAGAAAGAGCGCCTCGCTGTCCATCATGGAAGCTATCATGCCCGACAACTCGTCGTTATCGGTGAACATCAGCTCATTTATAGCAACCGTATCATTTTCATTAACAACTGGCAGCACCTTGTTCTCAAGCATTGCCGAAATGCAGTTCTTCATGTTCAGGTAATGCCTCCGGTCGCTGAAACCTTCCTTCGTTGCCAGTACCTGCCCGGCGATGATGTTGTATTTTTCAAACAGGAACTGGTAGGTCGACATGAGTTTCACCTGCCCTATGGCAGCCCATATCTGCTTGGCGGATACAATGTTTGTCCTCTTTGCCGGTACCACCGAGCCGCGACCTGCCGCAACCGCTCCCGAAGAAATCAGAATTACCTCAAGACCCTGCTTGGCCAGCACTGAAATATCCTCCACTATCCTTAACATCCGGCCCACATTCAGTGTGCCGTCTTCACGAGTGATCACATTACTCCCTACCTTGATTGCAATCTTCCTGTATTTCCAGTCACCAGTTTTCAATTTGATATTTTTTTATGCTTTCCTGAAAATTTTCGGCGCAAAAATAATAGTTTTTATTAATATATTAAACTAATATAGAGTTTTATAAACATCTCTGTAAACTGACCATAGCAGTCCTCTCAGGTTTTTACCGGAATACCGAAACAGAATGACAATTAATAGAACGTCGTCCTGTAATTTGATTTCAGTTTAATACTGCCAAAACCTGCTAGCCTGACAATTATCTGTTATTTTTACAATTTACAGAAAATGACCGGCATTTTGCCATGTATAAGGAGTTATTTTAAATAACCACAACTATGAAGTATTATAAATTGTTGATTATTGCACAGATAGCTGCTCTGGTTGCGGCAACGGCCGGTTCATGCAAAAAAACAGGCGATGTTCAGATCTCAGGCGGGCTGAAACAATGGCATACAGTAACCCTGACATTTGAAGGACCCGAATCCGGGGAATATGACACCCTGAATCCTTTCACTGATTACCGCCTGGATGCAGAATTTACAAACGGCACCAGCTCCTTTCTCGTTCCGGGATATTTCGCAGCCGATGGAAATGCCGCGGAGACATCAGCAAATTCCGGGAATAAATGGCGGGTGAAATTCTGTCCTCCTGCCCCTGGTGAATGGACTTACAAGATCAGCTTTGCAAAAGGAAGAAATATTGCAGTATCGGACAATACCGGATCAGCCGTGAAGCTTTATCCCGATGGTGTAACAGGAACTCTTGAAATTTCAGGAACAGACAATAATTCTCCCGGTTTCCTTTCAAAAGGCAGACTGAAATATGACGGAACACGCTACCTGAAACTCGAAGGGACCGGTGAAATTTTTCTGAAAGGAGGCGCCGACAGCCCGGAGAATTTCCTGGCTTACAGGGAATTCGACGGGACATACTACGGCGGAAACAATAAGGCAAGAAGCGGAGAAGCTGATCCAAACCAGGGATTGCACCTGTATGAACCTCATATTGCCGACTGGAAAGAAGGCGATCCTCAATGGAAAAACGGCAGGGGAAAAGGGATAATAGGAGCCCTGAATTATCTTTCATCGAAAGGAATGAACAGCTTTTACTTTCTCACACTGAATATACTGGGCGACGGCGAGGATGTATGGCCCTACACTGACCGCAATGAACGATACCGCTTCGATGTAAGCAAGCTCGATCAGTGGGATTTGGTTTTTTCCCATGCCGACATGCTTGGAATTATGATGCATTTCGTCCTCCAGGAAACAGAAAATGAATGCCTCCTCGATTGCGGTTACCTTGATGTTCAGAGAAAGCTTTACCTGAGGGAACTGATAGCCAGATTCTCGCATCACCTTGCAATTACATGGAACCTCGGGGAAGAACATCATGCCATTGAATGGTCACCTTACGGACAGACTTACGCTGATACGAAAAAAATGGCTGACTACATGCGGGATCTGGATCCGTATGACAATTTCATAGTGATTCACACCCACTCAGATCCAATCCAAAGAATTAAAAAAATGTCAGAATATCTTGGATTTAAATCAGTTGAGGGCCCTTCAATTCAATGCGGAAATGTGGATGAAGTTCACGAGGATGCAATCCATTGGATTGAAAGTTCAGGCTATGCTTTGCACCAGTGGGTGGTCTGCATAGACGAGATTGGCCAGCACTGGAAAGGCGCCCTGCCTGACTCGTTCGATCCCGGCCACGATACAATAAGACATAAAGTCCTTTGGGGTAACCTTATGGCCGGAGGAGCCGGAGTGGAATGGTACTTCGGATATCAGTACCCCAATTCAGACCTTAGCTGTGAGGACTGGAGAAGCCGTGACAAACTGTGGGATCAAACCCGGACGGCTTTGGATTTCTTCCATAAGCACCTGCCTTTACATGAGATGACCAGCGCTGATGGACTTACCAGAGCAACTGACGATTACTGCTTTGCGAAGACCGGCGAAACTTATGCAGTATATCTTCCTGAAGGAAAGACGACGGAAATACTTCTTCCATCAGGCGATTTCAGAGTATCCTGGTTCAACCCACGTACAGGGGGAGAATTAATGACCGGAACCATTGACAGAATAAGCGGCACCGGATATTCTTCCATCGGATTTCCCCCCGGTGATCCCGGTAAGGATTGGGTGTGCCTCATAAAACGTATTCAATCCTGAAATCAGGAGCCGCCGGCAAGAGGCTGAAGGAGATATCTTTTTGATATATTATTATATCATAATAATATCTTTTTAATATTATTGTGATATCATTTCCCCTTTAAGCCTTATATCTGATGACGATGATCCCACAAGGATGCTGATCTTCCCCGGTTCAAGTGTCCATTCACCCTTCTCAGGATTCCAGTATGCAAGGTCAGATCCTTTCAAAGGTATGGTAACTACACGCGATTCTCCCTTCTTCAGGCTTACCCTTGCAAATCCCTTCAGGGCTTTAGCCGGACGCTCAACCGCGGAACCGGGAAAACTGACGTAAATCTGCGTCACCTCGTCGCTGTCGTAACTTCCTGTGTTCTGAAGGGTGAAACTGACATTGACCTGTCTGTCAATGCCAATGGTTTTACTGTCGGTTTTCAGCCCGGAATATTTGAAGGTAGTATAGGTAAGCCCGTGTCCAAACGGGAAAAGCGGCTCACGCTTATCATACATGTATGTCCTGCCGTTTCTTATGTTGTAGTCGAGTATTGGCGGGAGATGGTCTATCGATGCGCTCCAGGTCTGAACCAGCCTGCCCGAGGGACTTTCCTTTCCGAATATGATATCCGCCACCCCATTTCCGAGTTCCTGGCTCGACTGTGAAACATGAAGTATTGCCGGAATATTTGCTTTCGACCAGCTTATCGAATAAGGAAAACTTGAGACAACGACAAGCACCGTTCTCGGATTCGCCTGGTAAACGAGCTTCACAAGGTCTTCCTGTTCAAGTGAAACAGCCTGCCTGTCCACATCTTCACGGCCGTCGCTCGGAACATGGTTCTGACCCCAGCCCAGCCCGTAGCTGAGCGGATGATTCCCGACGCAGACTATTGCCACATCGCTTTCCCTTGCTGCAATAACTGCCGAATCGGCCTTGTTGCTCATTGCAAACCTTACCATTACATCATCTCCAAGAAAATCCCTGATCCCTTTTACAATACTCACACTGTAGGGAGGGGTCCCTGAATACCAGTCCGAAATCACCTTGTTTGCAGAAGGTCCGATCACAGCCACTGATTTTACCGATCCTTTATTCAAGGGAAGAAGTGAACCGCTGTTCTTCATAAGCACAACGGATTTCCTGGTTGCCTCACGTGCAAGTTCCCTTGCCTCGATCCTCGTCCATGGTGCTATCGTGTCATTCACCCCTATTCCGGCATACGGATCGTTGCCGGGCGGGTCGAGAAGCCCAAGTTTAAGAAGCACTCTAAGGTTGCCGTAAATGGCTTCATCAATTTCCTTTTCTGTAACAAGGTTCTTTGCAATTGCACCCTTTATGGCTGCCATATAGTTATCGAGAAAGACCGTTATTCCGGCTTTGATGCATTCTGCAGCTGCCGTGTCCGGTGAAGAATAATATGCATGTGTTGACATCAGCTGTCCAAAGGCTCCTCCGTCGGTGCAGATTATCCCCCTCAGGCCCCAGTCGTTCATGGTGACGTTCCTGAGAACAGGATGAACCGTACAGGGGATGCCGTTGTACTTGTTGTATGCTGCCATGAAGCACTGTGAACCGCCTTCTGTGACTCCCTTCCAGAAAGCATACGAATAGTATTCCCTGAACAGGCGGTCGTCAAAATCGCTGCTGTTGTAAGTTCTGTTGTTCTCATTGCTGTTGGCAAGGAAATGCTTCATCAGCGAGGCTGTTTTCCAGTAAACCGGATGGTCTCCCTGCAGCCCTTTTACGAAGGCCGTAACCAGCGTAGCATTTAGAAAGGGATCCTCACCGAAACACTCCTCGGTCCTTCCCCAGCGGATATCCCTTCCCATATCGGCATTCGGTGCGAACACCACCAGTCCGGACACTCCGAACCTTTTATTCTGGGCAAGATAACGGGCTTCGGTTGCCTGCCAGTCAGCAATCTTCTTCATCATTCCGGGATCCCACATCTGGGCAAGCCCGATAGCCTGGGGAAATGTTGTTGTCGGGGAAGCCTTAGGGCCTTTCACTGCCCAGTTGGCCGGACCGCTGTAGGCAAGCCCGTGAAGGCCTTCTATCGTCCTGGTGCCCTGGACACCGAGACGCGGAACCGATATCCGTGTCGAAAGGCACTGAAGCTTTTCATCGGAAGTCATCAGCGAGATCAGGTTCCTGATCCTTTTATCCTCAGGCAGATTCCTGTCCTGAAATGGATGACTCTGGGTGCTGGCATTAAAAAAAATACAAACCAGAAACAGAATAACCGTAAGTCTTTTCATTATCCAGATAATTAAAATAAATTCAATTCCAAATGCTGGCAATCACGGTGTAAAGCGGGCATGGACCAATCTCAACCAATATTTCCCGATACTTTTTCATTAGTGCCTTTCCCTGATCCAATTCTCTTGTGACATCATCCGTCCACGATCGTAAATATACATCTGCACCGCCTCATGTCAAAATTATTCTGGAATCAGCTTTATTGCTCCCGCTGGACAAATAACGGCACAGGCTCCGCATCCTGTGCACAATTCCGGATGGATATGCGGCAGAGCCTCACTGCCAGCTTCTCCCGAACCAATGGAAAGTGCGTCATACCTGCACGAAACCTGGCACCTGTTGCATTCACGGTTGTTCGACAACCAGCATTTATCAGGCTCAATCTCAGCCTTACCCATGATTATCCTCTTCTTGTCTTCAGGGCTGAAAAGTGATATGCTTCCCGAAGGGCATACCTTGCTGCACAGGTTGCAATCCTCGAGGCAATAGCCCTTAATGAACCTAACCTCGGGTGTCATGAAAGATATAAGCCGTGAAGCATCAAGATGATGAAAGAGGATATTTGTCGGGCACGATCTGATGCAATTGCCGCAGCGGATGCAGAGCGTGTTGAATGTATCTTCAGCCAGGGAACCGGGTGGCCGGATGAATGGTCTACCTTCAGGATTAATTTGTTTTGGCAGAATTAATCCTGCGGCAAGGCCTGCACCAGCTGAAATAAAATAACGCCTGCCTGCTGAATAACCATGGCTGGATTTCTTTTCATTACCGGATAGTGAGTGAACATTACTTCTCAGATCCCAGGCAACATTTTGAAGGCCTCCAAGGGGACATAGTTTTCCGCACCACAAATTTGGAAAGAAATAATGAAGTGCAAGCAGAAGAGGAAATCCCGCCAGGGCAAGGATGCCGGCAAGTTCAGCATTCCCATCCAGGGATGTGAAGAATCCGTGAAAAATGGCCAGTGGATCGATGAGTATAAAAAGAGGCAGGCCCGCTGCAGCAGATGCAATTGAAAGAAGGGCTATCCACCGGCTGATATCCGGAAATTTCTTAAAAAAGGATGCTTTGAAAGGCGATATCCGGGAAATAGTATCACAGGGGTACCCGACCGGGCATAGATAAACACAGAAAAAACGTTTTTTAAAAAAGGCTGTGACCAGGACTGCCGCAGCAACAGTGTTAAGGAAAACAAAACTTTTGAGGGTCAGCACAGAATTAAGCATGATAAAAGGACTGAACCACAGATAGAAACCAGTGAATATACCCCATGCTAATGGAAGGGCAAGCAACACGGCAAGCAGGGTTGATATTAAACGTATACCTGACGGACCGGTTTTGATCTTTATCCGAGCCATGCGCCTTGTTCAGTGAGAAGGGTTTTCAGTTCTTTCGTATTAACATCCCGGGCTCTTATTCCTTTTTTTGAAGCAATGGCAGCTGCCGCACCCGCTCCGTGACCGGTTACCAGGCAGGTTCCTATGATCCGGGTATCTTCAACGAGGTCTCTTTCAAAGCAGAAGCAACGGCCCGCAACAATCAGGTTCTCTGTACTACGTGGCAGCAAGGAGCGGTAAGGTATCTGCCAGTAGGGCCTCTCATCAGGTTTTACGGCCCTGCCTTTGTACATCATTGTTGTCCATGCACCGCTTATGCCTATAGCATCGGGGAAAGCCTTGAATGTCATTGTGTCTTCAAGTGTCAGCCTGTATTCACCGTCCAGAATACGCGACATCCTTACTCCCATCTGTGAAGCTGTATCGACCAGAAAAACATCCTCAAATCCCGGCGTGGAACGTATTCTCTGAGTCTTCTCCCATATCTCCTTACGGTAATCCATCTGGAGCTTTGAAAGGTTCAGAACATCCACTCCATTCTGATCGCGACGACCCTGCATGTTTACCCAGTTAACGCTTTTAATTGGTGTGGGGCTTCCCAGATCAAGGCCCTCGGGAAGCGCTGAAGGATCTTTTATCCTGTCGATATTACCGAGCCTGTGAACAAGACCTATATGGTAATTCATCATGTCGTATTTCTCACCTGCAAAATGATAGATATCGCCGTCGCCGGTACAGTCAACCACTATTTTTGCAAGTATTGCCATCCTGCCTGATTTGCTTTCAATGAATACTCCCCTGATGACATTATCTTCCATTATTGCTCCCGTTGCCCAGGCATGGTACAGCATTTTGACTCCCGATTCACTTATCATCTCATCCAGCACATATTTGGCTGCTTCGGGGTCAACAACGGGATTCACCTCGGATATTGACATGCCGAGGTCTTTCAGCCTCTGGGACATTTCTCCCCCAATGCCAAATATGACCTGTTTTCTGCGGTTCCGCCTGTCAACTGCATGGGTTGAGAGAAGCGGCAGGACCAGGCCGCCTGTCCACAGGCCGCCCAGATGGTTGTACCTCTCTACAAGCCATGTTTCGGCTCCCGCCCTGCTTGCAGCGATAGCAGCTGCGGTTCCTGCAGGGCCTCCGCCGACAACAAGGACATCCGTCTCGGTAAGGACGGGTATCTGCCTTGCAGGTTCCGTTATGGTCCTGCCTGACAGTCCCGCCAAAGCTGGTTCAGGAACAGGTTTTTTGTCATCTGACTGAATGGGAAGGTCCCGTCTGCAGCCGATACCAAGGCTTATAGTGCCTCCTGCAATCAGAGCTTTTGTAAGGAAGTCTCTTCTTCTCATAATAATGTTTTATCAAATATAATCCAACTTTTCTTCTCTGTGGTTCCCCGTGTCCTCCGTGGTTAAGTTCTTATCTCACCACAGAGAACACAGAGGGTCACAAAGGTTAATCCTTTTCATGCTTTTATTCTTTTTCTTTTCTTCTCTGTGCTTCTCCGTGCCCTCGTGGTTAATTTTTTCTCTTCCCAAAAAGCCGGGTAATCTTCGGAAACCACATCGGCACTTCATTCATGTAATCCCTGTATTCTTTACCGAAATGTTCAAGGAGGATTTTTTCTTCATAACGGGAAATGTAATACAGAAAGATAGTTGCCAGCATCCCGACACCCATTGAAACTATTGACAATGAAAAGAAAATCAAGCCTATATAAAGAAGTATCTCACCCAAATATACCGGATGCCTTACAATCGAAAATACCCCTTTCCGTATAACTTCAGGCTTCTCCCTTACCT
>CAYSBL010000002.1:0-8346 GCA_964429295.1 uncultured Rikenellaceae bacterium
CAGTGTAACAGGCTGGGGTGTTGTAAGGTTGTTACAGAACGGAGAGCCGGGATAGACTATTGAAGCTGTAGCCAACGGGTTAACAGTAATTGTACCGCTTGCAGTCCTTTGTCCCAGACAGGTACCATTTACGCTTACGGTATAGTTGAATGTACCGGAAACTGACGGAGCACCGCTGATAAGAAAGGACCCGGGGCTGAACACTCCCACTACATTCGCTGGCAACCCTGTGACTGTCGCTGATGTGACTCCTGATCCAAGAGTATACAGTATTGGTGTTATCGGCGATCCGACGCAGACTTTCTGGTTATCGGTACCTACGGTGGAACTAAGCTTTATGCATTCAAGCTGAGCGGCTCCCCTGAAAGAAAGGGCCAGAAAAAACACTATGAGCAACAGGATTTTATTATATCTCATCAGATATTTCTTTATAAAGTGCTTTTAAGCAGGAATATTCAATAAACAATCTAATTTACACCTTTCCTTTAACACAATTATTAACCACTGCAACAAAAATCGTACAGAAATGAAGTGCCTGAAGTTTTGAGGTTCCGGATTTTCCCGGAAAGATTTTCCGGGAAATCAGGCTAAAGTAATCCCCAGGCCTTGCATTGCTTTAAAACATTAAGGCTAAATTAATCAATTATATGATCAGAAAATCCGGAATTTGACCAATTAAATGGAATCATCCGCTAACGGATGATTTCTGAATATACCCGGGCCTATGCCTTATCCCGGATTGCGAAATGTATAAGAAGAGCTTGCTATGATTACCAGTGCAAAATCGGTATTTTCGGGTTTATTGAAAACCAAATTATGATTTTCTAACCTCAGATAAATTATATTTCTGAAGAGAGCCTGATTTCCACCGGTATGCCTGTTATTCCTTCCCTGTCCGGCGGGTAATTATTATCACACCGTTAGATCCCCTGGTTCCGTACACTGATGCATCAGGTCCTTTGAGAACCTCAATTTTGCTTACAGTTTCAGGGGCGATCCCTTCAATGTCATCTGTAATTACCCCGTCGACCACAAAAAGAGGTTCAGTACTGACATTAAGTGAGTTGGTTCCCCTGATCTTTATAGATTTGCCAGAAACCTCAACTCCAGGCACCCTGCCCCTTATCATGTCATATATATCCTGGTAAACAGGTACAGCAGAATCCTTAATATTAAGGGCTTTTGAGCGTTCCGGCACCGGCGTAGAAGCAGCCTTGTCGCCAAGGACAAAATTTATCTCCGTCCTGCCTTCAATGGCCTGTTCCGAGGCACCGTTGAGAAGCGACAGCACAAGAATCTCTTTTGCCCCCTGCCTGGTTTTTATCCTGTATTTTCCGTTCTGATCTGTTACAATCTCGGTTTTCTTGCTGTCGATGAAAATTGCAGCCCCTGCTACCGGGTTTTTGTTTTCGTCGACAACCTTGCCCGAAATTGTAACATTTTTCGCTTTCTGAGCTTCAGCAACAGGCAGGGCGACCAAAACGAAAAAACACAGTAAAAGCGTTAATTTGTTCACCTCCTTACAATAAAATTTGTTATTCGAGAATATTTCTCATATAATCAATGCACTTTTTGACCTCCTTTGCGGCATCCGAACCTTCAGGAATTCTGTATTCAAGTTCGACATCTACGCGAATCGGCCATTTTTCCTTTTTCAGGAGCAGCAATACATCGGCAATTGGAGTTTCTCCCTGTCCGAATGGCATATTTGAATTTGGAGTTGCGTGTTTCGGACCTGTTTTATCCTTGATGTGAATGCTTCTCATCCTGTCGTGATACTTTATAATGACATCATTCGGGTGTAATCCGGTAGCCCCGTAGTAATGTCCTGCATCGAGGTTCAGCATGTTTGCAGGTGAGTATCCCAGGTATTTGTCGAATGAAAATCCGGGATCGGCCACCTGTCCATGGGTATGGAACATAGCAAGGCTGTTATGCTTCTCGGCAAATTTTCCAAGTCTCTGGCAATTGGCATCGGTCATTTCATCTGTAATGCCTATTGAGCCAAGAGCTTTGGCAGCCCTGTAAGCATAATCGATCTCCTCATCCGACCAGGCTGAAGGAGCAAATTTCGCAATATAGACTTCAATACCAGCCTTGTTGAATTTCTTCCTCATGTCGACATAGCGCTCCACAGGCAGCGACAGCCTCCATTTTTTCTGTTCTTCCCTGATTGATTCGGAAGCCTTCTTCATCTCCGCCCTTTGCTCCTCGGTAAGCTGCGTCATGGATCCGGGCCTTTGCACTGAAGGAATACCAAGATCCTCCTCTGCAACATTCCTCAGCTCAATGGAATTGACTCCGGCAAAAAGAAGGTACCCGATGACGTCATCAACCTTATGGGGCATGCTTCCATAGCTGTAAGTGGTAACACCAAGCTGAACACCTCCCACTTTTGAATCAGGTTTTTTCGGTTTTGGGGAACCGGCATAGGAAATATTAAAAGGGACAGCGGTTACCAGGGTTGCCGCAGCAGCTGTTCCCAGAAATTTCCTTCTTGAAATTGATTTTTTGTCCATGATTAGAGGTTTGAGAATGTAGATGAAACGAATTGGATTAATTGCTTAAATGTACTTAAAAATATTATTTTACCGGCACATGGCAATATCATCATTAACATTTTTTAGGAATTGATCAGGGCAAAACTGAAGTAACTTTTTAGGCATAGTCCGGTAATTGCATTACCTTTATTGGGCATGATAAAAATTACTGCCCAATGGGAATCAGAAGAAGAGAATTCATCAGGAATGCAGGCATCGCAGCCACCGGAGCATTTGCCGCACCACAAATCGTATCATCTGCCCTTCTGAAGTCAGCTTCTCCTTCGAACAGGATAAACGTAGCTGTCATTGGCCTGGGCCGCCAGACTGTCAGTCCCAATATTCCTCAGTTCCTCAAGTCAGACAATTCTCAGATCGTAGCCGTCTGCGATGTGGACTCATGGCGGCTGGCAAACGGTCTGAAGCAGGTCAACGATTTTTATTCAGAACAGAAGGGAACAACCTGGAAGGGATGTGCAGCCCTGGGTGATTTCCGCGAGGTGCTGATCAGGAAGGATGTGGATGCAGTAATGATAGCCACGCCCGATCACTGGCATGTTCCCATGGCAATAGAGGCTGCAAGGGCAGGAAAACATGTTTCTCTCGAAAAACCGATATCTACCTGCATTGAACATGGCCGCCAGCTGGTAAAAGCCATAAAGAAATATGGAATCATTACCCGCAATGATTCTGAGTTCAGACCTATACCTCAGTTTTCACGGGCGGTGGAAATGGTAAGAAACGGAGTTATAGGCAAGCTTGAGCGGATCCATGTGGCTGTCCCGGCGGAACTTTCGGGCGATCCTCTGAAACCCGAACCTTCTATGCCAATACCTGAAGAGCTGAATTATGATATGTGGCTCGGACCGGCATGGGAAGCCCCGTATACCGAGAAAAGAGTTCATGCCATTAAAGCATACGGACGGCCGGGATGGATGAGGGTGGATTCATACTGTAACGGTATGATCAGCAACTGGGGAGCCCACCTGATGGGAATAGTGCAGTGGGGTCACAACAGTGAATACACCGGGCCGGTAAGTATCGAGGGAAGCGGAGAATTCGACAAGGGATTGTGGAACACCCTCAACAAATTCGATATCCGTTACCGTTATACCGATGACGTTGAAGTCTTTTTCAAAATTGAACGTCCGTTTGTGAGGTTCGAGGGCAGTGACGGATGGGTAGAAGTGGAATATCCCGATAAACTGACAGCCAGTTCGGAAAAACTTCTTGACTGGCAACCCGGCCCCGGCGATTTTTCCTTCGGGAAGATCCTCACAGACAAGGAAGACTTCCTGACAGCAATAAAAAACGGCAAACAGTCATTCGAGCCGCTTGAGACCGCCCACCGTACAATATCCATGTGTCAGCTCGGGCTGATAGCTATAAAGACCGGATCTCGGCTTTCGTGGAATCCGGATACAGAAGAATTTGCAGGCGACAATGCAGCGTCAGCTCTGCTGAATATCCCGGTAAGGGAGAAATACTTCAGGTTTTAAAAAGCATTCCCTGAAAATAACAACAAATTTTTATCGCAAAACAATAACTGGATTATCGTTATTCAACAAATATTTTACCCAAAACGATAAGGTTTTCAGCAACTAACCATCACTAATCATTAATAACATTCTGACATGAAATTCTCACGACGTAACTTCATTAAGACCACCGGTGCAGGGGTAATAGCCGCAGGTATTCCCGGATGTGCATCCGCAAAAGCTGCAGTTGCTGTTCCTCAAAAAAACGATGCATTCAAACTTGCGATAGCCGGTTATACCTTTGCAAAAATAAAGCTTGATGATTCGCTTGCCATTATGAAGAGAGTTGGTGTGAACCTTCTTGGCGTAAAGGATTTTCACCTTCCGCTGAACAGCACAAAAGAGGTTATTGATCAGACTCTTGCAAAGATGAAATCGTTCGATGTGGAGCCATACGGTGTCGGACCAATTTACATGACATCGGAAAAGGCAATTGATCAGGCTTTCGCCTATGCGGAGCTTGTGGGCGTAAAACTTGTGATCGGGGTTCCCAATGTGGAACTTCTTCCATATGTCGAAAAGAAGGTTAAAGAATATGACTTCCGGCTCGCAATACATAATCATGGGCCGGATCTTCCTCTTTATCCAACTGCCGACTCGGTATGGAAAGAAATCAGGGATCTCGATCCCAGGATTGGATTCTGCTTTGATATTGCCCACGAAACGCGTCTGGGGCTTGATCCGATAGCCGCATATCTCAGGTACAAGGAAAGGATATTCGATTTTCACATCTGGGATTGCGACAAGGCAGAAAAAGCCGGTTGGTGTGTGGAAGCAGGAAGGGGTATTATTGACTTTCCCCGTTTCTTCTCTGCTCTCCGTGAAAACAACTATAGCGGAACCTGCACACTGGAATATGGAAAAGACATGGGAGATCCTCTGGCCGGAATTGCCGAATCGATAGGATACTTCAGGGGAGTGCTCGCCGGACTTTCATTTGCATGAACAGCAGGGAGAGAATAATCGAGGCTCTCAGCCACAGGGAATCCGACAGAATACCTTTTGACCTGGCCGGGACCACCTGGACCGGAATAACCAACGGTGCGTACCAGAACCTCAGGCAACATTTCGGATTTGGCCATAAGGAGCCGGAATGGGCGGATGTAGTTCAGCAGATTGTTGTTCCGTCTGCGGATATCCTTGAGCTGATCGATGTGGACACACGAGGGCTTTTCCCGCTCACCAGCCATAACTGGGATGTTTATTCAAAGCTAAGGGATGCGGGAGACAGATGGGAATACCATGATGAATGGGGCTTCACCCATCATTTTCCCAAACAGAATGGCTATTGGTTTTCCATAGTGGGGCATCCCATGGAAGATTTGATGCCGGACAACTTGCTTGTTGACACATATAGCTGGCCCGATCCCACTGACCCTGCCAGAATTTCCGGATTGCGTGAAAAGGCAATCCGTTTCAGGGAGGAAGGGAAACTGGTGATGCTTAAAGGATTATGCGCCGGGATCTTTGAGATGCAGCAAAGGATCAGGGGAGTGACCAATGCCCTTGTTGATCCTTTTCTGTATCCTGAATTCTCCGACAGGCTTATCGGGAAGCTGGCAGACCTCAAGATACAGTTCTGGCAGACAGCTCTTGGTGAACTTGGAGATGTTGTTGATGTTGTAGCCGAAGCAGATGATTACGGCACCCAGGAATCCCAGCTTGTTTCCCCTGATCACTTCAGGAATTATTACAAGCCGCATATTGCACGGATAATAAAGGCCATGAGGGACTTTGCGCCGGGTGCAAAGGTTATGTTTCATTCATGCGGAAATATAAGGCCCCTGCTGCCCGATTTCATTGAAATGGGAATAGAAATCATAAATCCTGTTCACATCAACGCAGCCGGTATGGAGCCTTATCAGCTCAAGAAAGACTTTGGCAGAGAACTCGTCTTCTGGGGAGGAGGAGTTGACACTCAGAAAGTGCTTCCTGAAGGATCGCCTGATGAGGTTATGGATGATGTGAAAAGGAATATTGATGCCCTGGCTCCCGGAGGGGGATTTGTCTTTGCTACAGTACATAATATCCAGGCTGAAGTACCGGCTGAGAACATTATTGCGATGCTAAAAACCATCGGAAGGCTCTGAAATCTTACTGCAATAAGAAACAATTCATATAATCAAAAAAAATCAGCGGACTGAAAGGCCCGCTGATTTTGTTTCTCACTCTTTTAAATCCCGGTTAACTTACCTTGTAGGATAACCAGGGTTCTGCGGGAATTCAGCATCGATGTTAAGGTCAATCTGATTCTGGGGGATTGGCCACAGTGAATGGTAATCCTGGATATTAAGCCCCGGGTTCTTGGGATTATTGTTGTAAAGTCTGACTCTTTCAACAAGTTTGCCCATCCTTCTTAATGTGATATGCCTCCACTCTTCGCCGTACAACTCCCTGGCACGCTCGTCGAGTATGTATTCCAGGTCGACATCGGCAGCGTCCACGGGTGTTGCATTAGCTCTGTTGCGTATCAGGTTAATATCAGCGGCTGCAAGGTCGGGCCTGTTCAGTCCGACATATGCTTCGGCCCTGAGAAGGATTGTTTCCGCAAGTCTGATCGCATAACGATCCTTATGGTCACTACCGCCGCCCGAGCGGTTAGGATCGGTGAAATAGTGGCAGGGATCTGCAAATTTCATCCAGTACGGATAGATATACTGGCAGGAATCCCTCATGGCATCGCGTGTACCGGCTGCATAGTGGGTCGCATAGTCGACAAGAAGGTTTATTCTTTTCTTGTTAAAAGCCGATCCGGGTGCATCATAATAGAAGTCTCTCTTTATGTTATACTTCCTGTTCCGGATGTCATTATTCCAGTCGCTCTCCCATATATCGTATGCAACATAGTTAGTAGGATGGATCCAGGCTACAGGGCGTCCCAGGGTATCCGAATAGCCTGTATAGGAACCATTTACAAACTCTCCCCTGAAGGCTTTGAATCCGTCAGGGGTGTTCCCCAGCCTGAAATAAGCAGGACCGAATGATCTGTTACCTTCAACCGATCCTCCTCCTGTTGTCGGAGGCGGTTCAATCTGGACTACCCAGATAGATTCTGTATTATTTCCAAGGTTCTGGTTTCCGAAAGCAAACAGGTCATAATAAGGATCTCCCTCGCCAAATACAACATCCTGTCTGTCACCGAACCTTTCTGTCATAAGCGCATAACTGTAACCGTCAATTACTTCGCTTGCAGCATCTGCGGCATCCTGGTATTTACCCTGAGCGAGGTAACATTCACTTAGCATATGCCATGCAGCACCCTGGGTGATCCTTCCGGGTTCTTCTTCGCTACCTGGCTCCGGAAGGTTAGTTGTTCCGAACACAAGGTCCTGTTCCATCTGTGCATAGACCTGAGCTTTTGGTGTCCTGACAAAATCAGTTTTAACACCTTTAATTACCTCGGTAACGAGAGGAACATCGCCATAGGTTGAAACCAGTATCCTGTAGGCGAATGCCCTGAAGAACATGGCTTCTGCGAGATAGGCATCCTTCTGTCCCTCTTTAACCCAGATATTGGGATCTGCTGCATTAATACCCTCGATAAGCACATTGGCCCTTTGTATCAGTTCGTAATTCCATGTCCAGTAATATCTGAGGTAGGTATTTTCAGATGTAACATAGTTGACATAGTTGCACATGAACCTTGTGCTGTTAGGGTCTTCTCCATGAAAGGCAACGTCAGTGCCGAGGCCTTTCATAATGGCACCGGCATCCTGATCGGATCCGTAGAACCATCTCTGCCTTACCGAAAAATGAAGTCCGGTAATACCCTGTTTGATACCGGGAAGAGTCTGATAAGCGTTTTCCGGCGCAAGGAAGTCGAGAGGTGTTTCATCGAGTACATCTTCACTGCAGGCCGGGAGAAGAACCAGCAAAATACCGGCAAACAATAAAAGCCTCTTTAAAAACATATCCTGAAATTTTTTCATCGTATAATAAGTTTTCGGTTTCATAATTTTCATTGCAAATTTCCCTTTCTCAATTAATTAGAAAGTAATCCTGAAACCTGCAGTTACATTCCTCATAAGAGGCGAGTTGCTGGTACCCGTTTCGGGGTCCCATCCCGACCACTGAGTCCAGACATAGGGATTCTTGCTTGCGACATAAATCTGAAGAGCCTCGACATTCAGTTTGCTAAGCACGGTCTGATCGAACCTGTAGGCAAGGGAAATATCCTGAAGTCTTACAAAGCTTCTGCTTTCATAGATACCGCTCGACACTGCCGGTGAGTTGTAAACACCAGTTGCATTGTTAACTCCGTTTTCGGG
>CAYSBL010000002.1:8446-23925 GCA_964429295.1 uncultured Rikenellaceae bacterium
CCCTGGTTACCGTTTTCACCATAGGATGTTCTCAGCTTGAGGTATACTTTTGGAATACTTTGCATGAATGACTCATCCGAGAGCACCCATCCGAGTGACACTGAAGGGAAGTTTGCAAACTTTTTGTCGGGACCGAATCCCGAGAATCCGTCACGGCGCCAGGTTGCAGTAAGAAGATACCTGTTCATAAATGTGTAGTTCAGTCGTGCCATGTATGAAAGACTGTTCTCTTCCCATGCGTTTGAACCAACGGCAAACTGTGTTCCCAGGCCTACGTTGTTGAAGCCAAGAACCGGGTTGTCAAATCCCTGGGCATCGATGTGGGAGCTCTGGTAGTTTCGGTTCTCGCGGCTGTAAAGGAGGGTGGCGTTAACCTGGTGCTGTCCGAAACTCCTCAGATAGGTGACAATATTGTTAACGATCCAGTTCCTTTCTTCAGAGGGATCCTTATATGCACGCCCCTTGTTGCCTGCACCGCCCGGTACTGTTACCGGATAAAACGAGTTGATGCTCGAGTTGAGCAGGGTATTTGAATAGTTCAGTTCATAGGTAAGTCCTTCTACCCACGGCACAGTGATTTTGCCGCTTCCAACCATGAAAAGTGAGTTCCTCTTGTCGTCGTTAAGCACATAAAGGTTATTCAGGGGGAATGGCATGTAAGCTTCTCCAGTCAGGTACATATCCCATGCAGGCTGTCCGATCTTGTTGTTTGCGAGCGGGCTGCATGCTCTTGCATCTCCGAGGCTTGCGTTCATTCCGGAATAATCCCTGTATGAGTAAGAGGTGATTACACCAAGTGTAAACCAGTCGGTAATCTTGCTTTCGAGATTACTGTGCAGGGTGAACCTGCTGTATTTGTCGTTAAGCAGGATTCCTTCCTCATTAGTATATGATCCCGAGACGTAGTAGTTACTGTTACCTGTTTTTCCTGAAACGTTGATGTTGTAGTTTTGGATGGGCGCTATCTGGGTAACCTCATCAACCCAGTTAATTTCATTTCCTGCCAGATAGTTATCCCTTTCTTCCTGGGTCCTTAGCCTGGCTGCAACCAGTTCCTTGTTGTTTATGTCAGGTCTGACCGGTTTTCCTTCAGGTCCTGTAGGTTTTGTCTTGTACCATGCGTAGAGGTCCTGCTGATAATAATAATCCACAAGTCTTACAGCGTATTGCTCGGCATTCATTACCCGCATAGGATTGTTTGTCATATCCTGATAACCGTAGTACATGTTGAAGGACACAACAGGCTTGGCGGATTTTCCTTTTTTCGTGGTGATCAGCATGACACCGTTTGCCGATCTTGACCCGTAAACAGCTGCCGCACTGGCGTCTTTCAGGATGTCGATCGATTCAACGTCGCTTACGTTTATGTCGGAAATAGCTCCATTGAAAATAATTCCGTCGAGGACTATGAGCGGCCTATCGCTTGCCGACAGGGATGTTTGACCCCTTATGGAAAGGTCAGGTTCGGTTCCTGCCAGACCGGAACCCTGCACGTTTACACCTGCTGTGGCGCCTGACAGTGCCTGTGAGATATTCATGTTGGCAAGGGAGGCCTTTTCATCCATTGTAACACGCACCACCGAACCTGTAAGGTCGCTTTTTTTCTGTGTTCCGTAACCCGTTACGATTACTTCATCAAGCGCAGTGGTCGCTGATTCCAGTCCGACATCCACAGTCTGGCGGCCTGCCACGGCAACTTCCAGGC
Source organism: uncultured Rikenellaceae bacterium (assembly GCA_964429295.1). Classification (GTDB taxonomy): domain Bacteria; phylum Bacteroidota; class Bacteroidia; order Bacteroidales; family VadinHA17; genus LD21. Next base: position 10,152 of record CAYSBL010000002.1, read on the forward strand.
TGTTGTATCCGATAAACGAAAAAACAAGAATATCGTTCGGACCGGAGACGGCAAGGGAGTATTTTCCGTCAGGTCCCGAGAGTGTACCGAGAACAGTTCCCCTGACAACAATGTTAACTCCCGGCATGGGGTCGCCTGTCGTCTGGTCGGTAACTGTTCCTGATACTGTAAGTTGCTGGGGACTGGCGCCTGCATAGACATTCGAGGCCCCAAGCAATAATACCAGGATCATGATTTTCAGATCCCAAAAAGACTTTTTTGGATGCCTGAAAATGTGCATCCGAAGAAAAGAGCTTTCTTTCATGATTTGAGATTAAGTTGTAATAATTACGATGAGTTAAAAAATGAAAAAAAAGGACGAGGGCCTGTCAGAAAGATCCTGTCCTGTTGTGAGAATCAACTGATATGCATAGGCATGAGGTTTTTGGTTATTAGTTAGGTCTAGGTTAGCGTAAATTACGGATTTTATTTCATATTATCCCAACCTGACTGATATTATTTTTTCATAGTAATATTTTCACTTTATAATCGTTATTCTGAAGCATGGGAGTTTAACCATAACCGGAATAATTAATGGGGAGAATAGTTTCATCCGGCATAAAGAATGCCTCGATTTTTTTCACTTTGTTCCTTTTGACAGCAACTGCCTCAGGGCAATCGGCATTGCCTGAGGTTTTCACCGATGGATCGGTAAAGGAACAGATGAATTATGTTCAGGAAAAAACAAGGATCTATGAGGATTTCAGAGCCATCCGGGAAGACATGTTCCAGAAGCTGAAAAGGAATGCCACTGACTCCATTGACGCTTCCAGAAAAGAGATTGGAAACCTGATTCAGGAAAGGGAAAACAGGGACGTTCTCATTGACTCCCTCAACTCAGCTATTGAAAATGTCAAGTCGGATCTTGATGGAATGACTCGTACAAAGAACAGTATAGCTATACTTGGGATGGAAGTAAACAAGAAAGTCTACAATTCCATTCTCTGGACAATTGTAGCTGCCCTGACCGGACTTCTTGTTATCGGATTTCTTGCCTACAGGAGAAACCACAGTCTTACTGTCAATACTAAAAAGGAATACGAAGAACTTAAAAAGGAATTTGAAGCTTACCGTAAAGCTTCAAGGGAAGCCAGGGAAAAAATGTCGATGGCTCATTTCAATGAATTGAAGAAACTTAGAGGAGCGTAGGTAATAAAAGACTCTAGGCGAAAGACTCAAGGCAAGAACCTGGTTCTGCCGGTTCTGCCGGTTCTGCCAGTTTTGCCAGTTATGTCAGTATTTTCGGTTCCACTAACCAGCAACCAGCAACCAGCAACAAAAGCTCCTTTACCTCTTCCTATCTACGGTCAAACCTTGATATCTATTCTTGACCCGTTTTTTACTTCAGTACTTTTTATGGTTTTCCCGTCACATTTTACATCGACCTTTATCCCGGTACCTTTTCTGATAACAGAGATATCGATCTTTTTGCTTCCGGATACAATAATATTATTAAGATCCATGTGATCCCATGCCAAAGGGAGTTGCGGAGTTATCGAAAAAGAAGCAAGTCCGGTCGGTCTGAATCCGAAGATCCCTTCGGTAACCACGCGGCAGTACAGTGCGCTTTCGGCTGAAAGGTGGCGCTGATTTCCCTCGGGCCAGGCTTCAACGGCGTATGGAACATGGTCTCCGAGAAGTCGCCTGCGTGAATAATCTGAAAAGAATTTCAGCCCCCTGTCAATTGCCCCGGCGGCAAATACACCGCGAAGGCCGTAAAGTGTTGATCTGTCCCAGAAAGTTTTTGTTCCTGCCTGTGTCAGAAGGCCCTGGTCGGTCCATAGCATGGGTGAGAAAAGGGCATCAATAGTACCACTTGCCCTGTCGAATATTCCTGCGGTCAGAGGTATGCAAATCCACGACCTCAGCACATCATTCCCATCGTAATACCTGTAAGTGTGAAAGCCTTCCATTTCAGCCCCGAAATAACTCTCAATGTTTTTCTTCAATTCCTTTGCCATCCTGTCATAACCTGCTACGAGCCGGGAAGGTTTGCCCAGTTCCCTCCCCAGGCTTGAAGCTGATATCAGTGCATCATAATAGAGGGATGATGTGCAGAGATTGGCTTTACCGGCAGGAAACCGGCCTTCGAGTTCATCACTATCCGATGCAACAACCCCGGCATCGGTTAGTTTTCTTCTGCAGTACTCAAGGCACCATTCAATAAGGGGCCAAATTTCATCTGCCTTTTTTCTGTCGCCCAGGGCCAGGGCAAAACGCGATGCTCCGTATGCGATCATAGCCTGATCTCCCCTGTCTCCTGCTCCGTTCCAGAAATCCTTTCCCTCGGCAATAATTGAGCTGGGAATTGGTTTATAGTCAGGATTCATGTAACGGGCGAACCATTTCCACGAAACCATTGATGCCTCAATGGCAGAAGGATAACCTGTATATGCAAAGAATGGATTTGCATATTCAGCCTGATCGTTGGCCCATATTGCAGCATAGTACGAGGCGCCTCCCGGACTGTGAACCAGTCCGCCCCTTGTTTCGAACAGACTCTCCATAGCCCTTATTTTGGCAAAATCGAACATCCTGTTGAGGATGGGATCCGGCGATCTGAAAGAAATCCCGGCAAACATCAGGTCAACAAATTCCTGTCTTTGGGCCAGTTCCCTGTCCAAATCATATTCCAGAGGTACTTCAGGTACAATACGGCCTGAATATACGACCCCGAATACCAGGCTTTTTCCAGGCCCAAGTGTATGGATGCCGGAACCGGCCGGCCTTGCAGAAATTTCATAAACACCGTAGACGCTCTTCTGAGGGTGGCTCAGGGTATGTTTTTCAAAGTTTTCAACGTCGATTGTGATTTCCCTTTGAGTGTTATTGGTAAGGGTATATCTCTCAAATGCTGCCGGCTTATCGGTTGACGGAAACAACTCCCTTCTGATATCAACGCCATTGCCGCTGGTGCTTTCGACTACCAGCATACCCCTGAGCAGGAACCTTTTTACCTGTTCGCTGAGAATGCGGTTGTTGACACGGATCACCGGTACAGATTCGGAACCGAATGTGTATATGGTGCTGGCATGAGTGTCGTTTGGTATTGTCCTGAGCATGGGAAACACAAGCTGCCTGGAGATAGTCAGTCTGCCTCTGTCATCGACACCGTATGTTGCTATTAGCGAAATGAAGCGGCCGCTCATTTCAATGTTGTCAGTATGAGCATCTCCCTGTTTCACGTTCCAGGAGATGCTGCCGTCGGCTTCGGGATTCCAGCGGTCCTGGGCATTGATGTTGCACAATGAGAGGGCAGCGGTCAGCAGTGACAGGAATAATGTTTTCATTGTAATAAAATGCCGCCGGCATCCAACCGGCGGCTATTAAGGATTCAATTCGGAAAATAAAAATCAGATATTGTAGTATGACTCCCATCCCTTGCGTGGAGGTCTGTCGGCAAGCATCGCATTTGCGAAAGGATCGTTCATCACCTCCTTCGTATCCCTGTTGAAGATCAGTTTCCTGTTCCTGCGGATCGCAACAATTCCCAGGGAGAAGATCTGTGCAAGCGGAGCAAATATCTGGAATGGTGAGCGTGTCTGTTCCAGTCCCTGGCAGGCTTTAAGGAAGTTGACATAATGATCCGAAGGGCTCTCGGGAACCTGCGGCAGTCTGGGTACCATCTCCTTTGCCTTTTCGGCAGGTATGATGAATAAAGGAGCAGAATGGGTCCCTCCCTTGAAAGTCAGTTCCTTGCTGTAAATCACCTTGCCGGCACTTGGTCTTCTCGGACTTCTGGCGGCACCCTGCTGTGGTTGTGCCTGCTGAGGAACACCTCCGGGAGGCGGTATAGTGTTGTCGACAACAGCTTCAACAGAATCATAGCTTTCGGGAAGCGGGGGAAGGTTTTCCACACCGTCGTACCAGGTTATGTCGACCGGTGGCATGTCGCCTCTGCTCGGAAAACGGAACTTAATTGTTGACTCAAGCGGGAAGAAATAATCATTCAGATTCTTAACGTGGACAGGCTCAATCTCATAAGGAAGTCCGAGATCGAGGAACTGATGGATGGTGTCAAGAATGTGAGCTCCCCAGTCGCCGAGGGCTCCCAGTCCAAAATCGTACCAGCCTCTCCAGTTGCCAGGATGGTATTTTTCGTTGAAATCGTGGTAAGCGGCTGTGGTAAGCCATGTATCCCAGTCCTTGTCAGTCATACCTGCTGGAAGAGGCTGGGCTTCCGGGAATTTTGTAATGTTGGGATCATAGGGATGCCATCTGCGGCTTCCGTTCATGAAAGCTGTAACTTCAGTAACATCTTTAATAATGCCGGCATCAACCCATGCCTTGAACTGGAAGTAGTTTTCACCAGAATGGCCCTGGTTTCCGACCTGGGTAACAAGTTTTGGATTTTTCTCAGCCATTCTTGCCATCAGTTCTGCTTCGAGGAAGGTGCGCGTCATGGGCTTTTCAACATAAACGTGCTTCCCGAGCTGCATTGCTGCCATGCATACAGGGAAATGAGCGAAGTCGGGTATTGCAACCTGTACGGCATCAATATCTCCAGCCATCTGGTCGAACATTACCCTGAAATCCCTGAATTGCCTGGCTTTGGGGGCCAGCTTGATGGTCTCCTGCGAACCTTTTGAATCAAGGTCCACATCGCATACCGCAACAATATTTGCAAGTCCTGAATTAATGAATTGTCTGGCATCTGATGCTCCCTGGTTGGCTATTCCGATAAGAGCCAGGTTAACTTTTTTTGATGCTTTTGGCGGTGAGATAAGCGGTCCGGTTGCCGGACCCTGGGATGCAACGGCGCTGGCTCCGAAAACAGCTCCGGTTGTTGCTAAGCCGGCTGTTTTAAGAAAATCCTTTCTTGTTACTTTTTGTGCCATGATCTATGGGTTTAGGTTTAGGATGTCTAAAGATAACTAATATAGTTTATCTCCTTATGTTAAATGTTCTTAAAAACCTGCCCGACGGACTGAAAATTAAGTTCTTAAAAACAATATTTATATAAAGCTGCTCAGTTCGAACAAACACGCGAATCACCAGGTAAAACTTCTCATTTTCTGTGCCGCTCCTTGCTCGGCCTCTTTCAGAACGCTGTCGATGAGTACCGGAACTCCGTTCATCTTTTTGCTTTCATATGCCGCAGTCAGAAATGCAAATATCTCAATAGTCTCTTCAGGGGGAACCGGCGGAACCCCGGTCTGGAAAAACTTTATTATCTCAGCCAGAAGGGAATTATAACCATTGTACCGGCCCACCTGTGAAATTCCTTTTTCACCAAAGGCTGTGCCTCCGTATTCGGTTTTGCCTTTTCTGATTCCCCTGAATGTTCCAATGCGGTTATCCTCCCAGATTCCCGTGACAAAGTCGGTGTCGTCCGTAAAGATCCCCGAGACGCTTTTGCATCCCGTACCCATAACCGTATAAAGAGTTTCCACTCCATGGATCCCATACCAGAATAGGTCGGGATGAGTTCTCTCGAGTGTTGCAGGGCTGTAAGTGTCCGCACCCATTACTCTTCCTATTGATCCGCCCCTTATTTCTGCTGTACCTGTTCCGTACCTGAGTGATGAGGAGGAGAATACGGGCAGCTTATAGTGAGCTGCAGAATTGAAAATGGCAATTGCATCGGTGAGAGAGGCAGCTATCGGCTTGTCTATGAACATAAGTCTTCCCGCTTTCATCACTTCCAGGGCTTGTTCCAGATGAAGCCTGCCGTCGTTCGTCTCCAGCAAAATAAAATCGCATTTGGAAAGAAGTTCATCTATCGAGCCTGTTATTTCAACGCCTGATTTTTTTACTTCCTCAGTATAGCCCGGTATCCTTTCGTAGCTTGATTTTATTTCACTGCTTCCCTTGGGATAAGCAGCCGTTATCTTAAATCCTCCGAATTCAGGACCTGCCGCCGGATCGTTAAGCGCTTTGGTGAAAGCTGTTGCATGTGAGGTGTCGAGGCCGATGATCCCTATTCTCAGGCCCTCGGGAACTTTCTTCTGAACGCCCGGAATAAAAGTATTACTCATAAGGCCATAGCCTGCGACACCGGCTGATGCCGTTTTTATAAAATCCCGCCTTTTTATCTGATTCTTCATGATCTATGACTTTAAACTTTTAATTCATTATTTATTTAATACTATCCTTTACCGGGAACAGTTTATAATCCTTCAGTTCATCAGTAATTTCGAGCATTTCCGCTGCCCCTTTAAGCAGATAGCCTTTTCTTATCACTTCCTCCGCTTTTCTGATGCTTTCAATATCATCGTTCCTGCCGTTTCCGTCTCTCATTCCGGCGATCACAAGCTTTGCCGGGGCAAGGGATGCGGCAAGGTCAGGAAGATCGTACCCGGTGATAGCACCCGGCACTGCGAACGGTATGTAATTATGATCATAAAACCTGTTCAGGACTATTGAACTGAATGAAGACAGCGGATCAACAAGGATAACCGGATCAAAAGCCCTTGTAAAGGCTGCAGCATGCAATAGGGCTATTCCGGCTTCACCCCTGGCAAATCCACAGATGAAGGCCTTATTGCCAGTCGGGATAATCGTTTTTGCCAGTCTTGCAATGTCACCTGCCAGTACCCCTGTTATGCTGCGGCCCGTCAGCATCGAAAGGTACCATAGATTGTGTGACACTCCGTCAAAATAAGCGTCGCCCCTGAATACCTCCGACCGTGTTTCGCCTGTTCCGGGAAGATCGGGAGCCAGGACGGTATAGCCTTTCATGACGAATTTCTCAATTTCTCCTCCCGGCAACGATTCTTCAGCCTTTCCTCCCGGATGAAGGTAAATAAGGTATTTCCCTTCAGTATTTCCTGGCTTGAACAACAGGTAAGGTATAACGTAATTCCCTTCACCTTTAAGAAAATACTTATCCACGACATAGCCTTCCCGTATTATTCTGCCGGCAAATACCGGCTTATCATGAGCAACCGGTTCAATATAACCTGAAAGTTTTCTGGCCGAAGCGACTGCGGATCCGCTAAATCCAGGTAAAGTCTTTCTCAAATCATTGATTTTATTCAGTAATGGCTCTGACTTCTGCCTGTTGAGCAGGAAAACTGTTGCGGACGTCAGTGACGTTGACAACTGGCCTGTTGGCGTCACCATCATTTCTTCGGGAGATGGAAGCTGTACTTCAATATCTGAGGGATCTCCGGGCAGACCAAGGTATTTCTGAAAGAAGGCATACATAGCCTCACGGTTCTTCAGAGTGGAGGCATGGCCGGCATCGTCTTCGACCCTGCTGAAATTTTCCTCATAGCCCAGAGCCCTGTAAATCCCTGAAACCTCTTTTTCAGTTTCGATTGCACCCTGAATACTGAACATATCTTCCGAGGTGGTGATCATTAGAGCCGGTTTTGGCGCCCTAACGATCAGGAAATCCGGATGATCGAGGCCTTCCCGGATAAGGTTGAAGAGATTTTGCTCGGCATCCTGCGGACCTATACTCTGAAGGAGGCGTGTATAATTTGTAATGTAGTTTTCAGGGGCCGCAGCGTAAATACGTTTATCAAAAGCCGCAATGTATGCCGCCTGCGTACCTCCTCCTGACCTGCCGGTTATTCCTATTCGTTCAGGATCGATCTCTCTCCTTTCCAGAAGAAAATCGACTGCCCTGATGCCATCCCAGATCATATGATAAGCCTGGGAGCTTCCTGAAATGAGAGCCTGGGCTCCAGGATACGAATGCTCCCTGGTTGGACCGCCGACCGCTGATTTACCCGTAGCAGGATCATAGTATTCAAGCCTCTCCCCCTGCCCCACCGGATCAAATGCAAAAACGATGAATCCTTTTTTCACCAGGTTGAGGATCACGTGCAGGTATACCCTGCTTCTGTATCCTTCCTCCGAGTGGCCGCTGCAGTAAATGACTGCCGGTGTTTTCCTGTTCTTTTTCGCTTTATCTGGAATGAAAAGTGAAGAAGTGACAAAAAAGCCCGGCTGCGACTCAAAGATCACATGTTCAATCCGGAACCCGTCCTTTTGGATAACCTTGATCACTTTCGCATTGAGGGGATTCTTTTCAGGAAAAGGACCCATCAGACTCGAAAGTGTTTCTTCTATAAAATGCTGTCTTTCAATCCAGCCGGCCGGAGTCCGGATGTCAGAAACAGTTTCTGAACGCTCCCTCAGAAGATCGATGGCTTCGCCGGCCATATGGTTATAAAGTATATCAATGTTATTCCCGAACATCAGCCATTTATCCCTTACAACATCAGTCGGGCTCTGTGCAGATGCCGGATTAAGGGATAAAGCAAACTGAAGCATCAGGACAGGCAATATCATACCTGCCCGGGTGATTAAATTCCCTGTGACGGGTCGAAGTTCTCCCATGAAATGGTTTATACCTTTGTTATTCCGTACTGATCAAACCGTTTCAGGAACTACATATGGTTTCCGGTCCTTACGTCTTAACATTGCATCGGCAGCTTTGTCCTTTACAAACTTCTCCCCGGAGCCATCGAAAGTCAGTTCCCTTCCAAGCCTGTATGAAATATTTGCCAGGATAGGCAGGGAAGAAGACATATGACCCTCGAGCATATTGCAGTTAAGGGTTTCGTCCCTGCCCGAACGTATTGCATCGAGGAAATTGGCAAAATGTTCTGTTCCTCCGGGTGCTGCAAGGAATGTCGGATCGGATGGTTTCTGTTCACCTGTTCCGGAGCCGGCAAATGGTTCTCTTTCCCTTTTACGGTAGGCTTTCCATGTTGATCCGTTGATTTCCAGATATCCATCTGAGCCATAGAACAGGTTCCCGATACGGACGTCAAGGCCGCCTTCGGCATTGGTGAATCTTCCTCTTGTCTCGAACTCCAGCATTTTCCCATCCTTGTATTTGAACAGGGATGTTTGCGTATTGGGAGTCTCCTGAGCGCATTCCGATGGTGAAATCCCATAGAATCCTCCGGCGGAGTAGATAGTCACCGGATGTTCATTCTTGTTGAGTCCCCAGCGGGCTATGTCGAACTGATGAGGACCCTGGTTTCCTGTATCGCCGTTGCCGGTATCCCAGAACCAGTGCCAGTTGTAGTGAACCCTTTTTTCGTTATATGGACGATATGGTGCCGGTCCAAGCCACAGGTCGTAATTAAGGTTTTGAGGAGGATTACCGTCGGGGGCTATTCCGAAAGAATCGCGGGGTTTATAGCAAAGCCCTTTGGCCATGAAGACTTCGCCAATGCCTCCTTCGTGAAGGAATTTGATTGCCTCGATCACATTGGGAATTGAGCGGTTCTGGCAGCCGGTCTGTACCCTTACGTTATATTTTTTTGCAGCCTCGACCATTTTTCTTCCTTCCCAGAGGTTATGGCTTGCAGGTTTTTCGGCATATACATGCTTTCCTGCCTGGCAGGCCCAGATGGCACTCAGTGCGTGCCAGTGATTCGGAAGTCCGAATGATACGGCATCGATATCCTTATCCTCGAACAGTCTGCGCATATCGGTTTCAGTGCGGGCTGTCTCGCCCGATCTGTCCTGGATGAGTTTGGCAGCCCGGGCAAAGAACTCTGTATCAACGTCACAAATGGTTTTGATAACCACATTGCGGTTATCCTTAAGGGCGCACCAGCTGTTTATATGGTCGGACCCCCTGCTGCGAAGGCCTGTCACAGCCATTATGATCCTGTTATTAGATCCGGCAACCTGGTTGTAGGATTTTGCACTGAGTGAAAGCCCGCCTAATGCCAGTCCGGCAGCACCGGCAGCGCTCGTTTTGATGAAATCTCTTCTGTTTGCCATTATGTAAGGTTTAGGGTTTGAGGTTTAATGTTGCAGGTTAGTGGTTGGTGGCTTTGCCCGCCGTAACTTTCCTCGACCACCGAAACGTAGTGAAGGTGGTAGCGAAGGCAGGTTACTTGTTCATTTGTTTGAAGACTTCAAGTTGTTCCTTCATTGCTGCGATCCTGTCGGCCGGTTCCGTACGGGCTTCGAGCAGGATCCAGCCTTCGTAGTTAATTTTCCTGAAGAGGTTGAACAGTTCCTGGTAAGGATAATCACCGATATTAAGTTCACGAACATGCACGGTGTCTCCAAACCATTTCTTTACCATATTGAAATTTCCCTCCAGGCCGGGTGGAAGAAGGTCCTGATCATTGCAGTTCCAGCACATCCTTACATTCGGTTCGGTCACATGGTCAAAGATAGCCTTCATATTCGGCAGCTCCTGCGTCTGATTCCCATGTACCTCAACTCGTACCAGTTGTCCGTAATCACTGCCGAATCTCCCCGCCTCATTGAGGGAAACACCTATTTGCTCAAGGGTTTTTTCCTTAGGCACGCCTGCCGGCAGGTCGTTTGGTTTCACCTTAATACCGGTTGCTCCTATATCGTGGCAAAGCTTTATATATTCCTTTGTCTGCTCAATGTTTCTGCGCAATACAGCCGGATCGGGGCTGTGATATTCAAAATTTGCCCCGTAACCGATGCATTCTACCGGGCTGTCGGCAAACCTCTTTTTGACCTCTTTACGCTGCATAGATGTAAGATTAGTCTCAACCTTATGGGCGTGCTCAGTGCGGAGTTCCACACCGAAATAACCTGTCTTTTCGCAGTTTGAAATGAGTGTCGGGAGATCCCAGTCCCTTCCCCACTGGTAGGTAACAAGTCCGAATCTCATTTTTGTCTTTCGCAGATCAGTGAAACCCGGCAGGATACCCATGGCCGTCAGGCCGATACCTGCAGAAATGCTCCTTTGAACAAATCCGCGTCGCGTTAATGTCTTCATTGCAAGGTATTTTATTCAAAAGCCTTCATCCATGCCTTGTTCATAAGCTGGGCTCCGGCGAGTGTAGGATGTACCCCGTCGCCGGTCCAGTAAGATCCCGGGGCCCGTTTAACAGCCTCATCATACACCTTCTGGAATGGGATGAATACGGCTTTGAACTGGTCGGCTATCTCACGGGCAGCTTTCTGGTATTCATAGAATTCAGGATACCATCTGTCATCAACTGCTTTGACACCGGGAACAGCAAATGGTTCGCAGATTATCAGCTTCACCTGCGGCAGCGCCTGCAAGGTCCTCTCAATGAGAGCAATATAATCCCTGCGGTAAATCTCGCTGGTGCCGTCATACTGTCCGTTAAGCTTGTGCCAGATATCATTCACACCGATGAGAATGCTCAACACATCAGGTTTTATCTCGAGACAGTCCTTGTCCCACCGTTCCGCAAGCTGGAATACCTTGTTTCCGGAGATTCCCTTGTTGTAGATTTTAAGGTTAAGGGCTTCATATTTGTTAAGCATGGTGGCTCCTGCAAGCATGGCATAACCTGAACCCAGGTTCCTTGCAGAATTATTCCCGGTATCCTCCCTGTTTCTTCCGGCATCGGTAATTGAATCCCCCTGAAGCAGGATCGTCTGATCCTTCGAGAGTCGGATGGTTTTCATCTTTCTGGCCGGGGGCATTGCTGCCGAGAGAATCCCGGGTATGCTTACCATCGCTGCGCTTCCCAGCACGGCTTTTTTCAGGAAATTCCTGCGCGAATTATTATTTTCTTTCATTATAGTTTGAGTTTATACCAATTGACTGCATTAGCAAAATAGATCTTGTCAACAACTTCTTTCGGGAGTTTCAGTCCGGTGAATGTTCCCCTGAACTTATCAGAGGTCATTTCATCATCCGATGTAAAATACTTCCAGTCGTCGAGCCATGTTTCATGCATTCTTTCCCTGAATCGTGCGGGATCTGAATTACCGCTGTCTCCAACATCGGTTCCGTAAAGAAGCCTGTCCTGGTACTTGATGCAGAATTCCCTGACTCTTTCACGATCAATTGCCGACTGGTATTGAAGGTGACAGATCCTGGCCGACATGTCGACCGCCATATTAGGGAACCTGTCGAGCCGTAGGGCCAGTGAATCCACATTCCATTCGAGGCTTGCCAGATGGCACCCGATGAAAGTAAGATCAGGATGCCTCTTAAGCATGTTATCCCTGGCATTTATCTGATCTTCATAAGATGGGTATTCCGGATGAAGGAACATGTGATAATGAGGGTTACGTGCAAAGTAACTGCTGTCGCTCGAAACCGTCATCTGGTCAAGGGGAAGCCAGCAGTTGCGGGGTTCACCCAGATGTCCTGTAACGGGCAGTCCCCTGCCCTTGATATAATCTATAACCGGGTCAAGGAGTGGATCATCAACCATTATGAATTTTCCGGAACGGTCGCGGACTGTCATGCCAATGTTTTTCCAGATCTTTACCGTAATACCGCCCCCGGACAGATCCGTCTCAAGTGCAGAAATGACCTTGCTGCTCCATCCTGGTGTTCCCCAACCGGCTGTGTCAAAAAGGAAGGTAGGCCCGTAGAAAACCCTTCCCGGGTGTTTCCCGACCGAATACTGAGCGCTTTCATGCTGGCTTCTGATATTTGCAGAATCACCATGATCAACGCCCAGAGTGACAAGGATGAAATTGTCACTGGCCGCAGCTTCTTCAAAATAACCTGTGGTGCCGTTAATGTGCACATGGGAATCGATTTTGGTCACCGATCCGAAATCTTCTTCGGAATAGTATCCTTTACCGCATCCGCAAAAGAATAACCAGGGAAACAACAGGAACAACAGGCTTTTTCTCATGGATGTACTTTTTACGACGTACTAAAAATAAGGAAAATAGTCTTAGAATATGCCTGCTGAGTAAAAAATTGGATTTGAAAACAAAACCGGCTGCAAAGCAACTCTGCAGCCGGTTCATTAATCAATCTTTTTATTCAGCCGAATGTACCTGCTTATCGTCTCAAAGGGGCATTACAACATATTCGGCATTGTTAAGGAATTCATAGCTCCTGGCGCAGCTTGTGAACTGGTCGAAATTGTATTTCTCGACCTCAACGATCCCGTATTTCATACCCGAAATGTCGCGGGCTGCCCAGATCGATTCGAAATCCATCATACCGCTTGCTCCGATTTCTTCCTTGTCTTTGATGTGCCATAGTTCAAACCGGCCTGGATATTTGTTGAAATAATCAACGGGGTTCTTTCCCCCCTCTACGCACCAGTAAAGGTCGAGCTGGAACATGACTTTTGCCGGATCGGTATTCTGAAGCATGAAGTCGTACAGTATTGTATCGCCGAAGACGGTTGTAAATTCGTTTGCATGGTTGTGGTATCCGAATCTGATGCCCTTTGCGTTGCATTTTTCACCCACTTCGTTGAAATATGCGCACCACTTGCTTATGTTTTCAATGCTCTCATATGCTGAACGGCCCATTGAAGGCTGAACTATGTATTTGGCGCCGGCTGCAACGTGTGCGTCGATGCACTGGTCCCACCATGCCATTGTTTCATCGTAATTTGTCGAATCGGGAAGATTGCGGCTGGTATGTGAACTAAGAACATGGAGTCCGTTTTTCTCGCAGAGAGCCTTGAATTCAGCAGGATCCATGCCGTAGAATTTCCCGTCGCGGTAACCGGCCGGTTCAACAAAGGTGTATCCCATGTCAGCCACCTTTTCAATAGCTGCAGGAACATCCCTGTTTATGGAATCGCGGATCGAGTAAAGCTGAAGCCCGATATTCTTCCCTGCCGGCTTGCAGGAATTAAAATTCACGAGTACCATGCTGCTTACTGTCAACAGCATAACAAATGAGATCAGAGTTCTTTTTTTCATGAGTACTATCTTTAAGTTAATATTACATTAGAGTTTTCAGGAGTTTAAAGCTCTTTTTGACCATATCAGAGGAAATGTCAAATCAGATTTAAGGTTAACGGCTGTAAAAATAGAATTTTTTCTTTACTTTTATTCGACTCATTGACAATTTAATAACCCCATCATGAAA
>CAYSBL010000002.1:24025-100976 GCA_964429295.1 uncultured Rikenellaceae bacterium
ATTTTTTCTTTACTTTTATTCGACTCATTGACAATTTAATAACCCCATCATGAAAAAGCCTGTTATTACCCTCCTCTTACTTTTTCCAATAGCTGCCATTTCTTTTAGTCAGAAGATTCCAACCGGCAATCCGGCTGATTTCAATGTCAGGACATGCCTTCATTCTGTAAGTTACATGGGAATCTGGCGCGGACAGGCAACGCTTACCGTCGATGAATTTCTTCTGAAAGCGAAGGAGCTTGGTTTCGACGGTGTGATGCTTGCAGCAAAGAGACCTCATGTTTCCGTTCTTGATTATGACGAATCAGCCAGACAGAAGCTGAGGGCAAGGATCAGTGAGCTTGACCTTGATCTTGTCTGTCTTGCAGGCTATTGTGATTTTACAGCAGGTGTCGACAAAGCCGGTATACCAAATGTCGAGATTCAGGCCAGCTATATAGGAGAGCTCGCCCGCCTGGCACGCGATCTCGGAACCTCCATGGTCAGGGTTTATACGGGCTACGAGCGCCCCGGCATTCCATATGATAAACAGTACGCACTGGTGGTTGAAGGATTGCAGATCGCCGGTAAGCTTGCAGCTAAGTATGGAGTTACCCTGGCAATTCAGAACCATCATGATATTGCACTCCATCACGATGCAATGAAATGGCTTATCGAGGAAATAAACCTGCCGAATGTTATGGCCGCCTTCGACTGCTGGTCCCCGACGCTAGAAGGATTGACCTCTGAGGAGATTAAGCAGGCAATTTATACATTGAAACCGTACATTGTTCATACCACAACTGCTGATTATAAAGAACTTCCAAGGTACACCTATGAACTCAACCATACCAATTATATCAGGCAGGTGTCACAGATGAGGGCAGTTCCGATAGGTCAGGGATTTCTCGATTACAGAACCTTTATAAACACCCTTAAGGAAATAGGATATCAGGGGTACATCACCTACGAAATGTGCGAAGTTCTTGAAGGAGGAGGCTCGGTTCAGAACCTCGACAAAGCAGCAAAGGCTTTTCTTGAATATGTAAAGCAGTTCAGATAGGAAAGGGAGGCACAAAGGCGTGAAGGGGCGTGAGGTGTGAATGGGTGAAGAAGAGAAGGGGTGAATGGGTGAAGGGATAAAGCCGGAAGGCAGAAAGGAAATTAATATATGTCATATAGATTTTCAACTATATTTTCTTTTATTATAATTTTTTCCCTCTCAGGAATTTGTTCCGGAAACGAAATTGAGCGCCGGGCAAAAAAGGTAATAATGGCTGAGACAATTGCTCGTGCTGACAAAGTTCTGTTTGAAAAGCCTGTTACAATAACATCATTTTACTGCGACCGGAGTGCCGGCGGAATTCATGATTTCTACTCGGAAGGAGATTACTGGTGGCCCGATCCTGAGAATCCCGACGGACCTTATATCCAGCGCGATGGGATGTCCAATCCCGACAATTTTACAGAGCACAGGAAGGTTATGATCCGCCTCAGCCGGATCACAGGCTTGCTGGCATCTGCCTATACTATCACCGGCGATGAAAAATACGTACAGCAGGCTTTCCTCCACCTGTCTGCCTGGTTTTCCGACACAGCTACCATGATGAATCCCTCCCTTCTCTATGCTCAGGCAATCAAAGGAAGATTCACCGGCAGAGGCACAGGAATAATCGATACCATTCACCTGATTGAAGTTGCCCGGTCGATACTGGTAATGGAGAAGGCAGAGTGCGTTGACAAAAAAGCACTTGAAGCCATAAAATCCTGGTTCACCTCATATCTGAATTGGCTGATGACCCACCCTTACAGCGTTGATGAAATGAATACAAAGAACAATCATGCAACATGCTGGGTAATGCAGGTGGCCGCATTTGCCAGTCTGACAGGGGATGAAAATATACTTGAATTCTGCAGGCGAAGGTACAGGGAAATACTGCTGCCTGACCAGATGGCAGACGACGGCAGTTTCCCTCAGGAACTGAGAAGGACAAAACCCTATGGCTATTCTTTGTTCAATCTCGATGCCATGACAATGGTTTGCCTTATTCTTTCGGATAAAAACCACGACCTTTTCAATTATGAGACTCCTGACGGCAAATCGCTCCGGAAAGGAATTGAATTCCTTTATCCCTTTGTTGCCGATAAAGCAAGATGGACTTTCAACAAGGATGTAATGTATTGGGACAACTGGCCAGTGGCTCATCCTTTCCTGGTGTTCGGAGCCGGCGCCTTTGGAGTCCGCTCATGGTTCAGAACCTGGAAGAACCTTGATCATTTCCCATCAAATGAAGAAGTCATTAGAAATCTTCCGGTCAGAAATCCGGTTATATGGATGAATCAGCAATGACAACTGATGAAAAAATAAAATAAAAATGCTGTTTTCATTTGATATATTAAAAAAATAAATACATTTGTCACTCAATTTTAAAGAAAAAAGTGAGCAAATCTTTAATACATATTATTGCCCTCGTCCTTATCCTCATTCTTGCCAAAGGCAGATGATCCGGGAATAGTATGTATCAAGACAGGTATAATAAGCTTTCCGGATCAACCGGGAAGCTTTTTTTTTAAAAACCTTGGAATTATGAAGATTCAACTTAGAAGTTCACGAACGATAACCGGCAGGAACATGGCAGGAGCCAGGAGCCTCTGGAGGGCAAACGGGATGAAGGAGGAGCAATTCGGGAAGCCTGTGATAGCAGTAGTTAATTCTTTTTCCCAATTCGTTCCCGGGCATGTTCATCTTCACAGCATTGGTCAGAAGGTAAAGCAGGATATTGAGAAGCATGGATTCTTTGCCGCCGAATTCAACACGATCGCGATAGATGATGGCATTGCAATGGGCCACGACGGGATGCTTTATTCGCTTCCATCGAGGGAGCTAATAGCCGACAGCGTTGAATATGTCTGCAATGCCCACCGGGCTGATGCAATGATATGTATAAGCAACTGCGACAAGATCACTCCCGGCATGCTGATGGCCGCCATGAGGCTCAATATTCCGGCTCTGTTTGTTTCAGGGGGTCCGATGGAGGCCGGCAACTACAGGAACAGGGATATTGATCTTATCGATGCGATGGTGACTGCCGCCAGCGAAACGGTCAGCGACAGGGATCTGAGGGAAATGGAAATGGCTGCCTGTCCCACCTGCGGTTCATGTTCCGGGATGTTCACAGCCAATTCGATGAACTGCCTCGTTGAAGCTCTGGGGATGGCATTACCGGGGAACGGCACCATTCTGGCCACACACTCTAACAGGCTAAAGTTATTCGACAGGGCAGCAGACCTGATAGTTCAGCTTACAAAAAGATATTACTACGAAGGGGATGAAAGTGTCCTTCCAAGGTCGATTGCAACGAGGCAGGCTTTTCTGAACGCCATGTCGCTCGACATTGCCATGGGCGGTTCGACCAATACTGTTCTTCATCTTCTGGCCGTTGCGCGGGAAGCTGGTGTTGATTTCACAATGAAGGATATCGATGAGCTTTCGAGGAAGATCCCAAATATCTGCAAGGTAGCCCCAAGCTCACACTACCACGTCCAGGATGTGAACAGGGCAGGCGGCATACTGTCTATTTTGGGTGAACTGGAACGGAATAAACTGATCGACGGATCAGTAAAACGCATCGACTATCCGACGCTTCATGATGCAATAACCGACTGGGACATAATGAGCAGCAAAGTAAAGCCCGAGGCCTGGGATTTCTGGCTCAGCGCTCCCGCAAACAAAAGGACAGTGGAGATGGGCTCCCAAAGTGCCTATCATGACAGGCCCGATGCCGACCGGGTCAACGGATGCATCAGGAGTAAGGAAAATGCATATAACGCCGACGGTGGGCTTGCCGTGCTTTACGGCAATATTGCACTCAGCGGATGCATTGTGAAGACTGCAGGGATCGATCCCTCCCTGCTGAAATTCAGGGGACCTGCTGTTGTTTTTGAATCTCAGGAAGAAGCAGTTGAAGGAATTCTCGGAGGAAATGTTAAACAAGGCGATGCTGTGGTAATAAGGTATGAGGGTCCAAGGGGAGGCCCCGGAATGCAGGAGATGCTTTATCCGACCTCTTACCTGAAGTCAAGGATGCTCGACAAGAAATGCGCCCTGATAACCGACGGAAGATTTTCCGGAGGAACCTCGGGGCTTTCGGTTGGACATGTGTCGCCGGAAGCTGCTGCAGAAGGCGGGATTGCCCTCATCCGGAACGGTGATATCATTGAAATTGATGTTAAAACAAGAAAGATAGATGTCATTCTAACTGATGAGGAACTGAAACGAAGACTGGAGGAAGAAAAGAGGAAGGGAGAACAGGCTTTCAGGCCGGAATCCAGAAAAAGGGAAATTCCCTCTTCCCTGAAAGCCTATGCTAAAATGGTGAGCTCAGCCGACAAGGGTGCAGTCAGGATAATATAATGAACTAACAGATGTGAAATCGGGATATAATAATAAGATAATTAGAGTCACATGAAGACAAAAAAAGGAAAGGAAAAGGTTGCAGAAAATACTAACGGACATGAGACCATTACGGGTGCCGAAGCCATCCTCAGGATCCTGGTTGAGGAAGAAGTCAATACCATTTTCGGTTATCCCGGTGGCGCCATAATGCCTGTTTATGATAAACTCCTTGATTATCAGGATAAGCTTCACCATATCCTGACACGGCATGAACAGGGCGCCGCGCATGCCGCACAGGCCTATGCCATGGTAACAGGGAAACCCGGTATCTGCTTTGCCACTTCTGGGCCCGGAGCTACGAATCTGATAACCGGCATTGCAAATGCCTACCTCGATTCCGTTCCAATGGTATTCATAACTGCGCAGGTGGTTTCGAATCTTATCGGGACCGATGCTTTTCAGGAAACCGATATAATAGGGGTATCAATGCCGGTTACCAAGTGGAACGCACAGGTCAAGAAGGCAAAGGACATTCCGGAGACACTCTCAAAAGCGTTTTTCATAGCACGTACAGGCAGGCCGGGGCCTGTCCTGATCGACATTACAAAGGATGCCCAGTTTGAGAAACTTGATTTCAAATACAGCAAATGCAACTACCTGAGAAGCTATAATCCCAGTTTACCATTGAGGACAAGGGCAATCGAGTCGGCAGCCATCATGATCAACCACGCAGAAAAACCACTCATCCTTGCAGGTCACGGAGTGCTTATTTCAGGGGCTGAAAATGAACTCCTTCAGTTTGCAGAAAAGACGGAGATCCCTGTGGCTCTTACCCTTCTCGGTCTTTCAGCCTTCCCGACCGCACACCGGCTTTATGCGGGATTCGTAGGGATGCATGGAAATTATGCTCCAAATCTCCTTACTAACGAAGCCGATCTGATAATTGCTATCGGGATGCGATTCGACGACAGAGTAACCGGCAACCTCAAAAAATATGCAAAAAATGCCAGGATAATTCATATTGAGATCGATGAAGCAGAGATTAATAAGAATGTTACGGTTGACCTTGAAATAAACAATGATGCCCGCGAGGTGCTGCAACATCTGATTCCCCTGGTCAATGAGGGAAAACATGAGAACTGGATAAGGGAATTCCGGATTCTGGACAAAACGGAAAATGATAAGGTAATCAAACCTGAAACCCTGCCCGCGGAAGGCAGTATTAAAATGGGTGAAGTGATACGCCTTGTTTCGGAACTTACCAAAGGTGAAGCCATCGCCATAACGGATGTCGGTCAGAACCAGATGTCCGTTGCCCGTTACTTTAAGTTCGCCCATCCCAACAGTCTTGTAACATCAGGAGGGATGGGTACGATGGGATTCGGGCTTCCGGCAGCTGTCGGTGCGAAAGTGGGAAGGCCTGAAAAACAGGTTGTTGCCTTTATTGGAGACGGAGGATTCCAGATGACGATCCAGGAACTTGGAACAATCCTGCATTACGGAATATCGGTCAAGATTATAATATTGAACAATGGATTTCTCGGCATGGTAAGGCAGTGGCAGGATATGTTCTTTTCCAAGAGGTATGCTTCCACGGAGCTAGTAAATCCCGATTTTGTAACAATTGCAAAGGGTTACGGGATCCCCGCCAGAACAGTGTCGGAAAGAACGGAACTGAAGGACTCCCTGAGTGAAATGCTTGATTCCAGCGGACCATATATCCTGGATATCAGGATTGACAAGGAGGCCAACGTACTGCCGATGATTGAACCCGGAGCCTCCGTTTCGGAAGTTACGCTGACTTATAAATAATATACCTTTAAATAATAAGCCCTAATCCACCAGAAGGTTTCTTTAAGAACCCCCTTTAGGGGGCAGGGGGCAGGGAGCAGGGAGCAGTAGACATTGAGAATAAAAAAAACAGAAAAACAGTCATTATGAACACACAGGAATTTACAATATCGCTGTTTTCGGAAGACCATATCGGGATTATGAACCAGATCACAATAATCCTTACGAGACGGCAGATCAATATTGAAAGTATAACAGCTTCGGAATCTGCAGTAAAGGGAGTTCAGATCCTTACGCTGGTTGTCAGGACAACCCCTGAGATGGTTCAGAAAGTGGTAAAGCAGATGCAGAAGATCGTTGAGGTGCTCAAGGTCTTTGTTCATACCTCCGATGAGATCATTTACCAGGAACTGGCACTGTATAAGGTCAGAACCAAGGGTCTGATGTCGGGTAATCTTATCGATCGCATTGTCCGCGATCATAATGCCCGGATCCTTGAGGTTCACCCCGAGTTTATGGTGATTGAAAGGACCGGCCACAAGTCGCAGATCAACGACCTGCTTCATCTCCTGGAACCATCCGGTGTCCTTCAGTTTGTACGTTCGGGCAGGGTTGCGATAACCAGGCAGGTAAAGGAATTGAATGCCTACCTTGAAGAGATGGATCAGTCCAACCAGCAAAGGCCTGATAATCTCGACTCATTTAACTGATAAAGAAGACAATTTCAAAATGCAATTTTAAAAAGACATAAACCTAACAAAAAACTAATATCATGGCAAAAATCGATTTTGGCGGAATTCTGGAAGATGTTGTAACAAGGGAAGAATTCACACTGGCAAAAGCACGTGAAGTTCTCAGGAATGAAACCGTTGCAATAATTGGCTATGGGGTTCAGGGACCTGCCCAGGCTCTTAACATGAAGGACAACGGTATTAACGTGATCATTGGTCAGGCGCCTGAATTCAAAGCCGACTGGGACAAGGCTGTAGCTGATGGTTTTATCCCCGGCAAGACACTATTCGATGTAGATGATGCAGCCCGAAGAGGTACGATCATTCAATATCTTGTCTCGGATGCAGCCCAGAGGATACTGTGGCCCCGTATCAAACCTTGTCTGAATGAAGGAGATGCCCTTTATTTCTCACATGGATTTTCAATAACTTACAAGGAGCATACCGGAGTCGTTCCGCCCGCTGACATTGATGTCATACTTTGTGCTCCAAAGGGTTCGGGAACGAGTGTCAGGAGAAACTTCCTCGCCGGTGCCGGAATCAACTCGAGCTATTCGGTATTCCAGGATTTTACCGGCAGGGCTAACGAGCGTATAATAGCTCTTGGCATTGCTATCGGATCTGGTTATCTTTTCCCTACGACATTCGAAAAGGAAGTCTATTCCGACCTGACAGGCGAGCGTGGAGTTCTCATGGGAGCGCTTGCAGGTATAATGGATGCCCAGTACCAGGTGCTTCGTGAGAACGGGCATTCCCCTTCGGAAGCATTCAATGAGACTGTTGAAGAACTGACTCAGAGCCTTATCAGGCTTGTTGACGAGAATGGAATGGACTGGATGTACTCGAACTGTAGTGCTACAGCCCAGAGAGGCGCCCTCGACTGGCGTCCGAAATTCATGGAGGCTACCCTTCCTGTATTTAAGGATCTGTATAAAAAAGTCAAATCGGGCGAGGAATGTGTAAGAGTCCTGAAGTCGACAGGTTTACCAAACTACAAGGAACTGCTGAATAAAGAGCTGTCGGAGCTCGGGAATTCGGAACTGTGGAAGGCAGGAGCCGCAGTCAGAAAACTTAGACCTGTAAAGAAGTGATAATCAAATAACATCAATAATAATGGAAGAAAAAGTATACATATTCGACACAACCCTCCGGGACGGAGAGCAGGTGCCTGGCTGCCAGCTGAATACTGTTGAAAAGATACAGGTAGCAAAGGCGCTCGAAGACCTGGGCGTCGACATTATTGAATCAGGCTTCCCCATTTCCAGCCCGGGCGATTTCAGGTCGGTGGTGGAAATCTCCAAAGCCATCTCAAATCCGGTGATATGCGCCCTCACGAGGGCAGTAAAAAAGGATATTGAAGTGGCAGCCGAAGCTCTCCAGTATGCAAAAAGAAAGAGGATCCATACAGGAATAGGTACTTCTCCCTTTCATATAAAATACAAGATCAGGACAACTCCCGAGGAGATACTGAAAAGGGCTGTGGATGCAGTTAAATACGCAAAGAAATTTGTTGAGGATGTCGAATTTTATGCGGAGGATGCAGGCAGGAGTGAAAACGAATACCTGGCAAAGGTGATCGAAGCCGTGATCAAGGCAGGAGCAACGGTTGTAAACATCCCCGACACAACGGGCTACTGCCTACCTGAAGAGTACGGCGAGAAGATCAGGTACCTGGTTGAGAATGTAAGGAACATCGACAAGGCAATCATATCGACTCACTGCCATAACGATCTTGGGATGGCAACGGCAAACACCATAATGGGAGTTCTTAACGGCGCCCGTCAGGTTGAGGTAACCATGAACGGAATCGGTGAAAGGGCCGGCAACACATCCCTCGAGGAGGTGGCAATGATAATAAAGAGCCATCATGCCATGAAGCTGAAAACCGATATCAACTCAAAACTGATATTCAGTACCAGCAGGCTGGTTTCCAACCTGATGAGTATGCCCGTACAGGCTAACAAGGCTATAGTCGGAAGAAATGCATTTGCCCATTCCTCAGGCATTCATCAGGATGGTGTACTCAAATACAGGGAGAATTATGAGATAATTGATCCTCATGAAGTGGGGATCAAGGAATCGTCGATAATACTTACTGCCCGAAGCGGCCGGGCAGCCCTCAACCACAGACTGGAGGCCCTGGGATTTACCCTTGGGAAGGAAGAACTGGATGATATTTACCACAGATTCCTGAGTCTTGCCGACAAGAAGAAAGAGATCAATGACGAAGACCTGAGAATCCTGTCGGGTGAGGTTAAGGCCGGTGAAAAATCACTCAAGCTGGAGATGCTCCAGGTAACATGCGGCAAATCGGCAATACCGGTTGCAACGGTTGGCGTCATGATCAACGGGGAAGTCCACATGGCGACATCCTCGGGCAACGGACCCATCGATGCAGCCTTTACCGCAGTTAAACAACTCATCAGCCGGACCGTTCACCTCGAGGAATTCCTCATACAGGCGATAACAAAAGGGAGCGACGATATCGGGAAGGTCCATATCCAGATAGAACATGAAGGCAAGATCTATTATGGATTTTCAGCGAACACCGACATTGTGACTGCCTCTGTGGAGGCATTTATCGATGCAGTATCGAAAATAAAATGACCCCCCAACCCCCCTGAAGGGGGGCTGCTTTACATCTTCCCTTTACCCCCCTTTAGGGGGGCAGGGGGGTAGAACAACAGGGAGTAACCAGCAGGAGGCAGAGAAGGAAGCAGAATAAAAAACATTACTTAATGGAACCAAAAACACTATTCGATAAGATATGGGACTCACATGTGGTCCAGTCGGTTGAAAAGGGCCCGGATATACTTTACATCGACCAGCACTTCATTCATGAGGTGACCAGTCCTCAGGCCTTCAACGGCCTCAGGAAAAGAGGCATACCCGTCTTCCGGCCTGAAAGGACCCTTGCCACTGCCGATCATAATATTCCGACAAGGAACCAGGACAAGCCTATCAGGGATGAACTCTCGAGAAACCAGGTCGACCGGCTGACTGAGAATTGCCGCGAAAACGGAATAGAGTATTTCGGCCTCAACCATTCCTCAAACGGGATAGTTCATGTCATTGGTCCGGAACTAGGATACACGCGGCCGGGAATGACCATCGTTTGCGGCGACAGCCATACCTCAACTCATGGAGCATTCGGAGCGGTGGCTTTTGGTATTGGCACCAGCGAAGTTGAGATGGTGCTTGCAACCCAGTGCATCCTTCAGCCTAAACCGAAAAAAATGAGAATCACTGTTAATGGCGGTCTGGGAAAGGGTGTTACTGCCAAGGATGTGATAATGTATATCATTTCACGGATCTCTACCGGCGGAGCAACAGGCTATTTCGTAGAGTACGCAGGCTCTGTCATAAGGGATCTCAGCATGGAAGGCAGGATGACTGTGTGCAACATGAGCATCGAGATGGGGGCCCGGGGCGGACTTATTGCCCCTGATGAAACAACAATGAAATATCTCAGGGATTTGCCTTCCTTCCCGCGCGGATTTAACCGGAACTCCCTGCTTACTCAGTGGAAAGACTTTAAGAGTGATCCCGGAGCTGTCTTCGATCGGGAGCTTGAATTCGACGGCAGCCTGATCAGGCCCATGATCACCTATGGAACGAATCCGGGTATGGGAATGGCAATCGATGATTCAATACCAGTTGTGAGCGACATAAAGGCCGAAGATACTGCTTCATTCCTCAAATCACTCGACTATATGGGATTTGAACCCGGGATGAAGCTTCAGGGACATCCCGTCGATTATGTCTTTGTCGGAAGCTGCACCAACGGCCGGATAGAGGATCTCAGGGAATTTGCCCGGATCGTGAAAGGAAGAAAAAAAGCACCGGGAATTACCGCCCTGATAGTGCCCGGATCAAAAGCCGTTGAGAAACAGGCGATAAGCGAGGGAATAGACACGATTCTGCAAAAGGCCGGATTTGAGTTAAGGCAACCCGGTTGTTCGTCATGTCTTGCGATGAACGAAGACAAGATCCCCGCCGGAAAATATGCGGTTTCAACCACAAACCGGAATTTTGAAGGACGTCAGGGACCCGGTGCAAGAACGCTGCTTGCCAGTCCGCTGGTCGCAGCTGCCGCTGCCATCACCGGTCAGATCACCGATCCCCGCGAATTTATCCGTTAGAACCATTAAAAGGAAAAAAAATGCCAAAAGAAAAATTCACGCTGCTTGAATCAACATGTGTCCCTCTTCCTTTTGAGAATATTGATACAGACCAGATTATCCCTGCCAGGTTTCTCAGTGCCACCTCAAGGGAAGGTTTCGGGGAAAACCTGTTCCGCGACTGGCGATACGACAAGTCGGGAAACAGGAATATGGAATTTGTACTTAATAATCCTTCTTTCGGAGGGAAAATACTTGTGGCAGGAAAGAATTTCGGAAGCGGATCAAGCAGGGAACATGCCGTATGGGCTATTTACGACTACGGATTCAGGGCGGTGGTCTCAAGCTTTTTCGCTGACATCTTCAGAAACAACTCCCTGAATAACGGTCTGCTGCCGGTAGTGGTACCTGAAAGATTCCTTGAGAACCTGATGAATCTGGCAATCACGGATCCCTCTAAGAAAGTCCGTATTGACCTTGAAAACCAGGTCATATCCATCATGCCCGGAGGCGATTCAGTGCAATTTGAAATAAATCCCTATAAGAAGGAATGCCTTCTCAAAGGACTTGATGACATAGATTATCTTCTGTCTAAAAAAGAATTGATCATAGCATTTGAAACAGCAAAAAAAGCACAGAATGAGAATTGAAATAATGGACACGACCCTCAGGGATGGGGAACAGATGCAGGGTATTTCATATACTCCGGTGGAAAAACTGCACATCGCGGCATTTTTGTTGAAGGAAGTGAAAGTCGATCGCATCGAGGTAGCTTCCGCGAGGGTCTCCACCGGGGAAATTGAAGCTCTTAAAATGATCACCAGGTGGGCCAGGCGTAATGAGTTGCTGAATAAAGTAGAAGTTCTTGGATTTATAGACGGGGATATTTCAATAAGCTGGATTCACGACGCGGGAGGACAGGTTATCAACCTGCTTTGCAAAGGATCATTCAGGCATCTCGAAAAACAGCTGCGCAAGACTCCGGAACAGCATGTGAATGATATCAGGGGCATAATCAAAAGAGCTGATGAACTTGATATGCATGTTAATATATATCTGGAAGACTGGTCGAACGGAATGATTGGTTCTGAAGATTATGTATTCTATATGCTTGACAACCTGAAGGATGAAAGGATCGAAAGATTCATGCTTCCTGATACACTTGGCATACTGAATCCGGATCAGACATACACGTTCTGCAAAAAAATGGTGGAAAGATATCCTTCACTTAATTTTGATTTCCATCCTCATAACGATTACGACCTTGCCGTGGCAAATATTTTTGCAGCAGTAAAGGCAGGCATAAAGGGAGTACATACTACAATAAACGGTTTGGGTGAAAGGGCGGGCAATGCACCGCTATCGAGCGTAATAGGTGTCCTTCATGATCAGGTTGGAGCTGAAACCGGTGTCAATGAATTTGAGATAACAAAGGCAAGCAAGATAGTGGAGACATTCAGCGGGATAAGAGTACCTATAAACAAGCCGGTGGTAGGCGAGAATGTTTTCACACAAACCTCCGGTGTACATGCAGACGGGGACTCAAAAGACAACCTTTACTACAATAATCTTCTCCCGGAAAGGTTCGGAAGGAAAAGGAAATATGCCCTTGGTAAACAATCGGGAAAAGCGACAATAAGGAAGAACCTTGAAGAGTTCGGCCTCGATCTGAATCCCGAATCTTTGGCAAAAGTGACACAGCGAGTAATTGAGCTGGGCGATAAGAAGGAAAATGTGACTCCCGAGGATCTTCCGTTCATTATCTCCGATGTCCTGGGAAACGACAGGAGCAATTTCAAAATATTCATAAAAAACTATTCGCTTTCACTTTCATACGGTCTGAAACCCTCGGCAAGCATTCTGATCGAAATTGACGGAAACCTTTACCAGGAGACATCTTCCGGTGACGGTCAGTACGACGCCTTCATGAAAGCCCTGAGGATTATCTACGACAGGCTGGGAAAGGAACTTCCCATGCTTACCGATTATGAAGTATCAATTCCTCCGGGAGGAAAAACAGACGCGCTTGTGGAGACTGTGATTACCTGGAATTTCAGGAACAGGGAATTCAGAACAAAAGGACTCGACGGAGATCAGACAGAATCGGCAATAAAGGCAACGGAGAAAATGCTGAATATTGTTGAAAACCAGGAGATCAGGATTGGCAATACACTATTTATTAATAACCATAATGTTTAATAATCTGAAACTCTAACCGAATGAACAGAACATACAATATTGCTACCATCCCAGGTGATGGAACAGGACCTGAAGTAGTCAGAGAAGGTAAGAAGGTACTTTCGGCGGCTGCCTCAAAATTTGGATTCACACTCAATTTTGAGGAATTTGATTTCGGAGGCGACCGTTATCTGAGGACGGGTGAGATCCTGCCCGATTCAGCTACCGGGGATCTCAGAAAATTTGACTCAATCTTTCTCGGGGCAATTGGTCATCCTGATGTGAAACCAGGAATTCTGGAAAAAGGAATTCTTCTCCGGCTGCGGTTCGAACTAGATCAGTATATTAATCTGAGGCCTGTTAAACTTTATCCGGGTGTTGCCACTCCGTTGAAGGACAAGGGTCCGGAGCATATCGACTACGTTGTTGTGAGGGAAAATACAGGCGATGTTTATACCGGAAGCGGTGGAGTCACCATGAAGGGCACCCCTCACGAAGTTGCAATGCAGAATATGGTTTACAACAGGATGCAGGTTGACAGGTGTCTGAGGTATGCTTTTGAATATACGCGGAAACGAAACAAAAAGAAAACCCTTGCACTATGCGGCAAAACCAATGTCCTCACTTATGTGTTCGACCTTTGGGAAAGGGCATTTCATGAAATGGGACAGGCCGATTACCCTGACATAAAGAGGGAATATTACCATGTCGACGCCACCTGCATGTGGATGATCAAAAATCCCGAATGGTTTGATGTCATTGTAACCACCAATATGTTCGGTGACATTATTACTGATCTTGGAGCCATTACCCAGGGAGGGATGGGCATTGCAGCCGGGGGCAATATCAACCCGCAGGGTGTGTCGATGTTCGAGCCTATCGGCGGCTCAGCTCCGAAATATACGGGCATGAATATCATCAATCCTCTGGCCGCAATAGCATGCGGCGGAATGATGCTGGAACATCTCGGGGAAACGGAAGCAGCCACAGCTGTTGAAAATGCCATCATGGATGTAACGGCCCACAGGCTGAAAGACCTTGGCGCCGGCAGAATGGGTTATTCGACCACAGAGGTTGGAGATCTGGTTGCGGAACGTGTATAATGGAAGCCTGCCACAGCACACAATTACAGCAATTAAGTTTTTTGTGAATTATTGCATGAAATATTAATTTTTATATATCTTTGCATTCAAATTTGTAAAAAATGACATCAAACCGGTTACATCATCACCATCTTCTTTCCTGACTCAGGCGAGCCGAAGGTGAATTGTGGCCATAAATAACTTCTAACCCGTCTGAGCATATCAGACGGGTTTTTTATTTGCCCGGCAGTGTGCTCCGATAAAAACAAAATGAAATGAACAGGCTGAAAATTGCCATCCAGAAAAAGGGACGGCTAAGTGAAAACTCCCACAAACTTCTGCAGGAATGCGGCATCAAATTCTCGAACGGCGCTGATGTCCTCAAGACAAGCGCCTCAAACTTCCCGGTCGACATACTGTTCCTCAGGGATGACGACATCCCGCAGTATGTGGAACAGCAGGTTGCAGATATTGGGATACTTGGAGAAAACATAGTGTTTGAAAAAAACAGGGATGTGGAAATCCTCGACCAGCTGGGATTCGCTCATTGCCGCCTGAGCCTGGCAATACCAAAAGAAGAGTCATACACAGGTCCGGGCTGGTTCATGAATAAAAAGATAGCAACCAGCTACCCAAAACTTCTTACCAGCTACCTGGCAGAACATAACCTTACTGCAACAACTGAAGAGATAAGCGGAAGCGTTGAAATAGCTCCTGGAATTGGTCTGGCTGAGGCAGTTTGTGACATAGTAAGTTCAGGAAGCACACTGATGACAAACGGACTGAAGGAAGTCGAGGTCATTCTGAAGAGCCAGGCCGTAGTTATTGCCTCCAGGAACCTTGATCAGGAAAAAAGAAAAATCCTCGAAAAACTGCTGTTCAGAATCCGTGCAGTAAGAAATGCAAGGGAGAACAAATACATTCTCCTGAATGCCCCTCTCGAGTCGCTGCATGAGATATGCACAATACTTCCCGGAATGAAAAGTCCTACCATACTTCCGCTCGAGGAAAAAGGCTGGTGCAGCATTCACTCCGTGGTAAAGGAAGATGAGTTCTGGGAAAGGATTGACCAGCTCAGGAACGCCGGTGCCCAGGGAATTCTTGTAATACCCATCGAAAAAATGATTGTATAATGCAAGTGATCAGATACCCCGAAAGAAACAGGTGGGAGGAACTTTGCAAACGGCCCTCTATAGATAAGCCTGAGCTCCACGAGACAGTATCCGGTATTCTCAGGCAGGTTAAGGAAAACGGGGACAGGGCTCTGTATGATCTGGCTGAAAAATTCGAAGGAAAACGCCCGGACGACCTGAGGGTTCCGGAAGATGAAATAAGAGCATCCGCCGCCCTCGTTCCGGATGAGCTTAAAGAGGCAATCAGAACAGCTCAGGAAAACATAACAAGGTTCCACGCTGCTCAGCTGCATGAAGAACCGGTCATTGAGACCTCTCCGGGTGTAAGGTGCTGGAGGAAAAATACTCCCATTGACCGCGTAGGTTTGTACATCCCCGGAGGAACAGCACCCCTCTTCTCCACGGTGCTTATGCTTGCAGTTCCTGCCCGGATCGCAGGATGCCGGGAAATAATAATCTGTACACCACCTGACAAAAAAGGCAGTATAAATCCGCTTATCCTTCACGCTGCGCTTTCTGCAGGAGTGACAAGGATATTCAGGGCCGGAGGAGCTCAGGCTATTGCCGCCATGGCATACGGGACTGAATCCATTCCGAAGGTCGACAAGATATTCGGGCCCGGGAACCAGTATGTGACCTTAGCCAAGGAACTGGTTCAGACTGAAGGAACGGCAATTGACATCCCTGCCGGTCCGAGCGAAGTGCTGGTCATTGCAGACAAGGGCTCTGATCCGTCCTTTGTCGCTGCCGACCTTCTTTCACAGGCTGAGCACGGAGCCGACAGCCAGGTTATACTCCTTTCCGACTCCCCTGAACTCACCGATGCAGTGATCTCTGAAACACAAAGGCAGGTAAACCTCCTACCGAGAAAGAAAATTGCACTTACGGCCCTTGAAAACAGCCTTTCAATACTCTTAAGCTCACCCGGCGAATGTATTGAATTCAGCAACCTGTATGCTCCCGAACACCTTATCATCTCAACATCCGATCCCGCGGCCCTGGCAGCCGGAGTAACCTGTGCCGGTTCGGTATTCCTTGGGAAATACAGCTGTGAAAGCGCGGGCGATTATGCCTCGGGAACCAATCACACACTCCCGACCGCAGGATTCGCAAGAAGTTATGGCGGAGTATCAGCCGAATCATTTGTTAAAAAAATAACATTCCAGGAGATTGATCCTGAGGGGATCCGTTTGCTTGGACCGGTTATCGAAAGAATGGCGGAAGCCGAACAGTTGCACGCCCATGGGAATGCAGTTTCAATAAGACTTAAATCGCTTGAAAATGACTGATATTGAAACCCTTGTCAGAGAAAATATAAAATCCCTCACTCCCTATTCATGTGCAAGGGATGAGTTTACCGGCAGTGACGGTACCTTTCTCGATGCCAATGAAAATCCCTTCGGCACCCTCAACAGGTATCCCGATCCCTACCAGCGAAAGCTCAAGGAAACGATAAGCACAATTAAGGACTTCCATGCCGATTCAATCTTCCTTGGAAACGGAAGCGATGAGATAATTGATCTGTGCTTCAGGATATTCTGCAAACCCGGAGCCGACAGCGCCCTTATCTTCCCTCCTACATACGGGATGTACGAAGTAGCTGCAGGAATAAATGACGTAAAACTTGTCAGGGTTCCCCTTACTGAAGATTTCCAGATCGACCCTGCAAAAGTTGAGGAAACTCTGAATGACCATTCCATAAAGCTGGTTATCATCTGTTCGCCGAACAATCCGACCGGTAATGTGATGAAAACCTCTGTTGTTGAATTGATAATAAAAAAATTCAACGGAATTGTACTTATTGATGAAGCCTACTCCGACTTTTCAGGACAGAAATCATTCAAGGGCATGACAGAGACCTGCGGGAATCTTATTGTGATGCAGACATTCAGCAAGGCCATGGGATTGGCTGCAGCCAGGATAGGGATGGCATTCATGAATCCCCTGCTGGTTTCATATTTCAATAAGACAAAACCGCCGTACAATATCAGCGCAATCAACCAGCGTGCTGCACTGAAATGCCTGTCGCGTTACGAGCTTGTGAGGACCAGGATCAGTCTGATCCTGAAGGAAAGGGAAAGACTTGCCAGGGCTCTCGAAAAAATTACTATTATTGAAAAAGTGTTTCCATCTGATGCCAATTTCCTTCTGGTCAGGACAGCCAATGCCGACAGGATCTACAATGAACTGATTGATAGTAATATAATCGTAAGAAACAGGAATAAAATAATCAGGGGATGCATCAGGATAACAGTGGGTACAAGAAGAGAAAATGACAGGCTTCTCAAGGCCCTCAGAAATATCAGTGTATGAAAAAAACATTGTTTATCGACAGGGATGGCACCATTCTGGCGGAACCTGCAAACGGACTTGCTGACACCGTAGAGGAATTCAGGTTCCTTCCGGGTGTTATCACAGCCCTGTCAAAAATCGTGAAAGAAACAGACTTCGAACTTGTAATGGTGACAAACCAGGATGGTCTGGGAACGGAGGACTTTCCTGAGGAGATCTTCCGGCCCTCCCATAACAAGATGCTGCAGATACTGAAAGATGAAGGAGTGGTCTTTGCTGAGGTATTCATTGACCGTACCTGGCCTGAAGATAAGGCTCCCACCAGGAAACCCGGAACTGCAATGCTGACCAGGTATCTTGCCCGGGGAATTGATCTGGCATCCTCCTTCGTCATTGGCGACAGGGTCACCGATCTCGAACTTGCCCGTAATCTAGGTTGCCAGGCAATATATATAAGCGGAAAGCCTGATCCGCTTGCAGTTTTCAATACAACCGACTGGAATGATATTTACAACTATCTCAGGTCGAAGCCAAGGCTTGCAAACATAACCCGGAAAACAAGTGAAACATCGATCGAACTTCAGCTTAACCTCGACGGGTCGGGGAAATGCACCATTGATACCGGTATAGGTTTCTTTGATCATATGCTTGAGCAGATACCACGGCACGGAGGATTCGACATGACTCTCAGGGCTGAAGGAGATCTTGGTATTGACCAGCACCACACCATCGAAGATGTAGCCATCGTCCTGGGCGAAGGATTTTTATCGGCGATGGGAAGCAAGAAGGGAATCGAAAGGTACGGCTTCCTTCTCCCGATGGATGACTCAATTGCTCAAATTGCAATTGATTTCGGAGGCCGCCCCTGGTTGAAATGGGATGTTCCTTTTTCAGGCCAAACAATAGGAAGCGTGCCCGCGGAAATGTTCTTTCATTTTTTCAAGTCGTTCAGCGACAGTGCAAAATGCAACCTGAATATAATAGCAAGCGGCGACAATGACCATCATAAGGTTGAGGCCGTTTTCAAATCATTTGCCCGGGCAGTCAAATCTGCTGTCAGAAAGACAGGAAGCTTTGATCTGCCATCAACCAAGGGGGCCCTATGATAGCATTGCTTAAATACAATGCCGGAAACATACAGTCGGTACAGAATGCACTGACCCGGCTGGGTTATGAATCGGAGGTGACCGATGATAAGGAAGCACTTCTGGCCGCTGAAAAAGTAATCATCCCCGGTGTCGGTCATGCATCGGGTGCCATGAAGTATCTTGCCGAAAGGGAGCTCGATAAACTAATAGTGTCGCTCCGGCAGCCTGTTCTGGGAATATGCCTGGGACTTCACCTGATGTGCCACTGGTCTGATGAAGGATCCGTTAAATGTCTCGGGATATTCGATGCTGCTGTCAAGAAGTTTCCGCCATTCGACAAGGTGCCGCACATGGGCTGGAATAACTTTTCGGCTCTTAAGGGCAGCCTGTTCAGGGGCGTCTCAGCCGGCGAAGATGTTTACTATGTTCACAGTTACTATGCCGAAATAACAGATTACACCCTTGCAATCTGTGATTATGTTCTGCCGTTCAGCGCCGCCATGCACAGGGACAATTTTTATGCAGTACAGTTTCACCCTGAGAAATCGGCTGATACCGGACTGGTAATTTTGAGGAATTTTCTTGAATTATGAGGATTATAATAGCTCTTGATATCATCGGAGGAAAGTGTGTAAGGCTTACCAGGGGAGATTTCGCCACCAGGAAGGTTTACAGCAGCGATCCTGTGGAAGTGGCCCGCCAGGTTGAGGATCATGGGATAGAGTATATTCATCTGGTCGATCTCGACGGAGCATTGAACAAACGCATCATCAACCTCGGAGTCCTGGAGAAAATAGCATCGTCCACTTCCCTGCATATTGATTTCGGAGGCGGAATCAGGTCATCCCGCGATTTAATGGATGCCTTCAACAGCGGAGCAAGCCAGGTTACATGCGGAAGCATTTCGGTTACCAACATGCCCCTTGTGCTCGCATGGCTCACGGAATGGGGAGAAGACAAAATCATTCTCGGAGCCGATTCCGCGGACCGGAAAGTGGCCACCGAGGGATGGACGGAAAAATCCGGATCGGATATAATCAGTTTCCTGACTGAATACAGAAAAAAAGGAATAAAATATACCATTTGCACTGATATCAACAAGGATGGCATGATGCAGGGACCATCGACCGATCTTTACCGGGAGATACTTGGGATACCCGGACTGAAACTGATTGCCAGCGGCGGAATAAGCTCCGTCAGTGACCTTGAGACATTGTCCTCCATAGGCTGCGAGGGAGCCATTGTCGGCAAAGCCCTTTATGAAGGAATTCTTGATCTTAAAGATATTGCCAGGTTATGCTGAAGAAAAGAATAATACCCTGCCTCGACATAAAGGAAGGGCGCACTGTAAAGGGAGTGAACTTCGTGGATATCCGCGACGCCGGCGATCCTGTTGAGCTGGCAAAGAAATACGTGGAACAGAGGGCCGATGAACTAGTGTTCCTGGACATTACCGCGACAATCGAGAAACGAAAGACCTTTGCCGAACTCGTTGGAAAGATAGCTGCCGAGATCAACCTTCCCTTCACTGTCGGAGGGGGTATTTCGACAATTGATGATGCGGCCCTGCTCATAAGCGCCGGTGCAGACAAGGTAAGCATCAATACTTCTGCGTTTCAGAATCCCGGTTTGATAACCGGAATTGCCAAAAGATTCGGAAGCCAGTGCGTGACTGTGGCAATCGACACCCGTTTCAATGGCAAGGACTGGATGGTATTCATCAATGCAGGTAACACCCCTACCCCCCTGAGGGCGGTCGACTGGGCAATAAGGGCAGAAAGGCAGGGTGCCGGGGAGATACTGCTCACATCGATGAATGCTGACGGAACAAAATCAGGTTTCTCGATAGAAGTTATAAGGGAAGTAAGCAAAAGTGTTAACATTCCTGTAATTGCATCAGGCGGAGCCGGCACTATGGAACACTTCAGGGAAGTATTCATGAAGACCACCTGCAGCGCTGCCCTGGCTGCAAGCATCTTCCACTACGGCGAGATACCGATACCCGGGCTTAAGAAATACCTCTCGGAAAAAGGAATTAACGTGCGGCAATGATCCCTGCCAGCACGGCTGTGCATTAATGAAAAAGAATGAATCATGGCAAACATCGACTTCAAAAAAGGAAACGGACTTGTTCCGGCAGTAATCCAGGACAATAGGACTCTTCAGGTGCTCATGGTCGGCTATATGAATGAAGAAGCATTTAACAAGACCGTCAGTGAAGGCAGGGTTACCTTCTTCAGCAGGAGTAAGAACCGGTTATGGACAAAGGGAGAAACATCTGGCAACTATCTTATTGTTAATAATATAACAACCGATTGCGACAATGACTCCCTGCTTATAAAAGTCGAACCGTCCGGACCGGTATGCCACACGGGAACCAAATCCTGCTTCGGCGGGGAGGACTCAAAAGGTTTTATCTACCAGCTCGAAAATATTATAGGTCAAAGAATTGATGGCAATGCAGAAGGCTCCTACACCAATAAACTCCATAAAAAGGGGATCAACAAGGTGGCTCAGAAGGTTGGCGAAGAAGCAGTGGAACTTGTAATCGAAGCAAAGGACAATAATATCGACCTCTTCAAGAATGAAGCAGCTGATCTGCTGTACCATTTTCTCATTCTCCTGAAAGCGAAAAATGTTGCCTTTGAAGAAGTTGAAGAAGTGCTGAGAAACAGGCACAATAAGAAATAACTGGCGTGAGGCGCAGGGCTCAGGGCTCAGGGCGCAGGGCTGTCTCCCCTTCTCCCCTTCTCCCCTTCTCCCCTTCTCCCCTTCTTTCCTTCCTTTCCTTATGTCTTCTTAACTTTTTTCATTTTTTCTTAATATTTTATTTGCTAATTAAAAATCTGTATTACTTTTGTAAGCCAATAAAACGAAAAAATGAATTTTGTATACAGCTATATCTCCGCTTATTTCTATTTCTTTTTTTATAGCAGGAAGAGATAAGGGGATTTTTGTATACATAAAAAAGTAACATATGCAAGCAAGGGTCCCCAAAAGGGACCCTTCCTGTTTTAAATAGAAAGGGTAAAATGAAAATAGCGATTCAGGGAGAAAAGGGATGCTTTCATGAAATGGCGGCCAGACAGTATTTCAAGAATGAAGAGGTTGAAATCGTTCCCTGCTCCACCTTTGACATGACGCTGAACTCGGTAAAGGAAGGCCGGGCAGGCCTTGCAATGATGGCAATAGAAAATGCAAGGTCGGGAAGCATCCTTTACAACTACAGCCTGATAAGGGAATCAGGACTAAAGATCCTTGGGGAACACAACCTCAGGGTAGTACAGAACCTGATGGCCCTCCCCGGACAGACAATGAAGGACATCCGCCAGATCAGGTCACACCCTATAGCCCTTGCTCAATGCATGACATTCCTGAACCAGTTTCCCGAAATAACCCTGGTTGAAGCTGATGATACAGCTTCAAGCGCACGGATTATCTCAGAAGGCAGGCTGAAGAAGATAGCGGCAATAGCATCAAGGAGCGCTGCTGAGATCTATGGACTTGAGATCATTGCTGAAGGAATTGAGACTTTTAAAAAGAATTACACCCGGTTCCTGGTCATTGGAGGCAACGGCATGGGAAACCAAACCGGAAACAAGGTGTCAATATGCTTTGCTACAGGCCATAAGCCGGGTTCGCTTGCTTCTGTTCTGGTCAGGCTGGCAGAAATGAACATAAACCTGTCAAAGATCCAGTCGGTGCCAAGACTTAACGGTGAATGGGAATACATGTTCTATCTCGATCTTGAGCTTCCTGCTGATCCCGACATCAATGACATTATGTCGACACTTGAGCAATACACCAGCAATCTGGAGGTGCTGGGTATTTATAATAAAGGAGAAATGCTGTATGAAAGTTAAACCTGCAGAACGGACAAACAGTGTCCGCGAGTATTATTTTTCGGCAAAACTCCGGCAGATCGAAGAGATGAGAGCCGCCGGGGCCGACATTATCAACCTTGGGATAGGAAGCCCCGATCAGCCTCCTTCGGTAAACACGGTGGCAAAGCTTTCGGAAGAAGCCCGCAAACCGAACGTCCACGGATACCAGAGTTATAACGGCAGTCCGGTGCTCCGAAAAGCTTTTGCCGGGTGGTATCAGAAGTATTTTAATGTGACCCTCGATCCGGTGTCGGAAATACTCCCCCTCATGGGAAGCAAGGAGGGTATCATGCACATCAGCATGGCCTTTGTTGATCCGGGCGATGAAGTTCTGGTGCCGGATCCGGGTTACCCCACCTATTCTTCAGTAACAAACCTGGTCGGAGGCACAGTAAGATCTTACGCTCTGGATGAAAGGTCAGACTGGCAACCTGATCTGAAGGCTCTTGAAAAAGAAGATCTGAGCAAGGTGAAGCTTATGTGGACCAACTATCCAAACATGCCGACCGGGGCAAAGGGATCTGCTGAGCTTTTCATCAGGCTTGTCTCCTTTGCAATGGAACATGACATACTTCTGGTTAACGACAATCCCTACAGCTTCATCCTCAACAACGAATACCTGAGCCTTCTGTCGGTAAAAGGGGCAATGGAAACTGCCCTTGAACTCAATTCGCTGAGCAAGTCGCATAACATGGCCGGCTGGCGTATAGGCATGGTTGCAGGCAGCAGTGAATACATCAGGACGATATTAAAGGTTAAGAGCAACATGGATTCGGGGATGTTCCTTCCGATGCAGCTTGCAGCAGCCGAGGCCCTTCAAAATCCCGAATCATGGTACGATACGGTCAACCGTACCTACAAACAAAGACGTAAAACAGCCGAGTCAATAATGAATCTGTTAGATTGTAAATTCAACCCGGATCAGACAGGCCTCTTTCTCTGGGGCCGTCTGCCTGAAGGCAGACAGGGAGCAGAACCATTTGTAGAGGACATCCTTCAGAAAGCACACGTCTTCCTCACTCCAGGATTCATTTTCGGAAGCAGGGGCGAAAGATATATCAGGATATCGCTGTGCGCCACTGAGGAAAGACTTGAGGAAGCAAGGCAACGAATAGCAAAGTTGAAATTATAAAAACAAAAAATCTAAATTCGCCTGCTCATTTATATTTACCAGACCAATCACAAATCACAAATAACAACTCAAGAATCACAAATCACTGCAATGACAATCGCAATAGTAGGAATCGGGCTTATAGGCGGATCGCTGATGATTGACCTTAGAAAACGTGGTTTTGCCGACAGGATAATAGGGGTTGAATCAAATCTCCAGCACAGGAACATAGCGCAGTTGTGCGGGCTGGTGGATGAAACGGATACGCTTGAAAATGCAGTTGACAGGAGTGACCTAATAATAATAAGCACACCTGTCGACACAATCTGGAAGATGCTTCCGGGTATACTTGACAGGATAAACGGAACCCCAAAAGTGGTAACCGACATGGGTTCGACAAAGGGAAAGATCGGAAGAGTCGTTAAAGATCATCCCGGAAGAGGCCGCTATGTTGCCCTTCATCCCATGGCTGGAACTGAGTTTTCGGGGCCGCTCGCCGCTATCGGAAAGCTATTCGATTACAAAAATGCCATTATTTGCGATCCTGAGCTCAGCGACAGGGATGCACTCGGACTGGCGGAAAAAATGCTTGATGTCCTCAACATGAAGAAAGTATACATGAACTCGCGCGATCATGACGTTCATGTGGCCTATGTGTCGCACATCTCGCACATTACCTCCTTTTCGCTTGCTCTGAGTGTTCTCGACAAGGAAAAGGAAGAAGAGAACATAACAACGCTGGCTGGCGGAGGTTTTGAAAGCACCGTCAGGCTCGCCAAGAGCAGCAGCGAAACCTGGGCGCCAATATTCCTTGAAAATTCAAGATCAATAATAGAGGTGCTAGACAATTATATTGAAAAAATGAACCTCTTCAAAAAACTTATTCAGGAGAATGACATGGATGGTCTGAAGGGACTTATGGAAGAAGCAAATAAGATCAAGAAGATATTACATTAAAAATCAAAACTATGGTACTTGAACTTAAGAGATTTCTGGCGACTGAATGGAAAGGTTTCAGGGGAAGGCCTTTTCTCATCTCGGGTCCGTGCAGTGCCGAAAGCGAGGAACAGGTAATGGCAACAGCCGCAGAACTGGCTAAAATACCTGAGGTAAGCGTTTTCCGTGCAGGCATCTGGAAACCAAGAACCCGGCCCAACTCATTCGAAGGAGTGGGATCGGAAGGTCTCAAATGGCTGAGAAACGTAAAGAACGAGACCGGACTTATGGTCGGGACCGAGGTGGCCAATGAAAAGCATGTGTATGAAGCCCTGAAATACGGAATCGATCTATTATGGATTGGAGCCCGTACTTCAGTGAATCCCTTTACTGTTCAGGAGATTTCGGATGCCCTGAAAGGAGTTGACGTGATGGTACTTGTAAAGAATCCCATCAACCCTGATCTTGAGTTATGGATAGGTGCGATCGAAAGGATTGCCAGGGCAGGGATCACCAGAATAGGGGCCATTCACCGTGGATTCTCAACCTACGAAAAGACCATTTACAGGAACCAGCCCAACTGGCAGCTTCCCATCGAACTTCGGCGCAGGCTCCCTGATCTGCCCATCATTTGCGATCCCAGTCACATCTCAGGTACAAGGGAATACCTCTTTGAACTGTCGCAAAAGGCAATGGACCTGAACTTCGACGGGCTCATGCTCGAGTCTCACATTGATCCCGACCATGCCCTGAGCGATGCTGCCCAGCAGATCACCCCGAACGAGCTGCATGAACTTCTGAGCCGGCTGATACTCAGGAGCCCTGTGGCTTCAGATCCGAAACTGCTCGACATTCTGGGTGAACTGCGGCAGCAGATAGACGTTTTCGACGATGCACTCCTGGACATACTTGAAAAAAGGATGAAAGTGGCAGAAACCATCGGACAATATAAAAAGGACAATAATATTACTATCTTGCAGCCAACGCGCTGGGATGAAATCATCCGTAAAGTGGTGCTCAACGGCCAGGTCAAGGGACTCAGCAGGGAGTTGATCGACACCATTTTCAAGGCTATTCATCAGGAATCGATCAACCACCAGATGAGGATCATGAATAACGGGATTGAGACACCGGCGGGAAACAGCTAAGAAACCTGGTTTATGGAAAGATCCGTTGAGCCCTCCTTTATCACGGGCGAGATCAAGGCGCCGCCTTCGAAAAGCATGACGCAGAGGGCAATTGCCGCTGCCCTTCTGGCAGAAGGCGAAAGTCTTATTGTCAATCCCTCATACTGCGACGACTCCCTTGCCGCGATGAGCATTGCCGTCAGCCTCGGCTCCAGGGTGGAACCGGGTCCCGATTCGATGAGGATCACAGGTTCGTGGAAACTGAAGGAAACTAAGCTTAACTGCGGGGAATCGGGATTGGCTATCAGGCTTTTCTCTCCCATTGCATCCCTTTTTGATGCAGAAATAACGGTAAGCGGAGCCGGCTCCCTGAAAAGAAGGCCGATGCACATGATTGAGGAAGCGCTCAGGCAATTCAGAGTGGAATGCAATACAACAAATGGCTTTCTTCCGCTGACAATAAAAGGTCCTCTAAGGGGAGGTGAATGCGAAATTGACGGATCAATAAGCTCACAACTGCTCACAGGTCTTCTCATGTCCCTTCCTGTCGCCGAAATGAACTCGGCGGTCAGAGTAAAAAATCTGAAGAGCAAGCCCTATATTGACATGACGCTTGAAGTACTTAAGGCTTTTGGTATTGAGGTTGTGAATGAAAACTATGAACTGTTCAGGATACCTGGCAGACAAAAATATATTCCCCGGACCTATGAAGTTGAAAGCGACTGGAGCGGCGGGGCATTCCTGCTTGTCGCCGGAGCGATAAACGGTGATCTTAAGGTAACTGGTCTGCGACCAGGAAGCAGCCAGAGCGATGCAGCTATCCTGCAGGTCCTCAGAGATGCCGGAGCAAACCTGGAAATCACAGGCGACATCGTTGAGATTTCAAAATCCGGTCTCAAGGCATTTGAATTCGATGCCACGGAGGCACCGGACCTTTTTCCCCCGCTTGTTGCTCTTGCTGCCCACTGCGATGGAATATCAACCATCAGAGGGGCATCAAGACTGATCCACAAAGAAAGTGACAGGGCTTCCGCATTGATTGAGGAGTTTGGAAAGATGGGCATCAGGGTGTCAGCGGAGAACGACAGCCTGATTGTCACCGGAGGAAAGGTCAGCGGAGCCAGGGTAAATTCCCATGAGGATCACCGTATTGCCATGGCTGTTGCGGTAGCTGCCCTGGGAGCAGAGGGAACCGTATATATCAAGGACTCCCATTGTGTAGGAAAATCATATCCGTTATTCTTTGACGACCTCAGGAAAAACGGTGCAGCGGTACATGAATAATCATACGAATTTTTATCGTAAAACGATAACTGGCATCACCTTATTCGATAAAAAGTTTACCCGAAACGATAACAATTATAAACACCTGCCTTCTTTAATATTTCAGTAAGCCGGAAGCTGAAAAAAATAACATATCATAATTTTTTCCTCCATTTTACTTGCAATATTGAATTTTTGTTTATTTTTGATGCCATGAAATTTAGTGCATTATATAATTGGTCCTGGCGCAGCTCGAATAATTAAGCTGTGAATAAGGCCGTTATATAATCCAGAGGATATACCCGTAAAGGCATGCTGTTCACAGCATGCCTTTTTTATTTGGAAATTTTTATTAACCACTTAATACTTGAACCGATGAAAAAGATTTCAAAAATTCTGCTTACCGAAAAAGAAATGCCGCATCAATGGTATAACATAGCGGCCGACATGCCAAACAAGCCATTGCCGCCGCTTGATCCGAGAACCCGCCAGCCGATAGGGCCCGATGCCCTGGCTGCCGTTTTTCCCATGGAGCTTATCAAACAGGAAGTTTCAACAGAAAGATACATTGACATCCCCGATGAGGTTCTGGATCTTTACAGGACTTACCGTCCCTCTCCACTCTTCCGTGCCTATAACCTTGAAAAGGCGCTCGGAACGAAAAGTAAGATTTATTACAAATACGAGGGAGGGAATTATTCAGGTTCTCATAAAGCGAACACCGCTATTGCACAGGCATATTACAATAAAAAGGAAGGGATCAAGAGGATCACCACCGAAACCGGAGCCGGTCAGTGGGGATGTGCAATGAGTTATGCCTGCAACCATTTCGGGCTCGAACTGCTGGTGTTCATGGTAAAGGTGAGTTTCAACCAGAAACCCGGCCGGAAGATCATGATGAATTCCTATAATGCAAAGGTTGTCCCTTCTCCCAGCAACCTGACCGAAGCAGGAAGAAAGATTCTTGAGATGTATCCCGATTCACCCGGCAGTTTGGGGATCGCTATTTCTGAAGCGATGGAAATAGCCGTACAGGATCCGTACACCAAGTATTCTCTGGGAAGCGTTCTTAATCACGTAATCCTGCATCAGACTATTATCGGGCAGGAGGCGCTGATCCAGATGTCAAAGACCGACGATTATCCCGATGTTGTCATCGGCTGTTTCGGAGGCGGATCAAATTTCTCGGGGATTGCATTTCCCTTTCTGAGGGAGAACCTCGTAAATGGCAAAAAGACACGTCTTCTGGCAGTTGAACCTTCCTCGTGCCCGAAACTCACAAAAGGAAAATTCATGTACGACTTCGGCGATTCATCAGGATTCACACCTCTGCTCCCGATGTACACCCTCGGGCACAACTATATCCCTGAAAAGATTCATGCCGGAGGACTCCGCTATCACGGAGCCGGAACCCTTGTCAGCCAGCTTAAGAAAGACGGTCTGGTGGAGGCAAAGGCCAAAATGCAGAGGGAATGTTTTGAGGGAGCCATTCTTTTTGCAAGGACAGAGGGAATACTGCCTGCTCCCGAATCATCATATGCCATTGCCGGAGCTCTTGACGAAGCCCGCCAGGCCGACATTGAAGGTACACCGAAAACCATTCTGTTCAACCTCAGCGGTCACGGCCATTTTGACATTTCAGCCTATGAGAAATACTACGAGAACAATCTTCCCGATCACGAGATGACCGAGGAAGAGGTAGAAAAGGCACTGGCAGATCTTAATTTTCCTGATTGAACCGTTATTCCGGACTTTCTGACATAAAAAGGCGTGATCCGAAGGCTGAAACACTCCAGCCCGGGATCACGCTATTTCTTTTTATCGGTCTGCTAGAAATCAGAATAATCCGTCGGATGCAGAAGGTACGGAATTGCCTTGATGACCGTGTTGGCATATTCCTCCTTGTTTCTCAGACTGACCCAGTCGGGATGTTTCGAGAATGCAGCCCAGTGATCTTTCTGTGACTGCAGGTTTTCATACGTTGTCATATACAGCAGCCGCGGTCTCTGACTGCCGGCTATAACCTGGCCGTAGAAAGCAGCATTCGATCCGACCTTTTCGAATATCGCCATTTCACCTCCCTCGTTGAACATATGGATCTTTCTTGTTGCCAGATCTTCCGTCCAGCTTCCGTATGTCCTCAGTTCATAGATCCTCTCCGACCGCGGTGTAGAGAAAGATGGAGCCTTGAATTCGGGCATAAAGGCAAATGCCTTCATCAGGATGCTCTCATACCTGGCAAAGGGTGGATCGTTGTAAGGCGCCGCAAGAAACTCCTTGCCTGCCTCCTTGTACTGAGTATCATTTTCCAATCGCGTCAGTACCTGGTCAAACTGATCCAGGGTTTTATAGGGGATGAAAACATATACCATTTTGCCGTAAGCAGTATCCGTCTCGACCGGCTTGAAAATCCCGACTGCAGGAATGCCTGCCCTGTGCATTGCCGGGATATAGGCATCCTTCAGGTACCTGTCGAATACCGCATTCTTTGCAGGATCGGTGAGACGATAGATCTTTAATTCATAGAACATCTGCTTTTCCGGAGGGGCAGCGAATACAGTCGCAGAAAACAAAAAGACCAGCATTACGGCCATCAAGGCCAGTCCGATAGGAGAAAAATTGATTTTTTTCATGGATTTTTGGTTTTAGCCCCCAGGGGTCCCGAAAGCTTTCGGGAGGGGTGTTAATACAACTTCGAAAATTTCTTAAATATCTTGTCTGCTTCTCTGGGTGTCATTTCGGATCCCGACTTTACATAGAACCTGTGACGGAGAGTTATTGATTCACCC
Source organism: uncultured Rikenellaceae bacterium (assembly GCA_964429295.1). GTDB lineage: Bacteria > Bacteroidota > Bacteroidia > Bacteroidales > VadinHA17 > LD21. Next base: position 53,927 of record CAYSBL010000002.1, read on the forward strand.
TTTGCAAGTTTCCATTCCATCTTCTCCTGTTTGGGATCATAGGAATTCTGGCCGAGGTTGTTGACCGAAAACAGGCCGTATCCCCTGGCATGGGCGTAGGCAGGGTAACCAGGATTGTCGGGATGATCAAATATTGCGAAAGTAATGGCTGTATTATCCTTCGTTCCGGAAAGGAATACCCAGTCGTTCCGTGTTCCCCATACCGCATCGCCTTTCAGTCCCTGGTTCGAGGTATACATCCCGGTTACCCCGGTATTGTCGGTTGCCTTTACCGTGGTGGGATTACCCTTGTCGTCAGTGAACACAAGCGACTCATTGCTCGGCATTTCAAAGGCCCGGTCCACCCTTATGGCAAACAGACCCTCCTTGTTGTCGGCAATCGTCACCGGACCGTTTACGGCTGTCAGTGTCGAAATGTGGTCCATTGTTCTCGAAGCCGCGTCACCTGTGAATATGTACCGTACGTTCTCGAGGAGGATAGTGTTCCCCTGGTTATCCTTCCACTCACAAACAACCTCAAGCACCCCTTTTTTCCCGTTATCTGCCCTTACGAATTTCTGAACTGCTATATGTCCGTACGAATTCTTCCTGTCGGCAGGAATTGCAGATGAATTATTCCAGAAATCGAGGCCATTGATACTCCCGTGATTGAACCACAGGCCAATCTGGTGGGGATGGTCGATCCTCTCGCCCTTTCTCGGTTCAAGAGGGTATCCCCTGGTTATCACCGAACCGTTCGGTGCATAAACGGGATACAGGAAAGGTTTTTCAAGGTCAGCCGGGTAGCGGTATGAAGTGAAAAGCGAACCATTGATAAAGATATCCACCTTGTTCTGGTCATTCACCTTTTCAAACCGGACGCCCTTTTCTGCCGGTGCCTGGGCAACAATTCCAATTGTTGTGACAAGAGCCAGTGCCTTGGCCACAAAGAATGTCACCAGCAAGCCCCTGAAATTTGATTTTTTCATTGTTGATTTCATTGCCGGTCAATTAATACTGAAACACTTTACCACCTGCCATAACCTCCTGGGTTGCTTCATCGAAAGTAGCTTTCTCCCCGGTCCTGAGGCAGGCTGTACACATTATATTTGCTATAGAATGATTGTAACCTGCCACAACGTCGGCATTTGGTTTTTTACGGCTGCGTACACATTCCATCCAGTTTCTTACATGGGCGGTGGTCATGGGATCGCCGCCTGTATTTGCTCCGGTTTCAACCGTCAGTGCAGGAAGTTCGAACGGTTCCAGGAGGTTTGCCTGCATTCCCATGGCCTGTGCTTCCCTGGCGCTTAATCCTCCCTCGGGAGTAACCTTGTTTGTATCTAGGTTCATCATTCCTCCGTTTGAATAGTAAAGCTCCTTGGTGCCTCCGGCGCCGTTGGTGAATCTCGACGAATAAACCACCTGGAATCCCGAATTCGGGTCAGCGGGATCGCCATAGTCAAATACTGCGGTCATGGTATCGAAGTTTGTCCGGCCGTCCTTCCACAGGTAAATGCCTCCATTGGCTGCAACGCTTCTCGGGTGGGCCAGTTTTGTGAACCAGTGGACGGTATCAATCTGGTGAGCCATCCACTGTCCTGGAATACCGGATGAATAAGGCCAGAAGAGCCTGAACTCAAGATATTTTCTCGGGTCAAAGGCTGCAGCGGGACGGTTCATCTGGTATCTTTTCCAGTCGGTGTCAGCTTCCTTGAGAAGCGGAACAACGTTAGGCCTTCTCCATCTTCCGGGCTGATTTACGTTCCATGTCATTTCAACCATTACTATCTTTCCGAATTTTCCGGAATTAATATATTCGTTAGCTGCTATGTAATTGGCAGCGCTTCTTCTCTGAGAACCGATCTGGACAATCTTTCCGGTTTTCTGCACTGCCTTGAGAGCTACCCTGGCGTCGGCCATGGTTTCTGCAAATGGCTTTTCAACATAAGCATCTCTGCCCGCTTCAACAGCCTCGGCGCAATGAAGTGCATGCTGGAAGTCAGCAGTGCTTATAAAGACCGCATCAGTGTCATTTCCGGAGTATAGCTCCTCGTTGTTTCTTGCAAGGCGCAGGTTTATCCCCTTTGCCTTGTAGAATGCATCGGCTTCTTCCCTGCGTTTGCTCCACAGATCGGAAACAGCCGTGAATTCAAAATTCAGTTCCTTTGCAAGCGAAAGGAATGCAGGAGATAGAGAACCCCTGAACCTGTCGGAATATCCGACAATTCCAACCCTGATCCTGTCATTGGCTCCCATTACACGGGAATAGCTCTTTGCTCCCAGTGTGAGACCGGCTGCCCCGAGAGCTGTCTTCTGAATGAATTCTCTGCGTGTTGTCATAATATTATAATGTAAGGTTTAATGATCTGAAGCTAATATCAGGTAAATGTAAAATAAATAGACCTTACTTTAGCTAATATAAGATTCCTTTTTTTACATTCATGGCTTAAAACTGATTAACCACCGGTGATCTTGCCAGCAACGGACAGCTGATGCATTGATTCGTGTCGGGCACAGTGATGCGGAGAATAGAAATGATGAAAAAAAGGATCCTTGTTGACATGGATGGTGTCCTTGTTGATATCTATCCGGTTTTTTTTAAACTCCATGAAGAGGAGACAGGAGAAAGGCTTACTTTGTCCGATATTGAAGGCAAGCTTGAAGCAGAGGCGTTTATGAATCAGCGCCGCTGGGTCAACACTCCCGGTTTTTTCCGTAATCTTCCAGTGATGAAAGACAGCAGGGAGGTTCTCAGCCGCCTTAACGACAAATTTGAGATCATTATCGGATCACTTGCAACTGAGTTTCCTGAATGCATGAGAGACAAGCAGATTTGGATACAGGAAAATTTCCCTTTAATCTCTTGGAAGCAGATAGTGTTTTGCGGCGACAAGAACCTGATAAAAGCCGACATCATGATAGACGATCACTTCAAGAACCTCGATGGTTTTGAGGGGATCACGCTTCTTTTCACCCAGCCTCACAATACCCTTGTTAAGGACACAAGGCATGTACGGGTTAACGACTGGCCGGAAATAGAAAAGCTCCTCTTACCTCAGGGATAAGAGAAGCTTTAAACTTCAGGCAGATCAAAAACAGAATATTTATCAGTCGATCTGAACTTCAGCCAGAACAGGCAGGTGATCAGACGGATAAAACATATTAAAGGAGTCGGAAAGCACTCCGTGACGGAGCACTTTTACCTTTTCATTTACAAAAATAAAATCAATGTTCCTGCTTTTAGCCCTGACGGCAAAGCCTCCGCTTGTCCCTTCAGGTCCGTAAGGTAAGGTGACTGATATGTCGCGGGCATCATCGAGGACCTGCAGGATAAGCTGAATGGGTTTTGATTCCTTAACAAGGTTAAAGTCGCCCGTAAGGATCAGAGGCAGGTTTTCCTTATTGATTTCTGCCATTCTGCTTATAATCAGCTTTGCACCTTCCTCCCGTGCCGTGTTTCCCCTGTGATCGAGATGTGTGTTGAGGATAAAGAACTTCTTTCCTGTAATATTATCCTTTAATTTGATCCAGGTACATGTCCTGTTACATGCAGCATCCCATCCCATTCCGGGTTTTTCGGGTGTGGGGCTGAGCCAGAACATCCCATCCTGAATTTTGGTGAACCTTGCCTTTTTATAAAAGATACCCATGTGTTCACCAGATCTGATCCCATCATCACGGCCGACTCCAACATGATCAAAACCCGGGAAAGCAGCTGTCAGATCATCCATCTGTTCAGGCAATGCTTCCTGTACATTAAAGATATCGGCCTCATGAAATGAAAGCAGTCCGGCCACTTTATCCTTGCGTAAAGGCCAGGCGTTTTCACCGTCATCAGGAGTATTCATCCTGATATTGTAGGTTATAATATTGAAAGGAGTCTCTTTCTTTGTCTGCCCTGTAACACTCTGTCCTATAAGACAGATCGTCAGCAACAATACTGATATAACCGCAGTATTTCTTTTTATTTCCATTTTATCCTGATTTTAAAATAATGAGGTTGTCTCAAAAACAGAATATTCTGCTTATTCCTACTATGGGACCTTTGTGCAAACCTTTGAGTCCCTTTGTGGTTCAATGATTTATGTTTTACCACAAAGTACTCAAAGGAAAGCACAAAGTATTCAAAGGTCTTTTGAAACTGCCTCTATGCAATTTCAGTTTACTCCCACCCCGGGTTCTGGCCGAGATTTGGATTTGTAATAAGGTCGGTCTGTGGAATCGGGTAATAGTACATTTTATCTTCCCATTTCCTTGAGATATTATTCATCCAGGTAAGTTCACCATATGTATCATTTTTAAGCAACTGCTGGTTGACTTTACCTGATATGGTTGGCGAAACATCAACATAAGTTACTCCTGAAACAGCCGGTGAAGGTTTGGTTCCCTGATAGAAAGCGACATCGAGTATTCCATCTTCGTTAAGATCCATCGGTGTAACGAGTGCAGGAACATAAAATCCGTTCCATTCCTGCTCCATGAGTTCCCCGTGTTTCCACCTGAGTATATCATTAAAACGGAATCCTTCAAGGCAAAGCTCAATTCCTCTTTCTCTTCTTACTTCAAGAATGACAGGATCAGTTATATCAGGAAAATAAACCGACTGCAGATAAGGATCTATTGTTGCTGGTTTAGCGGTCAGACCACTTGTAATGCCACCTCTTGCCCGCAATTGCCCGACTGTTAAAGCCCAGTCTTCATCGGTGAGTGTACCGAGTTCTGCTTTGGCTTCAGCATAGTTCAGCAAAACTTCTGCATATCTGAAAAGGGCAATGGAATTGATATTAAGGTCTCGTGTATCATAATACATATCATCAAGAGCCCATTTAATTGGCTGATAACCGGTAAAAGTATAGCTGAAAACAGGTGGGCCGGGGATTTGGACTCCACCGCTTATCCTTTTGTAATCACCAAGTCTGATAGTCTGTTTAAGCCTGAGATCCCTGTCTTTAACCTCATCCATAAAAGTCATCGTTTCATAGCCTGGAGTGTCAGTAAATGGAGTGCCGTCGAGCTTCAGATAAGTGTTGATAAAGGTCCTAATAAAACTTGCCTTATCACCGTAAGTACCGCTTGTCCAGTACCAGTTGGCATCATGAAGCTCATTGAGCGAAAGGTCCATAACCGAGGCCAGAAGAACTTCGTTAGTAAGCGGTGATGCATTTATGAATATTGCCCGGTAGGAACTTCCCAGCCCACCTGCTGTATTCAATGAATAGCCGCCTTCATCCATTACTTTCTTTGCGGCCACTGCTGCATCATTAAGCCATGTGCCGGCAGAAGCTGAAAGGCCAAGTTCAGTATGATATTTCCTGAACGTTCCCTCAAACAGGCACATTCTGGCTTTAAAGGCATAAGCAACCCATTTGGTCACCATACTTCTTGTAGTGCTGTTTGTCAATGTAATGTTCTCACATGCATAGTTGATATCAGCGAGAACCGAGTCCATGACGAGGGTTCTTGGATCGCGGCCACCATATAGTTCGGGATCAGCTACATCAAGTGGTTTTCCAATCCAGGGAACATCTCCGAACCTGATGACTTTATTGAAATAGAAGTAAGCACGGAAGAATCTTGCTATACCCTTATAGTTTTTCCTTACTGCTTCAGGAACATTCGGATCATTATTATTGGCAAGGAAATAGTTAATATTCCTGAGATCTCCCCAGTCCCATCCCGAACTAAGGGTTGCGGAAAATGCATTTTCCTGAACAAATGACGGTACTGTTTTAACAGCAAGGTAATCCGACATGGCATCCTGTCTTGTATTACTCTGAGGAAGAATAGAGTAAAAAGAGTACGCGTACAGCTGTAATCCGCTTTCACTGCCGAATACAGCCGATTTTGATGTGGTGGATACGGGTATCTGTTCCAGCTCACATCCGGCAAGCAGGAGACCTAAAACTACGAACCACAAATATTGTTTTTTCATAACTGTAATCTTTAATTAGGTTAAAATGTAACGGTTACTCCACATGAAACGCTCTTAAGCATAGGGTAGTTATATCCGTCTCCGGCGTTACTTGAAGTGAACAGCTGATCCGATGGTCCGGTATTCTCTACATCGATATGTCCTCGTCCTACAATCTTATAAAGAGGAGAATATGTCCATAAATCTTCTCCGGATACATAGACCTGAAGAGTGCTTGCATGTATCTTTGATGCTATCTGCTGTGGAAGATTGTATCCAAGCTGAATGTTTCTGAGTTTTATATAAGCTACATTCTGAAGGTATTTAGTCTGGGCTACCCCAAGTTCCCTGGTGGTTTCATTTGAAGCAGCACGCGACATTGTCCTGGGGAAATATGCATCCGTGTTATCCGGTGTCCACATATTCCCAAGATGGAATACCGGAATATTGTTATATGGTCTGTTATACTGACCCCAGAAAATCTCAGCTTCTCTGCTTGGATACCACTGTTGCTTGCCAACACCCATAAGGAAGGCAGAAAAGAAGAAGTTGTTCCAGTCTGCACCAAGATTAAATCCGAATGTGTACCTGGGTGACCTGCTGCCGATAATCTTTCTGTCGCCGGGATCTGATACCCTGTTTGTCCCGATGTTAACGAAGCCGTCGTTATTGGCATCCAGCAGTTTAATATCGCCCGGGAACCAGATGTTTGTAGGAGAAGCCCTCATCTGGGGATATTGTTTTGCATGTGAATCAATATCGGCTTGGTCAATAAAGAAACCCTCTGTAGTATAGCCCCATATCTCTCCAATTACCTGCCCTTCGTAATAGTCTGAAAGGAGTTTGTCAGGATTATTGTATCTTGTAATTACGGATGTGTTATCAGCAAGGGTGAACCTTACGTCATAGTTTAATGGTTTCGATCCTAAATTGAACTTGTCTCGCCACGACAGGGATACCTCCCATCCTTTTGTCCTGAGGTCGGCATAGTTACCTTTCGGAGCTGTAGCACCAAAGACAGCCGGCAATGTAAGACCGATTGTAAACATATCTGTAGTATTCCTGATATAATAGTCTCCCACAAAGGTCAGCCTGTCAGAAAGCATGGAGAAATCGAGACCAAAGTCAGTAGTTGTTGATGATTCCCAAGTCAGACCGTCGGGAAGTACACTTGGCCTGCTGGTATACTGAGGCCTTATCCCGTTCAGAATATATGACGACTGAGAGATACTGAACTGCTCCTGGTATATATAAGAAGCAATATTACCATTACCGAGAGAACCATAAGAAGCCCTGAGCTTTAAATTAGATATCAGCCTGGGCGAAACAGTCCAGAATGGTTCCTTTGATATACGCCATCCTCCTGAGATTGAAGGGAATAATGCAAATCGCTGGTTAGCCGGGAATTTCGATGATCCATCGTACCGGGCATTCACCTCGAGAAGATATCGATCTTTAAATGAGTAATTTAACCTTGAAAATCCACCGATTATCAGCCACTTTTCCCAACCGCCACCGGTTGTAATCGATTGGCCAAGGGCAAGGTTCAGATCAGTTGCATCTTCATATATAATCCCATTCCTCTGAGCATATAATCTTTGATATGTGGATTGCTCAAAATTATAACCTACCATGAATTTCAGATAGTGGGCATCATTGAAGGTGTTTTCATATTCAGTATAAATATTCGTAGCAAGATATTGTGTCTGATTTCTTTCATCAGTAATATCGTTCGTGGTTGTACCAACATAAGCAATAACACCCGGTTTATTGCTGTAGGGAACCTGAACCCTTTTTCTCTTTGTATCATTATTGGTATTCAGGAAGGTAAAGTCACCTTTAACCCTTAATTTGTCTTCAAGAAACTTTGCAGTAAAGCCGGAAGTATTTTTAAATATTGCTCTCTTGGTATCTATACCGTTTTTCCCGTACCACAAATCACCTACGTTATATACAGCGACCATGGTGAGAGATCCGTCAGGATTAAACATCGTTCCGTTAGGATGACCCTCATCAGCAATGTTACGCCAGATCCCGCTTCCTTCACCAACGTTCATTGGATTGTGATACTGCATCTGCGAGTAGTCAGTATTATTATCTATTGTCAGCCATGGAAAAACCTGAATTGAGCCCTTGGCACGGAAGTTTTTTATGTTATAATCATCGGTATTGTAACGGAAAAGACCATCCTGTTTCAGATATCTCCCGGAAACAAGATAATTTAAACGGTCAGTGCTTCCTGAAACCGTGAGGTTATTGTCATAAGACATCAATGATTTATTGTACAGTTCTGCATAAAAATCAGTACTCCCGTAATAAACATATTCACCTGTGACCGGATCAACTTCAACTGTGTTATAAGGCTGGCCCGATTCAACTTTGGCTTTAAAGGCATCGAGATAAGCCTGTGAGACTTTAAGCGTCTTGTTAATGTTTTGAGGAAATGAACCGTCACCGTTCTGGAAGGCATCGACAAACATTGTAACCCATGTATATCCATCGGTCACAAAATTGGGAACCGCAACAGGTCGCTTATTGGCAACATTCGAAGAAAAGGTAATGCTGGTTTTTCCTTTTGTGGGATTCTTAGTCGTTATAAGAACTACTCCAAATGCACCCCTTGCTCCATAGATAGCTGCTGCTGCCGCATCCTTAAGCATGGAAACACTTTCAATGTCATTAGGGTTCAGAAGGCTCGGATCACCTTCGACACCGTCAATCAGTACTAGAGCACTACCTCCCTGACCAATCGATGTCATACCCCTGATATTAAAACTCGGAGCCTGAACAGGCTTACCGTCCAGAAGCTTGATATTAAGGTTGGGAAGGACACCTTGTAATCCCTGTGTTACGTTGGGAACAGGTCTTTTGTCCAGAGTTTCACTTGTAACCTGGTCAACTGCAGCAGTAAGATTCAGTTTTTTCTGGGTTCCGTAACCAACAACAATTACCTCCTCAAGCCCTTTAACATTTTCCTGCAGGCTTACGTTAATAATTGTCTGATTCAGAACCTGAACTTCGGTCGGATTGTATCCGACGAATGAATATACAAGAAAAGTCTCAGGTCCTGTAACTGTAATGGAATATTTTCCATCGAGATCAGTAAGAGCTCCTAAAGTGGATCCTTTGATCTGAACTGTTGCCCCGGGAAGAGGACTTCCTCCAACATCAGTTACTGTCCCTTTAACAGTTACCCGCTGGGCATAAGCAGCAGCTGATGCCAGGAATAACAGAATTAATAGAACTTTTTTCATAGAATTTTTCATTTGGTTAGTAATTGGTTTTTTGAGTTTTATTCAGAACTGAAAATAAGGAAAATTATAAACCATGTTACATAATTGTTACAATAAAAATCTGTTTTTAAGTTTTTTTTTGTAGTTCCCTGATCCGATTAAAAAATAATCAGAAATTAACCGGAAAAAACAGCACAGGAATAGCCACTAACAGTTACACAACTGTTAATTGCCAGATACAAATATGTTATAAAATTGAACCAGTATTATTTCGTGATTCTGAGCAGTTCTGCAGTTATTTGACAAGCAAAAAACTGTCGATGAGCTTTTTATCTGAATCGAAAACCAGATATCTGATTGATGAAGGAGAAATATCCATCATTGCAAAACTGTACATGGCATTATCGGGTGTAAACGCAATCGTTGGTATTTTCTTTCCAGCCCTTTATGTTGCCTGACAGCGTTTAAGACAGCCTCCGATCTTACGAAGTTTTCATTGTTTGCGTTATCCTGTGTGTCGCCTATTACTGTCACGGTGAAGCTCCCTTTCCCTGGTTCAGTGAAAAAGGAATAAACCCTGCTCCATCCTGCAACATCCGAACCGCATTTGTAATTATATTTCTTCCCCGGCTTCAGTCCGTCAAGTTCCGCGCTGTATACAGCTCCTCCGCTATAGGAAGTCTCGCTGGCTTTAACAGTTTTTGAAGGTTCAGGCTTTTGTCCGAAAACCACATTTTGTGTTCCTGAGCTGTTTTCAGAAGTCCAGGTTACTGTCACCGGAGCTTATTTTCCCTTCTTAAGTCCTGAACTCAGGCCCAGGTGGATCATTGAAGGCTGAGTGTAAAGGCTTAACGTTATGGCTGCTGCGAAAACGGTTAAAACAAATCTCAGGAAATTTCTTTTATGCATCTCTTCTGTTCAGATTTGGTTTGCAATAGTAAATAATAATACTCCGAATATAATTGACTTTTCAGGGGTACTATAGTGACCTGTGATTTTTATATATTTGACTGACGATTTTATTATTTCAAATAATGTGAAAATCATTTTTTATGGAAGACGGTAAAAAAACTCAAACCAAACGCCTCTATTCCCTCGATGCCCTGCGAGGGTTTGACATGTTCTGGATCATGGGCGGCGAAACAATTTTGACCGGTCTTGCAGCCCTGACGGGCTGGCCCGTACTTAAATGGTGGGCGACACAGCTTGAACACGTAGAGTGGCACGGATTCCATTTTTATGACATGATATTTCCCCTTTTCCTGTTCATTGCCGGTATCTCCTTTCCCTTTTCAATGGCAAAGCGGATGGCCGGCAATGAGCCGAGAAGCGCAATTTACAGGCATGTGATATTCCGCGGACTTATACTGGTGCTGCTCGGGATACTTTATAACAACGGAGTGAGGTTCAACCTCGGCGAACTCCGGTACGGGAGCGTGCTCGGCAGGATTGGGCTTGCCTGGATGTTTGCTGCCCTTATTTTCATGAACACTAAACTGACCTGGAGAATTGTATGGTTCTGGACAATCCTGATAGGATACTGGCTCCTGTTACTCCTGTTTCCGGCTCACGACCTGGGCTCGTCCGACCCATTTTCCCAGACTGGGAATCTTGCAAGCTATATCGACAGGATGCTGATGCCCGGAAAACTTTACCTGGGCAACCATGATCCGGAAGGATTGTTCAGCACAATACCTGCAATAGGAACCGCTCTTCTTGGAATGTTCACCGGGGAATTCATGAAATCGGATTACCTCAGCGGCAATAAGATAAAAAAGGTCCTTTATCTCACAGGAGCGGCAGCAGTGCTGATGATCCTTGGCAGGATCTGGCACCTTGCCTTCCCTATAAACAAGAACATCTGGAGCAGTTCATTCGTTCTCTATGTGGGTGGTCTGAGCATGCTGCTCTTTGCAGTCTTCTACCTGATAATCGACATCTGGAACTTCAGGAAATGGGCTTTCTTCTTTGTGGTCATCGGGATGAATCCGATTACCATCTACCTGGCAAGGAAAATAATCAGCTTCAACCGTGCATCAGATTTCTTCTTCGGAGGTTTTGCAAAAATCCTTCCGGAAGCCTGGACACCTTTTATCAATGGAATCGGGATAACTGCAGTAGGATGGGTTTTCCTCTATATCCTTTACAAAAAGAAGATCTTCCTTAAAGTATAATCCCTGACCACGAAAATCGCAAATCAAAAATCACAAATATGTACAATAAGCTGCTCCTACTGATTGTCCTGCTGGCATTAACCGGCATCAATGGCCAGGCGCAGGAAACTGCGGTGAAAATAACCGACACCAACACACCCCTTCATGCCATGCAACCTGATTATCAGGTCCCGTATGGCCCTGCTGCTGCCGAAGAGATCAAGGCAGTACTGAACCGTCTTTACAACTATCTTGATGCCTCGACGCCAGCCAGGATGACTGACAGAAATACAAAGGCTGAGATAAACAGCAGGGATGGCCTTACCCGCAATGCTGTTTTTGAACCGGGGGTGTTCAGACTTATCAGTTACGAATGGGGTGTAACCTATGGAGCAATGCTGCTTGCCGGGGAAGCCACAGGTGATGACCGCTTCACAGGATACACCCTCAAAAGAATGGAACTGATATCGAATGTTGCAAATTATTTCCGTTCTCTCGACTTTCCCGCCGAACGCACGAACAATCCAGCCGGATCGGTTCTGGAGCCACGGGCGCTCGATGATGCCGGATCGATGTGTGCGGCCATGATCAAAACAATGAACGCAGGGGGAAGCAAGTCACTGAGACCATTGGTTGACAATTACATCAGGTACATCTCAGCCGGGCAGCAAAGGCTCAAGGACGGAACCCTTGCCCGAAACAGGCCCCAGCCCAACACTCTCTGGCTCGACGATCTTTATATGAGTGTCCCGGCTCTTGCGCACATGGGGTCACTTACAGGCAACAATGATTATTATGAAGATGCCTGCAAGCAGATAATCCAGTTTTCACAGCGGATGTTCAATAACGGAAAGGGACTATATATGCACGGATGGGTGGAAGAAATGGATCCCCACCCGGAGTATTACTGGGGCCGTTGCAACGGATGGGCCATGCTGGCCATGACAGAACTCCTTGATGCTCTTCCCGAAGGATATCCGCTTCGGAAGGACATTCTGAAACAGTATCGCGAACATGTGGCAGGTGTTGCCTCCTTACAGTCGGGAACCGGCTTCTGGCATCAGCTCCTCGACCGGAATGATTCCTACCTTGAAACATCTGCAACGGCTATCTTCACCTATTGTATCGCTCACGGTGTCAATTCCGGCTGGCTCGATCCGAAGGCATACGGACCCGTTGCAATTCTTGGATGGAATGCTGTTCAGACAAAGGTAAACAATCAGGGGCAGGTTGAAGGGACATGCGTGGGCACCGGAATGGCCTTTGATCCGGCATTTTATTATCACCGTCCCGTTCACCCTGCTGCTGCCCACGGTTACGGTCCCGTTATCATGGCCGGAGCAGAGATGCTTAAGCTGATAAAGAATTTTGAGATACAAATAAACGACTCTGCTGTAATGTTTTACAAGTCAGGGACCGACTGGAGGAATTACAGATACTGAACTAAAACCATACATTGTTTTGTCATTTTTTAAACATGAAGCAAAAAAGTGTCCCTTTGTTTTTTTTGTTATTCTGGATCGGAGCGCTTTGTCACGGTCAGATTACTTCATATAAATTCTCATTCGGACCAGAAGAGGTACAGGATTATATCAAGGTGGAACCTTCGAGAGCTTATTCGGCCGGGAACATTTATGGCTTTGATTTCGGAAGTCACCCGTCGATCGCTGTGCGGCCCGGCAAAAAGTCGTTTTCGGGCGGATTTTGCACCAGTAATAAACCATTCTTCTTTTCTGTAGCCCTTCCGGAAGGAAATTACAACATCAGAATTATTACCGGCGACCCTGATGGAAAATCTGTCACCACTGTCAGGACAGAATCAAGAAGGCTTCTTTTTGAAAAGGCAGTCACCAAAACAGGAAAGTACCTTAAACTTGAAGCTACCGTAAACATAAGAGTTCCGGAGATTGCGGGCACAGACGATTCAGTGGCAAGGAAACCAAGGGAATTCCGAAAGCTCGACTGGGATGAAAAGCTGACCTTCGAATTCACCGATTCCCTCCCATGCCTGTGTGCCCTGGAGATTGAAAAGACAAATAATGCCGTAACTGTATTCCTGGCAGGGAACTCGACAGTTGTTGATCAGGATGATGATCCCTGGGCATCGTGGGGCCAGATGTTCCCCCGGTTTCTGAAGAAGGGGATTGCCGTTTCCAACCATGCGGAATCAGGATTATCTCTGGGCAGTTTTCTTTCTTCGGACCGCTTGAAGAAAGTGCTCAGTATGGCTAAGCCCGGCGACTATCTCTTCATCGAATTCGGACATAATGATCAGAAGGAAAAAGGACCCGATGACGGGGCCTACAAATCTTACACCGGGAGAATGAAGCTCTTTGTAAGGGAATTCAGAAGCAAAGGAGGCATACCCGTTATAGTATCGCCGGCAAACAGGCGCTCATTTGATGAAAGCGGGAAGATCACAAATTCCCTGGGCGATTATCCCGATGCCGCCCGGAAAGTAGCTTACGAGTTGGGTGTTCCTTTTATCAATCTGAATGCCATGACAAAGACCCTTTATGAATCGCTTGGCGATGAGAAATCAAAAAAGCTGTTCGTGATTTATCCTGCCAACTCCTTTCCATGGGAGCCGAAAGAACTGAACGACAACACGCATTTCAATTCATACGGAGCTTACCAGCTCACCAAATGTATTATTCAGGGCATCAGGGAAAATAAACTTCCTTTGAAGAAATTCCTTCGCAAAGGTTTTTCATCTTATGATCCGGCAAAACCTGATCCCTTCAACGAGTTCAGTCTGCCGGTAAGTCCGCATTCCCCGGTGGTGGTAACATTCTGACCAATATCTTTCAGTGACGGCTGGACGTCTTGGCCGGAAAGGAAATGTATTATATCTTTAAGTATGTTTTACCTCCTAACCAACCAATGATTAATATGAAGTTCAAACTATTAACCTGCAGTTTATTACTGACCTGCATTACAATTCCGGCAGCAGTATCCGGTTCCTTTAAGGAAGTTCATTACCTCTCCGGCAAAGGCTTCGCCGACACCAAAACCTGGGAATTCTTCTGCACCGGAGGAAGAAACAGCGGCTACTGGACAAGCATTGAAGTGCCTTCTTGCTGGGAACAGCAGGGCTTCGGCAATTATGAATACGGCCGTAACAATTACTCCTACGGTCCGAAATACAAATATGCCGATGAGAAAGGAATGTACAGATACCGTTTCGATGCTCCGTCATCATGGAAAGGTAAAACAGTGAACATTGTCTTTGAAGGATCGATGACCGACACCGAAGTGAAGATAAACGGGAAAAGCGCAGGGGACATCCACCAGGGAGGATTTTACAGGTTCAGCTACGACATTTCCGACCTTATAATCCCCGGTACCTCCAACCTGCTTGAAGTGAATGTCAGCAAACTATCTGCGGATGAGTCGGTAAACCGGGCTGAAAGGTACGGCGATTACTGGAACTTCGGCGGAATATTCAGGCCTGTCTGGCTGGAAATCCTTCCGAAGGAACATATATCACGAGTGGCTATAGATGCAAGAGCCGACGGCTCCTTCCGCATGGATGTCTTCCCCCTGAACATCACTGCAAAAAAGTCTCTCAGGGCTGAGATCATCGACAACAGTGGAACCATTGTTGGTTCCGCCTCTGCATCGGTAAATCCCGGTGACTCACTTCTGATACTCAGGTGCAAGGTAAACAACCCGATGACCTGGACCAGTGAGACACCCTCGCTTTACAGGGTTAATTACTATCTGCTTTCAGGAAAGAAGATTGTTCATGAGTCCTCAGAGCGCTTCGGGTTCCGGACCATAGAAGTAAGGCACGGAGACGGAATCTATCTGAACGGCACAAAAATAAAGATGAAGGGAGTAAACCGTCATTGCTTCTGGCCCGAAGGAGGCCGGACGCTGAACTACGAACTCTGCCTTAAGGACGCCCTGCTTCTCAAGGAAATGAACATGAATGCCGTGAGGTGCTCTCATTATCCTCCCGATGTCGAATTCCTGGATATCTGCGACTCTCTCGGGCTTTATGTGCTCGACGAAATAGCAGGATGGCAGCGGTGGTATGATACTCCGATCGGAAAGAAGATAGTGAAGGAAACGGTCATCCGCGATGTCAACCATCCTTCGGTACTGTTCTGGGATAACGGAAACGAAGGGGGGACAAACAAGGAACTGGACAAGGAATTCCTGATTTACGATCCGTCTAAAAGAGATGTTCTCCATCCTCATCACCGTCCGGGAAACCATTTCAACGGTATCGACTGCAACCACTATGAAAACTACGCAAGTATACAGAAGATACTGAGCGACAGCCTGATTTACATGACTACAGAATTCCTGCACTGCCAGGACGACGGGGGAGCCGCATCGGGGCTCTTTGATTTCTGGGAACTGATGTGGTCGTCCGAAAAATCGGCCGGAGGCTTTCTCTGGGCCATGGTCGACGAAGGTCTGGCCAGGACCGACATGAACGGTTTCATAGACACCGACGGAGTTAATGGTCCTGACGGAATAATGGGTCCACACCGTGAAAAAGAAGGCAGCTTTTATGCTATCAGGGAGATATTCTCCCCGGTTCACATAAAAACGAAGGAGCTTCCCGATGATTTTGCGGGAGTCGTGCCGGTTGAGAACAGATACCACTTCAACAACCTGAGCTCATGCTCCTTCGGTTACAAACTGGTTAATTTCAACAAACCCTCCGACTGGCTTGCCGGTTATACCGCGACAGATGAAAAGGCAATTCCCTCACCCGATATTGCACCGGGAAAAACAGGACAGATAAGGATCAGCCTTCCTTCAGGATGGAAAGAATATGATGCCTTGATTCTGACCGCGAGGGCTCCTTCAGGGGATGTGATTTACGAGTTGACATGGAAGACAGGCGGAAACAGGGATATCATTTCAAAATTTATTACCGCTTCAGGAACTGATCCTGCAGTTGTAATGGAGGCTGATACGCTTGTCACCCTGACAGCTAACGGCACTTCGGCCACCTTCAGCAAACAAAGCGGAAAACTGGTCAGGGTAACCTACAACAACAGGTCATTTATAATGTTCGGCAACGGTCCGGTTCTGACCAGCGGAGATGCCATACTTACAGGATTCAGGACCTATGCAGACGGAGACCGCCAGGTTGCGGAGGCCGGTTATGAAGGAACAATGAAATCTGTCCGATGGGTGATGCATCCGTCGGGATGGCTGAGTCTTGAATACCAGTATGAGTTCACCGGTAGTTACCAGTTCGCCGGCGTCAGTTTTTCATTTCCCGAAAACTATGTCATAAGGGCAAAATGGCTGGGCGACGGACCGTCAAGGGTATGGAAAAACAGGATGTACGGCGCTGAGCTGAACGTCTGGTCGAAGGTTTACAACAACACTCAGACGGGTGCATTCCCGTTCTTCTATCCCGAATTCAAAGGATATTTTTCCAACTTTGCATGGATGGAACTCAGCACTGCCCAGGGCAAAATACTGATGGCGACAGAAGACAACGGACTTTTTCTGCGGTTGTATGATTTTTACGGGATCACCGGACCCAAATCCTATCCTGAACTGCCTCCAGGAGATATTTCCTTCCTTGATTGCATACCGGCGCTGGGCTCGAAACTGGCCACCGGACTTACAACAGATGCATCGGTTTACGGACCGGAAGGACTGCCGACTGAGATGAGCGGAGTTAAGAAACACAAGCTATGGTTCTATTTCGGAATTCCCGATTAAGCATCAAAACCTGCACCATGAAGAAGAAAATAATTTTTTTAATGCTTCTTGCATCACAGGCACTGACGGCACAGCAGCCAGCCTGGCCTGAGCTTACCCGTGATAACAAGCCCTGGACCCGCTGGTGGTGGCCCGGTAGCATTGTCACTAAGCCCGACCTCACAGCCGCTATGGCCGGATACCGCGATGCGGGACTCGGAGGCATGGAGATAGCGGTGATCTATGGAGTGAAGGGACAGGAAGACAAATTCATCAATTACCTGTCGCCGCGCTGGATGGATATGTTCACCCATGTCCTGGCCGAGGGAGAACGTCTTGATCTCGGTATTGAACTTGCCAACGCCTCGGGATGGCCTTTCGGAGGTCCGTGGGTAACTCCTGCCGATGCCTGCAAGAATGTCAATTATAAAACCTGGACTTTAACAGGAGGAGATTCCCTTAACGAAAAGATAGAATTCATCCAGCAGCCGCTCGTAAGGCCGGTCGGTGAAAGACCGGATATAACAAAGCTTAAGGATCCCATAGCAAAAAACGATAATCTCCAGCTATACGCCCTCGATCAGATCAGGTTTGAGAAGCCGCTTCCGCTCAAAGTGCTGATGGCATACTCCGACAGCGGCCGTATAGCAGATCTTACAGGTAATGTATCCCCTGAAGGAAAGCTGGTCTGGACAGCCCCTCCCGGAAAGTGGACGCTTTACGGAGTCTTCCAGGGCTGGCACGGCAAAATGTCTGAAAGGGCAGGTCCGGGAGGTGAAGGAGATGTCATAGATCATTTTTCGGGACTGGCCATTGATAACTACCTGAAGCATTTCGATTCCATTTTCAAGGAATATGACATCAGGTCGCTCAGAGGATATTTCAACGATTCATATGAGGTTGACGATGCGTCCGGTCAGGCGGACTGGACAAACGACCTTTTCAGCGAGTTTATCCTGAGGAGAGGATATGACCTGAGGGATCACCTTCCGGCCCTTTTTCAGAAAGATGACCCTGAGAAAAACGAAAGAGTCCTTTCCGATTACCGTCAGACAATATCCGACCTCATACTGGGGAAATTCACCACCCACTGGACCGAATGGGCACATCGCCAGGGAAAAACAACCCGTAACCAGGCCCACGGATCGCCGGGTAACATACTCGATCTTTATGCAGCAGTAGACATACCCGAAACCGAGGGCAACGAACTGACAAGATTGAAATTTGCCTCATCGGCAGCAAATGTGACCGGAAAGAAATATGCCTCCTGTGAAGCGGCAACCTGGCTTAATGAACATTTCCTGTCGTCGCTCGGCGATATCAGGAAAGCGGTCGACCTGTTCTTCCTTGCCGGGATAAACCATGTTTTCTACCACGGCACCTGCTTCTCGCCCCAGGATGAACCATGGCCCGGATTTCTCTTCTACGCTGCCGTCGAGCTAACACCGTCAAATCCGCTGTGGAGAGATTTCAGCGGCCTCAACAAATACATTGCAAGGGTACAGTCTTTCCTTCAGCAGGGAATGGCCGACAATGATGTACTGCTTTACTTCCCCATTTTCGACAGGTATGCCGGCTATGGAAGAGGGATGCTGGAACATTTTGATGCCATCAGTCCTGCCTTCAATGGAACCCCCTTCAGGACAGCCGCCGATGAAATGATAAACAAAGGTTACGGATTCGACTATATTTCTGATCTTCAGCTGACTAATACAGTACCTCTGGAAGGGCTGCTCCAGACCGAAGGAAATGTATATGGCACTCTCGTTGTACCCGGGTGCAAATACATACCGGTTGAAACATTTTCTCATATCCTCAGGCTTGCCAATGGAGGAGTGAACGTGATCTTCCTGGGCGATCTGCCTGAGAATATATCGGGATGGGCTGATGCTGAAGAAAAAACCGCCTTTTTTGAAAGTCTGAAATCAGGGATCCGTTTTTCTCCGACAAACAATCCTCAGGTGATGAAAGCAACTTACGGCAACGGATCGCTGCTTACAGGCAGTAATCTTGAGCAGCTTCTCACCTTTGCCGGCATTCCGCGTGAAACCATGACCGATCACGGGCTTGCCTTTGTAAGGAGGCAGAACCTGAACGGAACTGTATATTTCGTAACCAACGACAGCGACAAGCCATATGACGGCTGGGTATCTCTTCAGGCCGGCGGCACATCGGCGGCCATTTTCAATCCTATGGACGACAGGACAGGAATTGCAAAAACCAGGACCTCATCCGCAGGAGGAATGGAAGTATATTTTAGGCTTAAACCGGATGAATCGCTGCTTATTCAAACATATGAGACCGTGCAGAAAGGTAAGCTCTACCAGTTTTATGATCCCGCTTCCTCCCCGTCGCCGGTAGCAGGCACATGGAAAGTGGAATTTATTGAAGGCGGACCCTCTCTTCCCCGGGCTGCCGAAAATGATGGTCCAATGGCCTGGACAAGTCTGGAAGGCGAAGAATATCAGAATTTTTCAGGAACAGCGAGATACACGGTTAATTTCAAAAGGCCCTCAGTGAAAGGAGATGCCTGGCTTTTTGATCTGGGAGAAGTCTGTCACAGTGCCAGTGTGACCCTCAACGGGAATAAGGTTGCAGTTTTGCCGGGACCAGGCTTTAGCTTTATTATCGGTAAAAAATTATTAAAATCGAATAATTCTCTTTTGATAGAGGTCTCGAACCTGATGGCCAACAGGATTGCATGGATGGACAGGAATAATGTGTTATGGAAAAAATTCTACAACGTGAATATGGCAGCCAGGCTGAGGGAAAATAACAAAAACGGGGTGTTCGACGCTTCGGCATGGAAACCTGTTGAATCAGGACTTCCGGGTCCGGTCACGATCACTCCGCTTAAAAGGGCCAGGTGATGTTCAAGGTTTAATTTATTCATACTAAACTATTCATTCATGAGTTCAGAAAAAATGAACCGCAGGATCTTCCTCAGGAATACTGCAGCCGCTGCAGCCGGACTTGCAATTGCAGGCACAGCAAACTGCACGGGTTTATCGGAAAGTCCGGAAATAAAAAACAAGCTTCCCCGCTGGAAGGGTTTCAACCTTCTCGACCTGTTTTCTCCCACTCCGCCCCGGAACCCTGATTCGAACAGGACAACGGAAGAAGACCTTAAATGGATGGAAGACTGGGGATTTGATTTTGTAAGGATTCCCATGGCATATCCCAGGTATCTGTCCTTCGACAGGTCGAGGGATATCACAAAGGATGAGGTCTGCAACTTCGACCAGAAGGTTCTGGAGGAGATAGACAACCTGATCTTCATGGCAAACAAACACAACCTGCATGTGAGCCTCAACCTCCACCGGGGGCCGGGTTACTGCATCAATGCAGGATTCCATGAGCCTTTCAACCTGTGGAAGGACAGGGAAGCCCAGGATGCCTTCTATGCCCACTGGAACATGTGGGCTGAAAGATACAAGGGCATCTCACCCGAAAAACTTAGCTTCGACCTGCTGAATGAGCCGGCCTACATCGAGGACATGAATGACCAGTTTGCCCAAAAGGGACCTGTCCCCGGGGACATTTACCGGAAAGTGGCTGTTGGCGCTTCCGATGCAATATGGAAATACAACAGGAAACGGCTTATAGTGGCCGACGGCAACAGCGGGGGAAGCAATGTCATTCCCGAACTTACCGATCTTAATATTGCACAGAGCTGCAGGGCATATTATCCGCATTATGTGTCGCACTACCAGGCTTCATGGGTCTGGAAGAATCCTGCCGATGCTCCCATGCCTGTATGGCCCGGTGTTATTGACGGCAAACAGTTTGGCCGGGCTCAGCTTGAAGAGTTTTATAAGCCATGGCTTGAACTGGCCGATAAAGGTGTCGGAGTCCACTGCGGCGAGGGCGGATGCTACAATAAGACTCCTCACAACGTATTCCTGGCATGGTTCGGAGATATTCTCGACATACTGACGCCCCACAATATTGGCTATGCTCTCTGGAATTTCAGGGGCGACTTCGGTATACTCGATTCAAGGCGGACCGATATAGAATACACCGACTGGTACGGGCACAAACTTGACAGCAAGCTTCTGGAACTGTTGAAGAAGTATTAGAACAAAGGCGTAGAGGCTTAAAGGCTCAAAGGCGTAAGGGCCAAATGACAAAAAGGACCAGAGAGAAATTGACCAGTTGATCAGTCATCCAGGGTCTGGTACACCATTGCCCTGAACTTGTTCTGGATCTCACCGTGGCTCAGGGGCGACTGCTGCATGAATAGCAGGCAGACAAGTCTTTCTTCAGGATCGGCCCAGTATGTGGTACCGAAATAGCCTCCCCATGCAAACGAGCCTTCCGATATTCCAAGGACAGCCTGGCCTTCCTCGGTTGTTATCTCGAACCCAAGGCCGAATTTGTCCTTCCCGACATTCAGGTCACCGATCTGGTTCGATGTGATCAGCTCCACAGTCCGGCTGGCAAGAAGCCTCTTCCCGTTGTACTCTCCCATATTGAGAAGCATCTGGAGGAAGGTGGCATAATCCTTTGTGGTGGAGCTGAGTCCTGCTCCTCCTGAAAAATATGTGCCTTTCCTGAGCGGATAATTTACAAATTCCTGGGGCATCGGAATTACAGTGCGGTTCGCATCTTCGGTATTTACCTGTACAAGCCTTGAATGCTTATCTTCAGGCAGGTAGAACCAGGTGTCTTCCATGCCAAGCGGATCGAAGAGCCTGGTTTTCATGAACTGATCAAGTTTTTGTCCCGAGAGGATCTCAACCAGGAATCCTATCACATCCACATTCAGCCCGTAGGTGAATTTCTCTCCTGGCTGATGGACCAGCGGTTGTTTCCCCAGCAGTCTGATATCGTCTCCGATCGTTATCCTGTCGTTTCCGAAGCCCCCCATGATACCTGCTTTGGAATAAATGGCATTCATCACAGGAGAACCTATCCCGGCATAATCAATACCTGATGTGTGGGTGAGAAGATCCCTTATGGTTATTTCCCGCTTTGCAGGAACCGTTGTGTAAGTAGTGTCGGCCGGGTTATATTTATCAATAACCTGTGGATTGGCGAATTCGGGTATGTATTTTGAGACCGGATCGTCGAGAAGAAACTTGCCTTCCTCGAACAGCATCATAAGCCCTATGCTTACCATTGCCTTTGTCTGAGATGCAATCCTGAAGATGGCATCGGTCTGCATCGGTATCCTGTTTTCAAGGTCGCTTTCACCGAATGCCCTGTTGTAGATTATCTTACCGTCACGGGCAATCAACGCGGTGGCCCCTGCTATCCACTTATTCTCAATACTTTGAATTAGCATTGAATCGATCCGGTTCAGCCTTTCAGCCGATACCTGCGCCGATTCGGGTGTTCCCGGTTTTAAAACCTGATTGTCTTTCTTTTCTGAACACGACCATGCAAGGGAAATGACCAGGATCATCTGTAGGAGGAAAACTTTCTTCATTATTCTATAGAATTGGTGTTAAGGTTCTTTATAATATCATCCGATGTCTGTAAGGAAGTTATCTCAGTTTGTACATTTCCGATCCGGCGAGCAGGAAGCAGCCCAGTCCGAAATCCTCGAAATTAGGCATTGTGTCATAGCCCACAGGCTGGCTGTCGGAAGGCTGCTTGCCGGTTCCCTGAACATATCCGAGGAAACCGTTTGGATGAAGCGATTCATTAACCATGGCCGACCATGCTTTTTCAACGACATTCCGGTACTTTCCCTCGCTTATAATGCCCCTGTTGATGCACCAGGCCATTGCGTAGGTGAACATTGCAGTTCCTGTAAGTTCCTTACCTCCGTAGTTGGAAGAATCAAGAAGGCTCACATTCCAGTACCCGTCGCTTCTCTGTACCTTTTTAAGCGCTTTGAACATCTGTTTAAGGGTTTTTATGTATTCCCCGCGATATGGAGAATCGCCAGGCAGGAATTCCAGGGTGCGTACCAGGGCTGCAGCCACCCATCCATTGCCCCTTGACCAGTAGCATCCTTTCCCGTTGGGCTCGGTGTAAGGCGGATCAAAATCCTTGTCCCTCCACCACAAATGGTCTTTTGTACTGAAGAGCCCGTTGTCGCCATGTTTCAATTTAGTAAACATGTACATCTCATGGGCACGGTCATAGTACCTGTTGTCCCCGAAAACATGCCCGAGACGCGCAAATACAGGCATCGACATGTGGATTGCGTCTATCCAGCTCCAGTCGTCGATCTTGTCTGTTGCCATCATATTGTCGATGCATGCCCTGATATCCCTTATTCTTTCGGTCTTTGTAGGATCCATCAGGTAAAGGTCTATATAGGTCTGACCGCAGCACTGGTCGTCTCCGTTCCGGGTTGAAATCCCGTTCCTGAGGCCCCACTTGTGAAAATCGCCCCATCGCACGGCATAGCTGAGGTATTCCGGATCGGGTTTCAGGGAATAAAGAGCCATCAGTCCTTCATAATAGGTGCCTCTTGTCCAGATGTTGCTGGGGCGTTCGCGTTCAGTAATTATTGTCTTGCCCACATCGGGCCATTTTTCCATGAAGTATTTGTTTGCCAGCACCATTGCTTCCATGGTACTCTCCCTTGAAACATACTGAGCTGAAAGAAATCCGACTGAGAGAATCGAGATGTATATGAGGCCAATTAATCTATTCACTTTATTAAAGTTAATCAGTTGTGTAAAATATATCACCCTTATTTACTTAGCCCCCTTTAGGGGGTTGGGGGTACCTTACCCAGCAGAAATCCTGTCAGGTTTTCTGCAGCCTTCCTGTTTTCAAAGCCGGAGGGAAGCCTGTCGTGATCGATGTATTCATTATATATCCAAGGATCGCCGATAGCGAAGACATAGCCCTTTCCATAGTTTGTTTCTGCAATAAGGACCTTACCGTTCTCAGTCAGGATCGGTCTGGCCTTGCCTGAGAGCCTTATGTCCGAAACTTCCTTGATATATATCTTTGAGACACCCTTAAAAACAGGATGGTCTTCAAATGAGGTGCTGGCGCCCATTTCAAAATCGGTTCCAGGCACAGGGTGAAGAGTAACGTGGTTAAACTGCATCCCGAAGTTTTTCATCAGCCTGTTAAGGTGAGTGAATTCGCAGTTGGGAGCATCGTTGGCCAGAACCGCAAGGACTCCTCCCCTCTTTACCCACTTTTTAATTGCCTTTATATCATCGGGCATAATATAGTTGGGTGTTTTGGACTCAGTTGTGGTATCCGGATCGACGATGATATATACATCTGTGTTTTTAAGAACCGGTGCCAGAGGCTTTTCAATAGTTGTGATCTTTGCACCCATTGAAGTGAATATCTCTCCCCATCTCGAATACCCGCTCCACTCGGTGTCGGTCCACAGATAATGGAAAGGCTGGCCTGTTTTGGCATTTGTCTCGCGGTTGAACCAGTTATCCAGTCCAACAACCGGCTGGGCAAAGATATTCCCGATCTGGAATACCGTCAGAAGTAATGATATCAGAAAAAAACGGTTAAGGTGAGCCATCCTTTGTTTCATATCCCTAAAGGTTTAAAATCCATTATTATCGATGCAGTCCGGCTAAAGTAATAAAAATAGGATTACGGCGCAAAAGTCATTTTTTCAATTCTTTGAATATCTTTACCATGTCGAAAACAATAAATTCTAAAAGATATGAAAAGATCAGGCCTCATCACTGCAATTCTGATGTTACTTTTAATTACAGGATGTTCCCAAAAGGAACCATGGACCAACCTTATCAGGAAGGATCTTTCAGCCTGGGAACAGCTTAACGGCACTGCTCCCTTCAGTCTTGAGGACGGAATTGTAACCGGTACAACGGTTACCGTTTCGCCCAATTCATTTCTTTGCACGAAGGAGAAATACGGCGATTTCATCCTGGAATTTGAAACCTGGTTCGATCCTCAGATGAACTCGGGTGTGCAGTTCAGGAGCGAAAGCAGGGCTGATTACCAGAACGGCAGGGTTCACGGCTACCAGGTTGAGATGGATCCTTCTCCCCGCGCCTGGTCGGGAGGGATCTATGATGAAGCCCGGAGAGGCTGGTTATATACCCTCGATAAAAATCCCGAAGGCCAGAAAGCCCTGAAAGTGGGAGAATGGAACCATTACAGGGTTGAAGCAATTGGCAATTCAATCAGGACCTGGGTGAACGGGATCCCGTGTGCTGATCTGTTGGATGACATGACTCCTTCAGGATTCATTGCCTTGCAGGTCCACTCGATAGGAAATGATTCAACAAGGGCCGGACTGGAGGTAAAATGGAGGAATATCCGGATAATGACAGAGGAACTGGAAAAGTACAGGCACCCCTATGCAAAGGATATACCCCAGACAAACTATCTCAGCAATGTCCTGTCAGAACGTGAAGCTGAAGAGGGTTGGAAACTGTTGTTTGACGGAAAGACTTCGACAGGATGGATCAGTGCAAAAACCGGAAATTTCCCTGAAACCGGATGGGAAATAGCTGACGGAACACTTACTTTAAATCCGGAAACAAAACAAGCGGGTGGAGGAGGTGACATTGTATCCACTGAGAAATTCAGAAACTTCGAATTATCTGTCGACTTCAAGTATGTTGAAGGCGGTAACAGCGGCATCAAGTATTTCATCGACATCGAAAAGGATAACGGAGCTCTCGCTTCAATAGGCTGTGAATACCAGATACTTGATGACCGTAATCACCCGGATGCCTTACTGGGAATACCAGGCACCCGGACCCTCGCCGGGCTGTACGATCTGATAGCTCCGAAGAACAAGAGGGACAACGGTTTCGGCCAGTGGAGCAGGGCGGTAATTATTGTCAGTGGCAGCAAGGTCCAGCATTGGCTCAACGGGTTCATGACAGTGGAATATGAAAGAGGGACAGATGCATGGAAGGAACTGGTAGCTGCCAGCAAGTTCAGCAAGGTTAAAGGATTCGGTGAAGCTGAAGAAGGAAGAATATTGCTTCAGGATCACGGTGACATGGTGTGGTTCAAAAACATAAAGATCAGGGAACTCTGACGCGGGGGCGTTTACAGTAACCGTAAATACCTGTCTGACAGTAATTGATCGGGAGGTCAAATCTTTTTGTAACTTTGACTCTGAAAAGAAACTTAAAAATCAAAGCCATGAAGAAAATTGCTTCATTTTTGGTTATTGTCACCCTTGTCCTTGGATATTCGTGCAAGGATGAAGAATCGGACAGGTTTAAATTTCTGACAGGTACCGTCTGGACACCGGTGAGCATGCTTGCCAATGGTGTGGACATCACCGGATCTGGCGGACTTCTTGAAGGATTTGTAGGCGACGCCAAATTCAATGAGGACGGGACCGGAACCTTCGGGACCTACACAGGTGAATGGATGCTTGTAGCATCTGAAGAAAAACTAAGTATTACAACTTCGTCACCTATTTTTTCTGTAATACTTGATATCACTGAACTTACTGAAACCTCCCTCAAGCTTCAGGGGAGCGTTCCCGATCCCCAGAATCTTACCGGTCCGCCCATCAGCATTGAAATGACATTCAGGGCAAAATGATCCGTAGCTTAATTACGGTCTTATCTGTACTTTCCCTGGCTGTGCCGGTCAAGGCCCAGACAGTCGTCACCGTCAGCGGGACCATAACCGACATCCGGACAGGAGAACCGCTTGCTGGTGTGTATGTCGTTTACGGAAGGCAGCTTGGTACCACAAGTGACGAAAAAGGATTCTATTCCTTTAGCACATCAGAGAAAAGGATATCCGTATCATTTCAGTTCATCGGTTACGAACCGGCAGTAAGGGAGCTTAATCTGAGCCGCGGCGAGCCCCTGATTCTTGATATCGGAATGGAGATGAAGCTGCGGGAGATTGACCAGATTGTGGTCAGCGCCGACAGGATTGAAAAAAGGGTGGCAGAACTTTCAGTCTCGATGAACATCGTCAAACCATCCGTCATTTCTCAAAACCACATTACCGAGATCCAGGAACTGATCAACAAGACCTCCGGAATTGAGGTCCTCGACGGGCAGGCTTCCATAAGGGGAGGAAGCGGATTCAGCTACGGTGCAGGGAGCCGGGTTCTTGCGCTGATCGACGGTTTGCCGATGCTGTCGGCCGATGCCGGGAACATCAAATGGCAATATCTCCCGCTTGAGAACCTTGCCCAGATAGAGATCATCAAGGGAGCTTCCTCAGTGATGTACGGGTCGTCGGCGCTTAACGGCATCATCAACTTCAGAACTGCCGATGCTGACATTATCCCGGTCACCCAATTTCACACCGAAGCCGGAATTTACGGAAAACCCCGTAACAAGGACTGGATCTGGTGGGATACTCCCAGGACTTTCTCAAGCACATCATTTTCTCATCTTAGAAAAGAAGGCAGGACAGATATTGCAGCCGGCGGCAATATTTTTATTGACGAAGGTTACAGGAGACTGAACGGAGAGAAGCTGGCAAGGGCTAACCTGAAGATCAAGCACAACAGCCTGAAAATTGAAGGACTTGGCTATGGAGTTGCAATCAATGCCGGATACAATGCAAAGAAGGATTTTGTGCTCTGGGAAGATGCAGAAACAGGTGCACTCAAACAATCCCCTTCCACGGCCAATGAATACCACGGGACATTCCTTACCGTCGATCCCTTCATCTCATACAGGAAAACAGGGCGTTTCAGGCATGATCTCAGGATGAGATACCAGTCAACCCTCAACAGGCTGCCGGAAAGCGAGCAGAACAACAGTGATGCCCGTTCGGTTTATGCTGAATACCAGCTCTGGTACAGGCTCCATGAGATCGTCGATCTGACTGCCGGTCTGTCAGAAAACTACAGTGTTGTAAAATCAAACTTCTTCGGCGATCACTCGGGTTTTAATGTTGCAGCTTTCACTCAGCTTGAAGTCAGGCCCGCCGACCGGCTAAAAGCAGTTGCCGGGGTGAGACTTGAAAACTACTCGCTAGACGGCAGCAACGACGGGCTGGTTCCCATAGCAAGAGCCGGGCTGAACTGGCAGGCTTCGGAAATGACTTTCCTGAGGGCATCATTCGGTCAGGGCTACCGTTACCCCTCAATGGCGGAGAAATATGCCGCAACCACTATGGGATCAATAAGAATAATAGCAAACCCGGAAATCCTCTCAGAATCGGGGTGGAGCGCCGAGGCGGGTATCAAGCAGGGAATTCTTCTTGGACACATTGCCGGACAGGCAGATTTTTCGGCATTCCTTATACAGAACTCCAACATGATCGAATACATGTTCGGAGCCTATCCCGAAGGATTCGGCTTCATGGCCGCCAACGTTGAACAATCGAGGGTTTATGGCCTTGAAGCGGAGATGCTTCTTACCAGAAACTTCGGGCAGTTACAGACTTCTATGTCGGGAGGCTATACATTCATGTATCCTGTTGAATTCAACAAGTACACGCATCAGAATACAGACACCTTCCTGAAATACAGAAGGAAACATTCGGGTGTCCTGTCCCTCGACGCCCGGATGAAACGGACAACTATAGGATTCAGCCTTTTCATCAGGTCAAAGATTCTGAATATTGATGATGTTTTCATCTCAACTCCCATCCTTCCTGGTTTCGGTGAATACTGGGCAGGTCACAACAGGGGTTATGCAACCGCTGACGGGAATGTCGGATATATGATAAACGAAAAGTTCACCGTCTCGTTTGCTGTTAAAAACTTAACAAATGCCGAATACATGGGCAGACCGGGAGACATTCAGCCTCAAAGGACCTGGAGCATAAGATTTTCGGGAACACTGCGGCCTGAAGGATATGGCGATTAAAAATAAGCCGGATTCAGGGACCGGGCGATCATCAGGAACTATCAGTTTTCGAACGGCAGTTAAAATCACTTACAATTGATTAAATATCAATATGGTATTTTAGACTTATTTGCATGATTCAAATATTTTTATACATTTGCGCTTCATTTGTTCTTTGAACAGCCCAAACAAACCTTGACGCAGAAAACGGGAAAATGAACATTTCCTGCTGTTAAGAGTGCAGGCAGTTCCCAAGTTTTAACTTAAAAATTACCCTATGAGAAGATTATTGACTTTTGTAACAGCAGCGTTAGTAACCGGTAACTTGTTTGCCGGCGGACTGGTCACCAATACCAATCAAAGTGCAACCTGGGCAAGGATGCCCTCCAGGAATGCTTCGGTAAAGGCGGATGCAGTTTACTATAATCCGGCAGGATTAATGATGATGGAAAACGGACTCCATCTTTCGCTAAGCAATCAGACAATTTTCCAGAAGAGGTCCATTGAAAGCACTTATCCTTACCTGAATTCAGGTACCTATGAGGGTTCAGTAACTGCTCCTTTCTTCCCTTCCATCTACGCAGCCTACAAGCTTGACAGGATAGCCTTCTCGGTAGGATTCATGCCAATCGGCGGAGGCGGCGGAGCAACTTACAACGACGGTCTGCCTTCATTTGAGATGAGCCAGTCGGACCTGGTTCCTTCCCTTGCACAATCTCCTTATGGAGTTACAGGATACAGGATGGATATAGACTTCAAAGGAACATCAACCTTCCTCGGATTTCAGGGAGCAGTATCATATAAGGTGAACGACTGGCTGTCGGTTGCAGCAGGTGCCAGATATGTCACAGCAAAAAACACCTATGAAGGTTATCTCAGGGATGTCCAGGTGAATACTGTTGGCGGATGGGCTGATGCAGCAGATATCATCGGCGAGATTGCAGCTAATGCCCAGGCTGGAGGTAACAATCTGAATCAGCTTATAAACAACAACCTTGGAGGATTTACAGCTGATCAGCTGCTACAGGCAGAAGTTATTAATGAAACTACCAGAAACACCATTGTAGGCGGTTTGACCAGCCTCGGTATTTCCAATGCTGCCGCCCTTACGATCGCCCAGAGCCAGGCTGCATTCTACGGGGCCTCAACTATTTACGGTAACAAAGCTTCTCTTCTTACCGATCAGGAAGCTGAAGTAGAACAAACAGGTTCAGGGGTTGCTCCTTTCTTCAGTGTCAATATTGCACCAAGCGAGAATTTCAATATTGCTGTCAAGTATGAAATGGCTACCAAACTGGAACTCACAAACAAGACAACAAAGGATCTTACCACAGGCTACCTTAATGAAAATCCTGAGATGCCGATTACCAAATTTCCCAACGGAGCAAAAATCAGGAACGACATGCCTGCTATGCTGGCTGTCGGAGCCGAGCTCAGGTTACCGTTGTTCAGTGTTAACGCCGGAGTAAACTACTATTTTGACAAATCATCCGACTACGGCCATTATATTGATCTGACACCACAGAATTCGACAGATTATCTTGTTCCCATCGAGAACGAGGAAATAATTGCTAATAACGGTTTGTCGATCCAGGCCGGCGCGGAGATCAATGTTACTGAAAGGCTTGCTGCCAGCGCTGGTTACTCATTTGCCAATCAAGGCGTCAACAATCTGTACCAGAGCGACCTCACCTACGGACTTTCAACACATACAGTAGGAGCCGGCGGCGCATTTTCTTTCACCGACAACATAGAGCTCAATTTCGGTGTATCATACACAAAGTACATGGACGACAGTGTTCAGATTAACCACTATCTGGGAGGCAGCAATCTGATGCCTACCGAAACATACAAGAAAAGAACACTTGTTTTCGGTATCGGCCTCGATCTGAGCTTCTGAAATTAAGAATTATAGGATAAAAAAGAAGGTGCCTGAAGAGGGCACCTTTTTTTCTTGCAAAGGTCAAAAGGTGAAATGTGTTTTTTCTTATCAAAGCTTCACGCCTCACTCCTCAAGCCTCATATCTCAAACCCTCGGTTCTCCATCTTCGGTCTTCTGTCTTCGGTCTTCTTCTTAATACCTTATCCCCTGGTCATTAAGGTGTTTAAGATACTCATCCACCCTGGGCAAATCCGAGGATTTCAGCTTCCGGTACCACTCACCGGCCTTTTTGTAATCACCCGATCCTGCAGCCAGCTTGATGATGTTGATATAAAGCAGTCCGGATATACCGTGCCCTGAAGTACTAAGTTCGTCAGCGAGAGCTATGAAGCTGGCCATGGCTTTGGAGGTCTCATCATTCTCAGCAAGTCTGAATGCATTGTCTATCCTCTGGTTCAGATCATTATCGAGGGCAATCCCATAGAATGAAAAACAGTTCTCACTGCATTCTTCAATCAAATCAACCCATTCAATCCCCTTGCTTACAGGAGGAAAGGTCAGCACGAAATCAAGCTTCTCACCGGGCGATTTGAAAAGGTGTGTATCAGGACATACGGGGATGTTGCCGGCAGAGATTAGCTTGCTTTTCTTTCCGCCGGGATAGATAAGATTTATATTCCTGTCAGCACAGAATGTACCGTTCTCAATCCTGTTTTCGATGCTCATGTAAAACATCGATGCCTCAGGTCTGAGTTCAATCTTTATTATCCTTAGTGTTTCATGACTTTTCAGTGAATAGTTCGGATTAATTAACGTCTGGGAGCTAAGCGCTCCTGAAAGTATAATCGTTAAAAAAGTTGTGGAAAGAAATCTCATGGCTGATGATGATAAAATAAAATGCAAGTTATTAAATTCAAATGTTAGTATCTGAAATGATTATTAAGAAATATCTGATTTTTATTTATACAATTTAATTTTTTGCTGCAGGTTGTTAATCTGCCATCTGACTTCTTCCCTGGGACTAAAGTCCCGGAAGCAGAAATGCGCACTTCCCTTACCGTCCTCTGAAGCTGACGGTAACAGGAAGAAGTGAAAATGACTATTCCTGCCATGTCAAGTTACTATCCATGGGATTAATATTCTTGCACTTAGATTTCTGTTACCGTTGGCTTCAGCCAACGGTGAGAACCACACCCCACAATTTACGGGGGCTTTAGCCCCCTTCTGACTTCTTCCCGGGGACTAAAGTCCCGGCAACAGGTGAAGGAATAATCATTACGAAAGTGTTACACTTTTCCATATTACACTGATAATGTTATATATAAACACAACTTCCTTGTAACATAACCTTAACCATTCCTTAACTCCAATGAATTATCCGGGCAATACTTTTGTCACGGTCAATTACATGAAAAAACTTAACAACCAATAAATGAAAACAATGAAAAAGTACTTAAGCCTTATTGCCCTGATCGGATTAATATTCTCAGGATGTGAAAAGGAGAAGGATCCTCCCGTTGTGACAGCGCCTCAGAGTTCATCGGTTGAGATCACTGAGACTGTTGATCTGAATTTCAGTTTCAATGCCCCTGCAGGCTTCAAATCAGCCTCCGTAACATCAGCCGGGGGCGATGCACAGATACTTTCCGATGGAAGTGCAGGGGCTGCATCCGGAACAATAGTGGTATCGTTCACAGCCGGAAAGTCAACAGGGGCAGGATCGGTGATTCTGACCCTGACTGACAATGAAAGCCAGACCGGAAGTGCCACAGCCGTCCTCACCATTGAAGGTGTTCCGGTTATTTCAGTTACGCAGAACGTTTCTGCCAGCACTACCTGGGAAGCAGGAAAAATATATATTCTTGAAGGCAGGATAACAGTGGTTTCTGGTGTCACGCTCACAATTCAGCCAGGAGTTATTGTCAAGGGCCGCGAAGGTTCGGAGGCCAACGCAACAGCACTGTTGATAGCCCGCGGTGCAAAACTAATAGCCGATGGCACGGCAGATTCACCAATAATTTTTACATCAGTTTCAGACAATATAATCCCTGGTGAGATTGCCAGTCCCAACCTTGCTCCCACCCTGAATGGATTGTGGGGCGGGCTCCTTATTCTCGGACGGGCTCCCATATCGGCCGAAGCTGAAGCCATGCAGATTGAAGGGATTCCCGCATCGGACCTTAACGGACTATATGGAGGATCAGATCCTGCCGACGATTCAGGGATCCTGAGGTATGTCTCGATACGTCATGGCGGCGCCAATATCGGGGAAGGGAACGAAATAAACGGACTGACTCTTGGCGGAGTAGGTTCAAGTACAATCATTGAAAACATAGAAATTGTCTCCAACCAGGATGACGGAATTGAATGGTTCGGGGGAACGGTAAATGTAAAGAATGTTGTGGTCCTTAACACCGGCGATGACGCTGTCGACACCGATCAGTCGTGGGGAGGAACTCTTGACAATTTTATAGTGATCAATCCGGGTGACGAGTGCCTCGAACTTGACGGGCCCGAAGGTACAATGGTGGCGAAGCACATCCTTAAGAACGGATCCTGCTATGCGGGCGATGCCCAGGGCCTTGTCGACCTTGATCCAAACTCGAACGTCGACATGGACGGGATATATTTCTCCGGACTGAAGACCGGACAGGATTTTGATGAACTGCCTACCGTTTATTCATGCACATTCTCGAATCTTCAGGCAACTTTGCCTTCCGGTTCAAATCTTACTGACTTTTTCAAGGGAGGAAGCGATGCTTTCGCGACAGCCGTAGCGGCAGGAGCAAACACAAGGGGTGCAAACCCGGATGTTTTCCTGGGCTGGTCGTGGACAGCTGTTTCCGGTTCACTTAACAATTTCTGAAATATTAACTTGTGATAATCCGCAGGCCTGAAAACCTGCGGATTTTAAAATTTAATAATAACCAATCAATTATGCGCTTTACAAGATTCTTTTTATCGGTTGCTTTTATGATGTTTCTTTTCTGGGATCTTTCCGGGCAGAATGGCATCATCAGGGGTTCGGTGTTTGATGAGACAACCGGAGAACCCCTTACCGGAGTTACGATCCTTGTTGAAGGAACCACAAAGGGGATACTGACAGACCTCGACGGAAAGTTCAATCTTCCCGTCGAACCGGGAACATATGATCTGAGGTTTTCCTTTGTCTCCTATGAGACGTTCACAAAAAACGATGTAAGGGTAACGGCAGGCAATGTAACACTGCTTGAAAACCTGCTTCTCAAATCAGCAACCTTCGGCCTGTCGGAAGTAACTGTCAGCGCTGAAATGAAGAGAAACACAGAAAATGCCGTCATGGCCATTAAAATGGATTCTCCAAATCTTGTCGACGGTATCTCCTCTGCCAATTTCAGGAAGATGGGTGATTCCGATGCAGCTGCCTCCGTTAAAAGGGTTCCCGGTGTTTCAGTAGAGGGCGGCAGGTATGTTTTTGTCAGAGGCCTTGGCGACCGATATACTAAAACAATTCTCAACGGTGTTGACATACCCGGGCTTGATCCCGATCGTAACACCATGCAAATGGACATTTTCCCGACAAACCTTATAGATAATATCATTGTCCACAAATCATTCAGCGCTGAACTCCCTGCCGATTTCACAGGCGGAATTATCGATATTGCTCTCAGGGATTTCCCTGAAGAGAAAAAGGGGAACCTGTTCATCGGGACAAGCTATAATCCCGATTACCATTTCAGGAACGATTATCTGACCTACAATGGCAGCAAGACCGATTTCCTTGGATTTGACGACGGTACACGGGCCATCCCTGCCGAAGACAACCTGCCATTCTTTGCATCCGTTATAGGCAATCCCACCGGTGAACAGGCAACGAGATATCGCGATGTTCTTGAGAGTTTCAATCCTCAGATGGCAGCGCTGAAACAGAAAAATTTCATGGATTACAATTTCGGAGCTTCGTTCGGCAACCAGATACCCCTTAAAAAAGTTACACTCGGTTACAACCTGGGATTTTCCTACAAAAACAACACCGAGTTTTACAAGGGTGCAGAATACGGCCGTTACGGAATGGAGAGCAATCCCGATATCACAGAACTGGAAGTAAGAGAATTCCAGAAAGGAGATTATGGTGTCAGCAGTGTGCTACTTAGCGGTCTGGCAGGTTTTGCAGTCAAAACACTCAACTCAAAATACAGGCTCAACATCATTCACCTGCAAAACGGAGAATCCAAAGCCGGTATCTTTGACTATGAAGGTTCAGATCAGGGAAGCGTTTTCTCAGGTTACCAGCACAACCTTGAGTACAGTCAGCGTTCCCTTACAAACATACTTCTCGACGGGAGGCATTCGTTTCCTGATGGCAAATGGGATCTTGTATGGAAGCTCTCACCCACATTCTCCAAAATAGAAGATCCCGATGCCCGTTTCGTGCGTTATGTTGAAGGGAGCACAAACAACTACCTGATTAACACTGAATCGGGCTTTCCGGAAAGGATCTGGAGATCGCTTTCAGAAAATAATCTGGCGGGAGTCATTCATGTAACAAAAGATTTCCGGTTCAATGGCGAGACTGCAAAACTGAGTTTCGGCGGGGCATATACATACAAGGAACGCGACTTCATGATAAGGAAATTCATGCTGAATATCAGAAACTTACCTCTCACAGGCAACCCGGATGAGCTTTTCAGGCCCGAGAATATCTGGCCGCTCAACGGGAATGATTATGGCAGCGGCACCACTTATGAGGCCGGCTTTCTTCCCTCTAATCCAAACCAGTTCAACGCCAGTTCGGTAAACGGAGCCGGTTATATGTCGGCCGAGCTGACACTGTTAAAAGGTCTGAGGATTATTGCGGGAGTGAGACTGGAAAAATTCACCCAGCTTTACAGCGGGCAGAATCAGCTTGGCACTATTGTCCTTAATAACGACAAGGTACTTGACGATCTGGGATTTATTCCTTCAGTGAACCTTGTGTTCAGTCTTAATGACAGGCAGAACATGAGGGCATCGTATGCCAGAACCATTGCCAGACCGTCGTTCAAGGAACTGTCATTTGCCGAAATTGCCGATCCTATCAGCGGGAGGACATTTGTCGGTGGTATGTTCCGCGATGCCGACGATGTTGCAGGCAGGGAATATTGGAACGGCAACCTGGAAAGTTCGGATATCCACAATATAGATCTCAGGTGGGAATTATTCCAGAGAGACGGCCAGATGTTATCGGTCAGCGGTTTCTGGAAATACTTCAACAAGCCTATAGAAGTTGTTCAGTATGCCACCCAGACCGGTACCTTCCAGCCGAGGAATGTCGGCGACGGCCAGGTTCTGGGAGTTGAGCTTGAGGTTCGCCAGAATCTGGGTAGTCTTAACGAAGCTCTGGAAAATTTCAGTTTTTCTTCAAACATATCCGTGATCAGGTCAGGGATCGAACTGAGCCTCACGGAATATTACTCGCGTATTGAAAACTCTCGTACCGGTCAGGCCGTGAGCAGAACACGCGAAATGGCAGGCCAGTCGCCCTGGATAATAAACAGCGGCATCACATGGACAGGCGGGGAAAATTCATTCTGGACCGGATTTGAAGCGGGACTGTTCTACAATGTTCAGGGAAAAACACTTCAGTATGTTGGCATAGCCGACAGGCCGGATATCTATACACTTCCATTTCACAACCTTAATTTTACAGCATCCGGTAAACTGGGAAGGGAGAGAAGGTTACAGCTTGAACTCAAAATAGATAACCTGCTTAATGACAAAAAGGAATCTGTTTTCAAATCATTTAATCCGACCGACCAGTTCTTCACCAGACTGGAACCCGGTATTACCTGCCACCTGAAACTTGGTTATGCTCTGTTTTAGTCTTTTTTTTAACTTTATACCCTGACGCATCACAGGCGCTTACCCAAATTTCCTTCTTATGGATACCAGAAATAAACGGATACTGATTGTCGACGACGAAGAGGATCTATGCGAGATCCTTCAGTATAATCTGGGCAACGAAGGATACCTTACAGAGGTGGTCCATTCCTCAGAAGAAGCCCTTAAACTGCCCCTGGGCAGCTTCGACCTTATCCTTCTTGACGTCATGATGGGTCCCATGTCGGGGTTCAGGTTCGCCGACAGACTGAGAAAGGAAATGGCTGTCAACGTCCCCATCATCTTTCTCACCGCCAGGGACACTGAAAATGATATTCTTACAGGATTCAGTCTGGGCGCCGATGACTATATGGCAAAACCATTCTCAATCAACGAACTGACGGCAAGGGTAAAGGCAGTGCTTAAGCGCACCAAAAGCGACAGGACAAAACAGTCATCAGTAATAAAATACGAGGATCTCGAGCTGGATATAGTCAGAAAACGGCTTATTATCAATGATAAAAAGGTTGAGCTGACAAAAAAGGAATTTGAGATACTTAAGCTGCTGCTCGAGAACCAGAACAGGGTTTTTTCCAGGGATGAAGTATTGACGAGCGTTTGGGGGAAAGATATAATAGTTACCGAGAGGACGGTTGACGTGAACATCACGAGGCTCAGGACCAAACTTGGGTCATACGGCCAGAATCTTAAGAACAAAACAGGTTACGGGTATTATTTTGAGTTCTGATCAAACCGGAGTATGCTCAGGAAAAGAAACAAATTCAGGAATACTCTTCTGATCTTCTATTCGGCGATCTTCCTGGTGATTGCCCTTCTGATTATTGCGTATCTCTTCAACAGGGAAAAGCAATACAAGGTAACAACCCTGAATGACGAATTGCTGAATATAACCATGATCACCAACAACTATATAAATATCAATTCAATACAACAGTCAGGGAATTACCGTCTCCTGGATTCCCTGAACCGTCTTCTTCCGCATGACAATATGAGGTTAACAGTGATCGACAAGTCGGGAAGTGTTCTTTATGACAGTTTCGTAGCTGACTGGCAGAACATGGAGAATCACCTTGAAAGACCGGAAGTTGCCGGATCGCGTGAATCTGAATTTGGGACTGATATCAGGCGCTCGGAAAGTACAGGTCAGAAGTTTTATTATTATTCCAGGTCGTACGGAAAATATTTCATAAGATCCGCACTCGTTTATGATGTAAGCATATCCAATTTCATGAAAGCCAACATGAACTTTATGTTTCTGGTTGTGGGTTGCTTTCTTGTGATCGGTGCTATCCTGCTTCTGGTAACCAAGAAGTTTGGAGAATCTGTCACCCGGCTGCAGGACTTTACGCTCAGCCTTAAGAACGATGAGCCTTTTGATTCAGACTTTCCAAAAAATGAACTTGGGGAAATAGGTTCTGAGATACTTGGCATTTACAAAAATCTTCTGGCTGCTAAGAACGAACTGCTTATAGAAAAGGGAAAGTTCTTCAATCACCTGAATGCACTTAATGAAGGAGTAGCGATTTTCTCAAATGAAAAGGATATCATTTTCAGCAATAACCATTTCATAAATCAGATGAATCTAATTTCGGGAGATTTGAAGATCTTCACCTCCAATTTCTTTGAAATCGCTGAATTTATTCCCGTGGGTGACTTCATATCAAAACATTCCGGAACAGAAATAAACTCGAACGATCTTCCCAAGATAGAGTACCAGGTATCGAGAGACGGAAGGTTCTTCAGTGTGCAGTGCGTAATATTTCAGGACAAAAGTTTTGAGGTGATCCTCAACGATATAACCAGGATTGGAAAAAACAAGCTCATAAAGCAGCAAATGACTTCCAATATTGCCCATGAGCTGAAAACTCCTGTTTCATCCATAAAGGGTTATCTGGAGACACTTATAGCCGATCCCGAAATCGAGCCGAAGAAAAAGGATTATTTCCTTGAGAAGGCCCTTGCCCAGACCGACAGGCTGACAGGTCTCATAAATGATATTTCGGTCCTTAACAGGATAGAGGAAGCCGGAGCTTCATATGAGCCGGAGAAGATCAAAATCAGGAAACTGATAAGGGAGGTTCGCGACAATTTCAAGTCGGCGATTGAAGCAAGGAACATGAATGTGGAAATAGATATTGATAATGACATCACTGTGAAAGGCAACAAGTCGTTGATAATGTCGGTATTTCAGAATCTTATTGAGAATGCGATAAACTACGCGGGCGATAATACCACCATAAGGATCCTGATATACAACGAGGACAAGAGATTCTACCATCTTTCCTTTTCTGATGATGGAGTAGGCATACCGCAGGAACACATCAACAGGGTTTTTGAGAGGTTTTACAGGGTTGATTCCGGAAGATCGAGAAAAAGCGGGGGCACCGGTCTGGGACTGGCAATAGTCAAGAACGCCATACTGCTGCACCGGGGTGAGATACTTGTTCGCAACCGTGCAGGGGGCGGAACCGAGTTCCTGTTCTCCCTTCCGAAATAGTTACACCCCCCTTTAGGGGGGCAGGGGGGCAAAAGAACTTTAGGGGGCAGGGGGGCAAAAGAACTTTACGGGCAGGGGGGCAAAAAAACTCAGGGAGGCAGGGGGATAAAAAAAATTTTAGGGCAGGGGGATAAAAAAACTCAGGCAACCTTTATGAGTATTGTCCTGATCGATTCCGTAATATCTTTTACCTGGTCGAAACACTTCATAAAAGTTTC
Organism: uncultured Rikenellaceae bacterium; assembly: GCA_964429295.1. GTDB lineage: Bacteria > Bacteroidota > Bacteroidia > Bacteroidales > VadinHA17 > LD21. The sequence continues at coordinate 93,037 of CAYSBL010000002.1, forward strand.
CATAACCTTTTGTCTAATGGCAAGATGGACCATATCTCCGCCTGATGAAGTAAAATGCCTGGTCACACCGTCGTAAAAAACCTCCTCAGCCTTTTTCATAAGCCGGGTAATTGACCTGCATCCGTCAGCAATTTTATTTTTGGAGTTATTGATGCTCTTCAGCCGTTTAACATTTACAGCAATTTCACCTGATGCATCAGAAACAATACCGGCAAGATCAACGTATACCGGATTGATCTCACTGGTCTTTTTCAGCCCCGTAATTTTGGCGATCTGGTTGACATAATGGAGCAGATCGTCTATCCTGTTAAAAAGCTTATTAATATCCTCCCTGTCGAACGGATTAATGATTAGCGAATTGACGATTGAGTACATTTCGACTGCAATCCTGTTTCCCTCCTTTTCAATTTTTCCTATTTCGCTGATTATTGTCTTCCTCTCTGAAAGATCTGTTGTGTTTAACAGAAGCTTCAGTTTACCGGTTGACTTTATCAGGTTGTCTGCACTCTTTTCGAAGAGGGGGTAGAGTGCATGGTATTTTGGAGTGAATACCTTCAGGATGCTATCCTTTGTCATTGTACAAGATTTTAAAACTGACTGACTAAATGCACTTTAACAAGGTGCATTCCATGTTAAGCCGATACAGTAAAAATACTCCGGCTTGCCGGAATATTCCAAGTTTTTCGAATAAAAGATTGTTACATTTTAGTTACAAAAAAGCAGAAGGGAACGCAAAGGTCTGAGCTTTCAGGAAAGGCTGCATCAAGCTATCACCCTGACGATATAGAAGATCGCTGCGCCAATGATTGCCGATACCGGGATTGTCAGTATCCATGCCCAGAAAATCTTAGTGGTAACGCCCCATTTCACCGCAGAAGCCCTTTTTGTTGCCCCTACCCCTATTATGGAACCTGTTATTGTATGGGTTGTACTGACAGGGATCCCCAGCCCCGTAGCCATGAAAAGTGTAAGCGCTCCTGCTGTTTCAGCGCAGAATCCTTCAAAAGGCTTGAGTTTGGTGATCTTCTGTCCCATGGTTTTCACTATCCTCCATCCGCCGAAAAGAGTACCGAGGGCAATTGCTGCATGGCACGACAGAACTATCCATAATGCAGGATCGGAATCTCTGGGTACCTTACCCATGGCATAAAGGGCTACCCAGATAATTCCCATTGATTTCTGGGCATCATTCCCGCCGTGACCGAGGCTGAATGCCGAGGCGGATACAAGCTGGAGCCGCCTGAAGTGTTTGTCGACCCCGAAGGGAGAATGCCCCTTTACCACATGAAGAACCAGGATGGTAATAAGATATGACATCAACATCCCCAGCACAGGCGCAATAATTATAAAGGCTCCGATTTTAAGCACTCCGGAATATACTACTGACCCGAAACCGCTGCTGGCAATTGCAGCGCCAACCAGCCCCCCGACGAGGGTATGTGAAGAACTTGAGGGAAGGCCGAGCCACCAGGTAATAAGGTTCCAGATGATAGCAGCTAGTACTGCAGCTGCTATCAGTTCGAGAGTTACTACCTCGGTATTGATAACTCCCGATCCGATCGTCTTTGCAACCTTAAGGGGAAAAATAAGAAATGCCACGAAGTTGAATGTGGCTGCCAGGGCAACTGCAGAAAAAGGCGACAGCACTTTGGTTGATACAATTGTGGCAATCGAGTTGGCCGAATCGTGAAATCCGTTTATAAAATCAAAAATGAGAACGATTATAATAATAAAGACCAGAAATGTCATAAGCGACAGGCAATTTCGTTTAAGGAGAGATGAATAATAAGCATTTATATCTTGTGTTCAGGGAGTTACAGATTATAATCAATCCGCTATCAACATTCCAAAATTAGTTACTCCGTGTTGATTTCAATTCCTTTTGATGTTACGATATTGTTACATTTTTAACAATGCCGTTGGCAGCGGAAGTCCGTGGTGAACCACCAAAAAATTCACAATACCTGTAAACTCTAACTTAATTCTGAATGATTTAGAATGCGCAGATACTTTTCACCCTTTTCCGTGACCTTTCCGATGATCGCGGTAGCTGCCAGCCCTTCTTCCCTCAGAGCGCTGACAACCTCTCCGGATATTTTATCGCTTACGCACATCAGTATCCCCCCGGATGTCTGGGCATCCATTGAGAGCATCTTAAGGTTATAGTCCAGATTCCCCTCGAAATATGTATCCTCCTCAACAAAATCGAGGTTCCTGAAAGCTGCACCGGGGATACAGCCTTCGTCAGCAAGCCTGTAGGCATCACCGATCAGCGGGAGGGCTTCAAGACCGATTTCGATGGTAACATTTCCCGCCCTTGCCATTTTAAGGGCATGGCCGGCGAGGCCGAATCCGGTGACGTCGGTGGCCGCCTTCACCCCGAACCTCTGCATTACCATTGCGGCTGTGGCGTTCAGGCTTTTCATCAGCCGTAAGGCTTCATTCACATCCTCACCCGATGCCATTTTCATTCTCTGGCCTGCAAGTATCACACCTGTCCCGACCGGCTTGGTAAGTATAAGCAAATCACCGGGATTGGCAGCCGAGTTGGTGATTATCCGTCTGGGGTGTACAAATCCTATGACTGCCAGACCGTATTTTGGAGTATTATCATCAATGGTATGCCCGCCTATAATATTTAATCCGGCTTCTGCTGCCTTGCCGGCTCCACCCCTGAGTATGGAAGCATAAGCTTCGAGGGGCAGCTTTCCTGAAGGGAACATCATAATATTGAGTGCCATAACGGGTGTTGCTCCCATTGCATAGACATCGCTTATGGAGTTGGCTGCAGCTATCTGTCCGAATTCATAGGGGTCGCTGCATACCGGAGGAAAAAAGTCGGTGGTGAAAACAAGAGCCAGATCGTCATTTACCCTGTATACCCCTGCATCATCATGAGTATCGATGCCCACAAGTATATTGGGATCGGCTGACACTGGAAGATGCTTCAGAAATTCCTCAAGCAGCTTCGGAGATATCTTTGCTGAGCATCCCCCGGATTCAGTAAAATCGAGCAGATCTACTGTCATGGCCTAATTATATTGCCTGAAGATGCCATTGCCTGGGCGATCTCAAACATGTTACTCAGGACGCCTGTTGAGATGTCATCAGCGATCGAATAATGCCTTGCGCATGTTTCGCAAACAAGCAGTGTCACTCCCATTTTTTCAAGCTCCTTCAGATGGCCTGTAACCGGCGACTGATCACTTACCAGGTGAACTCCTGAATTATAAAACACCATTTTATCGGGAAGAAGATCAAGTTCCTTGATTGCCAGAATGAAATTCCTCATGAGCAGACTACCCAGATTATCGTCTCCATCACCCATCTTATCAGAAGAAAACACAACGATATGACTGCCTTTTGAAAAATGTGGTATATCTGTCGTACAGTATTCCGACGGATCGGTAATTTCTCCAATTGAACCTGTCTTTTTCACAGTCAGAGTCCAGATCCCGTCCGATTCGGTAAAGGAGAAAGCAGTAAGGTTGTCGCGGAGGAACCTTGAGATATTGCTGAATGAATTTCGGTTGTCGGTAATTACCTGAAAGCTTTCACCGTCGGCAGTTTCCCTGAGGGCTCTTTTTGTTGCAATCAGCGGAGCTGGGCACAGCTGGCCTGATGTATCTACAATAAGCATTTAGTGAGTATTTAGAACCTGCAAAATTACATAATTTCCATGAAATACGGCAGGTTCAGTTCCATGACAACTCTCCGTCGAACTCCGAATTTCCAGTTGCGAAAATATTCGCATTAATTATTCCGAATAATTTCGGAACCAACCAGCAAATCTTATGACGAAGCCCTGAGCCTCTTCAGAATGATCCGTCCCTTTGCAAGGATCCCTGCTGACTTCTCATCCTGAAGCAGGTTTATTGTTTCTGCCAGTTCAGCAGTGAGTTCGGGATAGACCTGTGCAAGCCGGTAAATAATTTCCATTGAATAAGCCTTTACCGCAATCGACGAAAACCCCGACCGCAGCATCCTGAAACAGTAATCGGCAAGGATGCCCTGATGTTTCCGGGTAACAACAGTGATGTCGCTGAGCGAAATAATCTTCATGAACGACCTTCTTACGCTTTCATTTTCAAGCCGGTCGAGCGATCCTATGATCCCAGGGATAAAAGGAACCAGGGTTTCAGGATGTTTGTCGTATACCTTGGAAAGACTCCAGGAAGCTTTTGATGAGAGCTTGTCATTGGCCGAAAACGAATAATTTATCAGTCTGGAGAGTACATCCTCTTTTTCAGCGGCCAGCTCAGCCAGCCATTCGGCTTCCTTCCTTCCATGTGTATTCTCCAGCATAAGCACTAAATCATCTTCTCTGAATGATTCAGCGGAAGCTGTCGGGATTTCAGGCATTGAATCCTCTTCAAAATTGATTGACATAAGGTATTCTTCTGCAACGGGAACGTCAGCTTCTGAAAACCCGACACCGCGAAGTTCGCCCGGGTCAAGCCATTTAAAGGCAACGTGCTCCGTGAGAAACGGAATATCGTCGAGTGTGTCGCACACGAAGGGGATGAGCCGGATCTTCTTGTGTCCATAATCGTGTTCGACTGCGGGCAGGCGGCTGCAAATGACCACGTTCATGTTAAGCTCTTCCTTTATTTCCCTGATAATGCAGTCCTCTTCACTTTCTCCATCGTGAAGCTTTCCCCCGGGGAATTCCCATTTGAAGGGATGATCGGTTTTTTCACCTCTTTGTACCACAAGGATCTCATCGTCCTCATTTCTTATTATGGCGCAGGTTACATCAATCATTTTTCCCTGCGATAAGGTCATTATAAACAGGTATTTCTAGCAGGTGGACATACTGATTCCGTTCAGGATCGAAACGGAATGCATAGTTTACCATTCCGTTGGTGACTACAGCAAAGGGCAGTTTAAGGCCGAGGTTATACCCACCGATCTGATCATAAACCTTGTCCTCATAAAAATCAGATATATTAATATCGGGCGATTTGCATTCCACTATCATTACCGCTTCCCCCCTCCTGTCATGCACCAGTATATCAGCCCTTTTCTTCATATTATTGAAACTGAACATCACTTCAATGCCTATTAGGCCGGGTGGGTATCCGCCTTCATGGATGAGATATCGGACGAAGTGCTGACGCACCCATTCTTCAGGAGTAAGTCTTACAAACTTCCTCCTCAGGGTATCCAGTATCATCCTGGATCCTTCTTTTCCGGTTATTGTAAAGGAATATGACGGAAGATTCAGCTGTTTCAACTTACTTTTGTACTTTTGAAAATCCAAATATATTGAGATAAATACAAAACAGGATAAGTGAATGAAGACCAAAGAGGAAATTGTTAATAACTGGCTGCCCCGGTACACCGGCAAGCGTCTTGAGAGCTTCGGCAAATATTTTCTTCTCACAAATTATCTGTACTATGTAGAGCTGTTTGCCAGGTGGAACAATGTCGGGGTGGAAGGCCGTGACAAGAACATGCCGAGTGCGACTGCCGACGGAATTACCATAATCAATTTCGGGATGGGAAGCCCTAATGCAGCTACTGTGATGGACCTCCTCAGTGCGGTTGGTCCATCTGCTGTTCTGTTTCTGGGCAAGTGCGGCGGGCTGAAAGCGAAGAACACACTGGGAGATCTCATACTTCCGATAGCAGCCATCAGGAGCGATGGAACCTCCAATGATTACCTTCCACTTGAAGTGCCTGCTTTACCTGCCTTTAAGCTGCAGAGTGCAATTTCGGCGGCAATAACAAGGCGCAACAAGGAATACTGGACAGGTACAGTGTACACCACCAACAGAAGGGTATGGGAATACGACGACAGGTTCAAGAAATACCTTGTAAAAACAAGGGCTATGGCAATCGATATGGAGACTGCCACGATCTTCACGGTTGGATTTGCAAATGAGATACCCACCGGCGCTCTTCTTCTCGTATCGGACCAGCCGATGATCTCAACCGGGATAAAAACCGAGGAAAGCGACAGGATGGTAACAAACAAGTTTGTTGAGATGCATCTTGAAATCGGTATTGACGCGCTGAGGGAGATAAAGGAGAACGGCATCTCTGTGAAACACCTGAGATTCTGATCATGCCGGTATCCTTTGATGAAATAATGTCCGACCTCAGGAACAGGATTTTCAAGCCTGTCTATTTTCTTGCGGGTGATGAACCCTATTACATTGATATTATTACTGATTTCATTGCGGAGAAAGTCCTTACCGAGGAGGAAAGAGCCTTCAACCAGGTAGTGTTTTATGGGGAGGATACTACTATAGCTTCTGTTATCGAGACATCGAGGCGTTTCCCGATGATGGCCAGCCACCAGGTGGTAATTGTGAAGGAAGGCCAGGTGATGAAAAAGATCGAGGATCTTTCCCTCTATCTTGAGAAGCCCCTGCTTTCGACAATACTGGTGTTCAACTATAAATACAAGTCGCTCGACAAGAGGACGAAGCTTTACAAGTCACTGGATAACCAGGGTTCCTACTTCGAGTCGGCGAGGCTTCGCGACTACCAGGTACAACCCTGGATTGAAAGATTCCTGATGACGAAGGGCATAAAGATAAACCCCGATGCGGCCGCCATGCTTACGGAGTACCTCGGCACTGACCTTCACAAGATCGTAAATGAACTTGACAAATTGCTGATTACGCTTCCTTCGGGCAAGCCTGTGATCACCTCCTCAATTATAGAGAAGAACATCGGCATCAGCAAGGAGTACAATAATTTTGAATTGCAGAAGGCCATTGGTGAAAAAAACGTACTGAAAGCAAATATGATAGCCAGGTATTTCGGCGACAATCCCAATGACAATCCTTTGCTTCTGACCATCGCATCGCTTTTCGGCTTTTTCACCAAAATCCTTACCTACCATTATCTGACCGACAAATCGGCCAACAATGCAGCCGCGGCGCTCAGGATACATCCGTTCTTCGTTAAGGATTATCAGACGGCTGCTTCAAGGTACAGTGCAGGCAAAACGATCAGGATCATTAATCTGCTGAGGACCTACGATCTAAAGTCGAAAGGATTCGGGGATGCGGGAACCGAGCCCGGAGATCTTCTCAAGGAACTGGTTTACCTTATACTTCACCTATAGGATGCCGGCGATATTACCCGGAAAGACAGTGAGGTTCAGTTCATGTCGGGCGAATCGGGAAAATCGGCCCATACCCTGTACTTATTCTTCAACGATCTCAAAACACGTTTCCAGCTGTCGGATTCCCTGCTTTGCATTATTGCCTCGGGCGTGACCCTTGCTGTCACCCAGGAATTTTCCTTAAGTTCCCTTTCAAGCTGCCCTTCCGACCAGCCGGAGTAACCGAGAAAGAATCGTATTTGTCCCGGAGCAACGGTACCGGTTTTGATAAGGTTCCGGATACTGTCGATATCTCCTCCCCAGTAAATATTGCTTTCCACCTTTATGCTCCCGGGGACCATATGGCCGAGATTATGTAAATAATGCAGGGTATCAGGCGAAACCGGTCCACCCATATTCAGGTTCTCTTCCCAGCTCTCAAAACCGGTGACTGCATCGCAGAGTTTTATCTCCAGCTTCTTGTTCAGGATAAAGCCCACCGAACCTTTGGGATTATGGTCGGTGAGATACACGATGCTGCGATTGAAAAAGGTGTCCGGGAGGAAAGGTTCTGAAATCAGTATCTTGCCTTTCTCCGGGACCTTGTCTTCGGGTAAGATTGCAAAAAGATCAATTTCCGGTTCCATAGTGTAAATTTACCAAACACAAATTAAACACCAATAAATATTATCAATAAAAATCATGCCAAATGTGATATGAAAAAATAGCGGTATCATAAAACTATGACGCTCCTTCCGGGGGCTTTAGCCCCCCTGGACCCTAAGGGGACTAAAGTCCCCGACTTCAGCACAGTGGTAGCCCGTTACCGTCAGCTGAAGCTGACGGTAACGGGAAGAAACCGACAGGGAATATTCAAGCT
>CAYSBL010000002.1:101076-219602 GCA_964429295.1 uncultured Rikenellaceae bacterium
CTTCAGCCAACCGGTAAAAGCACCCCCACCCATCCTTCCCGGGGCTTTAGCCCCCCTGGACCCTAAGGGACTAAAGTCCCCGACTTCAGCACAGTGGCAGCCCTTAACCGTCAGCTGAAGCTGACGGTAACGGGAAGAAACCGACAGGGAATATTCAAGCTGTCCCGGGTTAATCTTCTAAGGATCCAGGTTACCGTTGGCTTCAGCCAACCGGTAAAAGCACCCCCACCCATCCTTCCCGGGGCTTTAGCCCCCTGGAACTGGAAAAGAACCAAAGCCAGGCACCAACCAGAAAGTTACAACCGATTATCTAAAAATATTAAAGCAAAAAGATGGATTTAATTAAATAATGTAATACTTTTGCCCGGTTTTCAATCAAAGACATGCAAAAAAGCACTTTACGGATCGTAGGTAATAAAGCGGTTCTCAATATCCGCGAGAGGATGTGTGAAACGCCTGATGAGATGCTGTCAGGTGAGAAATTCAGGACGGTTCTTGAACATTGCATCTGCGGCCTTAAATCGAAGGAATCGCCTTTGCTTTCCATTTTTGGAGGTCAGCCCGTGGATGAGGAGACAATTGGTGATCTGGTGAAGACATTATCACTGCTTGAAAAATATGAAAGCCAGGTTGTTCCGCATATTTATGAAAAATCCGGGGTTTTCCTCAGGGATCTTCATGTTCTGAACAGTTTTGTAGAACATCTGTACGACTACTGGCGGCATTTTGACAGGTTCATCATAAATGATTCCGAAGGTGACAGGCTCGACAAGAGGCCCTACCGGACCTTTAATGAGACCATTGAACATCTTACCCACCTTGTCAGGGGTGTCTACAGGCGTATCCAGGAGAACATAACCGGAACCCGCCCGACTGTTTACAGGCAGGTCCCGGCAGGAGCCGAAATGGCAGTGATATCTCTTCCCAGGGAAGTAAAATGGACTGATGCCAGATACAACAAGCTTAACGGAGTGCAGCTTATAAGGCAGATCCTGATCTATCCTCCCCTTGTGATCCAGCAACCGATGAACAAGCGTACCGGCGATTTCAAGAAAATAAATCTTAATCCGGTCGATCTGGCAGATCTTAATCCGGTCGACTGGCTGTGCTTCCCTGCAAAAGTTGGGAAATACATAATAATGATCTATTTCCACCTTAATTTCTTCGAGCTTGGACTTGCACTCTGCAACCTGTTCCAGATTGCAGAGGATTCGGATCTGGAAAGGCAGCCTGACGCAGTATTTCTATACGGGGTGGGAGATGGAAAACTCGACAATATTGCCTCCTACCCAACGGTTTTTTATCACGACAGGGCAAATTCAATGTTTGTCGGGGCAGTTCCCGACAGGAATGAATTCGGGTATTTCGGGTATCTCAAGAAGATGACTCTCACCCTGCATAATTCGCTTGTCATGGATGCCGGCAACATGCCATTCCATGGCGCAATGGTAAGGATCCTGCTTCACGGTGACAAGGAAGCCAATATCCTTATGATGGGCGACACTGGTGCAGGTAAGTCCGAAACGCTTGAAGCTTTCAGGGTGCTTGGGGAAAAGCACATCCGCGAACTAAAGATCATAGCAGACGATATGGGATCGATAGAGATTGACGGGGAAGGAAATCCGGTAGGCTATGGAACCGAGACCGGAGCTTTCCTCAGGCTTGACGATCTTCAGCCGGGTTATGCCTACGGACACCTCGACAGGTCAATAATTATGAATCCGAGCCAGACCAATGCCAGGATAGTCTTTCCTGTAACTACATATGAGACTGTGATGCGGGGACATAAGATCGACTATATTCTCTACGCCAACAACTACGAAGAAGTTGATAATGAACACCCGGTGATTGAGAAACTGGAATCTGCCGGGAAAGCATTTGATGTTTTCAGGAGCGGAGCGGTAATGAGCAAGGGAACAACAACATCGACCGGGCTTGTCAATTCCTATTTTGCCAATATCTTCGGGCCGCCTGAATACGTTGAGCTTCATGATTCAATTACGGAAAGATATTTCCATACCTTTTTCAGCAAGGGAGTTTTTGTAGGCCAGATGCGAACCAGGCTGGGTATTCCCGGGTATGAAACCTCGGGCCCAAAAGCCGCTGCAGCCGAGCTGCTCCGTATTATAGAAACCAGCAACAAGTGATATCCAGTTGGCGGTTGGCAGCAAGCAGTTGGCAGTCAGTCAATCTGCCCTGTGCCCTTCGCCCTGTTCCCTGTTCCCTGAGCCCTTCGCCCTGAGCCCTTCGCCCTGTGCCCTGCGCCCTGAGCCCTGAGCCCTGTGCCACACATCAATACTTCCCCGGTTCTGCTTCCTTCATCATTGAATAAACCGCATCGAAAATGTCTTCGGCGTTTGGCTTTGAAAAATAATCACCGTCGGTAGTATAGGCTGGCCTGTGTTCCTTTGCAGCAAGTGTTTTCGGAGGCGAGTCGAGATACTGCCATCCTCCTTGTTTTTCAACTACTTCCTGAAGCATGTAGGCAGTAGTTCCGCCGGGTACGTCTTCATCGACGAACAATACCCTGCCTGTTTTTCTGATTGAATCCACAATTGTATGGTTTCTGTCAAAAGGAACCAGTGTCTGAACATCGATCAGCTCGACTGATATTCCATGGGCTGCAAGCTGCGAAACAGCTTCCTGGGCTACCTTTACAGTTGAGCCATAAGTTACCAGGGTAATATCATTACCTTCCGACATGATTTCAGGGATGCCGAGTTCAAGCCTGAACTCTCCGAGGTTATCGGGCATTTTTTCCTTAAGTCTGTAGCCGTTAAGAGGTTCGATAACGATAGCCGGATCCTCGCCCTGCAGCAGGGTATTGTAGAATCCCGCAGCCCTTGTCATGTCACGGGGTGAGCACACATAAACTCCCCTTACCGAGTTAATAAGCATGCTCATAGGAGAACCTGAATGCCAGATGCCCTCCAGCCTGTGCCCCCTGGTGCTTATTATAAGCGGGGCAATCATTCTTCCCGCTGTCCGGTAATGAGTTGTTGCAAGGTCATCGCTGAGTATCTGTATGGCATACATCAGGTAATCGAGGTACTGAATCTCCGCTATGGGGCGCATACCCCTCAATGCCAGGCCTATCCCCTGTCCGAGTATAGTTGCTTCACGGATGCCGGTATCGGTTATCCGCTGTTCACCGTATTTTTTCTGCAATCCCTCGAGCGACTGGTTCACTCCTCCTATATTCCCCGTATCCTCTCCGAAAGTAACAAGCAGCGGATATTTCTCAAAAAGTTTGTCGTAATTATCCCTCAGGATCTGTCTTCCGGGTACCTCCGGTGAGTTTTCGGAATATTTTGGTGCAATCGGCTTGACTTTTAGTACAGAAGTTGGCATTTCATTGTAAAGAAATGAATTATAGCTTTCTTCGGCGTCCTTGTAGTTACGCCTGAGCCATCCGAGGAGTTCTTCCCTGAGATTATCTGCTTTAGCACAGGTGCCGCATATGTTTCTGAGAATCTTCCTGGCCGCCATGAAATTGTCCTTGCGGATTGGATTTAGAACTTTAGTGAGCTCATCGGCAATCTCGTCCACAGCTGCCTCCTTAACTTTTTCAGAGCATCTGCAGGAGCGGTCGCGTATAATTTTTACCAGGGCATCCCTTTCAATCCTTATTGGATTCTGGAACATGTCCCAGGCTTTTTTTCTGGCTTCCTTTGCCTCGGTTTCAGCTTCAGAGGAGATCCCTTCAATCTCCTCGGCGGTTGCTATACCTTCATTGATAATCCATTCACGCATTTTTGCAATCGGATCGAATTCCTCTTCCCATTTAAGCCTCTCTGCGCTTTTATACCTTTCATGGGATCCTGACGTGGAATGGCCGAGCGGCTGGGTTACATCTTCTATATGAAACACCACAGGTTTGTGATCGCGGCGGCATATCTCTACGCCATCCTCATAGAGTTTTATAAGACCCGGATAATCCCATCCCTTACCTTTTAAAATCCTGAATCCGGGTTTTCCGGGTTCATCCTCGAATCCCCTGAGGATATCAGAAATACTTCCCTTGGTTGTCTGGTATTTTTTGGGAACGGAGATCCCATAGCCGTCGTCATAAACCGACAGTGCCATTGGTACCTGAAGCACTCCTGCAGCATTGATGGTTTCCCAGAAGTGACCTTCCGAAGTACTTGCATCGCCGATTGATCCGAAAGCGACCTCATTGCCTTTAATGGTAAGAGTATTGAACTTGTGAAGCTCCTTGTTAAGCCTGAAAAGTTTTGATGCATAAGCGAGTCCGAGCAGGCGGGGCATCTGCCCTGCCGTGGGAGAAATGTCTGATGATGAGTTCTTCTGTTTTGTAAGGTCGCGCCATGTCCCGTCGGAATTGATATTTGGAACAGAAAAATGATTATTGAACACCCTGCCCCTGCTTCCATAGTTAACGTCAACATCAGTATTCCCGTAAAGCTGATGGAAAAATTCAACGGCATCATACAGTCCCATAGCCATCATCCATGTCTGGTCGCGGTAGTAACCCGATCTCCAGTCACCGTTTCTGAACTGTTTTGCGAGAGCTATCTGGAGTATCTCCTTCCCGTCGCCGAAAATGCCAAATTTTGCTTTGCCTGTAAGTACTTCACGGCGGCCGATCACGCTGAGGTTTCGGCTAAGCACCGCCAGACGATAGTCTTCAAGAACTGTGTTCTTATCCCATGCAATATCTGTTGAATTCTTCTTTTTACCCATGATTTTGTTCCTCTTTTATTGTCACTAAGTAAACAAAGGAAATCTGAAGTTGTTTAATCATCAGAGTATAATTGGTGTTATCTTTGAAATAAAAAGATCATGTTTATAAAGTTACTCATAATAACTCTATTACTTGTTGCACTTTCTGGTATTTTCCTTGGAATAAGGATTTTGCTCAGGCAAAATGGGAAGTTCCCCCAGTTTCATGTGGGGCATAACAGTGAAATGAGGAAGAGGGGGATCAGATGTGCGCAGGGTACTGATACGGGATGCACTCCGCTTCACGGATCAGGAACCTGTTCATCGTGCGGGAGTATTGTTCCTTCTACTGAGAAATGAATTTCTTAAGATTATCGGTCGACCATGTCCGGAAGTTCCCGCTTTCGTCTGAATAGATCAGAAACGCATCATATTCGGGATGTTCCACCATGAATTCGATGGCCTGATCCTTTCCCATCACCATGCACGCCGTTGCAAGTCCGTCGGCAGTAGCGCAATCCCCGGCCAGGATTGTCGCGCTCAGCAGTGTATTCCTGGCAGGATAGCCTGTTCTGGGATCGATTGTATGCGAGTATTTTACGCCATTCTCGATATAAAACTTCCTGTAGTTGCCTGATGTTGCAAGCGACCGGTCCTTCATGCTTATTACAGCCTGAAGATTGTTCCCCGGCATATTGTTACCATCCTCCGGGCGGTCAATACCTATCCGCCATAATACCCCGTTCTTGTCGCCCTTCGCCCTGACCTCGCCGCCTATCTCAACCAGGGAATTCCTTATCCCCCTTGAATCCAGAAAAGCGCTGACAACATCAACGGAGTAACCCTGAGCAATGGCATTGAAATCAAATTTTATGTCCGGGTCAGTTTTTATAACTCTGTTGTTTTCAATCCTCACTTTTTCCATTCCAATAAGCTCAAGCAACGAATCGAGCTTCGATTCGGAAAAGTTCCGGTAATCATCCGGACCAAAGCCCCAGGCTTTAACCAGGGGACCGACCGTAATATCGAATGCTCCTCCGGTCATAGCGGATATCGCGGTCGATTTTGAATAAGCCTCCGTAAAATACCTGTCAACCTTAACATCCTCATTCCTGTTGACTTTCGAGAGGATAGACGAATCGACATAAAGTGAAAGAGACAGGTCAAAATCCTTCAGTATCTTTTCAACCTCCGATTTGAGCTCCTGAGGATCAATGTCACCGTTATTTCCAAATGTGATGCTGTAGGTTGTGCCCTGGGCAAATCCGCCGAAGCTGTCGAAAGTTGTCGTTTTCCGGCAGGAATAAGCCGGCAGCAAAAGAAGAAGCAGGATAAGGGTTCTTTCAGCTGTCTTTTTAATGCACGACATGATTCTAACTGATATTGCCATTTAGCAAAGTAATGATAATAAGAGACTTTCTTAGATACATCTCAGCAATTCCGATCCCGGCAGACAAGTCTGAAATCAGACGCCAAAATCATCGAATGAAATATTTTCCTGCGGAACACCAAGACTGTCGAGCATTTTAATAACGGCATTGTTCATCACGGGAGGGCCGCAGAAATAATACTCTATGTCTTCCGGTTCCTCGTGTTTTGATAGGTAGTTATCCAGCAGCACCTTATGGATGAATCCGGTGAGGCCTTTCCAGTTATCTTCCGGCAGGGGTTCAGAGAGGGCAAGATGGAACCTGAAGTTGGGGAATTCCTTCTCTATAGCCCTGAATTCATCTTCATAGAAAACTTCGCGTAGCGAGCGGGCGCCGTACCAGTATGAAACCTTGCGGTTTGTCCTGAGTGTATGGAACAGATGGAAAATATGGGATCTCAGGGGAGCCATTCCTGCTCCTCCTCCGATATACACCATTTCGTTACCAGTGTTCTTGATATGGAACTCCCCGTAGGGACCTGAAATTGTAACCTTATCGCCCGGTTTCCTGCAGAATATGTATGAGGAGCAGATCCCGGGAGGGACATTCATGAATTGATTCCTGGCACCGTCGAAGGGCGGTGTGGCTATCCTGATATTGAGTTTTATAAGGTTTTTCTCAGCCGGATAGTTAGCCATGGAGTAGGCCCTGAAAGTCTCCTCGGTGTTTTTTATCTTAAGATCCCACATCTTATACTTGTCCCAGTCACTTTTAAATCCGTCCTCGATAAGGATGTCCCTGTAGGTCATTTCATATTTTGGAACATCTATCTGGATATATCCGCCGGGTTCAAAGTCAAGGGATTCACCTTCGGGCAGTTTTACAACAAATTCCTTGATGAAAGTTGCTACGTTAAGGTTTGACACCACTTCACATTCCCATTTCTTTATTCCCAGTATGGCTTCAGGCAGTTTGATAGTGAGATCGTTTCTGACCTTCACCTGACATCCAAGCCGCCAGTGTTCATTTTGTTCCTTTCGTGTAAAGAAGCCTGTCTCAGTGGGAAGTATTGCACCCCCTCCCTCTGTAATCTGGCATTTGCACATTCCGCAGGTACCACCTCCTCCGCATGCTGATGGAAGATAGATCCCGTTTGACGAAAGGGTCATCAGGAGGTTAGATCCGGGTGAAACGACAATATCGCGGTCATTTATGTGAAGTGTTACATCTCCCTTAGGTGTAAGCTTGTCCCTTGCAAAAAGGAGCATAACCACCAGGAGCATAATGATTACAAGGAATACTATTATACTGTAAAAAAGTGTACCTAAAGTTGTAACTGCCAATAGCATAATGCGATATAATTAATTTTACAAAGAAATTCCCATGAACCCCATAAATGCTATTGCCATTAGCCCGGTAAGTATAAATGTTATACCCAGGCCTTTCAGGGGATCAGGCACATTGCTGTATTTTAGCTTTTCCCTTATTGCCGCAATTCCGACAATGGCAAGCAGCCATCCTATACCGGAACCAAGTCCGAATACCCCCGCTTCAATCACATTGGCATATTCCCTTTCCTGCATGAACAATGATGCTCCGAGTATAGCGCAGTTGACAGCGATAAGCGGGAGGAAGATGCCGAGGGAGTTATAGAGCGCCGGACTGAATTTTTCAACAATCATTTCCACAAGCTGGACCATGGCCGCAATGAAGGCAATAAATATCATGAAAGTAAGGAAGCTGAGGTCGACATCGGCAAAACTTTCTCCAAGCCAGATAAGAGCTCCTTTTTTCAGAAGGTATTTCTCAACCATGAAGTTAAGAGGCACGGTAATTACCAGTACAAAAACAACTGCGATTCCAAGCCCCATGGCTGTCTTAACCGATTTCGAGACAGCGAGGTATGAGCACATGCCCAGGAAAAAGGCAAATACCATATTCTCTACGAAAATCGATTTTATGAATATATTAAGCAGGTTTTCCATAGTTCATCAGTTATTATTTTTCAACAAGGCTTTTGTCTCTGCTTCTCTGAACCCATATAATCAGGCCGACAATGATAAGTGCCATCGGCGGAAGTATAGCCATCCCGTTGTTTTCATAACCCGTGCTGTAAATCCCGAGTTTCTCAAGAACAGGATATCCGAAGATGGTTCCTGAACCCAGGAACTCCCTGAAGAACGCCACAATAACAAGGATCAGTCCGTATCCTGCACCGTTCCCGAGTCCATCGAGAAATGAAGGCCAGGGCTTATTGGCCATTGCAAATGCCTCGAGCCGCCCCATTATGATGCAGTTCGTAATGATCAGTCCGACAAATACCGAAAGCTGCTTGCTCACGTCAAATACATATGCTTTCAGGAACTGGTCGACGAGGATCACCATTGTTGCGATGACAACCAGTTGCACAATAATCCTGATCCTGTCGGGAATGAATTTCCTTAATGATGCAACTACCAGGTTTGATACACTGGTAACAACAATAACTGAAAGTGCCATCACCAGTGCCGGTTTAAGCTTTACAGTAACCGCAAGCGCGGAACATATCCCGAGGACCTGGATGGTTATCGGGTTGTTTTTGCCAAGCGGTTCAGTCAGAAGCTTAAGGTTCTTTGCCGATAGTATCGGTTCTTTTTCCTGATTGCTCATATACTATATCCTGTTTTTTAAAAAATAGCTGTTATATTTTGTCAGACAGTCAAAGATCATGTTTTCGAGACCTTTGCTGGTAATGGTTCCGCCTGAGATTGCATCAACACCGTGCGGATCATTTTCCTTTGCTCCTCCCTTGACGACCTTGATTGAGGTGAAGTTCCCGTTTTGGAAAATTTCCTTGTTCCTGAACTGGCTTTCGAAGGAAGTGGTGTTAATCTCGGCTCCTAGACCCGGAGTCTCACCCTTGTGATCGAAGTTTGTTCCGTATATTGTATTCAAGTCAGATTTCAGTGAAACATAACCGTAAATCGGTCCCCACAGACCTTTCCCTTCAACCGGAACGATTATGACTTTCTCTCCGTCGTCGGGTTCGGCCCTGAAAACCGGAAGATATTGCTGTTCAAGCGGCTTCTTCTGTTCATTCTTCACCACAACCGTAAAGGCATCGATGCCGTCGACCATGTTGCCATCGGAATTAACCACAAATCCTTCTTTGATGTATTTTTCATAGAGTTCCTCGGCATTCTCACGGGTTGTTGCCACATTGATCGATTCGAGCATGTTCCTTTTCTTCTCAATCTCCAGGTTTCTTGCCTGGGCAGGCTGGAGCAATGTCGCCGCCAGCGAAAGCAGTGTCGCCACAGCAATTACCATAATTGCTGAGAAGATGAAAATATATCTGTTGCTGAAGTGTTTCATTTTACACCGGTATTAAGTGCAACACTGGCTCTTTTGAGCCTTCTCTTGATATTCGACTGAACTACATAATAATCGATGAGCGGAGCGAAAACGTTCATAAGCAGTATTGCCAGCATGACTCCCTCAGGGTAGGCCGGATTAAGCACCCTGATCAGTACTGACAATATACCTATTAGAAATCCGTAAATCCATTTCCCTTTTTCTGTCTGGGCGCCCGTGACCGGATCGGTCGCCATGAATACAGCTCCGAAAGCAAAACCTCCCATGGCCAGATGATAGTAGAACGGGATCTCCATATACTCATTTACCGACAGGGCATTCAGAAGCAGTCCCATTCCGATGCCGCCGGCAAAAACGCTGAGCATTATCTTCCAGCTTCCGACACCGGTTATAAGAAGGATTGCAGCTCCTATCAGAATTGCAATTACCGAGGTTTCACCCACCGAACCGGGGATAGTCCCGATGAACATCTCCAAAAATGTAGGCAGATTCGAGGTATCGCCGGTAGCGAACATCGACAGCGGAGTTGCGCCCGAATATCCGTCAATAACATTTATGCCTTTTGTCAGGCCTTCGGTCCAGACATTATCTCCGGTCATCCAGGCGGGGTAACTGAAGAAAATAAAAGCCCTGGCGAGAAGAGCGGGATTGAACACGTTCATGCCCGTGCCTCCGAACACCTCCTTGCCGAGAATCACCGAGAAGGCGACTGCCAGTGCGAGCATCCACAGAGGAACGTCGATCGGCATGATAAGCGGTATAAGGAGGCCGGTCACAAGGTAGCCCTCGTTTATTTCATGGCCGCGTATCTGGGCGGCAATAAATTCTATCCCGAGACCGACCACATAACTTACTATTATCAGCGGAAGCAGTTTGATGAAGCCGAACCAGAAGGCCTGCAGCAATGCAGGATCTGTTCCAACCGACCTGAAATGCTGCAGCCCTGTATTATAGCACCCGAAAAGGAGCGCTGGTACCAGGGCAATGATCACAACGGTCATGGTACGCTTAAGGTCTATTGAGTCGCGGATGTGGGAGCCTTTGCCCGTGACCTTGTCAGAGACGAATAGAAAGCTCTCAAATCCTTCAAACACCGACTGCAGTTTTTCAAACTTACCCCCCTTTGTAAATTGGGGTTTCAGTTTATCAATCTTTTTTCTCAGTGAATCCATATAGTAAAAAATCACAGTTTACTTAACTCATTTCCTGTCTTATCAGATCAAGTCCTTCCCTTACTATTGACTGGATCTCTATCTTTGAAGGGCAAACGAATTCGCAAAGCGCAAAATCCTCCTCTGCCACCTCATAGATCCCCAGGTTCTCCATCATATCAATATCCCGGGCAATTATGGACTTCAGAAGCTGCATCGGATATATATCCATCGGTAATACCTTTTCGTAGAGGCCTGTCACCACGAAAGCCCTTTCACCTCCATGGAAGTTGGTATCAGGTCTGTAAGTTTTCCGGGGGAACAATGAAGAAAGGAAGGTTCGTGAAAAGCTCAGCTTTCCGATTCCCGGTAATGCCCAGCCGAACATCTCGAAATAATTGCCTTCGGGGATGACCGTTATCTGGGAGTCATAGAATCCAAGGTAACCGGTCTGCTCTATCCTGGTTCCGGTGAGCACATTTCCGCTTATGACCCTCAGGTTTCCTTCCTTTACATTTCCTTCAAGAAAGCTGATGACCGAAGCACCTGCCAGCATTTTGTGATATCGTGGCTTCAGGACCTCTGAACCGGTAAGGGCGACCAGCCTTTCGGGCTTGTAAACACCCTCCGAAAAAAGCTTTCCGATGGTAATGACGTCCTGAAAATTTACATACCAGACAGTTTCTCCCTTATTTACCGGATCGAGATGGTGAATATGGATCCCGACATTTCCGGCAGGATGAGGTCCGGAAAACCAGGATATTTCCACTCCGCCCAATCCTTCAAGTAATTTGTTTCCGTCGGCTCCGTTCTTAAGCACAAGGTTGACCTTTCCTGTGGTCAGCTTCGACAGAGCCTTTATACCTGTTTTGAAATGGGATACGGAAGAATTTTCAAGAATGAAATTGTAATCCGGGGCAAGTGGAGCTGTATCAAAACATGATACGAAAACGGATTTTGGCTGGCCGGCAGGATTCGCGATCACATGATAGGGACGCTGACGGACAGCCGGCCAAAGGCCCGACCTGAGCATAGCTTCCCTTACCTGTTCTCCGGACAGCCTGTCAGGATCAGCTTTCCCGAAATCCACTGACCTGTCGCCGTCTTTTTCAACAACAACCTCAAGTATTTTCCGTCTGTCGCCCCTGTCGACCGATACCACCTTCCCGCTTACCGGAGAAGTGAACTTTATCTCAGGATTTTGTTTATCATGGAAAAGAGGACTGCCTGCCTCAACTGTATCACCAGGATGTACATCAAGTTTTGGAGTCAATCCCGGAAAATCAACAGGTTTTACTGCATACATGGCGGGACTGACTGCTCCGGCGATATTCTTTTCAGCAATACCCAGCAACCGGATATCAAATCCTTTTTTTAGCTTTATCGATCTTGGCATCTTAATTGATCTATTAAAATAACTCTGGCTGATCAGATTTCTGTTAATCAGATAACAGTAACTGCAAATGTATAAATAGCAAGTTAAATTTTACGAAATATTGCAAAAATGATTCTATAAAATTCCACTATATATAAATTTGCAAAATAAATCCAGACGATGATTTTATCGATATTACTGATACTTTTCGCTAACCTTTTCACTCTGAATCAGGAAGGAGCTGCCGATCCTGTCCTGACCACTCATGTCTTCGATGAAAGGGTGAAGACCGTCCAGCTCTACAAAGAGGGATGGAACCTGTCGTATCCTGTAATAAAGCTCAGCAGCGGAGAAAATCTCGTGCTTCATTTTGATCTTCTTGGAAATGATATTGATGATTTTTACTATTCTTTCATTCATTGTGACAAGGACTGGAACAGGTCGGATATATTCCACACCGATTATCTTGAAGGTTTTCCTGAAAATCCGGTGGAAGACTACAGGCCGTCTTTCAATACCACCGTTCATTACACTCACTACAGGCTCTCCTTTCCGAACGACAGGATAAATTTCAAGCTATCGGGCAATTATATCATCCTGATTCACCCGTCGAACGATCCTGAACATCCTGTTTTGTCGCATCGCTTCATGATCACGGAAGATGCTGCCGGTATAGAGATCTCAGCCCATCGCCCGAGGATGACGGCAGATCTCAACAGGAACCAGCAGATCGATTTCAACGTCACTATCCCGTCGCTGAGGATCAATGATCCCTACAGGGATGTTTTTGCCTTTATTCTTCAGAATGGAAGGTGGGACAATGCAAAGCAGAATCTGAAACCCGAATTTGTCAGCAACAACCAGCTGAAATACAGCTCACTGACCGACCTTAACGTATTTCCGGGGGGTAATGAATTCAGGTATTTCGACATAAAAAGCATCAGGTACAAGTCGCAATATGTAAGGAAGATCGATTTCCTCATGTCGAATTATCATGTCTACCTCGCACCATCGGACGACAGGGAATTCAAGCCTTATTTTTACTGGGAGGATTTCAACGGAAAGTACTACATAGCTATACAGGAGGAGAAAAATCCCGATACCGATGCTGATTATGTATATGTGTACTTCACGCTTCCCTCTCTTTATCCCGTTGAAGGAGGCAGGATGTATGTTTCCGGGGCTTTTAACAACTGGGAATTCAACAGCAATAATCTGATGAGCTACAATGCTGATGAGAGGGTTTATGAAAGCATAATTCTGCTTAAGCAGGGCTGGTACAACTATGAATATGTATTCCGGAGGGATGGCACTGACGACACCATGGCCTCAAGGTTTGAAGGGAGCCACTATGAGACTGAAAACGATTATACCGTGCTGGTCTATTACAGAAATCCGAGGGAAAGATACGACAGGCTTATCGGTGTCCGGAACATCAACACTCTTAACAGGCTCACCGATTAATGTTTCGGATGGGAATCGATCCCGTACTGCATCCCGATGGCATGTTCAAGCACCTTAAGTATTTCATTCATATACTCGTTGACAGCTTTAAGGGATCCCGGCAGAGTGAAGATCAGTGATTTGCCCGTAATCCCGGCCACACCACGGCTCAGCAGGGCAAAGGGGTTTCCGGTTCCGTATTTAACCCTTATCAGTTCCATTATTCCCGGTATTTCCTTTGAAAGAAGTGGTTTCACAGCTTCAACGGTAATATCCCTCGGCCCGATACCTGTTCCTCCGGTAGTAAAGATAAGGTGCATTGATTTTGAAGCATCTCTCACAATATCCTGAAGGATAGCCCGGTCGTCGGGAACAAGCTGCATTTTAATCACTGCTTCCCGGTGCCTGGCGGAAAAGAAAGAGGAAAGGCTGTCCCTGACAGCAGGACCGCTCAAATCTTCGTATTCACCTCTGTAAGCCCTGTCGCTCAGAGTAATAATAAGTACATTGAGTTTCTCCGGAAAATTCATATTTTGGTCTTCTCAGTAACCATCACCCTGTCAATCACCATCATCTTATCGACCGACTTGCACATGTCATAAACAGTCATAAGGGCTACACTGACAGCAGTCAGCGCTTCCATTTCAGCCCCGGTCCTTCCGGTGCACTGGACTTCACTTTCGGCCATTATACCAGCCTCATCCGGGACGAGTTCGACTTTGATATGATCGAGAACAATGTTATGGCAAAGGGGTATGAGCGAAGAAGTTGCCTTTGCTGCATTGATGCCGGCAATCTGGGCCACCGTAAGCACATCTCCCTTTTTAAGCAGGTTATCCTTAATAAGTTGAAGCGTTTCGTCACGCAGTTTTATGTGACCTGAAGCCTTTGCGCTGCGGTGCTGAATTTCCTTTGCCCCGACATCGATCATTGATGCTTTTCCACTTTCATCGACATGTGATAGTTTTTCCATGGGTGTTATCCTCCTATGTTATAAAAAGAGTTCTTTGAATTTGTCATTCCCTTTTCAGGTTTATTAGCCAGAGCCAGCCTGAGGGCTTCCTCGCAACCGAGCTTCCTGATATCAAACTCCATGCCATTGAACAGGCAGGGTTTGAGTTTACCGTCGGAAGTCAGCCTCAACCTGTTGCATATGCCACACTGCCCACCGGTTCCTCCATGAACCTTCGAGAACCTGCCTTTTTCGAGATCCATTTCTTCAATATATCTCACCTCCAGGCCTTGCTTCCTGCAGAATTCGCCCACCCCTTCTGCATCTTCCAATAAACCAGCTTCTCCTTTCACACAATTTATCTTGACCGGGTTCAGTCCGGCTTTCCTTGCTGAATCGATGCCTCGCAATACATCCTGCAGCTCTCCCCTCCTGGTGATCCAGGCATATCTTTCAGGGTTAACCGTATCGAGACTTATATTTACCCTTTGCAGACCTGCCCTTTTCAGATCCTCTGCAAAATTTTCGAGCAGTGTCCCGTTGGTAGTCATCGACAGGTCTATTATTCCGGGGATTTCAGCAATCATCCCGATAAGTGTGACGATCCCTTTTCTGACCAGCGGTTCCCCCCCTGTGATCCTGACCTTGTCAATGCCCTTTTCCACAGCAATTTTTGTAAACCGGGTTATTTCATCAAATGAAAGAATATCCTCATGTTTCAGAAGCTGAATGCCTTCGCCCGGCATGCAATAGCGGCACCTGAGGTTACAGCGGTCGGTTACCGAAATCCGCAGATAATTGATATGTCTGTTAAAGCTGTCTAACACTTACCATTTCTCCTTTTCCGATCGTTTTGATGCCCGCCGGCATGAAGATTATCCCGTCCGCTTCGTTTAATGCAGCAATATGTGCCGATCCATGATATTCAACCGGTATGGCAGTACCCTCGACGCTTATTCTGACAGGAAGAAGCGCCATTCTGTCCACCGACCTTCGTGTGCATGTTTCGCCCAGTGGAAGTTTGAATGTCAATGGTTGCCAGTTACATTGCATCATTCTGAACAGCAATGGTTTCACCAACAGTTCAAACTGCAGGAACGAAGACACAGGATTTCCCGGAAGGCCAAAAACCGCCGCATCAGGATGAAGCCCGAAGGTAGTTGGTTTTCCCGGTTGAACTGCAACCCGGCTGAAAATAATCCGGACGCCAGCCCTTTCAAGAACTGAAGGGACAAAATCAAAATCGCCCATTGAAACCCCTCCGGTTATTATCACCAGATCGTTTTCCGCAATTGCCTGGTTAATGATCCCGTAGGTAATTTCCTCATCATCTTCCGCGATGCCGTAATACCTTCCGGTTGCACCAGCCTTATCTATCTGTGCCATGAGCTGGCTGGAATTGCTGTTCCGGATCTGTGATACTCCGGGCACCCTGTCGGGTTCCACAAGCTCGCTTCCGGAGCTGATCACAGCAACAACCGGTTTAAGGCGCACCAGGGGGGTGGTATGTCCTGCTGCAGCCATAACTCCTGTATGCTGAGGCCGGATCAGGGTACCCGCCCTAATTACAACATCGCCTTTTCTTATATCCTCTCCCCTATATGATATGTTATCCTTTTTTATCACTCCTGTGAACCTGATTTTTCCCGAAGTCAGGGTTTCAGTTTCCTCCACCATTATCATGAAATCGGCGCCTTCGGGCACCGGGGCTCCGGTCATTACCCGTGAACAGGTTCCTCTTTTTATATTTTTTGAAGGCCATGCTCCGGCCGGGATGGTTTCGATAACCTCAAGTTCTTCAGCCAGATCATCCTTTCTGCAGGCAAATCCGTCGACAGAGGACTTGTTGAAAGGAGGCATGTCCATGTCGCTGATAACATCTCCCGCCAGCACCCTGTTTAAGGAAGCTGCGAAGCCGATTGTCTCGGTATCCTTTATCCTGATATCCGAACTCATTACGATATCAAAGGCCTCCGAAAAAGATATCATTTCCATATCAATATGATATATTTATTATATCAAAATGCTATATTGTTTCTTCAGTATGCCTGTCGTGCTCGCTTCCTTCAATAGCGACTGCCGCCCGGGCGGGAAAAGAGATCCAGACCTCATCAGATTCCTTAAGTGATAGTTTTCCGAAATCGGGGGCACTGATGTCAGCAACAAAAAGCATTCCGGCATCGACGGTGATCTCCATTCCGTATTCGGAAGGAAACACTTCCTTTACCACTCCCCTGAAACAGTTTACTGTTCCCCGGGGAGGTTCAGACGTATTAACTGTTATATTCTCACTCCTGACTATCATAAGACCTTCACCGGGGAAGTCCTTTCCGGTAATGCTGAATGTCAGTTTCCGGTCACCGATAGCTTTCCACTCATTTCCTTCCTTTAAGAAACGTACATTAAAGAAATTCTTTATGCCGGCATATCTGGCGACGAAGCGGTTTACAGGCCGGCTGAAGACCGATCCGGGAGTTCCTTCCTGCACTATCCTGCCCCCGTGTATTACCCCCACCCTGCCGGCCAGGCTTACGGCTTCCCTGTAATCGTGGGTGACATGGATGATGGACAGTCCGTTCCTGTTAATACGGCGAAGGACTTTCTTAATATCCTCCTTGAGGCTTGCATCCACAGACGACATTGGTTCGTCGAGAAGAAGCAATCGGGGATTCAGCACCAGTGTCCGGGCGAGGGCAACCCTCTGAAGCTCACCTGCCGAAAGATTTTGAGGATAGCGACCGAGAAGGGATGAAATATTCATATCGGCAGCGATGGTTTTAACCCTGACTGAAATCTCATCCTTTCTCATCCCCCTTGAACGAAGCGGATAAGCTATGTTACCCCTGACCGTCATGTTCGGGAAGACAGCAAAATCCTGAAAAACAAGTCCGACAGGACGGTCCTGAATCTTGCTGTCAGTAATGTCATGTCCGTCAATCCATAATGAACCCGAATCGGGGGTATGAAGTCCGGCAATAAGTTCCAGCAGGCATGTTTTCCCTGATCCTGACCTCCCGAGCAGCACAAAATACTCACCGTCGGCGACCTGAAGATTAATTCCCGTGAGGGCAAAGGTGCCGAACTTCCTGCATATGTTCTCAAGCTTCAGCATCAGGAGTGATATTTGATTCTTTCTTCCCGGGTGAGATAAGCCGCAGCAGGATGAAGACCGCCAGTGCGACAATTATGAAAATGACAGATACGGGCCTTGCATAATCGAGCCCGAAATTATTGAATCTTTCATATATGAGAACAGGAGCGATCATAGGATGGTATGCCACGATTACCACGGCGCCGAATTCACTCATCCCTCTTGCAAACATCATTACGAATCCGGTCATAATGCTTTTCCAGGCAAGGGGCAGTGATATTGTAAAGAATACCCTGGAAGGTGAGGCTCCAAGTGTCAGGGCTGCCTTTTCGAGCCTTACCGGGACAGAAGCGAAACCGTCCCTTGCCGAGTTGATCAGGAAGGGAACGCTGACAAAGGCCATTGCAAGGGCAATTCCAGCGGGATTATTTACAAGCGACAAACCTACAGTATCTGCAATTCCCCCGAGAAATCCGTCGCGGGATATGAATCCGAGAACCGCTATTCCTGCTGCGGTATGAGGTATTACCACAGGCAGGTCGATGATGCCCTGAACTACACCTTTCAGGGGGAAGTTCCTGCGGGCAAGTATCCAGGCAAGCGGGATAGCTGCAAAAGCAAACAGAAAAGTGGCGGCGAATGCTACCAGCAGGGTAAGCCATATGCTTTCCCTGACATCACTTTCATTCACGGTCTCAATCAGCCGGCTGCCTTCTGTATTCAGGATTATACCTGCAAGCGGTGCCAGAATAAACAGCAGGACAAGAGATGACAGGATGAGCATAATCCAGCTGAACGGGCTGCTTTTCACAGGCAGATTGCTACTGATTCCCATCACCAAGGTACTTCTTAAGACCAGACGGGATCATTTCGGGCTGTTCTGTTGCCGGAGGAATTATCGGTTCCTGTCCGTTCATCCTGAAAACAGTGACACCCTCGGGACTCAGCAGGAAAGACACAAAATCGATGGCGCCTTTACTATTGGGAGCATCATTAAGTATTGCAAGGCTATAGTTTATAAAATCACCCCTGATCGTCATTCTTGTGCCGGGCGATTTGCCTGCCACATCTGTTGCAACAGTCCGGTAGTTTTCATTCTGAAGGGGATTACCCAGGTTAATAGCGTCGGGAAGTTCGATATACTTCAGATTATGCTGTCTTGCAACCGATTTGTACTGAAACATGTAATCGGCAGCTCCCGATTCAACAAGGGCTATAAGGTCGACCTCCTTGGGACGGATGAAATTCCTGTTCTTTGAGGTCAGACGGTTTTCCAGGGCCGGGATTCCGTAATATTTTTCAGCCAGTTTGAAAACCATGACGCTTCTATAACCGCAGGGGTCGGAATCGGGATCGGACCGGGAAAAGACAACATCGTCCCTGAGCAGTATGTCTATCCAGTTTGATGAATCAATCTCAGAAGAATACCTCGATTCTTCGCGGAAGGCAATAACTATCTCATTGGTTGCGAATCTGATGCTCCAGGAAGCAAACTCAGGTATAAGGAGTTCATCGATCACCTTGTAATCTGCTGACGCAATTATGTCGCAAGGCTTTCCCAGTTCAGTTATCTTCCTGGCACATACAAGGCTGCCCGCTGATTCCATAAGGATTTTTACCCCGGGATTAAGCTTGCTGTATTCATCGGCCAGCTGCCTGAACGGAACCGCAAGGCTTCCCGCATGAAAGATTATAATCTCCTTCTCACTGCCAGCACCTTTGTTTCTGCAACCGGGGATGGCGATAGAAAAAAGAATGAGTAAAATTGAGATACGTCCTGTCATCAGCAGACCAAATTACACATTAACCGGCATATAAAACACCACCTGCTCCTACTGGTAATCACGAACGACATCAACCACCTCTGGGAAGTCCATGCCTATCTCTTTCAGGAATTCTATGGTAGGCACCCCGTTAGAGTTCCATCCGCGGCGTTTGTATACAGCATCGAGGAGGCTTTCATACTGGGCTTCCCTGTATTCCCTGAGGAGTTTCATCTTTTCAGCGACAGATAAGCCTGACAGATCGACTCCCAGTTTTTCCCTGAGCTGCTTATCATATCTCTCAGCCCTCGATTCATACTCCTCGACCGTAACAGGCCCGGCAGCACGATAAGGCTGGGCGTCGAATTTCCTTGTTCCGTAGCCTCTTCTGAGGTTGAAAATCCGCTGAAAGTTATAAACCCTTTCTGAGTCCTCGATGAGCCGCTCCTTGCTAAACTCCCTTCCTGTAACTGCCTTATAGATGGTAACGTAGTTATCGACATGTTCAGGAACCTTTGCTGGTTCGTCAGTCTCTGCGTTATTTTCAGGTTCAACGTCATTCCACGGAAGCTTGCAAAGTCCGACAAGTCCGAACCAGGTTCTGAACATCGGGAAATAGTGCAATGCTTCAGCCTTGTTTTCAAATGTGGGTATCTGGTTGTTAACCATATCCATGAAGATAAGCCAGGCCTCATCGTGCTGGGGTCCCTTGTTGGTCATGGCAAATCCGCCCTGCTGGGCAAGCGATTCCTTCGACATGTACTGTGAATATTCGAGTCCTTTGGCTTCCATGGCAATATCCTTAAGGAAAGATGCATCGCCCCATCCGTTTGCCGTGAACAGTTCCTTCATCCTGCGCACCCCAGTACCCGCTGTTTTGCCAAATCCTTCTCCGCGGGCAACCTGATGGAGAAGTTCAAGGGCGTCTTTTGAATTTCCGAAACGGAGCTCAAGTCCGCCGGTTCTTTCCTTATTTAGGATACCGTTCTCATAGCATTCCATAATAAAGGCTGACAGCGTGCTCCAGGTTATTGTACATATACCGTAAGTATCACAATAAAAGTTGGTTTCAATGATATATCCCGGATCAAAGATCCCGCAGTTTGATCCCAGACCAGCTGCATTTTCATACTCAGGTCCGTCGACTATAACTATCTGTCCCTTGTAAGGACCGGTCTGAACCTCATAGTTGTCAACTCCCTTGCTGCAAGACATGTTGCATCCGAGCCAGCATCCATCGGGAATATTCTGGGTGAAATGTGATTTCCATACCGTGGAATCGATCCTGAATGAGTCGGGATGACTGCCGAACTTGTAGTTATGTACGGGAAGCAGGTCATGGTCGTTCATAATTTCCATCAGATGAGCCGTTCCAACCTGCCTCATCTGGCACTGTTTGTCATCAAGTTCTCTTATCTCCCTGTTAAAGCGCCTCCCCCTTTCCATAATAGCCTCAAGGTCAACTACATTGTTAAGATTGCCCTTAACCCCCGGGACCTTGCAGACCAGCGCCTTGATCTTTTTATTACGGAATACGGTGCCTATTCCCCCCCTTCCTGCCTGTTTCAG
The DNA here is from genome assembly GCA_964429295.1 of uncultured Rikenellaceae bacterium. GTDB lineage: Bacteria > Bacteroidota > Bacteroidia > Bacteroidales > VadinHA17 > LD21. The sequence continues at coordinate 121,828 of CAYSBL010000002.1, forward strand.
CCTCACTTTCTTTCTTCTCGGATCATAAAAGCTGAAGTTAAGCATGCCAATCAGGGAGTGTTCAGCTGCCGATCCTGATGAGACTACCCCGATGTTCCTTTTTTCACTTTCGTTATCAGCGAACATTTCAGTCAGCTGTTCAGAGAGCAGGTGGCTGTCGACAGCTTCCCCCGGAGCTTCAAAGATTTCAACAAAATGATTTATGCCGTCAATATATACAATTACATCATTTTGTGCTTTTCCCTGAATTTCTAAAGCATCAAATCCCGAGAACTTGAGAAAAGGTCCGAAGAATCCTCCGACATTGCTGTCCATTACTGAATTGGTCTGGGGGGAGATACTCACAACCAGCGACTTTCCGGTTCCTGAGTACTGGGTAATCCCTCCAATCGGGCCGGAGGATATGATAATCTCGTTATCAGGGTCATCCCATTTTGTGTCAGGCAGAGTAGCATCCCAGAGAAGCCGAAGACCGTATCCCTTGCCTCCGATGAATTTTTCCTTCATCACGGGCGGAACTGTTTTCTCCCTGATAATATTATCTCCCACATTAATATACAGGGTTTTGTCGGTATATCCCTTATCAAGAGGTGTCCAGGTATAGTCCCATCTCTTAAGCAGGCGATGCTGTGATTTAATCTGCTCCAAATTCATAGCTTTTTTATTGGTTCCCGGCTCAAATTATAATTTATGACCAAATTTACTTCTTATTAAACACGTATAGAATGATAATGATCATTATAATAGTTCACAATGCTTACACAGTATGATCTTAGGCGCAAACCAATTATATTTGTATTATCAGAATCCTTAATGATCAGCGGATGAATCTGGCGGAGATCGGTTTACATCTGGGAAAATTCAGCGTGGGTATTGCGGGAGCAGGCGGTCTGGGTTCAAACTGTGCGGTCCTGCTTGCCAGGTGCGGGATTGGGACTCTTGTGATAGCCGATTATGACAAGGTTGAAAGGTCAAATCTGTCGAGGCAGTTTTATTTTGAAGGACAGATTGGATTACTGAAGACTGAAGCCCTGAAGGAAAACCTGATGGGAATAAAGCCTGAAACAGGGATCATGATTCACAACATTGTACTTGACAGAACAAATATAGCCGGGATTTTCAGGGACTGCCACGTGATTGTCGAGGCACTTGACAGCAGTGAGATGAAAGAGATGTTCATCGAAACAGTGCAACGCGAATTAAAAGGCGTTCCGGTGGTTGCAGGATCGGGAATTGCGGGCTGGGGAAAGAATGAGACCCTCAGGTGCAGAAAAATCGATGAAACACTTTATGTTTGCGGGGATGAGTCGTCTGAGGTTGCAGAGGATAATCCTCCACTCGCGCCAAGGGTAGGAATCGTGGCCGCACTTCAGGCCAACACTGTGGTGGAAATCCTTATGGGAATGAAATAACACTGTTTGCGGGTAATGAAAATAATATTGAACAACAGGGAAGAGGAATTCGAGGCAGATTCAATGACAGTGCAGATGATGCTTGAAATCAGGAAGTTTACATTCAGGATGAGGATCATTAAGATCAATGGTGAATTCATTCCCCGCGACAAATATTCGGCCACTGTCATTCATGACGGGGATAACGTTCAGATGTTGTACCTTATGAGCGGAGGTTGAAAAAAAAGTTGTAGGTTTGTATCATGATGGAGCGTTTCAGGTTCGTTGAGAAAATTCCTCCCGTATTGAGGAACAAGTATCTTCTCACGATGATAATTTTCATTGTGTGGATAGCTTTGCTCGATTCAAACAATCTGATATCCAGATGGAAGGAAATGAAAAACCTGAAGAAGCTCAAGGCTGAAAAGGAGTATTACGTTCAGCGTATAGAAGAAGATAAAAGAAAGCTCCAGGAACTCAGGACCAGCGACCGGAACCTCGAAAAGTTTGCAAGGGAGCAGTACAGGATGAAAAGGCCTGACGAGGATCTCTACATCATCCTTACTCCCCAGGAAGACCGCCGTAATGCAAGGGAAACCAATTAGTCCTTCAGATCGAGCTGCCTGAAGCGATACAAAAGGCCGGTCGGACCGGACTGATCATACTCCACCCCCAATATCCTGAGCAAATCGCCGGCACCCTCTTCCACAGGTACTTTTGCAAAAAGTGAAACATGCACCGAATTCAGGTACTTCACGATCCTGAACATGTTGAACCAGTTGAAGAATCTTTTCCTGAATGAGTCTTTTCCTGATGTATTGCTGCGGATCTCATTTATTTTCGCAGCCCACTCACCCGAACTTATAAAATGACGTATTCCCGGAGGCAGTTCAGAGTATCTGCATTCTACGGAGCCGGGCTCTTCCTTATACAATCCGTCAACCATGCTGAAGAGGCGGCGAAGTTCATCGAATGCCCCTGGATTATAGGAATACAGCCGGGCATCAGGTGATTCAGTGAGGCGTGAAATAACCGGACCTGTTCCGAATGGAACCCTCAATGATATCCTCGGGGAAGGATAAACAGTTGTTGAAGTGAGGTTGAAGAAGTATCCGGCCGGAAGAAGTTTCTGTATGAAATAGAAATCCTCACCGGCCTGCCGCCTGTTCATCCCGCCGGCCCTGACATAAGCTGATGTCTTGATTGCAATCGCCGATCCCACAGTATGGTGTACATAGGGAAAGCCGGCATAGGAAAGGCCCCGGACGAAATATCTCATATGCAGCTCATAAAGTGTGACCGACCTGTATACTTCGTCAGGAAAATACTCGCCGGCAAGCGGATGCTCAAAATATATTGAACATGCCATCCGGTCAGTTTTGCCGGCCATCTCAGTGAAGACAGCTTCGAAATAGTTGCTTTCTACAGTGCAGTCGGCATCTATATTCAGGATAATTCCGCCGGGATTGCCAAGAAGGTCAAAGCGTCTGACAGCCTCATCCATACCTGTCTTTCTTGCAAGGCCCACACTCCATCCCGAGGGTTTAAGATCAAGTCCGTCAACAATGTGAACATCAAAAAACAGATTCCGGTTGAGCTTTTTCCAGGATCGGGCAGCTGAGATGCTTTCCCTGGTGTTGGAAAGGCTTTCTTCCCCGGCGCCGTCGGGGGCATTTGCAACGATTATTACTTCTGCCCTGCATCCGGGATGGCTGCAGTTTGCAAAAGAATCAAGAAGAGTGGTTATTTCCGGTTCGTCAAAAGCAGGAACAACGACTATTATACCTGTATTCTTATCTGGTGCCTCCTGGATGATACTGGGGAAAAGCGCATGTTTTTCAAGCCAGGCAGAGGCAAATCCCATGTGATTATTTCTTTTTCTCGGTCTGGTATTTGGCGTTCAGACCGTCAACGACCTGCTGGGTGATATCCATTGCCGGATCGCCAAAGAGAACAGGGCTTCCGAAACTCTTGCCAAGCACATACTGGTATTTATATTCATCCTTATTCTCATGAAGATAAGTAGTGATGTATTCCAGTATCTGCCTGTTCATTACCTGGTCCTCCTCAAGAAGGTTTGACTGAAGCTGGTCGCGGAGATTGACGAGTTCCTGCTGCTGCTGAAGGAGCGACTGTTCCATCTCGGCTGCTGTGGCACGGGTTACAAGTCCCTTGTTCACCTTATCCTGAAAGTCTTTTACTCCCCTCTCGTACTGTGTGCCCTTGGAATTAAGTTCAGCTTCGGCATTTCTTTGTTTTTCGAGCAGTTCTTCTCTCCTGTCGGCATACATATTGAACTTGAACACAACTGTGTCGATATCCACAAAGGCAATTCCTTCTGAAACAGCACCTGTACCTGCTTCGGTATTATCCCCTTTCGGGCTTTTCTTATTTCCTGTAAAGTGAAGCACGAATAAAGCGGCAACAGCCAGAAAGAGCAGTGCAAGCAGAACGTTGGTTAGATTCTTCATCGAAACTTATGTAAGGTTAATGTTTATCAGCGGCAAATATAGCAAATTAATTATTTTGCCGCCTCACCCCGCAGAATTTTACGAAGGTCTGTCGGAACGAACTGCAGGATCTAGAATTCAGGACACGGAATAGCTCTTATTTTCGTTCGCTGTCCGATTGAGAATGAATTGAATTCATATACCAGGGATATCTCGTGCGATCCGTGTGTCGATGATATCAGGTTTGAAATCGTGAAGTCGTAACTGTACCCTATATGAAGCTGTTTGGTCTTGATCCCGACAAGTCCTATGATGGCGTCTCCTGCCTGGGAGGTTACGAACGGGATGCCCCTGTACCACAATCCGAAAATCAGAGGATCCCTGTAATAATACAATCCCACATCGGTCTGGTAGAATTTTGCCTGCTTCTGGAAATTAAGGGCAACCGACAACACCTCCTGATAGGTCTGGCGGAGCCTGGTTTTCCTGAGTATCTGAATTCCCCCGAAAACATTCATTTTAACCGGGAGGGTTGCTTCGTTGCCATAGAAAGACTGCTTTGGATTGAGAAGATGATCAAGTGTGAAACCGCCCCAGAATCGGTCGTTATACACAAGCGCCGAGGTTGCAAAATCGACATCAGCGACCTTGCTGAACGGAGGAGGATATACTGAAGGTACAGTTCCCGATCCGGTCATCTGGCTGGCGAACACCAGCTTGTAGATATCCAGCCCCAGGTAGGTGAACTTGAAGTTTACACCCGGACGTATGTGCCATTCTTCATTTATCCTGAAATCGTAGGAATACAAAAGTCCGATATTGGTGGTACTCAGTTCTCCCGAACCTGCCACGTCGTAAGTTGCGAGAACGCCTATGCCTGAATTGAAATTCAAAAGAGCCTTGTCAAATGAGATGCTGTATGTATGAAAAACCCCGGGAACGGCAGGCCACTGGTTCCGGTAATTCAGGGCAAACCTGTATTCTTCGGTTGCACCTGCGAAAGACGGAGCAAGATAAAGCGGATTCGCATAGAACTGAGAAAATGTCGGATCCTGGCCAAAACTATCAATAATTATGACGCAAGATATTAATATTGAATATTTTATTCTCCTGAGCAAATCGATCCGATTAGGGTTATTTGACTATTCATCTCTTTCGCAACAGTATATAAACGCAGATTTGAGGAAAAAGTGATATCCTAATTAAACAATTTTAATGAAACTAAAGTAAGATCAATAATTTCAACCCTTTAAACAGAGGCTAAATTTTCTCAGCCTGTCATAAATCATTCATGCAATGTGACAAACGTCATTAATTTAAGTCGCAGTATAGTTTTTATTTGAATTTTTCCTTTTTGTTGTTGTTCCAGGCAACGAATTAATATTTTTGTGTGATTTTAACTTTAAGAAAAATGTTCAATAAATTTATTGCTTCGATTCTTCCCTATTTCCCGAAGAAGTTCATCTGGATATTTTCCAAATCCTATATTGCCGGTGAAACATTAGAAGATGCCATAAGGGTATCGAAAGAGTATAAAGAAAACAAGATCGATACCACTCTTGATGTTCTCGGAGAATTTATTACATCGCTTGGAGAGGCCGAAGAGAACAAGATAGAGTACCTCAACCTTATAGAAGTAACCTTTAATGCTGGTCTTGCCGGTAATTTTTCACTGAAGCCGACATCATTCGGGCTTCTGATCGACAAGGAAGTGTGCTACAGGCACATCAGGGAGATTGTTGAAAAAGCTGCCTCATACAAGGGTTTTGTCAGGATTGACATGGAAGATTCACCATGTACCGACATGGAGATAGAATTATACCGGAGGCTTAAGGCTGAATTTCCCGGGAGTGTTGGTCTTGTTGTCCAGGCCTATCTTAAAAGGACCCTTGACGACGTTAAAGGATTAATGGATTTGCACACAAAGGAATCACCTTTGAATTTCAGACTTTGCAAGGGCATTTATATTGAACCTGCTGAAATTGCCTATAAAAAATATGAAGAAGTCAACCGTCATTATCTTGAGGATCTCGAGTATATGCTAAGCAATGGTATATATGTTGGTATAGCCACACACGACAAGCCCTTGATTGAAGGAGCATACAACCTGATCAGGAAATATAACGTTCCCAAGAATATGTATGAATTCCAGATGCTTTACGGGGTTACTCCGAAACTACGTGACAGCATTGTGAATGAAGGACACCGGATGAGGATTTATGTTCCTTTCGGCAAAAAGTGGTTTGGATACTGTACCAGGCGTCTGAAGGAGAACCCCAAAATGGCAAGCGATATCATAAAAGCCATCTTTGTAAAAGGATAATCTCCGGATCATTCCTCCCGCAATCTTTCAATATAATTCCTGTGAATCTGATCGAGTTCTTCGCGGGTAAGGTCGGATTTCATTGGTTCTGGTTTGGGAGGCAGTCCATTAATAAGAAGATAGGCTGCCCCGACCAGCATGATTGGACTCAGGCCGACCATCGCGTCGGATGGTATTGTTCCTTTTTCGGCTGCATTTCTGAGGTTTCTCTGATGTATAACAGCATAATTTGATTCCGGGTCGCCAAGTTTTCCCATTGCCATTCTTCCCTGGTAGGCGGAAACTGCCATATTATATCTGGCATTCTGCATTTCGGGCGATACCGGAAGCGGTTTATAGATATCATATTTAAGGTTCTTCAGCCTGGGAATTATCACTACTTCTTCAATTGTTATTGTATCCGTCTGCATGTATATTCCAACCATAAATTCCCGGCCGGGTAAAGTATCGCTTACATGAATAATGGCATCCATGTATCCCAGAAGCCTGAAAACTACCGTGTCTCTCCTGTTTGCCATAAGGGTGAAAGTACCCTCATCGCCTGTCACACCAACGAAAGAACTGTTCAGGAAGATCTGGGCATCTTTCAATGGCAGCCAGTCAGAGGCATCCCTGACTATACCGTTAAGAACCATATCACTGCTCCGGGTTTCGCCTACCTGGCAGAAAACGGGAGAAGTTATAAGTGATGCCGTAAGAAAGATTATACAAAACCTCCTCATAATGAGGATAAAGTTATGAATTCAGAATGATATTATCAAGCCGGCGTTTGGGAACATGATGAACACTGTTCTCATCCCTCCAGTATTTAATATCATCACCGCGAACCTCTTCAACCACCACCTCCTCCGCGGGTTTACCCAGAGCGAGGACGAGAAGGATTTCAAGATTAAGGGGTATCTGAAGTTCATCCCTCAGTTCCTGTCTTTTTACGGATGCAATCATACAGCCGCCAAATCCTGCTTCAGTAGCCCCGAGCATAATGCTTTGTGCTGCAATTCCATGGTCTGCATTGAAGGATTCGGTTATCTCCCTGTCGCCTGTTATTATTATATAGGCAGAAGGTCTTTCTCCTCTTTCAGGGCCAACCCAGTCCTTCAGATAACCAGCCCAGGCAAGACTGGGAAAGATCCTGTCACAGTCTTCAGGGCTGTTGTAAAGAAGGTATTTGAGCGGCTGCCGGTTGGCAGCTGAGGCTGACATCCGTGCAAGATCCACAAGGTCTTCAAGGGTTTTTCTGTCGATCCTGCATGATTCGTCAAAACGCCGGTATGACCTGGTCCGGTAAACAATATCCTTGAGTTTCATTTCAGGGTGTTTAATTTTTACGAATTCATTTCTTTTCCTCTTCCTGATACAATCCACTGCGTGACAGCAGGTGATCGAGATTTGCAAGCCCGAAGACCACAACAGCAGTTACAACTGAAGTGTGTTCCTGGTATTCGGGTATGCTTTTGTTAAACAGGTCGTTCTCGGTATGCCAGATCTCCTGGTAGTTGAAGTTATATCCCTTTGCGTCGGGGATATCAAAGGAGAGAGTTGGTACACCGTTCATTGCAAAATATGCATGATCGGAGCCGCCGGCCGTTGCTGGACGGGGTCTGGGAGGATTCGTGTTTTTTCTGAGAGTGAATGGGAAATCGGGATTTATGCTGTTCAGCGGTTTGCAGATCTTCTCTAAATCGTCATACATTGCTTCAGGGACTGTTAAACCTGTTGCAACAGTAGGGCCGCTGTCGCGGTTAAAGTAGTTTGATATGAGCGGAAGCTTTTCCTTATTTGTCTCAACCCAGTGTTTAGATCCCAGAAGTCCGAATTCCTCGGCTGCCCAGAGACAGACCAGTATAGTTCTGCGTGGTTTTCCGCCTGCAGCCATGATGAGGCGGGCAGCTTCCATGGCCGGAGTTATTCCCGATCCGTCGTCAACACCTCCGGTAGCAACATCAAAAGCATCCAGGTGGCCGCCCATCATGACATACTGGGTGGGGTACTCTGTCCCCTTTATAACACCTATCACATTGTGATATTTCACCGGTCCGGGCTTGAAGTGGTTCCTGATATCAAACTCAAGCAGGAAATATCTCCGTTCCTTCACCATCTTCTCGATTATGGCATACTGGTTCTCATCCAGTTTTATATCGCAAACTGCCGGAAGGTTATCGAAAGTCATAAGCGAGAGGTTTTTCCTGTCGTACAGGGCTCTTATAGGGACCTCAGAAGACTGGATCACTCCCAGAATACCTGCCTCACGCATTTCCCTGTAAAAAAGTGCAGGTTCGCTCTTCAGCGGGATTGTTTCTTTAGGGGCTTTATCCCTGTTCATATAGTTCTCCCTCATTATTTCGCGATTAATTGCGCCCACTGAATCATTGTAGGCAATTATTGCGCTCCTGGCCGAGTCGGCCTTCTCTGAAAAATCAATCGGCCAGCCGTCATTCTTTCCTCCTATAAGAACCCAGGCTCCTTTCAGGGCGCCCTTCATCCTTTCAAATTCCTCCTTGTTTTTGGGTTCCAGCAAAACATGACCGCGCTGTGCTCCTTTTGTTCCGGAAGTATAGGAAGGAGTGGCAAAATGAAGTATCATGCCATTTTCTGACAACATTCTGCCGAACCAGGGGCCCCTGTTGAATCCAACCGGTACTGATCCTGCCTCGTCCATTATTACCTCCATGCCCCACTTGCGGAATTCGGAGGCACACCATAAGGCGGCATTCTCATAGGCATCGGATCCAACCAGCCGGCCGCCGAACCTGTTCGAAATAATGTCAAGATGATGCATTGTCCGGTTATCTGTAATGCCAAGTTCGATAATCCTGTCAACGACTTTTGATTGCTGTGCAATTGCACCTGATGCGAGCAATACGAGCACCGAAATGGAGAGTAAGGCTTTTTTCATTCTTTTATTAAATGTAATGCGAATATGGAATTGATTATGACATTCTCAATGTGAAAGTACATACATCAGTCCGAAGTAACCGAATAATAAAAATACATAGTTAATCTTTTAATAAAAATTAACAATCCGGTTTTTTTTAGTTAGATTTGGGATACTAAGCTTGATCCAGATCATACATCCTGTAAAAACATTGTAAATATGGCTAAAGTCGTTGTCCTTGGCGCAGGTATCTCCGGTCATACCGCTGCTGCGCTTCTGAGGCGCAAACTGCCGGCGAAGCATGAGGTAGTAGTTGTTTCTCCCTCGGTTTATTACCAGTGGATCCCTTCAAACATCTGGGTTGGCATTGGCAAAATGACAGCTGATCAGGTCAGGTTCGACCTCAGGCCTCTCTATAAGCGGTGGGGAATCCGGTTTGAACAGGCAAAGGCAAAGATACTTTTCCCGGAGGGTGATAATTCGAATCCCTCCTCGTTCCTGGCCATTGAGTATACTGATCCCTCGCGCAAGGGTGAAATAAGGACTATTGAGTATGACTACCTGGTAAATGCAACGGGGCCCAGGCTCAATTTTGAAGCAACCGAAGGACTCGGTCCGGAAAAATTCACTCATTCGGTCTGTTCATACGATCATGCCGGTAAGGCATGGAAGGAGCTGAAATCCTGTTTTGAGAGAATGGAGAAAGGTGAAAAGGTTAAGTTTCTCATCGGAACAGGTCATCCGCTTGCAACATGCCAGGGAGCAGCTTTTGAATATGCACTGAATGTTGCATATGAGATCAGGAAGAGGAAGCTGGAGTCCTTTGCCGAAATGGTATGGATTTCCAACGAATACGAAATGGGTGATTTCGGGATGGGCGGAGCTTTTGTAAAAAGGGGAGGTTATGTAACATCGACCAGGATCTTCAGTGAATCGGTACTGGCTGAGTACGGAATACGCTGGATAAAGCGTGCAGGAGTCACCTCGGTGGAGAAAGGACTTGTGCACTATGAGAACCTCGAAGGAGAAAAGCTTACCGAAACCTTCGATTTTGCGATGCTTATTCCGGCTTTTTCCGGGGCAGGCATGAAGGCCTTCAACAAGAAAGGTGAAGACATTACGAGTGTACTTTTTGCCCCGTCGGGATTTATGAAGGTAGATGCTGATTATTCCGGAAAACCTTTTGAAGAGTGGAGTGTATCCGACTGGCCCTCGGTTTACCGGAATCCGGCTTATCCAAATCATTTTGCTCCCGGTATAGCCTTTGCTCCGCCGCATCAGATTTCCAGGCCCATGATAAATCCCAACGGCACCATGATTGCTCCCGCTCCTCCCCGGACGGGAATGCCCTCGGGGGTGACAGGAAAGATAGTAGCCCTGAATATTGCTGAGATTATCAACAGAGGGAGAACCGACCTGCGCCACAAGGCATCCATGGGCAGGATGGGCGCTGCATGCATAATCTCTGCAGGATTCAGCATGCTTAAGGGGCAGGCCGCAGCTATGACAGTCTTTCCGATTGTACCCGACTGGGAAAAGTATCCGGAATGGGGAAGGGATCTGAGTTACACGGTTGGAGAGATTGGCCTTGCAGGTCACTGGATAAAACTTCTTCTGCACTACCTGTTCCTTCATAAGGCAAAAGGCTATCCTTTCTGGTGGCTGCTACCCGAATAATAACAAAAAAAATCAATGATATGGCAAAAAACATAGTCAGGGGATATAATGAGGAGTCATACCCGCCTATCCCGACAAAAGCGACAAGATTCTGGCGCCGCTGCATTCTGAAGCAGATAGTGATGTTCTTTATTCTCAATCTCAGGATGATGAGAATAATTGTCGGAGGGCACTCCTGAAACAGTCTGATCCTAATATCTGGAAGCTATGACATCCCAGTCGACTATTTCCCAGAACGACTTTAAATAGTCGGGACGTCTGTTCCTGTAATCGATGTAATAAGCATGTTCCCACACATCGCAGGTAAGGATGGGTTTGAGTCCGTTCCTCAGCGGATTCCCGGCGTTTGATTCCTGGACTATTGCCAGAGTTCCGTCATCCTTTTTTAAAAGCCAGGCCCAGCCCGATCCGAACAGGCCGGCAGCCGATTTGGTGAATTGTTCTTTAAATAAATCGAAGGAACCGAATGAGTCCCTGATAACATTGGCAAGGATCCCGTGAGGTGTTCTCTTTCCGGTCTTGGAGAAGGCCTCAAAATAGAAGGTGTGGTTCCAGACCTGGGCACCGTTATTGAAGACCGGACCATCAGCTTTCCTGATTATGGTTTCAAGGTCTGCATTCTCGAAAACAGTTCCGGGAACAAGGCCGTTAAGGTTGTTCACATAAGCCTGATGATGTTTGCCGTAGTGGTATTCAATGGTTTCAGCACTGATATGGGGAATAAGTGCATCGTGAGCATAAGGGAGCTTAGGTAATTCAAATGCCATGGTACTATAGTGTTTTGATTAAAATCCAGACAATCGTATATCTATCAAATATAAGAAATTTATAGCTGATTTACAATGATTTCAATCAAGAAAAATGGAGGCGGGCAACGCCGTTATTATCCCCTTTGCAGAGGCCAGACCGTAAAGTTCTGAGATGGCTTTCCTGCCTTCCTTTCCGAGCGACAGCGTAAAATCATTAACATAAAGACCAATATGGCTGTTGATAACCGGGTAAGCCATTTCCCGGGCATTGGAGGTTACGAAATCCTGCATTTCAGTTGAATGTTCCCAGGCATACTCTATGCTTCTTCTGAGTATCCTGTTGAATTTCAAAGCAGTGTCGTGAGATATCCTCCGGTTGATAACAATAAATCCCAGCGGCACCGGCAGTCCTGTCAGTCTTTCCCAGTATTCACCCATATCTGCAATTTTCACCAGGCCTTTTTCAGCATATGTGAAACGGGTTTCATGAATGATCAATCCGGCGTCAGCTTCATCTTCCAGAAGCGCTCTGACAATGTCGGAGAAAAGGTATTCCTGCCTGTTGCGGGCATCCGGCCAGGCCACGCTCAGGAGCAGGTTTGCTGTTGTGAATTTGCCCGGGATGGCTATCCTTGCGCTATTCACCTCCTCATCGTTCAACTTATCCCTCCCGATCAGAAGCGGTCCATTACCGTAACCAAGGGCGCTTCCCGAATCGAGTATAAGATAATCTTTCGAAGCGTATGCATAGGCATGGCAGCTTATCTTAGTAATATCTGCTTCAGATGTAAAAGCCCTTCTGTTCAGTTCCTCAACATCAGCCAGGAAATACTCCGTTTCAAGTCCCTCCGTATCGATTTTCCCATTCACAAGTGCATCGAAAATGAATGTATCATTCGGGCAGGGAGAAAATCCCAGTGTAAGTTTCATTCTGTTAATAAATTAACAATAATACTTCCCTGAGTTTCGCACCCAGGTTCTGAAGTGCCAGCGGGATATTCCATTTATCCCTGTTGCGGGGTTCCACCATATTCGAAATAGCCCGAAGGGCCATGAATGGTATCTTTTCCCTTCTGCAGACATAAAAGAATGCGGCGCCCTCCATTGTTTCTATATCGGGATCAAATTTCCCTTTAAGTTTTTTAATTGTCTCCGCTGATCCTGTTGCCGTGCCGACGGTAATAGCATTAACCTTCCTCAGGTCTGCGGGTGCTTCAGACACAAAATTATTCTCAGCCCATATCCTTCCTGCTCGGAATGGTAATTCATCAGGGTTCTGGAGGCCTGCTTCGGCCAGAGTCAGGAATCCGGTTCTGTCTTCAATCCCTTCATACGCGAAACAGTCCGAAACAGGCATAACCACTTCTCCCATCCGGATATCATTTCTGTAACTTCCGGCAATGCCGATATTTATTGCAAGGTCGGGGCGCTTTGCCGAATTCAGGTATCGTGCAAGCGACCAGGCCGTGGCAACGGTTCCCACCCCGGCAACCATGGAAATCAGGTCTGCTCTGTCAATGGTATTCAATACTTCAGATTCCGTGAGGGTAGCTGAAACCACCAAAATCCTTGCAGGCATATTTGTTTCTGAATAAAGAGGATCCAATTATTGCATAAATATATTGTTTTAACGGGAAAAAGATCAACTTAAATGGTTATTATTGCAGCTTTAAAAGCCTGTTTATGATATACATCACACGAAGGGAAACATTTTGCGCTGCCCACAGGATGTGCAGGGAAGAGTGGTCGGACGAAAAGAACCTTGAAGTTTTCGGCAAATGTTCGAATCCTGAATGGCACGGTCACAATTATGTACTTAATGTCACTGTCAGGGGAGAGATACAGGAAGACCTGGGATTTTTCATCAACCTGACAACTCTCAAAAAGGTCATTCATGAGAGGGTGATTGAAAAGGTTGATCACAGGAATCTCAACACAGAAGTCGGCTTCATGAAGGGCAGGATCGCTACAACCGAGAATCTGGCTGTTGCCATCTGGAATGAGCTGAAGCCTGCCATCGAAGAGTACGGTGCATATCTGCACTGTGTAAGGATAAGTGAAACTGAAAACAATACAATAGAATACTATGGCTAAAAAAATAGAGACTGTAAACAACGGGACCAAACCCTCGCCTAAAGGATATAACAAGACTGAATCGTGGGATGCCGAAACAATTGAGGAACTTGCAACTCATTATCGCAGAATACTGGAATTACTTGGCGAAGATCCGGAGCGTGAAGGTCTGCTGAGCACACCTGTCAGGGTAGCCAAGGCAATGAATTTTCTTACTATGGGATACAGTCAGAATCCATGTGAAATACTTAATTCGGCCAAATTCCGGGAAGACTACAAGCAAATGGTGATCGTAAAGGACATTGAGCTGTACTCGATGTGCGAGCACCATATGCTTCCATTTTTCGGGAAGGCTCACGTTGCCTATATCCCAAATGGTTACATTACCGGATTAAGCAAGATAGCAAGAGTTGTCGAGGCATTTGCCCGCCGTCTGCAGGTACAGGAAAGGCTCACGGTTCAGATCCGCGATACCATTCAGGATTGCCTGAATCCCATGGGAGTTGCCGTTGTCATAGAAGCACAGCATATGTGCATGCAGATCAGGGGTGTACAGAAACAGCATTCTATAACCACCACCTCAGCCTTTACGGGCATTTTCCTGAGCAATCTGAATACAAGGGAGGAATTTGTTCATTTGATAGGTTCGAATCTGCACTAGGCTTAATTCACAACAGATACATCCATATGAAAGCTTACGTATTTCCCGGTCAGGGAGCACAGTTCTCCGGCATGGGCAAGGATCTATATGACTGGTCGCCGGTTGCCATGGAATTATTTGAAAAAGCAAATGCCCTCCTGGGTTTCAGGATAACCGATATGATGTTCAGCGGGACAGATGAGGACCTTAAGCAGACAAGGGTAACACAGCCGGCCGTATTCCTGCATTCCACCATTCTTGCTGCTTCGCTTGCCGATACAATTAAGCCGGCTTTGGCAGCGGGCCATTCCCTTGGTGAATTCTCGGCTCTCGTTGCCTGCAAGGCCCTTTCGTTTGATGACGGACTTATGCTGGTGTCTAAAAGGGCCGCCGCAATGCAAAAAGCCTGTGAGGTATCTCCCTCAACCATGGCAGCAATAATAGGTCTCGATGATAAGGTTGTTGAAGAGGCATGCGAAGGGATAGGCACCACTGTGGTGCCAGCAAATTACAACTCTCCAGGACAGATAGTAATTTCCGGGACCATTGAGGGAGTGGAAAAAGCAGTTCAGATACTGAAGTCTCTGGGAGCCAAAATGGCTGTAAGGCTTGCTGTCGGAGGCGCTTTTCATTCACCACTGATGGAGCCCGCAAGGGCTGAACTTGAAAAGGCCATCATGGACACAGACATTCACCGGCCGGTATGCCCGATATATCAGAATGTTACGGGAAAACCGTCAACAGATCCCCGGGTGATAAAAGACAACCTGATTTCGCAGCTGACATCGCCGGTCCTCTGGACTCAGACAGTGAGAAACATGATTTCAGACGGAGCCCTTTCCTTTACCGAGGTCGGTCCGGGCAATGTTCTTCAGGGACTTATCAGGAAGATCAGCAGGGAAGTCAGTGTCGGTTCGGCTTCATTATGACGCCCCTGTGGGATTTCCCGTCGACCATTATCTCAAGGGGGGCTTCAAAGCGTATGACTCTCAGGTGTTCATCCTCATATACGCTTTTAATGCCATTCAGAAATTCCAAATCGTATGATCCTTCGTTGATATATGGATTTATGGTGAAATACCCGACCCTGAACGAAGTCAGATTCTGAAAGAAATGAGTTCCCTGGCTCGGATCGATCCGGTAGTTTTTCAGGCCTGACTCAACGATTATTCTGGCACCTGAGATCTGAGGCCATCTGACCGGTATACCAAGCCAGGGATCGGTCGATCCCCACCTGCCGGGTCCGATCAGCACATAACCGGCTCCCTTTTTTAAAAACTCGTTATTTATCTTTTCAATATCGTAAGCTATTTCCTTGTTGCGCGCCGGATCGAATGATTCAGGCTTTACATAGACAATATCCGATATCTCCTTGAAGAATCCGTTGCCCAGAGCCGACTCCGAGTATATAATGGCATTGCCGGTATCAACGTTTGCCAGATTAACCACTGATGTTTCATCGGTATGGACGATTGGACGGATCTGGAGAAAATTGAAGATTTTCGGAGCTCCCGGGGGAGTTTCGAGATTGGCAGCAAATTCAATTTCAATGGGATTATTCATCTCATTATCCCCCAGGTCAAGAAGAGTGTTTAAAATATCTGCCAGCGGAAAAAGTTTGTGCTGAAGTATATTGGAGAATGAAATTATCCTTTTGCCCGGGTGGCTTATCCCGTCGCGCAGTATGTTGTTATTGAAATCGTAGGTTGAAGCAACAAACTTCATGGCAACATCATTCGTTATTTCATTCACTCCAAGCTTGAGGATATTGACGCCGTCATCTGTCGACGGAACAAAGCTGTCAGTTCTGAGGTCAAGCGCCCGGAATTCCTTCTGGGTATCCCTCAGAGCAGTTTCAACAGAGGAAAGCTGAAGTATCTTCCTTGAATGTTTGGGTGAAAACCTGAGTGACAGTCCCCCCTCAACAATGTATTTCCCCAGTCCGAAAGCAATGTTTGCTATACCGTCACCAGCTTTTTCCGATCCGATCGGGTAATAATTGATTGACCGGGCAACCCCTGAAAGCGTAGGATAAAAGATGTCGCCGTGTCTGTTGCCGCATACTTCCTGAAGTATTATTCCCATTTTCTCTTCATCGATTAAATTGGCAGTGGCAGTCATATAAGCCTTGCTTGCCTTGTAGTAAACCGATGCATATACTTCCTTAATAGCATCAGAGAGCATTTTAACCATTATCTTGTTGTCGGGATGCCTGGGTATCATATAAGTCGAATATATCCCGGCAAAGGGCTGGTAATGCGAATCCTCGAGTTTACTGGATGATCTTACGGCTATAGGATGGTTCCGGGAGACCGAGAGGAAGGAATAAAAGTCCTGGTAAATCCTGGCCGGCAGTTCAGCTTTCAGGAAGTTTTCCAGTATCATCTCGTCAGGAAGATCCGGAAGGGCAACTGAATAAAGGTTGTTGTGGTCCATGAACTCATCGAATATGTCGGTGCTCAGTACCACAGTCCGGGGAATTGTTATCAGAACCCCGGGGAACTTGTTGTACAGTTTATGTTCCTTAATGAGTCTGTTTATGAATGCCAGCCCTCGTGCCTTTCCTCCAATGGATGCATCGCCGATCCTCGAGAACAACTGGTATTCGTCATAGCTGCTCTTATCAAATTTTGCTATCACTCCCCTGCCCTTTCCGAGTCTGAAGCTGGAAATGGCAACGTACAAGAAACGCCTCATTTCATCCATGGTATCAAAGTCTTCCTTCCTGATATACTTGAAAAGTTGCGCAACCGGGAAGAGCGCCCTTGCATTCAGCCATTTTGAGAAATGATTCCTTGTGGCATGGTATTCAAGTGTCTGATCGGGAATGGTAAGAATTTTTTGCTGAAGACTTTGCAAATCGGTGGCTATTGCAATTGGCTCCATTGTTTCAGGATTCTTGAAAACGAAGGGGCCGAAAGCAAGGTTCTGTATTATAAAGTTTCTTAGTTCCAGCGAAAGTGATTTGGAATACTTGTGGATAAATCCGGCGCCAAGTTCTTCGGCCATTTTCCTGTGCACCTGGTTGGATGACTGGAGCAGGAACGGAACTTTATCATCGTCAGCCATTACGACCTTGCAAAGCTCAATCCCTGCATTTTCATCAGGCATGTTATCCTTTTTGTAGCTGATGTCGGAAATTACCCCAAGCACATTGTACTTGTATCTTTTATAAAGTGCCAGTGCATCATTGTAATTATTGGCAAGAAGGATCTTTGGTCTTCCTCTCATTTTAAGCATTCTCTGATGCTCGTTTAATGCTTCGCGCTGGAAATCGATCGACTGCTGAAGGACAATCCTGTAAAGGCTGGGAAGGTAAGCCGAAATATACCTGATGGAGTTTTCAACGAGGATGATTGCCTGAACGCCAATATTCTCAATGTCAAAGTCGGCGTTCATCTTATCCTCGATAAGCTTTATGATGGCCAGGATAAGCGAGGCATCGCCCAGCCAGCAGAAGACATAATCGATGGCACTCAGGTCCTCACCCTCGAGGCGGAGTGAAACTTCCCTCGAAAAATAAGTAAGCACAACGACCGGTATTCGTTCGAACCGTGACTTAATCATTTTAGCCATTGCAAACACATCGGTTCCCTTTAGACTTAGCATTGAAATGACCAGGTCGATTTTGTCGTTCTCAAGTATTTTGAGTGCATCCTCTGCGTTATCAGTCTGAACGAAAGTAGGAGGGTATTTGAGGTTAAGCGACACATACTCATTAAATATCTGCTCATCGATCCTCCCGTCTTCTTCGAGCATATAATTATCATAGTTACTGCAGATTATGAGCACCCGGCGAATCCTTTTCTGCATAAGGAGGTCGAACGACGTGTCGGTGAAATCATATTTCTGCAAATCAAGTATTCCTTCAATAATCGTCATGGGTAGAGCTTTTATCATTCGTTGAAATCACTGCCATTCCCTTTTTGCCATCCATTCTGACAGTCAGGGGATAATCAAACCTGACATGCCTGTAAAACTGTCCCTTACCGGTAAGCCTTCCCTCCCTGATCCTGTCCCAGTGAATGAAGTCCCTGCCTGAGTCCTGGTCGACCGAAAAGTAGCCGACATTCATGGATGTCACGTTGTGAAAGAAGTGGGATCCCAGGGATGCATCGGGGCGGAAGTCAGGCAGCGATGTTTCCACAATTACCCTTGCTGCAGATATCTGGGGCCATACAACCGGAATTCCGAGGAACCTGTCACGGCTTCCCCACCTTCCCGGACCGATCAGAATGTATTTCCTGTTCTCCCGAACCATAAGCTCGTTTATTGAGGCAACCTCACCGGCCATATTTACTGTCAGCTTATTGTCGAATTTTTCAGGTTCAATGTATACAATATCGGTTATATCGGCCACCAACCCGTTTCCCATGCTCTTATGAGTCAGTAAAAGAAGCGTATCCTGGTCAATAGATTCAGGGTCTATCCTGTAACCGGCACCCGAGCCGAGCATTGGTTTTATTTGCAGCAGGAAAAATGAAGCATTGCCTGCTTCATCCTTGTTGAGATCAACCGCGTATTCTATTTCAACAGGAGTACCGCATGCTTCAGTCACCACTTCAAGTACTGTCTTCAGAGTCTGAGCCAGAGGTATGTAATTGAATTTTAGAATATCAGCGAAGTTTATCACCCTTGGCCCTGGATAATCCAGTCCCGGAATGATTGTATCATTGTCCGGATTCATGACCGAAGCCAGGTGATTCAGGGTTCCATGCCTTTCTGAATCACCGACCTCAAGAACCCTGAGTCCTGCATTTTCGCCTTCAAGCAGGTTCAGTTCCCTGTCGGACATATCCACAGCATAGAACCAGAGCTGGGAATTCTTGTACAGGTCCTTCTGCGAGATAATTTCGAGTGCCGGATATGCCGGAGAAAACCTGTAAGCAAGATTCCCCTCCATAACGTACTGGCCGAGTCCAAGTGCAGCAATTGCAAATCCATCCCCGGGGGTCATATGGGCGACGGGATAGAAGTTGAACGATTGAGCCGATCCGCTGATATGCGGGTAAAAGGCATCCTCATACCTGTTGCCAACAACTTCCTGTATCACCACGGCCATTTTCTCCAGTTCTATTTTGTAATTAATGGCTTCGAAATAAGCTCTGGCATCCCGTGAATATACTGAAGCAAATACAAGTTTAACCGCTTCAGCAAGCTGTTTCAGTCTTGTTTCAGCATCCGCATCGTTATTGGGCAGCAGGTAAGTCCCGAAGATCCCTGAAAACGGCTGGCTCTGGGAGTCTTCAAAAAGGCTCGAAGAACGGACAGCAAGCGGTTTTGTCATTCTCCCTACAAAAATCCGTAACTTCTTCTCGAGGGTATAGCTCAGACTGCCTTCTATAAAAGCCTTCTGAACGACGTCAAGATCCTTTTCCTCCTTTACCAGCTTCCACAGATGATTTCTTTCCATGAACATGTCGAACTCATCAGTTCCGATTATGGCCGTTACGGGGGTTTTAACGTTTATACCCGGTATCAGCCTTCCAAGTTCAAAGCTGTAGATCAGGGTATTTATGAATGCCAGTCCCCTTCCCTTTCCACCAAGTGACCCGGGAGAAAGTGACACAACATTTGTCTCATCGATGATTGCCGATTCTTCGAAATTGATGACCCTCCCTTTATTAAGCTCCTTTCGCCGTTTACGGATTATGTCCAGAAGAAATTCCCTCAGCTCCTTAAGGTTGTCAAAGTCTGAAACCTTAATGGGATTGATGTATTTTGCAATCTTCACTTCACCCCGTGCCATAAGCCAAAGCGAGAAGTGATTCTTCATAGCGTGATATGCAAGGGAATCTTCAGGAATTGTCTCGAGATAAGCCTCGAACTCCTTCATCGACTTTGCAATGGCAATCTGTCTTCCGCGGTTATCCCTGTAAACAAAATGACCGAATCCAAGATAATAGTTGATGAATGACTTAAGATCCTGAAGAAGGCTTTCCGAATTCTTGTTTATGAAATTTGATTTCAGGGTAAAGGCGTACCTTGCATTTTCGGGATCTGACGACTGAAGAACGGTAGGCAGATTTGGCAGACTGGATTTGATGAGCGTTATTAGTTCGAAACCTGCAATATCGTTCATTTTTCCTTCCTTCGGGAACGACATATCCGAAATTACGCACAACAGATTATTCCTGTAGTTATTGAATACGACAATAGCCGCTTCCCATGTCGAAACCAGGATTATTTTCGGCCGTGCTCTCAGCTTCAGCACTTTGTACAGCTCATCGGTTGACACATCCTGGATCAGCTTTTTTGTCTGATCCATAACCAGGCTGTAGAGCATAGGGAGATAGCTTGAATAATAGTCTGCTGAATCTTCCACAAGAAGGATAACGCCGGTAAGCCCTTTCTGGGTGTCGTTCTCCACATTGACTTTATCCTCCAGTTGGGAGACCATGGCAAAGAACACCTTTGATTCTCCTGTCCACACGAAATAGTTGTCAAAGGGGACTCCCTTTTCCTTCTGTTTCTTAACATATTCCATATCGGATGAACTGTTAAGCAGCAGATAGGTTGGCAGATAAGGGTACTTATTCTTAATCTTCCTGCACATTTCCATCGGATTTTCCCTGTCGACTCCTATCATTATTATGACCAAATCGTAATGTCTGGCTCTCAATCTGTTGAATGCTTCCTCCTCACTCGAGACCCCGGTGACCCTCGGTATGGATGTGATACTCATCTGAAAGTATTCTCCGAGAATATGATCGGCAAAGCGGCCTTCTCCTTCAATTGAGTAGGCGTCGTAGAGGTTTGCCACAAGCAGGATCTCCTTCACCTTGAAAGGCTGGAGATCGTGGAAAACATCCCTTTCCGCATTATGACGGTCGAGGAATTTCTGTAGCAGTTTCTTGCTCGAAACTCCAGAATTATCTTCTTCCTCCCTATGGTGCGTACCGCTGGTACGGATGATGTCTCTGGCTCTGTAACTGTTTATATATCCAGTAATAAGGCTGGCAATATTGACAACAAGGTCTCTCTCCTCCTTTAGAAAGGGACCTTCATGTTCTTCCCTGAATTCCCTGGTGTAGTAAATTTCAATTGATCCGGTCTGCTCATCAATGGTACTGAATTCCTGGACCATTCTCCATTCGGTTTCACGAAAATCGGGCGACTCGAACTGCTTGTCCATAAAGGATATTCTGGCAACGGTATACTCGGGATACTGCCATGCGGCAGGGAGAAGGAGAACAATGTGCTGAAGGGTTTCCTCGACCGGTTTGTTTTCCTTGAGGATATAGGTTGTCTGGTTGATGCATCCAAGCTCTTTCAATCGCTCCCTCTGTTCATGCACCAGGCGGTTGAATTCGGGTGTTAATTGTGTATTGGCCTCCATCAGACAAGAATTAAAAGGATCAGAATCTAAAATTACTAAAATTCTGCCATCCCCGTCAAGAATTGAAGGGCGCTGCTTTATAAATCAGAAAACGGGGCCTGAGGTTTCCTGAAATTTATCAGACTTCCCAGACTGATCCGCTGTTGAGCAGATCGTCCATGCATCTGATCCTCGATTTACCCTTGACCTGTTCGATCTGGTTCTCAAGTTCTGCCTCGTAGGTCGGGCCCGGAACTGCTCTGATAACTCCAAGTGCAACAGGATATTCTGGGTATCTCATATTGGCAAGCATGTATTGAATGCCCGGGTTTGGTTCGGCTGCATCGTGAACCAGTATATCCTTTTCCGTTATGCCGCTCTCACCTATCTTAACCACTTTCAGCTTCAGTCCGTCGAGAATAAGTCCCCTGTCATTATCCTTTCCGAATATCATGGGCTCGCCATGTTTCAGTATAAGAGTACGATCGTCCCTGACTTCCTTGGCTGTGACCTTATCATGGATCCCGTCGTTGAAGATCACGCAGTTCTGGAGAACCTCGATAACTGAGGCACCTTTATGCCTTGCTGCTTCGATATAGATCTGTGTTGACAGGGTAACGTTGGCGTCAACGGTACGGGCAAAGAATTTTCCTTTTGCCCCAATTACCAGCTCTCCTACAGAAAAAGGTTCCTCTATTGTTCCGAAAGGTGATGTTTTTGTTACAAGACCCTTGTCGGATGTTGGGGAGTACTGGCCCTTGGTAAGGCCATAAATTTCATTATTGAACAGGATAATATTGATGTCGACATTACGTCTGACCACATGGATAAAGTGATTCCCTCCTATTGCAAGCGCATCACCGTCGCCGGTTATCTGCCATACGGACATATCGGGGTTAGCAATTTTGACACCGCTGGCTATTGCGGAAGCTCTTCCGTGGATTCCGTGAAAGCCATAGGTATTCATATAGTAGGGAAATCGTGATGAACAACCGATTCCCGAAACGAAAGCAAATTTTTCCTTTGGTATTCCCAGTTCAGAGAGGGCTTTCTGCACTGCATTCAGAACGGCATGATCGCCGCAGCCGGGGCACCACCGCACCTCCTGGTCACTTTTGAAATCTTTCGGAATTAACTTATTGTTTATCTGTTCGTCCATAGCTTTACCTTACAAAAGTTTTAAGCATTTTTCCTTGATCTCGCTGATGGTAAAGGGAAGACCCTGAACCTTGGTAATCTGTTCATAATGGAATTCGGGGTACTTCATTCTGAGGTAACTGGCAAACTGGCCCAGGTTAAGCTCACAAACAATTATCTTTTTGAATTTGCTGAAGACATCCCTTACATTCCCGGGCAGCGGATTGATGTAATTGAAAGTCACGTTGCTTATCTTATATCCTTCAGCCTGAAGTTCCTTGACGGCCATTGCACGGTAACCGTAAGAACCACCCCATCCGACGACCAGCAGGTCGCCCGATTTTTCGCCGCTTACTTCCAGGTCGGGTACCTTGGCGGCGACACGGGCAACCTTCTGCTCTCTCAGATTTACCATAAGTTCATGGTTTTCCGGAACATACGAAACAGTTCCCTTCACTGTTTTCTCTAGTCCTCCGATCCTGTGCTCCATGTTCGGAGTGCCCGGGATGGCCCAGTACCTTGAAAATTTTTCCGGATCTCTTTTATAGGGAATGTAAGGAAGGTCCTGGTCTGATGCAAAGGGAGGATGAATATCAGGAAGATCCTTCATTGAGGGTATTTTCCAGGGTTCTGTTCCATTGGCAAGATATCCGTCGGTCAGCAATATCACCGGAGTCATGTGTTCCACTGCAATACGGGCTGCTTCAAATGCATACCGGAAACAGTCGTTTGGGGTGCTTGCTGCCAGTACAACGACAGGACTTTCACCGTTTCGTCCGAAAAGCGCCTGCAGGAGATCAGACTGTTCCGTCTTGGTAGGAAGTCCGGTCGATGGTCCTCCGCGCTGAACATCAACAATTACGATTGGCAGTTCGGCCATTACCGCCAGGCCTATTGCTTCGGATTTAAGGGCAAGCCCGGGGCCGGAAGTGGTTGTCACCGCCAGGTTTCCAGCAAAGCTTGCTCCGAGGGCGGTGCATATGCCGGCAATTTCATCCTCCGCCTGAAAACTTTTGACTCCAAGATCCTTCCGTGCAGCAAGCTCCTCGAGTATTCCTGTGGCGGGAGTGATTGGATAGGAGCCGATATAAAGTTCAAGTCCGGATTTTTCTGCAGCAGCCAGAAGTCCCCAAGCTGTGGCGGTGTTACCGGAGATGTTGCGGTACCTGCCTTTGGCTATTGGTGCAGGGTTAATTCTGATAGGTGCCAGCGCCTCAATTGTCTCTGCGTAGTAATATCCTGAGCGAAGGGCAATCTTGTTAGCTTCTATCAACTCTGGCTTATTGCTGAACTTTTTCTCAAAATACTGGATGGTGTACTTAAGCTTGCGGTCGAAGAGCCAGTATACCATTCCGAGGGCAAACATATTCTTTGTCCTGAGGATGGTTTTAGGATCAAGGTTAAGTTTTTTGAGGGCTTCCTTAACCATTGAGGTAATGGGGGCCTCGATCAGATTGTACTGATCGAGGTTGTCTTCGATGATCGGATCACTTTCATATCCCGCCTTTTCAATATTCTTCTCGGTGAAATTGTCCTTATCGATTATTATCGTTCCTCCGAATTTGGTCCATTTAATATTTGCCCTGATTGCCGCAGGATTCATTGCCACAAGAACGTCTGCATAATCACCTGGGGTGTAGATCTCGGAGTGGCCAAGATGAACCTGAAATCCCGAAACACCTCCCACCGTTCCCTGAGGCGCCCGTATCTCTGCAGGATAATCAGGGAAAGTAGTCAGGTCATTTCCGTACAGGGCCGCAGTCTCGGAAAACAATGTTCCGGTCAGCTGCATACCGTCACCGGAATCACCCGAAAACCTGATGACCACATCTTCTTTTTCAATAACCGTGCATTTTTTTCGCATGATGTCGTGCAAATTGCTAAAATTGAATACTTTCTAAATGTGCTACCATATATCGGAACCGGACAAATGTAACTATTTAAAGAATGAAAAATCAGTTTAATATTACTATTAAAGTATGATTTTGGTCATGTAGGACCGTGGTTAAGGTTCAGTTCCAGATATCTGCTTTTCTCAGGTTTATCTCGCCTTCGAAGAACATCTTTGCTATCTTCTCAAAGTAAGGGGTATAATCAGATATGAAGAACTCATCCCTGACATTACCGGAATCATTGAGCAGATTGTTTTTTTCAAGAGTTTCCCGCAAAACCATCGACACTATTCTTGCAGAATCGACTACCTCGATATTGAAATTAAAGAACTTGCTTATCTGATTCCTGATTATGGGATAGTGAGTGCAGCCAAGTATCAGCGCTTCGATACCATTCAGGGCTTCATTTGAAAGATAGGTCCTGATAATGGCATTGCTTATGTCGTCGAAAATGAATCCTTCCTCGATCATGGGAACCAGCAAAGGTGTAGCCATCGACACCAGCCGGGTTCCGGGGATTCTTTCCCTTATTTTTGCATCATAGGTACCTGAGCTGATAGTCCTTTTGGTTCCGATCACCCCGACTTTTTTGAAATTCCGTGAAACCAGGTAGTCCACAACCGGATCGATAACGTCGATCAGCGGGGCCCTTTCACGGAATTCCTCCTTCAGTGTGTCAAACGCAGAAGCCGATGCGGAGTTGCAAGCCACCAGGATCACCTTGGCATTATGGTCGAGAAGGAACTCCGTTATTTTTCCCGAGTAGTACCTTATGGCCTCTGCCGACTTGTCACCATAAGGAAGGTGGGCCGTATCGCCAAAATAAACCAGGCTTTCGCCGGGAAGTATCTGCTTTATGGCATTTGCAACAGTCAGACCGCCGACTCCCGAATCAAAAATTCCTATAGGTTGTTCCTTCACGGGGTATTGTATTTTAAAAAAATGACCACCTGCCAGTCTGCAGATGGTCATCTAAACTTCATGCAGAATTTATTTTATTCCCAGTTTCGTTTTTACCAGAGACAGCACATTGGTGCTTTTTGTCTCGTCGAAATATGTAAGTGCACCGATTGAAGTGTCAAAGATATAGACCATACCGCTTTCCTTTCCCACATCCTTTATAGCTTTGTCCGCTTTCTGGGTTATGGGGGTAAAAAGCTCAACCTGCTTTTCCTGCATGGTATTCTGAGCATTTGTCTGGAATTCAGTAAGCCGCCGCTGTGAATCATTAAGTTCCGTTTCCTTTGTCTGACGTACAAGCTCGGTCAGATTCTTGCTTTCCTTAAGATAGGTTTCATACTTGTTGTTCAGTTCAACCTGCAACAATTCCATTGTATTCTGCAGTTCCGTATTCAACTTTTCAAGTGTCACAAGGGCAGAATCGTATTCAGGCATTGCCTGAATCAGTTCAGTACGATTTATATGTCCAAATTTCAAGTTCTGTGAAAAAGCACTTTGTCCAATAAATGCTGCAAAAATTATAACCGCAAAAATTCCTGTGATTCTTTTCATTCTGATTTGTTTTAAATAATGATGCAAAAGTAGTCAATTAATTTTTATAACCTAATTTCTCAAGTACCTGATCGCTAATGTCAAACTTAGGATTGGCGAAAAGAATATTGCCTCCGGAGGCAGTGTCAAAAATTGCAGCGTAGGCACCTTCGGCTGCTATTGTTTTTATTGCTTTGAGAATTTCATCCTGTATCGGCTTGACGAGTTCCTCACGTTTTTTAAAAAGCTCTCCCTCCACTCCGAAATACTTGTTCTGTAAGTCCTTTACTTCCCTCTCCTTGTTAATAATGGCCTCTTCCCTCCTGGTTTTCATTTCCTGTGAAAGAAGCACCACGTCGTTCTGATAAGATTTATACAGCTGATCAACGACCGCATACCCGTCGGAAATCTCTTTCTCCCATTGTTTTGAAAGGTTGTCGAGCTGTTCCTGGGCCTGATTAAAAGCAGGAATATTCTTCCTTATATAATCTGAATCGACGAATCCGTATTTCTGTGCTGTGGCAAAAGCCGCGGTCAGAAATGTCAGGATCATGATTAAACCTATTCTTTTCATAATTGACAAAATTAATGTTTAAAACTGCTGACCTATAGTGAAACTAAATTGTCCTTTATTGGCGTCAGGGAATTGTATGGGGTCGTCGACCGGATCGAATCCATATCCCCAGTCGACTCCAAGAAGCCCGAACATAGGCAGGTTGGCCCTGATCCCTATTCCTGCCGCCCGGTTCATCCTGAAGGGATTATATTGCCTGATCTCCGACCAGGCCTTTCCTGATTCAAGGAAGGCAAGGCCATAGATTGTTGCCTGCTGGTTAAGTGAAACGGGATATCTCAGCTCCAGTGTGAACTTGGAATAAACGTTACCTGTGGGTGAACCCGATACAGGATCGGTTGGTGTCACCGAACCGTCGGTATAGCCCCTCAGGGCTATGATCTCCCGTCCGTAAAGGCTGTATCCCGTCATACCGCTGCCTCCAAGGTAAAAGTTCTCAAAGGGAGAGGGTCCTATATCCTTATTGTAGTGACCGAGGTATCCGAAGGCAAATCGTGCGTTGAGCACCAGCTTGTCGTCGGTAGTTATCGGATGGAAATAATCCGCCTTGAACACCCATTTGTGGAATTCTATCCATTTGTATTTTTCCCTGTCCTCAAGTCCAACCATGTTTCTGCCGCTTATGAGCGAATATGGCGGAGTGGCCTGCAGCGACAGGGTGAATGTCGATCCGTTAGTCGGAAAGATCATGTTCGGGCCGGTTGAATATCTGGTAAGCCGGGTTGAGAATGTAAGCATGTTCGACACGCCGTCGGAGAAGAGGAAGTGATAATAAGTGAAGTCGTTAAGACGGTATCTCTGGTAATTTATTTCTCCTGACAGAGAGAAGTAATCGTCGGGCCATTCGAGTCTTTTCCCCAGTCCGATGGATGCACCATTTGTTAGCATCGACTGAAAATTGCTGTCGCTTCTCTTGCGGCCGTTGGTCATGAGCGACCTGTACACTGAGACCGAGAATGAATTAGGTTTATTTCCTCCGAGCCAGGGCTCCATGAATGAAATATTATATGACTGGTAAAGACGGCCGTTCGACTGTGCGCGGATGCTCAGTGACTGTCCGTCGCCGGATGGATAAGGTCTCCACTCCTTAAGATTCAGGAAATTGCGCATCGAGAAATTGTTGAAATGCACACCAACCGATCCTACAAGCATGCCGGCGCCCCAGCCGCCCGATATCTCAAACTGGTCGTTTGCTCTTTCCTCAAGTTTGTAGTGAAGGTCAACTGTTCCGTTTGCCATATCAGGCACTACGTTAGGGCTTATCTTTTCGGGATCGAAATGACCGATCACACCCAGCTGTCTCATCGACCGCAGAATATCGCTCTTGCTGAAAAGCTCGCCCGGGAGGGTATAAAGCTCACGCCGTGCAATATGCTCGTTTGTTCTGGTATTTCCCGTAATTACAATATTGTTGAGATATGCCTGATCGCCCTCGTATATCCTGACCTCAATATCAACTGAATCGTCTTCTACCTTTGCTTCGACCGGGATGAGCCGTGAGAAAAGATATCCATGGTCCTGGTAAAGAGTACTTACGGCATCCTGGGCTCCTGATGCCCCGTTAAGCCTGTCGTCGAAATGCGACATGTTGTAAACAGAACCCTTCTCGATATTGAGAATCCGGTTAAGGTCGTCAGCTCTGTAAACACTGTTGCCTATCCATTTAATATCCCTGATAAAGTACTGATCACCCTCGTCAATCTTTATTGCAAGTCCAACACGGTTTTCAGAGATGGTATAGACAGAATCGCCCAGAATCTTGAAATCCTTGTAGCCGTTATCATTATAAAAGGTATAGAGATTATCCTTGTCCTCATCATATTTGGCTGAAATAAGTTTTGACGCCTTGAAGAAGTTCATATTCTTCATTTTTGTGTTCTTCATTTTGCGTCGCAGTTGTCTGGCCGGGAAGTTTTCATTTCCGACAAAGGTGATCTCTTCAATCTTCACCCTTTCCTTCTTGTCGACATCAACAGTCAGAATAACGTTATTCGGCTGATCGGGATCATCCTTCTGAACGAATTCCACGGTCGTGTTCAGATATCCCTTTTCAACGAAGAAATCGGTAATTATCTTACGGGTTTTTTCGAGTTGGTGACTGGTAAGCTGCGATCCCACCGGCATGTTGATCTTTTCAGTCAGATCGTTGGTTTCCGATGTTTTGAGTCCGTTATATCTTATGGATGAAATCCTTGGTCTTTCCTGAAGGGCAATATCAAGAAAAATAGTGTCTCCCTGCCTCTGTGTAATAGTAATCCTGACATCCGAGAAAAGTCCCTGCTGCCAGAGCTTTCTAACAGCGTTTGTAATTGCTTCGCCCGGGACTGAAACTTCCTGGTTTAATCTGAGGCCTGATATTCCGATAAGTGCATTGGTGTCGAGGAATCTGACGCCTGAAATTGATACCCCTCCGATAATATAGTCATCGGCATCGGAATAATCAATAATTCCAGTTTGTTCCTGCGAGTTTGCGGCTGTACTTCCCAGGATAATGATCACCGTCAGCAGTATTCCTTTTAGTCTCTCAATCACCTTCATAGTTTCATTTGTCCAAAAGTTGTTCACTTGTCTTCCCAAACCTTCTCTCTCTCTTCTGGAAGTCAATTATAGCCTTGTAAAGTTCCTCCTTACCAAAATCGGGCCAAAGTATATCAGTAAAGTAGAATTCAGTATAAGCCATCTGCCACAGCAGAAAGTTGCTTATCCTCAGTTCTCCGCTTGTCCTTATCATCAATTCAGGGTCAGGGATCCCCCCGGTTGCAAGATATTTGCCGAAATTGAATTCAGTAACCGATTCCGGATCAAGACCTGCTGAGATATCTGCAGCAAGATTTTTTGCCGCTTCAGTAATTTCCCATCTCGAACTGTAACTCATTGCAACAATCAGATTGAGTCCTGTGGCGACGGATGTCAGGTTTATCGTTTCCATCAATCTGTTTCTCACGTCTGTTGCAAGCCTTTCGGTATCGCCGATAGCAGAAAGTTTAATATTGTTCTTGATCAGGGTGTCGGTTTCATTATTGAGCGATTCGACCATTATCCCCATTAGAGCCGAAACCTCTTCGTCGGGCCTGCCCCAGTTTTCGGTTGAAAAGGCATAGACAGTAAGATAGCCTATCTTAAGCTCGGCAGCTGCTTCTATAACTTCCCGTAATGCCTTTACACCCTGGTGATGGCCGAAGATCCTGTCCATGCCTTGCAGCCTGGCCCACCTTCCGTTGCCATCCATTATTATAGCTATGTGTTCAGGCAGTAAAGCGGTATTGATCTGTTCAGAAAGGGACATGATTCAGCGTCTTCTTGGTGCATCAACATCATCATAGGCAGGACATCCCACAAGCTTGTTGTATATTTTCCAGGTGAACGCCACACCTGCAAAAGAGTACCAGTCGTTGTTGTGAAGCCATGCCTTGCTTTTGTGTTGCGGATCTATATTTTCCGTTAAGCCGTCAAAGTTATCATAAAAAGTCTTACGAAAACCATATTCGACTTCAAGACCAAGATTTTTTGCAATATTTACTTTAAAGCCAACCGAAAAGGGCACTACCGGCTGTACCGGATGATCATTGCTGTGTGAATCTGTATTGAAATATGCAACGCCCACTCCTGCAGCTACATATGGAGTATAGTTCCATTTCCTGCCCTGGGTTGAATATGGGAGGAAATTGAATTCGAACTGGACAACTCCTTCGCCAAAGAGACCTGAAAAAGAACTGTCTCTTGCGATCTGATAGGGATTGTTGAAATCAATATCTCTGCCCTGAAGCCCTCCGACAAGGAGATTTGCCCTCAGCGACTGACGGGGATGAAGGTTATAACGATAGAATAAGCCTCCGGCTGGGAGAGGGCTGTAGAATAACCTGTTTGTGTTTATATCGCCCAGATAGGAGGAAACCCCTCCGAAGATTCCGTAATCAGCGCTTCTCTGAGCTGTCACGAACCATGGCAGAATCGTAAAAAAAAGAATAACCGTTAATTTCTTCATCCAAACAGATTCAGAGTAAGATCATCTGAAAGAGGGAAGTCCCTTGGCAGTTGTTTTCAACTTATAGGTAACGGTAAAATTAAGGAAATAGTATTTGTCGTTCACTTTGGACACCACCGGAGGATCAAATCCGTCAAGGAAATCTGTATTAGCCCATCTGCCTCCGAATTCAATCCCAAAATTGAGATTTGGATTGTAGATCAGCGTGGCTCCGACACCACCAGGGACCACCAGTGCAAATCCATGGTTATCGGTACTTCCGGGCTGGGATATTCCTCTCTGAATTAAAGCATCATTTGGATTTACCGAATAAGCGGCGCCTCCGATTCCTGCAAATGCATAGAAATCGAGAGAGGAAAGCAATGCCCACAGGCTTTTCCCTTTCAGGAAAAGGTAGCTGCTTTCGTATTTGTTTTTTATGAAGTAGTACTCACCGATGAGGGCTGGTTCAAACAAATTTGTTACAGCTTCGTATCCCCTGTTTTCGTTCGAGCCTCTCTCATCAACAGCGTGGAGCATGGCATAGGTCAGGCTTGCTCTGAGGTTAGCCGTTCTTCCTAACCTGTATCTCAGGTTCCCGTTTATGTCAAATCTGGTCTGTCTGTAACTTAAATCCTTGAATCCCAAGATATTTTCACCATGAGTATAACCTCCGATATCGGGAAATGCAAATGAAGGACCTATTCCAAGCTGAGCTTCCCATCTTCTCAGTTTCCACAGCTGGGCATCCGAAATTTGAATTGCAAAACAAAATATTACGATGACGAATAGTGATCGTTTCATTTTAGTCTGAATTAATTTGCTGATACAAATATAATAATCTAAAATTATTCAGTGTATTTTAAACAATCTTATTTAGTTTCTCCTGTCGGCGCCCCACATCAGCCTGTTCCTTAAAGTGCTGTAAAAGTCCATCCCCTTCAGCATAACGGTCTTCAGCTTTTCAGCCGATCTGGAAATAATGATTTCCTCACTGAATGGAATTCTTCTTGACCGGAAATCACATGTTGCCAGATATTCATCACTCCTTCCTTCCATTATCATCCTGAGGTTGCTTTCGCCCGAGATCACAATGGGCCGGATGGTGAGGTTGTGCGGCGAGATTGGAGAAATGATAATGCTTTCATCCTCAGGCGACAGTATTGGTCCTCCCACGCTCAGGTTGTATGCAGTGGAGCCTGTTGCGGTGGACACTATCAGGCCGTCGGCCCAGTAAGTATTCAGAAAAGCGTCATCAACATGCACCTGAATTGTAATCATGCTTGGATCAGCCTTCTGAATGGTGACTTCATTAAGAGCGGTCGAGTCTCCGGGCCCGAAAATGTGTGCAGGCTTCCTGATTTCAAGGAGCGATCGTTCTATTACCTGGTAATCGCCGTTGTTAAGCAGATCAATAGAATTCCCTATCTCATCCTCGGGTATGTTGGCCAGGAATCCCATTCTTCCTGTGTTCACACCAGCAATAGGAATTCCGAAATCCCTCACCTTAAGCATGGTTTCAAGAAAAGTGCCGTCGCCCCCAACGCTCAGAACCAGCTCGGGAAGTTCCTTAAGTCCGCCCAGATCAGTAAACCTTTCGAATGGTTCATTTCCGCTGCAGGAGGCAACGGTAAGCGTGTTCTGATGTAAGAATATCCTGATACCTCTTTTGCAAAACTCCCCTATCAGCCTGTTCACACCTTCAGCCGTCCTGGGTTTGTTCTCCTTGCAGTAAATCGCAACTCGTTGAAGCATAACTCAGATATTCATATATTTCATGAGCAGATCAAAGCGCTCGGAATAAAACTTGTCCATGGAGTCGTCGGATGTAACCCATGTTTTGACATCATAGTTGTACCTCTCGAATGTCCTGATCACAGATGCCAGATCGTTTGTGTTAACCTTGATTGTCACTTCAAGCCGCGTCGAGTCGGGAGGTGAGGTCACATACATGCTTAGCACCTTTATATTATTGCCTTCAACAATCTGAGCTATCTGGGAGAGCGAATAATCCCTCTCAGTAAGTTCGAGAACAATAATCCCTCCCTGCTGGTCCATCGAAGAAATACCGGCCAGATACCTGATAAGGTCGGAAGTGGTTATTACCCCCATGTAATGAGACTTTTCGTCAAGCACCGGGACTATAGAAAGCTTCAGCCTGGCAGCCAGTCCGATAACTTCAAACAGATGCTGTTCGGTTGTGACATATGGCTTAAGGAGTGTCAGGGCATGGTTTCCTATCGGCTCCTCCGGCTGATTCATGTCATATATGTCATTGTCGGAAATCAGTCCCAGAAAATCGAGGTTGTTCACTATCGGCAGGTGAGATATCCTGAAAATTTCCATCCAGTTCAGTGCAGTCTGGCCTGAATCAGAAGTTTTCAATGCTGGTATCACTTCCGATATAAGATCTTTTGCTACCATTACAGCCGGCTCTCCGTTAAATTTCATCTAAAGTAAGAAAAAAAAGAGAGTTGTTGTATTTTTGTATAAGATTACATACGTACAATCACCTTATTTATTATGACAAGACTCAGTGTTAACATCAACAAGATAGCCACACTCAGAAATGCCCGGGGCGGGAATATTCCTAATGTCAAGACGGCGGCAATAAACTGCGAGCAGTTTGGGGCTGACGGTATTACTGTTCACCCGCGTCCCGATGAGCGTCACATCAGGTACAGGGATGTTCTTGAAATAAGGCCGGTGGTAAGGACCGAATTCAACATTGAAGGATATCCGTCGGATAAGTTCATTGATCTTGTCCTTGCTGTCAGGCCCGATCAGGTAACCCTGGTACCAGATGCCCATGATGCGATAACCTCAAATGCCGGCTGGGATATTCCCAGGTACAGGCTTTTCCTTACCGATGTGATTTCCACGTTCAGAAAGGAAGGAATCAGGACATCAATTTTTGTTGATACCCTTACAATGAATATTGAAAATGCGGCACTGACCGGCACTGACCGGATTGAACTGTACACTGAGCCCTATGCCGCACTTTTCGACACCGATGCCCCAGGCGCAATTGAACCTTTTATTACAGCCGCCCGGATTGCACGTGATGCAGGCCTTGGAGTAAACGCGGGCCACGACCTTAACCTCGACAATCTGAGATACTTTCACCAGAATATCCCCTGGCTGAAAGAAGTCTCAATTGGCCATGCCCTGATAGCAGACGCACTTTATCTCGGCCTTGAGAACACAATCAGGATGTACAAGAGGCAATTATCCGACTGACCCTGCCCATGAAGCTTTTCTTCAGGAAATATGGTTCAGGGCCGCCGCTTATTATTCTTCATGGCCTTTATGGTTCATCCGACAACTGGGTCTCGATGGCAAAAAGCATAAGCGACAGATTTACTGTCTACCTGCCTGATCAGAGAAATCACGGGCAGTCGCCTCACAGCGATATCCACAATTACGGATCCATGAAGAAAGACCTCTATGAACTGGCAGAAGACCTTGGCATCAGCAGGTTCTTCCTGGCAGGTCACAGTATGGGAGGACGAACCGCAATGGCATTTGCTATGAGCTGGCCTGAAAAACTTTACGGACTGATCATAGGTGATATCACTCCTCTTTCTTCCGATGAAAAATTTTCAGAGGCGTACTCAGCCCATAATCAAATACTCGATTCTGTCCTTTCCGTTGACCTTGAGGGGATTAAGTCACGCGATGAGATTAATGCTGCGCTTTCACATACGATTGGTTCGGAAAGCATCAGAGGATTCATAATGAAGAATCTCAGAAGGCTTCAGGGGGAGAGGTTTACCTGGAAGTTTAATGTACCTGTTCTTAAAAGCAACCTGGAAGAAATAATCCGGGGTATAGAGCCCGGAAAGTATGATTTCAGGGAGGTGAGCGGCTTTCCTGTAATTTTCCTCAGGGGCGAGAACTCCGGTTATATAATCCCGGATGATTATCCGGGTATCAGGAAGTTCTTTCCTGGCGCAGAATTTGACATGATTCCCGGCGCCGGACACTGGATACATGCTGACAACCCTGAAGCTGTCAGGAATTCTTTTCTCAGGCTAACGGGGAACGACTGATCAGAACAGGGTAACCGATTCCACATCAGACTCATCAATACCGGGCAGATTCATAAACCGGAACAGGACACGTGCCACTGTCAGCACATCCTTTTCACAGTATCTGGCAATCCTCGGCAGATCTTTTTCAGTATAGTAAATGCCCCCCACCATACTTCCGTCAATATCATCCTTTGGCGAGGGTATTCCCAGAATGGAAGAAAGCAGATCGAGTGAAGTATAGCTTTTATAATCACCGAATTTCCACAGGTCGAGTGTATCAAGGAGCTTTACCTCCCAGGGTTTTTTGCCTGCATTGTCAAGTATGTCGGGGATCACCATCCCGTTTACTATCATCCGCCGGGCTATGTAGGGATAGTCGAATTCCCTGCCGTTATGGGCGCACAGCTGCGCATCCCTGTTCCTTGCGAATTTTCCGAGCATTGCTGAGAAATCGGAAAGCAGAGCCTTTTCATCATCGCCAAAAAAGGATTTGAGCCTGAATGAAAAAGGGTTCCTTTCTTTCAGCAGTCCCACGGAAATACATACGATCCTGCCGAATTCAGCATAGATACCTGCCCGCTCGTAAACGTCGGCGGCAGTCTGGTCTTCGTTTCTGAAATGCAGGGATTTCTTTTCCCAGTGTGTGCGCAAGGGCTCATTAAGTTCCTCAAAGGAGGGAGCCGCCGGAACTGTTTCAATATCCAGGAAAAGAATGTCTTCAGGTCTGATATTGGATAGCATATTATTATGATTCTTCCAGCAGATGCTTTTCAATGATTGAAACCAGTACGCCAACGCCTACCTGGTTGTCGCCGCCTCTTGGAATGATTATGTCGGCATATCTTTTTGTAGGCTCGATAAACTGCAGATGGGATGGTTTCACCGTTTCATGGTACCGATCAAGAACCATCATGACCGACCGGCCCCGTTCAACTATATCTCTCTGGATCACCCTTCCAAGGCGGTCGTCCGCATCGGCATCGACAAAAACCTTGATGTCAAACATTTCCCTCAGACGGTCATCGCACAGTATCATTATACCCTCGACAAGGACAACCCTGGCCGGTTTTACCGTGATCGTCTCCTTCGATCTGAGGCAGGTGAGGTAGGAATAAATAGGCATCTCGATGGATTGTCCTTCTCTGAGCCTCTGCAGATGATCGATCAGCAGAGTGAACTCCAGAGAGTCGGGATGGTCAAAATTAATTTTCTGTCTTTCTTCGAGAGGAATATGTCCATTATCCTTGTAATAAGCATCCTGGGGAATTACTACCACCTGTTCGCCTGGTAACTTTTCCATTACCTTTCGAACTACCGTTGTTTTTCCCGATCCCGTTCCTCCTGCTATTCCTACTATCAGCATTTATTACTATTTTTGTCAACTACAAGATACCTCAAAAATAACAAATTGCACTGATGTCGGAATTATATCCTCTGAAATTTGAACCTATCCTGAAAGAAAAGATCTGGGGAGGAAAGTCGCTGGCGGAGAACTACGGGAAGAAACAGGGAAATTTGAAAAACATAGGAGAAAGCTGGGAAATATCAGCTGTTACAGGGAACCTTTCGGTTGTCAGCAACGGATTCCTGGCCGGCAATACCATTGAAGAAATAATAGAGGTATACATGGGCGACATCACCGGAGAATCGGTTTACGAGAAATACGGTGTAGAATTCCCTCTCCTTATAAAGCTTATTGAAGCAAGGGACGATCTGTCGGTGCAGGTTCATCCGGGCGATGATCTTGCCAGGGAACGCCACAATGCCTACGGCAAAACCGAAATGTGGCATATATTGCGAAGCGAAAACGGGGCAAGGATCTACACCGGATTCTCTGTGCCTGTTTCCCGCGAATCATACATCGATGCAGTTGCCGGGGGAACGATCGGGGAACTTCTGTTTGCAGAACCGGCTGAGCCAGGGGACACCTTTTTCACTCCGGCCGGAAGAATTCATGCTATCGGAGCCGGGATAGTCCTTGCAGAAATCCAGCAGACATCGGATGTCACCTATCGCATCTACGACTGGGGAAGGAAGGATGCCGAAGGAAGAACAAGGGAACTTCATACCGATCTTGCCCTCGATGCCATTGATTTCAGCCAGACAGGTTCCGGGAAGCTAAACTATGATGCATCGCTCAACAATCCTTCGAGCCTTGTAAGAAACAAATATTTCGATGCCAACATCATCAGCTTCAACTCACTGATAAACAGGAATTACAACGTTATCGATTCATTCGTTATCTATCTCTGCACCAAAGGCAGGTTCATAATTCGCTGGGATTCCGGTTCCGAAACCGTAACCAGGGGTGAAACCATTCTTATTCCTGCCCTGATAACCGATGTTGAGCTCATTCCGGATCCTGATGCAAGTTTGCTTGAGATATATATTAACCATGGCAGCGCCTTTAAACCATACTGAATAAAGACATGATAAAAGTTACAAATCAGGTTCTGTTTGTGCTCCTGCTTCTGATAATGGCAGGGTGCGGTGGAAGGGGATCTTCAAAAAAAAATCCGGATACTGCAATTGACACCACCTCGGTGCCCGACACCGGTTTTACCGGGATAAAGCAATACTTCAGCCAGGAAGTACTTGTTAAGGAAGCAACCTTCAAAAACGGTATACTTCATGGTGAAACAAAGACCTATTACAGGGGAGGCCAGCTGAATCAGACATTCTGGTATGAGAACGGAATGCGTGAGGATTCTGCCAGGAAATATTACCTCGAAGGTCAGGTCTTCCGTTCCACGCCCTACAGGCACGACACGGTACACGGTACCCAGGTCCAGTACTACAGATCAGGGAGCGTAAGGGCAAGGCTGAACTTCTACAAAGGGCTGAGAACGCCTGAACTTGAGGAATATGACAGAAACGGGAGATTACAGAAGAATTATCCGGAAATTGTTTATTCAGTTAATGATAATTATTCAGCATCAGGAAAAGTAAGGATTAACCTGGGGATTTCTGATGAGAAGAGAAGGGTAAAATTCTACCGGGGTGAGTTCACCAACGGAGTCTTTGATACTGCAGTCTGCAAGCTGATTCCGGCGATAAATGACCTTACATTCATTGACCTGAAAAAGTCGGGAACCCCTCAGTCAGATTATGTGGATGTTATTGCAGCAATTGTAACCGATTTTGGGAATAATTACCTGACCTATAAAAAGATTCCCTTGCCCTACAACGATCTCAAATAAACCAGGCAAATAATGATAATACGTTCAGCTTCATTTATCGGGAGCAGCACTACAGTGAAGCAGTGTCCGGGACCGGTGAAGCCTGAATTTGCATTCATCGGACGCTCCAATGTGGGAAAATCTTCATTGATCAACCTGCTGACGGGACATTCGAAGCTGGCCCTTACCTCGGGCAATCCGGGGAAAACCAGGACCATAAACCATTTTCTGATAAATGATGAATG
The DNA here is from genome assembly GCA_964429295.1 of uncultured Rikenellaceae bacterium. GTDB lineage: Bacteria > Bacteroidota > Bacteroidia > Bacteroidales > VadinHA17 > LD21. Next base: position 159,840 of record CAYSBL010000002.1, read on the forward strand.
GTTTCTCGTTGACCTTCCGGGCTACGGATATGCAAAAGTATCAGCCGGGATGCGGGAAAAATGGGTAAAAGCGTCTGAAGAGTACATACTGAAAAGAGAGAACCTTGTGTGCCTGTTTGTGCTTCTCGATTCGAGGCATGAGCCTCAGAAATCCGACATGGCCTTCATGGAGTTTCTGGGCATAAACCAGGTCCCTTTTGCCAGGGTATTCACGAAAACTGACAAGATATCCCGGCATGTGCTTGAAAAAACAATCAGACTTCATGATGATGAAATGCTAAAGGCCTGGGAAATTCTCCCGTCGACCTTTGTCTCCTCATCTGTGAACGGGACAGGGAAAGATGATATACTCTCATTCATTGAAGAAACTATAAAGAATTATTCACACAGTTAGTCTTGTCACAGGGAATTTATAATTTTGTAGTCTCACAATTTCAGTACTAAACGTTCAAAATAACAGGAGATGTACGGTAAGGCACCCATGAAGATATTTTCCTGCAGGGCTTCGAGGCATCTGGCAGAAAAGATTGCAGCAGAACTGGGAATGGAGCTGGGAAAGAGCTCTGTAACCGAGTTCAGCGACGGAGAATTTCAACCCTGTTTCGATGAATCAGTCAGGGGCAACATGGTTTTCATCGTACAATCGACCAATCCTCCGGCTGACAACCTTTTTGAACTTCTCCTGATGATTGATGCTGCCAAAAGAGCATCTGCATACAAGGTAATTGCGGTAATTCCTTATTATGGCTTTGCCAGGCAGGACAGAAAAGACAGGCCAAGAGTCTCGATAGGAGCAAAACTGTCATCCGATCTTCTCGGAACTGCCGGTGTTGACCGGATAATAACCATGGATCTTCATGCAGACCAGATACAGGGATTCTTCAATGTTCCGGTTGATCATCTCTACGGATCTGCCATCTTCGCTCCGTATATTGAAAATCTGAAACTCGATTATCTGACGGTATCGGCTCCCGACATGGGAGGTTCCAAAAGGGCCAATGCATATTCAAGGCATCTCCAGGCAGAAATGGTTCTTTGCTATAAACTGAGGAAGAAACCCAATGTCATTGAAGAGATGTCGGTTCTTGGTGATGTTGAAGGCAGGAACGTTGTAATAATTGATGATATGGTCGATACAGCCGGAACCCTGGTCCTTGCCGCAAAGAAGATCCATGAAAAGGGTGCTTTAAGCATTAGGGGATTTGCCACCCATCCCATTCTTTCGGGGAATGCCATCGAACGTATTGAAAACTCTCCTCTCACCGAACTCGTAGTTACTGATTCAGTGCCTTTCCACAACAGATCCTCAAAGATAAAAGTGCTGTCAATAGCTGAAATCCTGGCAAATACAATTCAGGCAGTCAACCTGAACCAGTCAATAAGCACTAATTTTGTATTCTGAATCCTTTGTAATATATTTGCAGGCCAAATTTTTAAAGTCGAACGTGTAATGGGGAGCTGTCAAGGCGTCAGCTCTGAGTAGCACACAAAATTATTCTGATGAAGACAATTGAAATCAAAGGTTCCCTCAGGACCGAACTTGGAAAGAAAAGCTCAAAGAAAACAAGGAAGGAAGGCAATGTACCATGCGTGATCTATGGAAAGGAGCAGAACATTCACTTTCATGCTCATGAAAATAGTTTCAAGAATCTTGTATACACTCCCGATGCACATATTGTGAATCTTGATCTCGATGGCAAGGGATACAAAGTGGTGCTGCAGGACATTCAGTTTCACCCTGTGACAGACAAAATAACCCATGTTGATTTTGTGGAGATCTTTGATGACAAGCCAATAATTGTAAGCCTGCCGATAAAAGTTACGGGTGATTCGATTGGAGTCAAAGCCGGCGGTAAACTCAGGATAAAGAGAAGGCATCTTAAAGTCAGGGGCCTTGCAAGTGATATCCCTGAGTCACTTCTGATAGATATCACCAATCTGAAGGTAAACCACTCAACAAAGGTCGGAGATCTAAAATACGATAAGATTGAACTTATCGATCCCAGGATTACCACAATCCTTTCAGTAGCCACTTCGCGCGTTGTAGCCAAGGAAGAGGGTGAAGGTGAACAGGCTGCAGGCTTACCTGAAGGTGAAGCCGAAGGAGCAGCACCTGCCGCTGAATCGAAGGAAGGAAAGAAGTAGGACCAGTTTCCTCATAACCTGCAGGCAACATGAAATACCTGATAGTTGGCCTGGGCAATATTGGTGACGAGTACAGTGATACACGTCACAATATCGGCTTTACCGTTCTCGATGCTTTTGCAACTGAATCTGGTATCTCGTTTAATGACAGGAGATATGGATTTCTTGCGGAAACAAGATACAGGGGAAGGACTTTCGTCCTCCTCAAACCATCGACATACATGAATCTCAGCGGTAATGCTGTAAGATACTGGCTCAACAGGGAAGACATACCAGTAGAAAATCTCCTTGTTATTGTCGATGACCTCGCGCTCCCCCTGGGCAGCATCAGGATGCGGCCGAAGGGAAGCGATGGCGGCCACAACGGACTTGCACATATAAATTCGGTTCTTGGCACAAGCGAATACACCCGTATCAGGATCGGTATCGGCAACGGGTTCAGAAAAGGAAGCCAGGTAAACTATGTTCTTGGAAGATGGACAAGTGAGGAAAAGGAGTTTTTAAAGGCTCGCATAGGAATAGTCATTGATATGGTAAAGTCATTCGGTACAGTTGGAACAGAGCTCACAATGACCTCATTCAACAGGATGTCAAAACTTCCCCCGGTGAAGGAACCCGGGAAAGAGGGGACAAAAGAACAGGAACACAATGAGCCCTGAAACCGGTATAACTGAAATCCGAATTGACAAATACCTCTGGTCGGTCAGAATATATAAAACCAGAAGTCAGGCCACCGATGAATGCAGGAAAGGAAGGATCACGATCAACAATATCCAGGTAAAACCATCGAGGATCATAACAGGAAACGAAATCATAACAATAAGAAAACCCCCGGTTACATACACTATCCGCGTTATCAAACCAATCGGGAACAGGGTTTCGGCCAAATTAGCAGGTAATTTCATGGAAGATCTTACACCTGAAGAGGAAAGGATGAAGCTCGAAATAAGTCATTCGGTCTTACCCGCATTCCGGCAGAAAGGCCTTGGAAGACCCACAAAAAAAGAAAGAAGAAATCTCGACAGGTTCATAGATGACCTGGATTCAGTTTGACATGGTGGTAAAAAGACGTATTATTGCCTTCAGGGAACATCAAATTCCTCTCTGATTGAAATATATCCTGTTCATTTTATCTAAATTGCGCTGGTTTACACCGGCAAACAAAGCTTCATCCTCCCCGGTATTTGCAATTACCTGATTGTATGGGAAAAGAGAACATTGAAAAATACTCGAACCGTTACGCCCTGTTTAAGAAAACAGTTGGATTCTGGCACGACAATATCTATTACAGAAAGGTCATAACCATCGGAGCTGACAATATTAATCCCGACGACCATCTTATTTTTGCTCCAAACCATCAGAATGCCCTGATGGATGCGCTGGCCGTATTGTTTACCCATTCAGGCCAGCCTATATTTCTGGCCCGTTCCGATATCTTCAGGAAAAAAGCGATCGCATCATTTCTCTATTTTATCAAAATGCTTCCGGTCTACCGTATCCGTGACGGCTTCAGTACACTTAAGGCAAATGATGAAATATTCCAGAAAACCATTGATGTCATCCGGCACAAAAACGGGCTGGTAATACTTCCCGAAGGCGACCATGCAGGTTTCAGGAGGCTCCGGCAGCTCAAAAAGGGCATCTGCCGTGTTGCTTTTCAGGCCGAAGAAGCAGAGAATTTCACCCTTAACATTAAAATTATCCCTGTTGGCCTTGAATATACACACTACAGAAGGGTGAGACAGGTGCTCACCGTAGTCTACGGGAAGCCGATAGAAGTTTCGGAATACCATCAGCTATACAGGGAAGCTCCCGAAAGAGCCCTGAACCAGCTCAGGGAAAGACTTTCGGAAGAGATAAAGAAACTGATGGTACATATTGAATCAGTCGAGGACTATGAGGCTGTCGACGAGTTGAGAAGCATCGTCAACGGAAAATTCAGCGACGACATCAGATTTCCCAAGCTGTACCGCGACAGGAATCTTATAAGCAGGCTAAACAATCTTAAGAACAGCGACCCCGAAAAATACAACCGCATTTGCACCCTCAGCCTCAGCGTGAAGGAACAGGCTGAAAACCTTAAAGTTACGTACAAATTGCTGGAAAAGAAAAAACATTCACCGGGATGGCTTCTTGCCGGCATGGCAGCCCTGCTTGCCACCTTCCCGGTGTGGCTGTTTGGCAATATCTTTACACTGACTTTCTTTGCCCCGCCTGAACTGCAGATCCGAAAAATAAAGGATCCCCAGTTTCACAGTACAATGCGCTTTGTTATTTCCTTTGCTCTTGCCTTCATATTCCTTCCAGTTTATCTTATCCTGTGCCTGTTTATATTCTCGCCCTGGTGGCTTGGGGCTATCATCTTTATTGCAATTCCTCTTTCAGGACTTTTCGCGTGGAACTGGAACCTGCTCTTCAAAAGAATCGCCGGAGGGTTCAGGGTCAGAAATTATATTATGACAAAAAACAAAGACTATTTTATCCTCAGAAAGAATTATGATGAACTGATTTCGCTGGTGTCAGACTTGAAAGATGAATAGGAAGGCTTTTTTTAAGGATAAGGTGGTGTGGATTACAGGGGCATCTTCCGGCATAGGCGAGGCACTTGTAAATGAATTCGTCTTTCTTGGCGCAAAAATAATAGCCTCATCAAATGATCCGGAAGGGCTTGAACGAGTAAGAAAGGCATGCGGCAGTCCGGATACCGTGAAATGCGTGCCCTTCGATCTTGCCGACACTTCAGGGATAGAAAAAACGGTTAAGGACCAGATTGATACTTTCGGGCAGATCGATTATCTTCTGAACATTGGCGGCATAAGCCAGCGGTCGAGAATAGAGGAAACGCCACTCTGGCTCGACAGGAAAATATTTGAAATCAACTATTTCGGCGCCATCGCCCTTACAAAGGCCGTACTGCCTTACATGACGGACAGGAAATCAGGCCATATACTGGCGACAAGCAGCATATCCGGCCGGTTCGGATTTCCTCTCAGGTCAGCATACTCAGCATCCAAGCAGGCCCTTCACGGGTTTTTTGAAACTCTTTTTCTGGAAAACAAGGAGAACAGGATCAGAACATCCGTTATCATACCCGGAAGGGTCAGGACAAACATTTCCCTTAATGCTCTTAACAAGGATGGAAAGGAATACGGCAGGATGGATGAGGGCCAGGCAAACGGAATCCTTCCTGAACTGGCAGCAAGAAAGATAATAAGAGGCATTATCGGAAACAGGAGAGAGATACTTGTCGGAAGAGGGGAACTCGTCCTTCTCTATATAAGAAGGATCTGGCCCTGGCTGTTTTTCAGGATTGCCGACAAGGTAAAAAACTAACATGACAGAAAGGATTTATTGAGATGAAAAAATACAAACTGGGTGGGATTCAGCAGATCGGGATCGGTGTCAAGGATCTCAGGGAAGCCTGGAGATGGTACAGCAGAATGTTTGGCATCGATTGCCGGATTTTCGATGACAAGACCGAAGCCAACCTGATGCTTCCCTATACCGGTAATATTCCTCAGAGCAGGCATGCTATCCTTGCCCTGAACCTGCAGAGCGGAGCCGGTTTCGAGGTCTGGCAGTACAAAGAAAGAGAGCCGGTCAGTATTGAGGAAGAGATATGCCTGGGCGACCTCGGCATACTTGTTTGCAAGATCAAAGTCAGGAATGTCGGAGATGCCTACTCATTTTACAGGGACAATGGCTGCAACCTGAGCGGAGAACCTGCTGAAGATCCTGCAGGTAACCTTACCTTCTTCATAAGGGATCCTTACGGTAACCTTTTTCAGATACTTGAAGGCAATAACTGGTTCATGAAGGAGAATAAGATAAGCGGAGGAGCCTACGGAGCTATCCTTGGAGTGACAGATATTGAAAAATCGCTTTCAATCTATTCAGATATCCTCGGCTATGACCAGGTTGTTTATGACAAAACAGGTTATTTCCCCGATCTCGGATCACTTCCGGGCGGAAAAAAGGAATTGCGCAGGGTTCTTCTTAAAAGAACTTTGCCATTTTCGGGATATTTCAGCAGGATCTTCGGGCAGAGTGTAATAGAACTGGTAAGCGCTCCCGGCAATCCCGGCAAACGAATTTACCAGGACCGTTTCTGGGGCGATCCCGGATTCATTCATATCTGTTTCGACATCTTCGAGATGGACGAACTGAGAGAATATTGCAAAAGTCTCGGTTTTCCGTTTGTCGTCGACAGTATGGATTCAAGGAACGGGAACAGCTTTGAAATGGGAGATGCAGCCGGTCATTTCGCCTATATTGAGGATCCTGACGGGATTCTGCTTGAATTTGTGGAATCGCATAAAATGAGGATATCAAAAAGGCTCGGATGGTATCTGAACCTTAAAAACAGAATGGGATACAAACCCCTTCCTGCATGGCTCCTTAAAATGCTTAGATTTTCAAGAGTGAAAGACCTCTGATAATCAGCTGCCGGAAAATGGCCGGACTGTTTCTGGCAGGTTTCAAAGAGAGGGTTCCCTTTTTGACTCTGCTTCCTTCATGACCCTGAAAATATTGCCTCCCCATATCTTCGCAATGTCGGCTCTGGAATAGCCTCTGTGGAGCAATTCGATTGTGATGTTCTTCATTTCAGCCACGCTCATGCATCCTTCCACTCCGCCGCCGCCGTCGAAGTCGGTACCAATTCCGACATGGTCGATACCAATAACCTGGACAACGTGGTCGATATGATCAACCACATCCTTAACCGTGGCAAGCTTTTTATATTTTTCCCTGATTGCCCTGTATTCAGCCCTGGCTAATTTCTTTTCTTCCTCCCCGAGCTTTGCGAGATCACCGTATTTATCAGTAAATTCCCTGAGCCTGGCATCAAGCACCGGGTTAGGATCAGGTATCTTGAGATAGTCGCTAAGTATGCAGATCTGTATAACGCCACCATTTTCCCTCAGTGCAAGAAGCATGTCGTCATCAAGGTTCCTGGGTGATTCGCAAAGTGCCCTGCATGAGGAATGCGATGCAATAACCGGGGCAGATGAAATTTCCAGTACGTCATAAAATGCATTATCTGAGATATGGGAAACATCCACAATCATGCCAAGACGGTTCATCTCAAGAACGACCTCCTTACCGAATTCAGAAAGGCCGTTGTGCTCGGGACCTTTCGGGTCGGTAGAGGAATCGCAGATATCATTGTTCCTGGTATGTGAAAGAGTAATATATCTTGCTCCCCTGTCAAAAAAAGCCTTTACCCTGCTGAGATCCTTTCCTATCGGATAGCCGTTTTCAATACCGATGAAGGCTGACAGCTTTCCTTCTTTTTTAAGCCGGAAGGCATCTTCAGGAGAGGTGGCAATACCTGCAATATCAGGGTACTTTTCAACATTTGACCGGATCTTGCCAAGAACATCCATGGCATAACCGTACACTGCATTATAGGCGGAATCATTCCGTGGTCCCTGGCTTGTAAATACGGCAAAGAATTCAGCATCAAGGCCGCCTTCCCTCATCCTCGGAAAATCAACGCATCCTTCAGTGTGACGCACACCAAGGTCAAAGTCCGACATCGCTATATTGATCGGCGTGTCGCAATGAGTGTCGACGGTAAGCACCCTTTCATGGATCTTACCGGCCTGATTTACCAGCCTGCCCTGATTATCAGTACATGCCGCCAGTATCAGAATTAAAAAAGAAAAACAGATGACTCTGTTCATGGTATTCGGGTAATTTGAAATGCAATATAATTCAAAATGACATATCAAACTTACTGACAACCTGCATTTAACACATTTTAACACAGAAAAAACCCTGTCCGCGTTCGGGCGGACAGGGTAGCCATGAAAAGAATGGAAAATTGCTTTTTGGACAGTAAAAGCTTCTTTCTAAAGTAACTTACTTTAAATATCTTTAGTTGTTTTCTTTGCTGAATTATTACTCTTTAAATTATCGCGATCAGGTAACCAGTGTGTAAAATTACTTAATTTTTAAAAAACAAACAATAAAATTCTTACTCAATTTATTTTTTCAAAATCCTGTTTATGAGGCAGGAGCCAACATTCACCCATTCCTGTAACATTTTGGTTACATGCACGTCTTTACAGTGATCGTTATTTATGTCTTTTATTATGTTTTTCAGCACGCCTTTATAACCATTCTTAAATACGTAGTACAGCCATGAGATATATACCGGCATTTATTGCATGTTTTCTTTTTCCCCTTATTCCGCTGGCAGCGCAGAATGAATCCGCAAACAAGAGCTTTGAGAAGACTCTTCCTGCCGGACGCGGCACAAAGATCGAAATAATAAACAGATACGGAGACATAAACATAACGAAATGGGATAAGGAATCAGCCCATATCCGTGCAGAAATAGAAGCCTACGCACCAGACAGGAACAGGCTTGACAAACTGATCGCAGGTATAGACGTCAGCATAGTCGAGACTGGATCACTTATAAGAGCAGAAACAGTTTTTGAACGTGAGACCACTGTTCTTCTCGAAACTTTCAAGGGATTCACTGAGAAAATCATTGACTATGAGTCAAAAGTCAAGATCAATTACTTCATCAGTCTCCCTGAATATGCCGATATTGATATAAGGAACCAGTTTGGAGACATTTACATCGATGATAATTCCGGAACATTGTCGGTTGATCTTTCAAACGGTGATTTCAGGGCCGGTTCCCTGAACCGGATCTCATCCCTTAATTTTGATTTCGGAGATGCTGAGATCGGCTATGTGAAGTCGGCGAGGATCATTACAAGTTTCTCCAGGATAAATGTTGACCGCAGCGAAGAACTGGACGTTCGGAGCACCTCATCAAGGTTTGATCTTGGCAAGGCCGGAATGGTTGAGCTTGAATCGCGCAGGGACAAGTTCTTCATAGATGAAATTTCGACACTGAAAGGAGTCTCCTGGTTCTCTGAATATAGTATAGAAAGCCTCTCCGGGGAAGCCGACCTTGACCTGAAATCAGGAAACATCGACATTGAAAGGGTTTCAGGAAAATTTGGAAGCATAGTTCTGAAATCGGCTTTCGCCGATATAGAAGCGGGTTTCGATCCCGGTGCTTCATATGAGTTTGAGATCAGGCATGTCAACTCATTTGTTGTCCTTCCGTCCGGAAATTTACATTCTGAAAAAGAGGTGATAAACGAAACCAGAAAAGAATACCTGATTACCGGAAAAGCCGGCACGGGTACTTCTGAAGGCCGTCTGGTGATTAATGCCAGCAGGGGTAATATCCGATTAAACTGAGCTGTTTTCCTGTAAGCCTAAAGAGCCCTGAACCTCTCCAGTCCCTCGTCAAGCCACTGCTTGTATTCCTCAACGTTCAGGTTGGTCGGCATTGGCTGATTCAAAGGATTACCTTCATGATCAGTGATTACATAAAGAGGAAGCGCGTTGGTTCTGAAACGTGAGATCTCCAGGTCTTCATTGATTTTGCCGATCGTTTTCTTCACCTTGCCGTCGACCGTGGAAGTTACCCATTTATTTTCAGGCACCACAGTCCTGTCATCTGCGTAGAGGGCTATTATGACGAAGTTATTCCTGAGCCTTTCGAGAACCTCCGGATCCGACCACACCCTGGCTTCCATAACCTTGCAGTTGGCGCATGCGTGTCCCTTGAAATCAAGAAGTACGGGCTTGCCCTGCTCCCTCGCACATTGAAGCCCCTGTTCAAATTCAAAATAACCGGTAAGTCCCAGCGGCATTTCAAAAATGTCATCATAAAGCGGTTTGGAACATAACTCGCTCGAAAACAAGCTGGCGGAAGGCATGGCAGGTGAAGACTGGCTTTCAGCCTTAGCTGCGGAAAGGTTGAATTCCGAAGTTCCTGCAGAAGGAAGTAGTGAAGAAAGTCCCTTTAACGGCGCTCCGAATAAACCGGGTATAAGGTATACAACAAAAGAAAAAACAGCAATGACAAGGAAAATGCGGAACGTGCCTATATAAGGCAGATCGCTGTCGTGCCTGAATTTGATCTTACCCATAAGGTAAAGACCCATCAGGGAGAAAAGTACTATCCAGATTGCCAGGTAGATATCCCTCGAAAGAACCCTGAACGAATAAACCGAATCGATGGTCATGAGGAACTTCAGGCTGAATGCAAGCATGATGAATCCAAGCACTACTTTAACGGAATTCAGCCATCCTCCCGATTTCGGCATCTTGTTCATTACGGAGGGGAAAAGTGCAAAAACCGTGAATGGAAGCGCAAAGGCCAGTCCGAATCCGAGCATTCCGATCGTTGGCCTCAGAACGTCGCCCGAAGCTGCCTCAACAAGGAGCGCTCCGACTATCGGACCTGTACATGAAAATGAAACTATGACGGTTGTCAGCCCCATGAAGAAGGAGGCAATAAGGCCTCCCCTGTCGACTCTGGAGTCGGCTCCTGAAACCCACTTGTTTGGCAGGACTATTTCGAAAGCTCCGAAAAAAGAAACGGCAAAAACCACAAAAAGTGAGAAAAAAAGCAAATTCGGTATCCAGTGAGTGCTTAACGTGTTTGCAAATCCTGCTCCTGCGCTTGTAAGCGATACTATAACCCCGAGCAGAGAGTAGATAAGTACTATTGAGAGACCAAAGATGAGAGCTTTTACTATTGACTTTGCCCTGTTTTCAGAACCCTGTGAGAAGAAGGCCACAGTCATCGGGATCATTGGGAATACACATGGAGTAAGGACTCCTGCAAATCCTGCAAGGAGCGAGATAAGGAAGAACTTAAGCAATCCGCTTCCCTGCTTCCGGCTTTCCGATGAGGTATCGGATGTTCCTGCAGCCTGTACTGTAGCTGCAGGTTGGGTTTTCCCCACTGTAACTGAAAATTCAACATCCTTTGGAGGGGAACAGGTGGTGTTGTTGCACGACATGAAGTTCACTGTACCCGCCACTGTAAAAGATGGGCTTTGGGAGCTTACCTTCTGCCTGAATTCTGCCCTGTCGCTGAATGATTTAATTTTAAACCCGAAGGCTTCATCCATAAGCTCCTCAGGCTGTGTCACTTCAAATGTCTTTCCGTCCAATGTATAGTCAACCGGTCCGCTGAAGGAAAAAGATGTTGGTATCGGTCCTCCTTCGGGAATATCCATCGCATAGATATGTGAACCTTTCTCAATCTCGGCGGTGAAAATTATTTCATAGGCATTATCACCCTTCTTCTCATAGCTGAAGTTCCAGTTAACGGGATCGTATATCTGGGATAGGGCTCCGTTAATGAAAAGGAAGGAAAAAAACAGTGTGGCAAGGTATCTTTTATACATAGATATTTCTGTTAATACTTTGTAAAAGTAATAAATCAGCAGCATTAACAGAAAAACAGGTGCTGTTGTTCGGAGTAACTACTTGCTAAGCCAGGTCGATTTCATTGTCGTCCCTGTCAAAGAAGTGGTATTCAAGCATATGGTAGGAAGTCGCAGCCTGGACTTTTATAAAGATCCTGTACTTCAGATCCCATTTAAGGTACTGCGGGAATATCCCCTTTTTAAGGTATGAAGCCACAAAGGGGTGAACATTAAGCACAATTCCGCGTGTCTTAATCTTGTCTACAATAAATGCCAGGTCCTTTTCAAGTGTATCGGTAAAAAGTATGGTTGGGCGGATCTGTCCCGATCCAAGACAGGCGGGGCATTTTTCGTCGGTCACTATGTTCATTTCAGGTCTTACCCTCTGCCTGGTTATCTGCATCAGCCCGAATTTCGTCAGTGGCAGGATATTGTGTTTGGTCCTGTCGCCGGCCATGATTTCCTTCATCCTGTCGAACAATGCCTGTTTGTTTTCATTGGTCTGCATGTCGATGAAGTCGATGACAATGATTCCCCCCATATCGCGAAGCCGGAGCTGCCTGGCAATCTCTTTTGCGGCTTCCATATTCACTTCCAGGGCATTTGCCTCCTGGTTGTTGCCTGAGCGTGACCTGTTCCCGCTGTTTACATCGATTACGTGAAGTGCTTCGGTATGTTCTATGATAAGATAGGCTCCATGCTTGAAAGAAACTGTCTTTCCGAAAAGGGCCTTGATCTGTTTATTGACGCCAAAGTGATCAAAAATAGGGATAGAACCGTTGTAGACCTTCACTATTTTCTCCTTTTCAGGAGCTATCTCCCTTATATAATTTCTGACCTCCTCGGCCAGTACAGCATCGTTAATGTGAATTCCGTTGAACGTAACATTCAACATATCCCTCAGGATGGTGGATGTACGGTTCATTTCCCCTATAAAGAGCTTCGGGGTTTTAGTTTCCTTTCTGACAGCACTGAAAGCCGATTCCCATCTGTTGACCAGTTCCTTTAATTCCGCATCAAGTACTGCAACCTTTTTGCCTTCAGCGACGGTACGGACAATAACGCCGTAATTCTTTGGCTTTATGCTCTGTAAAAGGGTTTTGAGGCGGTTCTTCTCTTCGTTGCTCTCAATTTTTGAGGATATTGAAACCTTATCTGAAAATGGTATTAGTACGAGGTTTCTTCCGGCGAGTGAAATTTCGGAAGCAAGCCGCGGTCCCTTTGTTGAAATAGGTTCTTTGGTTATCTGGACCAGGACGGTCTGACCGGATGTAAGAACGTCGGTTATCTTCCCGTCCTTGTCAATATCCGGTTCGCATTTGATCTTGTGAACAGGAGTGATTCGGCCCTGACGCTGAACTGCAGTGATATAGTATTTATGCTGGGTTCTGAACTGGGCTCCGAGGTCGAGGTAATGAAGAAATGCGTCTCTTTCATAACCCACATTCACAAATGCCGCATTAAGCCCCGGCATGATCTTCTTTACTTTTCCCAGGTAAATATCCCCCACAGAGAACTTTATGCTTCTCTTTTCCTTGTTTAACTCTGTCAGCTGCTTGTCTTCCAGTAACGCCAGCGAGACTTCCGACACACCAACATCAATGATCAACTCCTTATTTACCACGTCTCTTCCTAAACTGAGTCAATAATCCACGACTATCTCCCACATAATGATACAATAAACCTAAAGATCGAATGACCTTTAGGTTTAGTTATCTGAAAAAAGACTACCCGATCCGTTTACTTCTTCTTGTGTCTGTTCTTCCTCAAGCGTTTTTTGCGCTTGTGGGTAGCCATCTTATGTCTCTTTCTCTTTTTTCCGCTTGGCATGGGAGCTTATTTCTTTACGTGTGATTTAACTTTGGTGATGAATGATTTTGCCGGCTTGAAAGAAGGAATATTATGAGCAGGTATTATAATAGTGGTATTCTTGGAGATATTCCTTGCGGTTTTCTTTGCTCTCTTCTTTACAATAAAGCTTCCAAATCCCCTCAGGTAAACGTTGTTACCATTTACCATGGAATGCTTTATCGTATCCATAAAGGCCTCAACAGTCTTTTGAACTGTCACCTTCTCAATACCAGTGTTCTTGGCAATTTCATTAACGATGTCTGCTTTAGTCATTTTCGTGAAGTTTAAAATTCAACAAATTATTTCGAGTATACGTTTTTTTCAACCCTGCAAATATAAAAATATTATTTATTTATATTGAATTAGTTAAAGAATAATTTTTTATTCTGATTTTTTTAAATTGCCTAAAATACAATGAAATAGCTAATCATCAGTGAGGCTTTGATTGCCCCGGAGCCGTTTTTTCCGTTTATGACTGGCCAATTCTGACCTGAGGTAAGATATTGAAAACATGTACATTCTGCATAAAGAATATCATTGGTTCCTGTAACCTTATTTTTTATTAACTTTGTGATCTGGAAAAATCAGGATCAAAAACCATAACTATATGTCAATCAATAAGGTTATTTTAGTGGGAAATGTTGGCAAGGACCCTGTTGTCAGGTATTTCGACAAAGGAGTGGCCAAAGCCACCTTCCCCCTGGCCACAAGTGAATCCTACACGAATCAGCAGGGAGAAACGATAACCACCACGGAATGGCACAACATCGTCTTATGGCGGGCAATGGCCGAGGTTGCCGAAAAAACAGTCAAAAAGGGGTCGCAGCTCTATATAGTCGGAAAAATCAAGACAAGATCATATGTCGACAAGGACGGTAACAACAAATACATCACCGAGATACTTGCCGACACTTTCCTTGTCCTTGATAAAAAGCCTGCCGCAGGCAGTGCCCCGGCAGGCAGTGGATCAGCAGGAATTGTTCAGGGCGACAGGGAACCCGACATTCCTGAAGTGAATGATACGGCTGAGGAATACAAGGCATCGGGTGATGATGACCTCCCCTTCTAGCATTCAGTACTAAAGTATTCGGATTTGGAAGCGGATATATCTATTTCATCTGTCGTACTGGTAACGGATCTGGCCGCAGGTCACATTGATCTGAAGCTGATCGTGGGATTCACAATCCTGGTGCTTCTCCTGTTTGCATCAGCTCTTATGTCAGGCTCCGAAGTCGCATTCTTTTCCCTGCGGCCTGAAGACCTCGAGAAATTAAGGTCTGACAAATCAAGGAAGGCTGGAACTGTTCTCAAGCTATATGACTCGCCCGACACTCTTCTCAGTACGATTCTCGTGGCGAACAATACGGTGAACATTGCATTGGTCCTGCTGGCTGCCTTTCTGAGCTCGCTTATCTTCGATTTCAGTGAGAATCCTGTTCTGGGATTCTTAATTCAGGCCGTAGTCATAACTTTTATCCTCCTGCTTTTCGGTGAAATCATACCAAAAGTTTTCGCGACCAGGAAGCAGCTGCCCATGTCTCTTTTCATGGCCTTGCCGCTATCATTCCTGATAAAGGTCTTCAAACCTGTTTCATCACTTCTTATCCACTCCACTTCATTTGTCAGGAGACGGGCGGGGCACAGGCATGCAAACATCAGCATGGATGACCTTTCGGAAGCCCTTGAGCTTGCATCGGACGATATCAACGAGGACGAGAAAATTCTCAAGGGCATTGTCAACTTCGGAAACATTAACGTAAGTGAGATCATGTGTCCGAGAATAGATGTAACGGCGATCAACATCAAATCGGGGTTCAGCAAGGTGAAATCAACAATAATCGAATCAGGTTTCTCAAGGATCCCTGTTTATGCCGGGTCATTCGACTCTGTCAAAGGCATCCTTTATGCCAAGGATATTCTGCCTTACATAAACAATCCCGACACCTTTAAATGGCAGTCCCTTATGAGGCCGGTTCACTTCGTACCCGAGACGAAAAAAATAAACGAACTCCTCAAGGAATTTCAGATAAGAAAGATACACATGGCGGTTGTGATTGATGAGTACGGAGGCACGTCGGGAATAATTACCCTCGAGGATGTGCTGGAGGAGATAGTCGGCGAAATCACCGATGAGAGCGACGAGGATGAAACAATGTACAGGCAGATAGGCGATAAAATATATGTTTTTGAAGCTAAAATATTGCTTAACGACTTTTTCAAGATAATCAATGTAGAAGATGATCCTTTTGAAGATGTTCGCGGTGAGTCCGAAACCCTTGCAGGACTGATACTCGAGATGACGGGAGAAATTCCTCAGAAAGGACAGGTCGTTACATACCGTAATTTTGAATTCAGGATAGAGTCGGCCGACAAAAGGAGGATCAAGGAGATCCGTGTTGAAATAACTGATAACTATGCCACGAAAAATAAAGAGTAGGATTGCCCTGCTGCTGATTCTTCCATTACTGTCCGGTTTTGCCGGATGCAGGAACACTCCCGTTCCAAAGCCGAGAGGTTATTTCAGGATAGATCTTCCCTCGAAAGAATATACAGTGTTCGCAGGAGCAGAGGAATACCTGGAACTGCCGCTAAAATTCGAATACCCGGAGTACGGTGTTATTTCAGCAAGTCAGGAACCGGGATGGTTCAACATAGAATTTCCTGGATACAAGGCCATTTTACACCTTACATACAGGGAAATTCATGGTGATCTCGGGGAACTGATTGAACAGACCTATACCATGAATGTAAAGAACCATATCACAAAAGCAGACGCCATAAATGAGCAGGTCATTGTTGACCCAGGTAAACGGGTATTCGGCATATTTTACGACCTCAAAGGCAATACTGCAACCGCTGTTCAGTTTTATGTAACTGACAGCACCAATCATTATCTCAGGGGTTCGCTCTATTTTGAATCCGCACCGAATGCTGATTCGCTGGCCCCTGTCATTGACTTCTTCAGGGCAGATGTAGTACATCTGATTGAAACCCTGGAGTGGCTTAGGAAGTAAACTCTCTGAAGACTGATGGGATGTATTTCTAAACATTACCTGAATGAGTACACAATACTGGGTGTATGGAAGATTGAGGAGGACATTAATACCCTTCTCGGCATGGTCGACTTTGACGTTGTTGACAAGAAGAAATACAAGGCTTTTGCCAGCACTTCGAGGAAGCTTGAATTCCTCAGCGTCAGGGCTCTGCTGGCCGAATTACTTGGCAGGGAAGCCCGGATAGTATACAACAAGAACAACAAACCCTTTCTGAGCGACGGATCAAGGTTCATAAGCATATCCCACTCACACAAACTCACTGCAATACTGCTCAGTTCCAATGAAAAGGTGGGCATCGACCTCGAACACATGAGCACCAATATCGGACGCATTGCCTTTAAATTCATCAACAGGAAGGAAAAGATAACAAAAGAACCGGATAAGCGCGTTTACCATCTCTACCTTCACTGGTGCGCCAAGGAGGCCATTTACAAGATCTGCGACAAGGAAGGCATAAGCATAAAAAAGAATATTACTATCGAGCCTTTCGAAGTGAAGGAATCGGGAGAGATAAAAGGAAGTGTGAAGACAAAAAAGATAAATGACACCTTCGACCTCTTCTATACGAGATATGATAATTATACAATAGTCTGGACCAAAAAGAATTATGACAAAGGATGATTTCCCCGGGAAAAGGAGTATAGCCCTTCTTCTCGATCCCGACAAGACTTCCGGAAAGGACCTGAAAAGGATCCTGAAGATAGCATCCGGATCCGGTACAGACTACATACTGGTAGGCGGCAGCCTTACTTTCAACAGCATTGACACTCTGATCGGTTCAATAAAAGACCTTTGTTCAATTCCGGTAGTCCTTTTTCCGGGAAACCTTCTGCAGCTCAGCCTCAAAGCCGATGCTATCCTTCTTCTTTCCCTCATATCCGGAAGAAATCCCGAACTTCTCATTGGAAATCATGTCATAGCCGCTCCTTTCCTCAGGAATGCAAGGGAAAAGCTCATTTCTGTGGGATACATCCTGGTAGGGTGCGGAAAGAAAACATCGGTGGAGTATATCAGCCAGACCGAAGCTATTCCGTCCGACAAGACAGATCTGGTAGTAGCCACTGCCATGGCCGGGGAAATGCTTGGCCTGAAAATGATCTACCTCGAAGCCGGCAGCGGCGCACTTAACCCTGTTCCTCACGAAATTATAATGGCTGTCAGGGAAAATGTGTCAGTACCGATAGCCGTAGGAGGCGGAATAGGAACACGCGGAGAAATAGCTGAAGCATTCAGCGCAGGAGCCAACCTTATAATCCTGGGAAACGGATGCGAAAAAAATCCCACTCTGCTTGAAGAGGCCTGCGCCGAAAGGGATTCCGCAAGGCAGACTATCTGAAAAGTTCAGGCATCGGCTCTCCCGTGCAGGCATTGGGATAAGGTATCCTGCAAAGAGAGGAAAGAGTTGCAGCAACATCGGTCAGATTAACCTTCCTCATCACGGTCGACCGGTTTACAGTCCATCCATACCAGATTAACGGAACATGACAATCATATTCGTACGGTGAATTGTGGCTGGTCAGATGATCGTCCTCGACCTCAACCCAGCCTGGTTGCAGTGTTACAATAACATCGCCGGAGCGCTGGGCACTGAAGTTGTTTATTATCCTCTTAAGATGACCATTGCCGAAATCATTGGCTTCAAAGGCATAATATGGATAAGCCGAGGCCACTCCCGTGAACTGGGTAAGGAAGCGGGCAGTCTTTTTCTGAATATCCTCAATCTGCATCCTTGCATCTTCAATAAGGGTTCTGTTAAGAAATATCTGACGCTCCGAAAAGCCCCTCACCCAGTCGCCCTCTCCATAGACTGCATTCAGATAGCTCCTCAGAAGCTGAAGAGCCTGGTTCTGCTTAAAATAACCCGAAGGGACCCTGTTGTCGGCCATTACCGGAGGAACTTCGGCCACACCATGGGCAGAAGTGAAATAGACAAGCACGTTCCTTTTGCCAAGGTTGTCATTCAGATAATTCAGAAGTGTCTCAATGTTTCTATCAAGCCTGAGTATTGCATCAGCCGTCTCGACTGAAGAAGGGCCGAACCGGTGACCGATGTAGTCGGTGGATGAATAGCTTATCGACAGGAAATCGGGAACATCATCCTTTCCCAGTTGCTCTTTCTCAATAAGTTTTATTGCAAAATCGGTTGTAAGGGCATCGGCAAACGGAGTTTCCCTCAGGAAGCCATTATTGCGTGCAGCATTCCTTCCGCCCGGCTTGCTCAGTTTGTTAAGGTCATAGGGAAAGTAGTTTTGTCCGTTGAACCCTTTCTCAAACTTATTTGAGTCAGGAAGGCAGGTGGAATAAGCTTCTGCTTCCTTTAACAGTGTCCACGATGAGTTGAGAAATGCTTCCTGGTGTTTCATCGAGTTGAAATCGTTGACCCAGGAAGGCAGGGCCGATACATAATACGTCGATGACATCCACCCGCCGGTGGTATTGTCGTACCAGAACACACCGTCGGCAGAATGTCCGGCCGTAAGGATGGCCGATTGCTCCTTCACCCCTACCGAAAACACCTTTGACCTTTTCCCTGTGGCTATCTTGAGTTCATCGGCAAATGTCGATGCGTTCAGGTTTACCGGGGAATGAAGTCCCGATTCGTAGCTGCCGCCGACGGGATTGACACTGATATCCTTAGTACAGTAAATGAATTCATTTTTAAGCGGAACATACCAGTTATCGGATGTAATGCCGTGATAGGCGGGCTCGGTTCCGGTCGCAACCGTCGAAAAACCTGGAGCCGACTGGGTGAGCATGTAGTCATAGGCTGCATTCCTGAAGAAAGTACCTTCATTTATCATCCTTTTGATCCCGTTATCGGAAAACCTGTCCCTGAGACGCTCAATCTGATCGAACCTGAGCTGTTCGACAACAATCCCTATTATGAGCGACGGCTTGTCGGGGGGCAAATATGCCCCCTGGCCTGACAGCCTGAGAAAACCACAAACAAGAATACATAGCGCAATAACCTTCTTTCCTGTCATATCCTTCTCCTCTTTATTTTGAAAACATCAAAAATAATCTTTTCACAATACGAATCAAAAAATGATAAAAAAGCATGTTATAACAATGTTATAACATAAATATAACGATCTTTCCCGTTGCCGAACGGCCCGTTGACAAATCAGTGAACAGTATAACATACTCTCCGTCAACCAGGCGGCGACAATCGAGCTTCAAGGGTTCTCCCTCTACTGCTTCAAGTTCTCTGTTAATAAATAGTTTCCCTTCCCTGCCGAACACTTTTATATTCAGCATACCGCTGAAGCCCTCAGGCATAAGCACGTTCAACTCTCCCCGGCATGGATTTGGATATAATAAAGGGGCAAGGGGTAAGTCCGGATCGGGAGTCTTGACAAGCGGTGTCATCTGAATTTCAATCTCGTTACGTACGCCTTTCACAACATTGATATTACTGATGACTGTATCCCTGTATCCTGCAGCGGATAATGAAAGGTCGTAGACCCCTTCATAAATAAGGCGTGTGAAAACTCCTGATGCCGTATCAGAAAGGACATGTGAATTGTCCTTGTCGTGACCGTCGACAGAGATGATAGCCGGAACAGGTCTGCCTGTGTACTTGTCTGATATGATTCCTCTTATTCCGTACAGTGCATTTTCAAGCCAGCCGAGCATCGACCTGTAGTTGTATTCCCACAGGTTGTCAAGCTCCGCCGTCGGGGTAATGTAATCCTCATCCAGCTCGACAGTGATCTCGCGGCCGTGCAGGTTGTATGTAATATAATCCTGCCGGCCTCCAAAGATGGAATACCAGTCATAACCTCTTGTGACCCCGTTGTCGAGGTAATCCATATATCCCGCGGGGGAATGAAGATGAGCGGTATCCGCCCATTCCCTGCTAACTGTGTAAAACCAATTCTCATCGGCATGTTCGTAAGGCCAGCGGTCCCAGGGATAATTTACCACCTCCTCACCGGAATGGAAATTTGCCGACAATACAAAACGGCGCTCCGACATGAATATCATCATGTCGATAGTCTCCTTTTGCCGGGCGACCTGCGGCCCTTCAGGATCGGGGAAATTGCGGTTGAGATCATAGCCTGCCGCATTGAACCTTACCGGTGAGCTTATAACATCTCCGTTCCTGTAGGTCCCGTCGGGATTTGCCAGGGGATTGATCCATATCTCAAGGTTGTCGACAAGACCTGTCACCCTGTTTTCGGCGCCGTAATTCCTTAGAAGATAATCTGCAAGTCTGAGCATCAGTATAAAACCACCGGTTTCGTCGCCGTGAATTGTTGAAGAATAGAATACTTCAGGTTCCTGCTCATCAGTCTGGCAGTCATCGGATATTTTTAGTACAAACACCGGCTTCCCGTTGACTGACGTTCCAATGGTATCGAGCCTGCAGAGTGAAGGATAGAGTGAAGCAAACGAATGCACGATCGAATCATACTGGGGAAAGGTCGGGTAAGTGTCCCATTCCATTGCTTTTGCCATGCTGACTGCAGTCATCTCTCCCTTGATGACCGGCTCTTCCTTCAACAGGTAGCTTCGCCCTTCTGAAATGAAGGGTTCGACAGTCAGGGGGGAAAGCAGGAGACTTACTTCTTTCTCTCCGGCTGATCGTATTGAATAATCGCGCGAAAGCCTGCGGATGTCATCAATTCCGCTTACTTTAATAACAACCTCTGCCTGTCCCCTTTCGGTGACAGCCTTCAGCAGCTTTGCATTATCAGATATGATTTGTGACTGGCTACGGCCTGCCAGGAGTGAAAGTAAAACGATTATTATCAGTGATTTTTTTGACATTCACGAGCTTAGACATTGAATCTTATATGGAGGATATCTCCGTCTTCAACTATATAATTTTTCCCTTCAATTAAGAATCTGCCGGCTTCCTTGCAAGCATGTTCGGATCCCAGAGTCACAAAGTCGTGGTATTTCATCACCTCTGCCCTAATAAAACCCCGTTCGAGGTCGCTGTGGATCACACCTGCCGCCTGGGGAGCCGTCATTCCCATTTTTATGGTCCATGCCCTTATCTCCTTTGGGCCCACGGTGAAGAAGGTCTGCAGGTTGAGCATCCGGTAAGCCGCTCTTACCATCTTGTCAACACCGGGTTCACTGAGACCTGCATCCTTCAGGAACTCGAGCCTGTCAGCCTCATTTTCAAGTTCTGCTATCTCCGCTTCGATTGCTCCGGCAACAACTATTACTTCTGCGTCAGTCCCCTTAAGTGCCTCCTTTACCTTTTCGACATGGTTGTTACCTGTTATCGCTGATTTACCGTCGACATTGCAGACGTACATTACAGGTTTCATGGTAAGCAGGAAGAGATCATCGATATGCTTCCTGTCCTCGATGTTTATTTCAAGCGAACGGGCATTCTGAAAATTCCCTATATGGTCCCTGTATTTTTCGAGCACCTCCACTCCCCTTTTTGCATCCTTGTCGCCTGCCCTGATCAGTTTTTCGAGACGTTGAAGCTTCTTTTCCACCGATTCCAGGTCCTTAACCTGCAGTTCAAAGTCGATGGTTTCCATATCCCTTACAGGATCGACTGATCCGTCGATATGAGGCAGGGCTTCGTCGTCGAAGCATCTCAGGACATGGATCAGGGCATCCGTGTTACGGATGTCGCCCAGGAATTTGTTTCCCACACCCTCTCCTTTGTTTGAGCCTCTGGTAAGTCCGGGTATATCAACGATCTCGACAGTTGTATGAACTATCTTCTCCGTGACCTGATGCTTTTCCAGTTCATACAGCCTCGGGTCGGGCACCTGTATCACACCCATGTTCGATTTTGTGGCGCTGAAGGCAAATGCATTGGTCTCGCCTTTTGTATTTGAGATACAGTTGAAGATCGTTGTCTTGCCTGTATTGGTGATACCTATTATGCCGCATTGAAGAGCCATCGGATTTTGTTTTATATTTCAAGGGCAAATTTAAAGTTATTTGTTAAATAAATCCTTTGGGGAATTAAATGGATCGCTATATGCAAATTAACTCCTGTGCCATGTCATCACCCATTCTATAGTCAGGGTATGTCAAAAAATATAATATTAACAGTGGCGGGCGGAAAAACCTTTCGCTCCTCCGTTGGTTAACTCTTGGTGGGGGTGCCGTGCCTTTGGTTTCATGGGGCAAACTGCCTTTATACGATTTTGAGTCCTGAAGGGGCGACATTGATCTGGGTTTATTATGCTTTAGTCAGTCAACTGGTACCATTTTGAATAAAATATAGCTTCAGGCAACTTTTAGTGACAGACTTAAAAAAGCACGCCTCGAAAAAGGATATTCCAAGAGCGACCTGGCAAAGGAGATAAATGTGCATTACTCGCAGATCGGGCGTTATGAAGAGAAAGGGGCACAACCTTCAGCTGATATCCTGGCTAAACTGGCCAATGCCCTGGAAGTCACATCGGATTTCCTGATGAACGGTACTTCAGAGGATCTGGCAGACAGCTCCCTCACGGATAAAGAACTCCTTAACCAGTTTAAGATGATCGAGAAGATGACAGAGGAAAAAAAGTCAGTGGTTAAAATATTCCTCGATGCATTTATAACCAAGGATAAAATTAAACAACTTGCATTATAATTTAAAAGCCCCGGTCTCCCGAGGCTTTTTTGTTATGGATAAGTTATTACCCAATCCATTTTCTGCAAATTCTGGAGACTTAAGTCAAAACGTTTCAATACCAAATAATCATTAACTACTGTACTCCATGGAGTACTTTCTAAGATCCCAGCATCAAAAATATACACCATTAGTATACCTGAAGGGATTTCAACCCCATAGTTAAAAATGTCCTCATAGCAATCTCTTCTCTGGAGTGGATTGTCGCTTGAGGAGCTTGGCGGTACCTTAAATATTTCCGGATTTGAAGTCAACCCTGAATAATGTCCAAAATATAAGGTATCTGGATAATGTGTCTCACCTTGTACATAAATAGCTTGATTACTATTATTGATTATCATGATTGATTTATGACACTCATGGTTCTCGTCACAAGTCGTACCAAGTAGCATTATACTTAGAAGTGGATAGACAAGTTTAGCTTTTATCATTTTAATTGGCTTTTTAGTAAGATTGATTTGTAATAAGTGTGTTCCATAACCCTGGAAGGATCATTCCAACAATCGTAAAATTGCACGGGAACATTAAATAATCCCACCAGGCTAATTTTAGTCGGCCATTTTGTAAAGCAAGTTGATTAAAGGTATCATCATAAGGATCTGACCAATCATAGTTTAATATGGGATTATAATTATTGTCCCATAGACTATGCTGTCCAGATTCATCTGACCAATTAAAATTATTAATATTTGTGCTGAAATATTTAAACCCCCGAACGTTAGCGTCTTGTTCTACTGGATTTAGATCATGTGGTTTCTTGCTTAAAATGCTTGGAATACCATATTTTGGATAATAAAACCAGCCCGAAGTTTGGCTTTGAATATAATGTCCGTACTCATGCTGAAACAATGGATTGTCAGCTTCTGCTTTTAACCTATTACCGCCAACTATAAAACTTCCCTGAGTCACTGCAGTCCAATTCTTCCGAGTTGATACTACTGTAGCACCATATTTATATTTAACGGACTCAACGCCTCCTTTAAGACCAAATGTGTTATATGCTTGTGCAGTTCCCCAACCTCCAATAGTTTGGGGCAATTGCCATGTAAACCTTGAGATGGTCTCCCATACCCGGCCAAAGAAACCTTTATTAGGATCACTCGCAAATAATCCACCCCATATTTTAATATCATTCCCGGCTCTTTTATTGGCCTCTTTCCAACCTCCACTAAAAAGCCCTATAAGCCAGGAATCAATTATAAAAAACTCTCCACTCGGATCTGTATACTTTAGAGGATTATTCAGGCAGTAAGCATACCTGTTAAAATTCTGGGTGAAATCTGGCGATTGGACATTATTATCAACATTCAGGAACTGACCGGTAAGAGGATCGTAAACCCGGCCATTCATATTTATCAGATTAAACCAGGGCAGGTGTTCATGTCCTGTAAATCCCCTGCCGGCAATAAATAATGCCGGTTCCGAGCCGGGTGAATAGTTAGTCCAGTTTGCCGTATTCCGCATTCTTCCCCAGGCATCATAACTGTATTCAAATGTAGTGAATCCGGTTGAAGCATTCACTACATGAGTTATGCTTCCGAGATGATCACGCAGTAGATAATAAGTGGTTGAAACGCCACTTTGCCTGATAGACACTGCCGGCGCCGTGTATGCATTCCCTCCGATAAATGTATATTCTTTGGTTACCCCTGATGAGGTCTCTTTTATATAGTTACTCCCAAGGTACCATCTTGTAAGAATTACACTCCCGTTCTGCTTTACCTCCATCTTTGCTCTCTGATCTTCAGGGTTATATACAAATGATGCAAGGTATGCGCCTTCCTCAATTGAACTGACACTTTCAAATGATGTATATTTACACGAATCAAGCGCTTCGGGCACAATACTTGTATCCGGAATGATATGACTTACTGCATACGGTTTGGCTGAAAGAGTGTACATAAGTGTCCCCACATCTGTTTTTGTGGTTATCCCTCCCTTTTCTGGATCGTATGCCATGTCAAGAGTCATAGCAGGGCTTGATATACCTTTATATACGTTATCCAACCGGTCCAGATTATCATAATTGAACGTTTCTTTCAGGTCTGTACCGTTATTATTTTGCCGCCATGTAAGATTTCCCGTCGTTGCGTTAAATCCATAAGTAAAATTCTGTTTCGAGTTATTTGCTCCTGCAGTAATCGAGGTCCGGAACCCAAAACTGTCATACCCGTAACCCGCCGCAAGATTTGTGCCATACTGGCCTGCCGTGACCTGACCTCTTGCGTTCATTGAGGATGTTGTCCAGACAGCGCTTCCTGCCCCGTCGATCCTGAACAGATAACCAAAACTATTGTAATTATTTGTTTCGACCAATCCCGACGGGTGTGTAATTGTGCTATTTCTTCCAAGTGCGTCATAGGTATAGGAAGTTGTTAAAGGTGTTGTGCCTGGTATGGTATCAGTTACTGCAGTCACCCTTCCTTTTGAGTCATATCCGTATGTATGACTGACTGTACCATATGAGTTTACATTAGCAAGCTGTTTGTTTGAATTATACCTGTATTTGGTTGTTCCATCGGGAGTTACTTTTTTTGAAATTCGTCCATCTGCATAATATGTATTTGTTGTAGTCTGCAGCCTGGCATTTTGCTGAGTAAGCAATTCTCCAAATCCGTTGTAAGTATAATTAATTGTGCCGGCACTCGGATCAATGAGTTTTGTCTGGTTTCCGGCAATATCATATTCCATCCGTGAAATTATGGTCCCTGGCGCAGTTATTGTCTTAACTTTCCCATCCGGATAGTAGGTGTAATTAATAGTACCCCCCGGGTCTTCTGTTGATGATACAGTTCCATCAGATGAATAGGTTTTATGGTATGATCTGCCGGTGGTGGTTTCTGTTATAACGTTGTTATTATATGACCATGTAGTGTTCCTCCCGGAAGGCCTGTTCAGACTGGTTTTCCTTCCGTAGTTGTCATATTGATACCTGTTCCACAACGGTCCGGTATAATATGGCTCTGAAATACTGTCAACCTGCCCTTTTATATTGTACCTTGTATCTGCATAGATCCACGTACCGTCAAAGCCTTTAACATCAGAACGGATCTCCCTTCCGAGCTTATCGAACCAGCTTTTTGTCTGTGAGCCGTCATTTCCGGTTTTAAGAACCGAAAACCTGGCAGTTTTCGGAGCTGATGCCGGGCTTTCCCATGCAATGGTCGTGGTGGTCTGATTCCCGTCAGTCGACGATACGGTTGCTTCCCTTCCCATATTATCGTATGTATAGGTAAGGGTGTTGCCAAGGTAATCTGCCCGGGTGGATAACCTGCCGTAGCTATCGTAGGTGTTGGTCGTTGTATGGGAAAGCGGATCGGTAATTGTTTTTATCCTTACTCCATTGGTCTCATAGGTATAGATATTTGTGCGGTAAACTCCCCCTGCCGTTATCGAATCTCTTTTCAGGTTTCCGTTTATATTATATTTATACCCTTTGACAAACTGACTCCCTGTACCTGAATACCATGTTTCAGCGGACAGGTTGTTGGATGTCGATGAAAAAACCCTGGTTCCGGTTCTCGTTATGGTATTCTCACCGCTTTTTGAAAATTGTAATGTGGCGCTTGTAGGTCTTCCCAGCAACCACAGTGAAGAAGATACAGTATTATTATATTGACTTGTTACAGTCTCCGTCGGACCGCCCAGATAGGTTTTTACAATGGAACCAGGGTTGCCATAATTGTCATAAGATGATGTTGTCACGGTAACCTTATGACCAGTCTTGTTGTTTGTAGTAACGGAAACCTGCGGGTAAACAAACACTCTTTTTGTTTCAGATGCAAGAAGCAAATGAGTCATCGTATTTTTTATTTTCTCAATCGTATCACTGGTGCCTGATATTTTTCTGAGACTCATCTGAACCTGGGGATAGAAATAAGTTGAATGAAACCCGTTGATTATGATGTTTTCACTCGCGATAGCAGACGCAACGTCAGAAATTCCTGATTTCATGTAACCGAGGAACCCTTTGCCTCTTAGATGAATTTTTGCTCCTTCATAATAATAGTTTTGAGTATTTTGGCTCCCTTTGCCGTTGTCAACCAGAACAGAACTGACAACAGTCAGGGGACCCTGAAAGTCTGAAACAGGGTAAACCGATCCTGATCCTCTCTGGTAAATACCTGAAGAAGCCTGCGAAAGCCGGATATAGGAAGGTTTTGTCAGGACTCCAAGACCGTCCGCGATCTTTTCCAGGAGGAAAGAAGTATTTCCCGGATTGCTGAAAACCTGATACCCGTTCCTATACGGAACTGATGCATCGGTGGTGATAAATTCTGTACGGGCATCACCATTTAGATCAGTTAGATATACATTCTGCGAAGCCAGCGGATATGTTGGAAGCTGGTGGTAATAAAAATCCGTCCCGTTATTTTTTGAAATGTAATATTTACTTCCACTCCAGCTGATTTCTCTTGCAGAAGCCATTATATCTGCGGACCCGTCCCCGTTGAAATCTCCCTGTCTGACAAGATCATCTTTCAAGTTAGTCTTTTTTGCAGGAAAGAGAAATCCCTCAAAGCCTGTTCCTGTGGATAGCTGAATCTGCCACTCCGTCCAGTCATACTCTGTTGCATCTCTTCCAGATCCATATAGGAATACATCAATCTTGCCATCTCCGTTATAATCCCCAAGATTAAAGAAATGCCTTTTAGATGGCCATGTGGAACTATACAAAAGTGTCAAATATGATCCGCCGCTATAAGTATAGATTTTTAACCCGTTTTCTTCAAAGCTCCAGATATCAGATTTCCCGTCACCATTGAAATCTCCGCAGAGAGCTTCCGTGGCCAGTGTTGAAATAGTGCCATTTCCCAACAGGTTTAAAGAACTTGTCAGTTGTCCGGAAGTATTGACAAATGAATAAATGCGCCAGGTTCCACCCGGCCCGATTATTAGTATATCATTCACTCCATCCCCGTTGAAATCCTGGGAAACCAGATTATCGTCCTCCTGCTTTTCCGTATTTCTCCTTCTTTTGCCAGGAAAACCGGTTACCTGATTTAAGGTTTGTTGATAGATCAGAACGGGAGCAGCAAAGGGTGTTCCGTCATTAAGTAAATAAAAGAAAACAGAATTATTGAAAACCTCTATTTCAAAAAGGACATCATCCCTGCCATCTCCGTTGATATCAACAGATTGTATATCATTAAGAACACTAAGATCGATGCTTGTGGATTCAGAGCCATATGTTGGAAAATAAAAATTACCATCGCCATAGTAGACTCTCAGACCTGTCCATGATGCTCCTTTGGCAGGGTCAGGGATGCACAGAAAATCACCTTTGCCGTTTCCGTCATAATCCCCTGACACCAGGAAAGAATTATAGGAAACATAGAGATTATCCGTATTGTCCATGGTAAGGGCAAAGTTAACATTCGCCGGGATCTGATATTTAATTGATGTTGAATTATACCGACTGCTCCCTGTTCCATACTCAATAATCTCATTAAGTGTTGAGTACTTGTTGTAATACGGGCCCTGACTGGCATATTTTAACTCATAGGTTTTAACAACATTCGTGTTATACTTAACCGTTATTCTTTCAAGTAAAAGACATTGCTGCATCTTTACACCTCTCAGATAACCGAATGTCTTATCACTTCTCTCTTTATAATAAAATGTTATGGTGTTAGGCCCATACGTTATTTCAGCCGGGTAAACGGTGCTGTTATCCTGAATATATGCATAATTGATTTGATTTCCAAACAAATCACTGACCTTAGAAACATACCAGTTTACTATTTGGGAAAATCCCGGTATCTGATGTTTTGACCCGGGTGTGTTGCCATATTCAAAGATCAGCCCTGATTTTGTCTCGGCTTTAAACCAGCCTGGTCCATACGTAGTGGTGGCTTGTTGTGATACCCTTGTGAAGATGTCATTGTCCGTCTGATAAGTTGCCCCTGCATCACCATAATTTCCACTGGTTGGCACAAGTCTTTGACCATCAAGGTAGAAACGATCCAGCGTGGTTAACCCGACACCGCTCACTGCACCATCATGGTAATATGTTTGAGGGCCTCTGCCGATGACCGATAATCCACCGATCTGCCAGCCAAAGCCAGCAATACCAGGTCCGCTGTTTCCCGAATAAACAATAGACAGTTCCGGGGCAAGGCCATTAACCCCCGGTAAGAGTTCAAGGGGAATGGTATAGTTTGCCCCACCAGCCGGATTCACACTAAAACTACCCGAAGTTGCTCCCGGAAGGTAAGATGTGTTAAGACTCCTTGTTTCAGGATCTACCGGGGAGGATGTATATGTAACTGCCCCTGAAACAATTGGATTCTGAATCTCGATAGTTAAAGTTCCTCCGCCGGGGGTATAAGTGTAACCCGGCCCCAGAGTAACACTGTTACGCGCCACATGTGATTGGTTGCCACTTTCTGTATTCGTAAATGAAACATCGAATTCCTGACCGGAAAGATGATAACTCAAAAACATGATTATTGCCAGCAGATGAAAAAATCTTTTCATAACTACCAATCATTATTTGAATTACTGAAGTCTCTTCTCTAGTTCAGAAATCCGTCTGGTTAAATCATCTATTTCAACCTGCTGTTCCTTTATTGCCTGTACAAGAACAGGAACAAGTCCGGTATATTGAATTCCCAAAACTCCGTCATCGCGTTTAATAACCAGGTCAGGAAATAACTCCTGCAGCTCCTGTGCGATAAATCCGTACTGTAAATTATCTATAGGTTGCTCCTTAAGAAACCCAGCATCATCTGAAAGATTATATGTCACTGGTCTTAGCAGTTTAACTTTCTCTTTTACCGAGGTTATGTTTGTTATGTTCTTTTTCAGGTTTATGTCAGAGATAATTATTGGATCCTGGTATAAATATGCCTGGGCTGCATAAAACTGATACCAGGGGGATCCTGAGGTGCCCAGAGTAGGATAACCAACATTAGCAAAGAAAGCTGAACCATCAAATAAAACGGTGCTGGAATTGTAAGCCATTTTAATTGTCCCGGCTACATCGAGCCGGTAAGTCGGATTTGTATTGTTTATTCCTACGTAACCGCTCGAATTGACCTTTATTTGTGCAGAGAGATCGGTCACAAGAATTAATGAGCACAAAACCACGGGGAGAAAAAGTTTGTTCATACTATTGGATTTTTCAGGTTAGTATTTTGTACTGCAGAATTTTAATGCTTCAGCTATTTTTTAATTATGCTCCATTTCGTGGTTTTATTGTTTAGCTGTATGACCATAAAATATATCCCGGTCTGAAGAGCAGACAGGTCCAGATTATTGGACCAGGTAAGATTTGGAAGAGTCAGAACCAGTCTTCCTGTCTGATCATAAAGTGTAATCATATCGCCTTTGTTCTCTTCCCAACCCTGAATCTCAACGGTTATGCTGCTCCTGGCGGGATTGGGAAAAATCAAGATTGAAGTTTCGCCGATTTCATCGGTGATTGGCTCATTTTGTTTGGAATTTTCCTCAGAAGCGCCAGTCTCCGATTTTGACAGGGTGATTGTTTTCCTGGATGTCCGGTTACCGGATTCATCATACCAGAATGTCCGGGCCTGGCCTGATACTGTTATACAGTAACATACGCAAAAGAGCAAAATCAGTATTCGTTTCATGTCACAATCAGGATTATTGGATTCTAAAGAACGATGCCGCAGGATAAAAACAGACAGATTACATGTATCATGTCGGAAATGGTCGTTTTTTGACAATGAAAAATGAATTATTTTGTTAAAGTATGTTAATTTAGAATGATTCTAAATGTAATCTCCGGTTTATGAATATGATGCATATTTTGAGAGCGCTAACAGGATAGAAACTATTTGATGTTATTTGCCAGATGATATGCTGTGTTGACAGAGGAAACTCCATTATAGCTGAGACACACCGTGTTGTTCCTGTCACATGATTCGTATCATAGCAGCAGACAGCAGGAACCGGGTGCATTTGAACCACACCGGGAGTTATACCTTATTAAATATTCAGAAACAACAGTTCTCCAGCCGTAAGGGCTGGACTTCCATACTCTACAGATTGGTATCGGTAGCCATCTGGAGACCCGATCCTGTCTGGGCTAAGAGGCAAATATTACCAATCCTACCCCGGAGGAGCGGATAATATTTTCCAACCACATTGGTCTCAGAAATTAAAGGTTTCCGGAATTCCGGCCTGATTTCAGAAAGGATAAAAGTTCAACAATATTCAGCTTTTTCTGTTCTCCCGTCGACATTTTCTTTAGGGTTACCTGGTTGCTTTTAATTTCTTCCTCACCAGCAAGTATTATGAAAGGTATCTTCCTTGAATCAGCGTACGACATCTGCTTTTTCAGTTTGGCAGTGTCGGGATAGACTTCGGCGCTTATCCCTTTTTCAATCAACATGGTTCTAAGCTTCAGGGCATATCCGGCTTCATATTCGCCGAAATTGACTATCATGACTTTTGTCTGCAATGTATCGCGGGCGTTGAACAGGTTCAGCTGGGTCATTACATCATATATCCTGTCGGCTCCGAACGATACGCCCACTCCCGAGACTCCCTCCATGCCGAAAACTCCGGTAAGGTTATCATAGCGCCCTCCGCCGCATATGCTTCCTATGCTTACATCCCGGGACTTGACTTCAATGATGGCTCCGGTGTAATAATTCAGCCCCCTTGCAAGTGTCAGGTCGAGTTCAGTCTCTGCAGTCAGAGTTGTAGTTGCAATGTACGAGAACAGCGTCCTCATTTCCCCAATGCCCTTAAGTCCTGCCTCTGATGCAGAGAGGACCGTTTCGAGCTCCGACAGCTTTTCCTCAGTGCTTCCCTTAAGCTTCAGAATAGGCTGCAGCCTGCCGATGGCAGCAGGTGATACACCCTTACCCTTCAATTCCTCATTTACTGCATCTATCCCTATCTTTTCCAGTTTGTCGATTGCAACCGTTATATCGGTGATCCTTCCCGATTCGCCGATTATCTCTGCAATGCCACTAAGTATCTTCCTGTTGTTGATTTTTATCACGATGGCTATTCCCAGATCCCTGAAAATATCATCGATGATCCTTATCAGCTCATATTCATTCAGCAGGGAATCGCTGCCTATTACATCAGCGTCGCACTGGGTGAATTCACGGTATCTTCCCTTCTGGGGCCTGTCGGCTCTCCATACCGGCTGTATCTGATACCTCTTGAACGGAAATACTATTTCATCACGATGTTGTACCACATAACGTGCGAATGGCACTGTGAGGTCGTACCTTAGTCCCCGTTCGCATATACTTGAAGACAGTTTATTTACCTCTCTGCCAAGAAGTTCCTCATCGCTGATGCCTGAAAGAAAGTCGCCTGAATTAAGGATCCTGAACAGGAGTTTGTCACCTTCTTCCCCGTATTTTCCAAGAAGGGTCGACAGGTTTTCCATTGCAGGGGTCTCAATAGGCTGATAGCCATAAATTCTGAAAACCTTTTTGATCGTCTCAAAAATGCTTTCCCGTTTCATCATCTCTTCCGGTGAAAAGTCGCGGGTTCCCTTTGGGATTGAAGGCTTCATTCTGTTAAAATAAAAGTGAAAAGTGAAAAGGCAAAAGTAGGAAAAAAAAGGGGAAAGTCATGAAGGTCGTGCAGGTCTTGCAGGTCTTGCAGGTCTTGCAGGTCCTGCAGGTCTTGCAGGTCTTGCAGGTCTTGCAGGTCTTGCAGGTCCTGCAGGCCTTTACCATTTTAGGACTTGCACGACTTGCAGGACCTGCAATACTTGCACAACATGTACGACCGCAAGACTGTAAGACAATTCCTAGTACTTCTCCGGAATGAAATTCTGCTCGGTGATTGGAGGCCTGACATAAGCCACCTCATATTTCAGGGGCGGGAGCTTTATTGATTTCTGAGTAAGGTCTTTATAGGGTATCATCGAAAGCAGGTGATCGATGCAGTTCAGCCTTGCTCTTCTCTTGTCGTCGGCCGGAACGACAAACCAGGGGGACTGGCGGGTATCGGTGTATGAGAACATCTTGTCCTTGGCCATGGAATACTCTACCCATTTTTCGCGCGATTCCACGTCCATCTGGCTTATCTTCCAGCGCTTTGTGGGGTCCTTGATCCTGTCCTGGAACCTCTTTTCCTGTTCCTTGTCGCTTATCGAGAACCAGTACTTGATCAATATTATTCCTGATCTGATAAGCATCCTTTCGAATTCAGGGCATGAGCGGAGGAATTCCTCATATTCCTCGTCAGTGCAGAAGCCCATCACCTTTTCAACTCCTGCCCTGTTGTACCAGCTCCTGTCGAACAGAACAATCTCACCTCCTGACGGAAGCTCAGATACATAGCGCTGGAAATACCACTGTGATTTTTCTTTTTCAGTGGGAACGCCAAGTGCGACTATTCTGCAAATTCTGGGATTCAGGCAGCCTGCTATGGTTTTAATGACACCACCCTTGCCAGCGGCATCACGGCCTTCAAAGACTACCACAATCTTAAGTTTATTGGATTTCACCCATTCCTGCAGCTTGACAAGCTCGATCTCCAGCTTCCTCAGTTCCTTCAGGTACTCATTGTTCCCTATCTTATCGTGCTTCTCAGCCTTGATGTCATGATAGAGGTCCTTCTTCTCGCTTACCTCCATCCTGGTTTTCTTTTCCTTATTGTCTTTCTTCATGGCCGGACAGGTTAATCAGATTAGAAATATACAAATTTCTGATCTGACAACTCTTATCCTGCACAAAAATATTACTGAATGAACGGGATATTCAGAGGATACCTGAATTCTTCACCCTTTGATGCTTTAACGCTTGCTATGACAACACATATCACTTCGAGGAAACCGAGGAATACAAGGATGGGAATACCCACTATAATGAAGATGAGAGGAATTGCCAGCACCATGTATAATAAAATGGAAAGCTGGAAATTCAGGGCCTGCTTCCCGTTGAAGTTCACCCATTGCGACTCGTCCTTCTTCGACAGCCAGCAGATAAGCGGACCCAGTATGCCACCGAAGGGAAAGAAATATCCGGCAAATGAGGAAAGATGGCAAAGCATGGCCCAGTTCCTTTCGCTTTCCGACAATTCTCTTATATCTTTCATGATGATTCTTTTTCTAAAAGACGCTTTTACCAAAAGGTTGCTGCATTTCAGGGCCTGAGAAAACGCTTCAGGTCGGAAGGAAGCAGTCCGTTGGGATTATTTTTATCTATTCTGTGCTGATCGTAGTAATACAAACCCGAATCGTCAGTTCCGAAAAGCATCTTATAGCAAAACCCGGCAACGGCATCCTCACCCGGACCCACTTTGTGAAGGATCATGGTATTGGGCAATTTTTCACGAATGGCCTTTACAATCTCATCTTCGGAAACGATCTCAAAATCGTAGGGGTATAATGATTTTACTTTGTCTATGGAAACGATTTCAGGTGAAAGGTCTGCTTCCGTCGCCAGTATCTTCCTGCTCCTTACATCGGGAGTGAACCTGTTGTAATAGCTCAGGAATCTTCTGCCGATCATTGTGGGATTTTCAGCTATCAGCCTGGCATGATTCTGCATGAACAGCAGTATTGCCCCCAGTTTATACCCGTATTCCAGGTCGTCCTCCCCTCCGGCCGAAAGGGGAATGGCAGAAATCTCAGGCATTTTGCCAAGTTCCGGGACATCCTTGCCCTGGAGAAGGTTTATAAAATTGTAGGATGATCCTGACTTGTCATTGGCCGGCTGTGTTTCGGTAAGAATCAGGAAGGAAAAGGAAGCATCGGTTCGTTTTTTGTCAAAATCACTCAGGCTGATGAACTCATAAGGCGTAACGGTCCAGTATTCTGTAACTGCCTGCCGGATGTAGGCATTGTAAACCGTATTACCACCCTCGAGAACTACGCACGTAGTGGATGACATGAACTGCCTGATCTCGTTTCCTGAAGGAAACGGCGCCTGTCCGGGAAGCATTCCACAGAAGGCTGCCAGCATAACGGACAAAAAAAGTCTCTTCATCTAAAGTCCCTGGTTTGACGGAATATACAGAGGATTCCTTTCGTTAAACTTGCGTATGTAAACAAACATTAAATCCTTTCTCTTTTTTCTTGCAAGATGCATGTATTCCTCGTAAAGTTCCTGGTCCTTCATAAGCAAAAGCTCTGTATTCTCAACATCATATTCCAGGACATTTCCCGTTTCAAAATCGATGAGATACTGCCTCAGCTCATTGCGCCCCAGGTTATTCCTGTAGGGGGAATAATAACCTCCGTATGGAGAGTAGTAGTTCCCGTAGGAATAGGGGCTGTAAAGGCTGTAAGGGTACCTGTAGTAGGGATACGACATGTAGGGATCATAGTACCCGTACGGATAATTGTAATACCTGTTGTCGTATGAGGTAACATCAGCCACAAAATGGCAGATGCTCCCGATAAAGGTTATCCTGTTGAAATTCCCCTGTACCTGGACGTACAGTATGCCGTTCCTGGCGAATGCCCAGATCTCCGACTTGTCAATTTCCTGCCTGACTCCCATCCCGTCGTAGAAATATATCTTTTCAGATTCCAGCAGATTCTTGAAAAAGTCCTTATCATTGTAATCGGTTGAAGTAAGGATCTTTGCCTTTGGAATGGGATTATTGGTTTTTACCTGATCGAAATTCAGGTAAATGCCATCTTCGAACCGGAAATCGGGGGTATATTCGACCATCCCGTCATTTTCCTGCCCGGCAGCCGGATAAAAAGCTCCGCCGGCGGAAATTACCGCACACACCAGCAAAACCTTGATTATCGTCTTCATATCGGCAGATGATTTTTACATTCCGAGGATCAAAAACTATACCACAAAAACAAAAATAAGATTTTCCTGCATAGTAACGTTATATGATGGTACGTATATTTATCATCAATTATATTTATATTTACATTTCTGCAATACATCTGACATAGTAAAAATGGAAATAAACGGCAATGGCACAGCTAATTCCGGGAATCTGTATTCAGGTGAAGAATTTGCCAGGAAGAGGAATCTGATTGAGATCTATTCAATAGTCTCGCTCATATGCCTGATCCTTTCAATAGTTCTCCTGTCGTTCGGAGTCCGTCTGCTCTCCGGGATCCTGATAATCTCAGGTGCTACCCTGGTGATACTGATATCACGCAAAACCGGCTCCCTTCTGAGAACTGTCCGGGAATCGATGGAAGAAGCCTCCACCTCAAATGAGAAGAAGGAGGACGTAATCGCCGGATTCTCTCACAGGATCCGTGAACCGCTCAATAATCTGGTAGTTATCTCCGACCTTCTTCTCAGCACCGAGCTGCAGAAAAAGCAGAAGGAACTTGTTGAGACTTTCATTGCCTCGACAAACAACATGGTTACCATTGTTAATGAATTAACAATGGAATCAGCAGGTAATATAAGCTTCGTCACACGTAAACCTATAAGATACAACATGCTTTCGACCATCCAGAACACGATCGACCTTTTCAGGCAGAAGGAGAAGGCAAACCTCGACTTCATTTTCAGCAGGAAGGATTACAGCGAATATGAATGCACCGGCGATCCCATTATTATAAAGCAAATTCTTCTCGATATCTTCAATACCATAGAAGCCCGGGATTCAGGAATGCCGGTAAAGGTCAACATCAGCCTGAAAAAGGAGAGGCAGTCGGAACATGTAAACAATATTGACCTGAGGATTCAGACCGACAGAAATATCAGATTCATTGATCATGAAGGCGGGAAAGGGCAGCTTGCCGCACGGCTTATATCCCGGAAAAAAGGCACCTACAGCCAGGAACAGGGTGAAAACTTCTCAGTTCTGAATGTCAGGATACCTTTTGCCTGTCCGTCTTCCGTACCGGCCCCGGCAGGGCGCACGGAAACAGGAGCCATCATCGAAAAGGAAAGAGTCCGTAAGGAAATGAAGGATGCCAGGATACTTCTGGTTGAAGATAACCTGATAAACCAGAAGATAACGCTGCTCACGCTGAAGCCTTTTGTCAGTACGGTCGATACGGCCTCCAACGGCAGTGAGGCAATCGGGAAACTTAAGGCATCCGACTATGACCTGATCCTTATGGATATAGTAATGCCTGTAATGGACGGCATAATGGCTGCTGAAAAGATCCGTGAAATGGAAGCCGGGTCGGGAAAACGTGTACCGATTATTGCAATAACGGCAAATGCAATGATCGGTGACAGGGAAAAATGCCTGTCGGCCGGGATAGACGATTATATTTCAAAGCCATTTCAGCCTGCAGCGCTGGTTGAAAAAATAAGTCAGCTGCTCTGACTTCATAAGTTTTCCTGATTATCACCCGCAAGCTATTCGTAAATCCGTATCGGAAGCTTCCGCAGGTTTTACAGAGATACGGTATCCCCGCCATCCCTTAACAGCCCTGAGTATCTGAGGGAGAATGAGGGTATGAACCGGTCAAATCCAAAGGAGTTCCATTTATTGTCTACGCTATCAATGGTCGCCCTGTCGGTACAAACAACATTCGGCCATGGCCGTGGGAATCCGCCCTTGCGGTAAGCCTTTATGGTTCCGTCGAACAGGACAGAGCCGGGACCAAAAAAGCAATGATCCCTCTTTGGGTCGGAATTTCCAAGTACCTGCCACATTGCAATATACAGATCATCAAGGTCAACAGTATGATCGACCACCAGCACCAGACTGTAACTTAATTTTCCGGAGTTTTCCTTAAGAAGCCGGCATATCCTGTCAACACATCCGGGATCTTCCGAGGGGTTGGCGCCAATTAAAAGCAGTTGATTACTGCCATTTATAATATATTCCCTGAATCCCGTAATGAAGAGTGCATTCAACACGGTGGCAGGATCAACACCAGCCTGTTCCGAAGGTACTGCTTCTGATTGAATCCCTCCTGTTTCTTCAGGTAGTTTAATTGTTGCATCCACTCCGGCCTTGCCTCCGAAGGAAAAACTGTCTGACGAATGATCCAGTACATCCATTGGTCCCGAAGTAAATACAAAATCCCTCTCCGGCACTGTATTCTCAAAAACATGAGCCGCAAGCTCCCTGTAATTCCTTATGTCAACATCGCCGCTTACCACAACCATGTATTTTGAGAACATCATCTGGCCTGCTCCCGAAAGGGAGCTGATAACCTTCATTCCCTGGCCGGGGAAGCTCTTTCTGATTTTCACTATTACCAGGTTATGGGCAACGCCTGCTTCCGGCATATGAAAATCGAGTATTTCGGGTTGAATGGCCAGCTTCATCGGTGACAGGAAGATCTTTTCGGTTGCCATGGCGAGCCAGGCGTCCTCGTGGGGCGGTATCCCGACAATGGTGGCGGGATAGACGGCATCGGACGAGTGAGTGATGCAGGTGACATGAAAGACCGGATAAAGGTCTGCCAGGCTGTAAAAGCCGGTATGATCCCCGAAAGGACCCTCCATTACCGGAGGCTCTGCCGGATCGACGTAACCTTCAATAACAATATCCGCATCGGCCGGGACATAAACATCATTGGTAATGCATTTCACGAGTTTTACCCTCTTTTTCCTGAGGAATCCGGCAAGGATGTATTCACTTATATTCTCGGGTAAAGGTGCAGTTGCACAATAGGCATAAACCGGATCGCCTCCAAGTGACACCGATACAGGCATTTTTTTACCAGTCTTCTTCCATTCCTCAAAATGGTTTGCACCTGTCTTGTGCCTGTGCCAGTGCATTCCCGCAGTATCGGGGCCAAAAACCTGCATCCTGTACATCCCGGCATTTGTCTTTCCCGTAACAGGATGGTAAGTATGTACCACAGGCAGTGTAATGAATCTTCCTCCGTCGTGCGGCCAGCATTTAAGGATGGGGAGGATTGACAGGTCCGGTTTGTAATGAATGACCTGCTGGCATTTTCCCCGTCTCCGGGTTTTAACAGGAAGAAATCCGGCGAGCCTGAGTAACTGAGGCAGCGATTTTATCCTCTTTGAATTCAATCCGCCGGAACCTGTCAGCATATTGAAGATCTTCTCAAGTTCCATGCCTGTTCCAGATATATCGTCTGTTCCCAGGGCCATTGACAGCCGTCGTTCCGAACCATAGGCATTAATAAGGAGAGGGAAGCGGGTGCCGTTATTTTCAAAAAGGAGAGCTTTACCTCCGGTCTTTACTATCCGGTCGGTTATTTCTGCTATCTCAAGAACAGGATTTGCAAAAGCGGCTGTCCGGTGAAGTTCACCTTCTTTCTCGAGGTGCGCTATGAAATCGGCAAGTCCGGAATAAGGCATAATTTATGAATAAGTGAGTCAAAGGTACCTAAAAGACACAAATTAAAGGCAGTTGAAAGTTTAAAAGCGGTTGCAGACAGGCAGGGATGGAGAAGAGGGGGTTATATAAAACAGTAATGGGAACTATTCCGAGGAGTAGTTCCCATTCACCGTTTGCAACCGAAGCCGCGTACGGCGTCAGGTTACTGTTATTCTGACCGGCTGAATTTCCTGATGCAAGACCAGGATTTTCAACCCGTGGCGATCCGGTAATGCCTGTTACAGCTTTACCTTCCTGCTGTCCTTTTGTCCGGTCTTGCGATCGGACTTCCGGGACGAAGCGTCCTTCAGGCTGCTGGCGTCATTTCCCGGAGGATCTGGACCAGTTGCAGAAAATTGCGTGCCGAAGCTCGTTTTCTCCTGCTGCCCTGTGACTAAATCGTTGAAAGAACGTTTCCGGTTTCATCGATCTGCCTGGTATCCTGAACCGGAGTTCATTTGCCAGGGCTTCGGCTCTCGTGATGCGCAGTCCCGAAGGTCTGACCGAAC
Organism: uncultured Rikenellaceae bacterium; assembly: GCA_964429295.1. Classification (GTDB taxonomy): domain Bacteria; phylum Bacteroidota; class Bacteroidia; order Bacteroidales; family VadinHA17; genus LD21. Next base: position 199,447 of record CAYSBL010000002.1, read on the forward strand.
CTGATCGTGCTTCAGCTAAGAAGCCTTTTCCTGTTCCACATCATTTGAGCAGTCTTTTATCGCTCACCTGATATACCAAATATATAGTAAGAATATGATATGGCAATGAAGGGGATATCTGTTGTTGTACACGGGATATGAACATTAGTTATCAACAATTGTTAATAACATTGTATTGTATTTATATACAATATATTACATTGACAGAACCAAGCTCCCGCCAGGACAATTTTTACAAAACCCGGTATGAAAACAAGAAAAAAAATCCCCTGCAGCATAAGGCCGCAGGGGATCGGGTAAGTGTAAGTGTATTATTTTTTGTATCCGTAAACAGCCAGGTCGCCGAGGGCTTCCTCAATCCTGAGAAGCTGGTTGTACTTGCATATCCTGTCGGTTCTGCTGCACGATCCTGTCTTGATCTGTCCCGAATTGACCGCAACTGCAACATCAGCAATGGTAGAGTCTTCGGTCTCGCCCGAGCGGTGGGATATAACTGTAGTATATCCTGCCCTGTGAGCCATCTCAATGGCATTCAGAGTTTCAGTAACCGAACCTATCTGGTTAAGCTTGATGAGGATCGAGTTTGCGCATCCGGTGTCAATGCCTTTTTTCAGGTATTCAACATTTGTAACGAACAAATCGTCGCCAACGATCTGTATCTTCTTTCCGAGCCTGTCGGTAAGCATTTTCCAGCCGTCCCAGTCGTTTTCCGACATTCCGTCCTCAATTGAGTCGATCGGATACTTTGCAACCAGTTGTTCGAGGTAGTCGACCTGCTCCTTGGACGTTCTTCTTGCTCCTTTTGGTCCTTCGAATTTTGCATAGTTGTAGATACCTTCCTGATAGAATTCGGAAGCAGCGCAGTCGAGGGCTATTTTGACGTCGACGCCTGGTTTGTAACCAGCAGCATCAATAGCTTTGAGGATTGTTTCGAGGGCGTCCTCTGTTCCTTCGAAATTAGGTGCAAAACCTCCCTCGTCTCCTACTGCAGTACTCAGTCCGCGTCCCTTAAGGACTTTCTTAAGTGAATGGAACACTTCAGCTCCCATGCGGAGGCCTTCCCTGAAATTAGGAGCTCCTACCGGCCTAATCATGAATTCCTGGAATGCGATGGGGGCATCTGAATGTGAACCGCCGTTTACTATATTCATCATGGGAACCGGAATCGTAACCGCATTTGATCCTCCGATATATCTGAAGAGCGGCAAACCGTGGTAAGATGCGGCTGCCTTTGCCACTGCAAGTGAAACCCCGAGAATAGCGTTTGCCCCGAGAGTGCTTTTTGTCTTCGTCCCGTCAAGGTCGATCATTTTTTTGTCAATACCTGCCTGGTCGGTAACGTCCATCCCTATAACCTCTTCTGCAATAACGCTGTTTACATTATGAACGGCTTTGAGAACACCTTTACCCAGGTAGCGTGCCTTGTCGCCATCCCTGAGTTCAAGTGCTTCATTCTCTCCCGTGGATGCTCCCGAGGGAACAGCCGCCCTGCCCTGATAACCGCTTGCTGTCTGAACATCTACTTCAATCGTCGGATTTCCCCGGGAATCCAGAATCTCACGTGCATGTACACTAACTATTTGTCCCATTGGAATTTATTTTTATATTAAACAATACTGCAAGATATATAAAAAAAGGGATATGCCGGTTATGACTATATCCCCTTCTCTGAAAATTTATTCTGTTATTCCTTATCGTCAGCGTCGGATCCGGGATCCTCCTTAGCCTTAGGTTCCTTGGTGCTCTTTTTAGCTTTGGCTGAGGTTGTCTTTCCGGCTTTTGCTTCAGTCTTGTCCGGAACGCTTTTCCTGGTTGATCTTCTTCTCCTGGTGGCTTTTGGTTTGGCAGCTTCGCCTCCCTGCATTGCTTCATTGAAATCGACCAGTTCTATAATGCACATTTCCGCATTGTCGCCGATACGGTTACCGGTTTTCAGTATCCTTGTATATCCTCCCGGCCTGTCGGCGATTTTCGGTGATATCTCCCTGAAAAGCTCGGCAACGGCTTCCTTGTCCTTCAGATAACCGAACACTACTCTTCTTGAGTGTGTGGAGTCTTCCTTCGATTTCGTAATTAGGGGTTCCACGAACGTTTTGAGGACTTTAGCCTTTGCAGTCGTGGTTGTTATCCTCTTGTGAAGGATGAGTGAAGAAGCCATGTTGGAAATCATTGATTTCCTGTGCGAGCTTGTCCTTCCAAGGTGATTTATAACTCTCTGATGTCGCATTTCTCTATCTCCTTAACCTTGTTTCAACTTAATCTCTATCTAACTTGTATTTGCTGACATCCATGCCGAATGACAGACTCATTGACTCAAGCAGTTCGTCGAGCTCGGTGAGTGATTTCTTCCCGAAATTCCTGAATTTGAGAAGATCATTCTTGTTAAACTTGACAAGGTCGCCGAGCGACTCTACTTCGGCTGCCTTCAGGCAGTTGAGCGCCCTTACCGAAAGGTCGAGGTCGACCAGCTTGGTCTTGAGGAGCTGACGCATGTGAAGCACTTCCTCATCAAATTCCTCATTTGCCATTTTCTCATCCGAATCGAGTGTGATCTTCTCATCCGAGAACAGCATGAAGTGATATATAAGGATTTTTGCAGCCTCTTTCAGTGCCTCTTTCGGCTGAATAGATCCGTCGGTATCTATCTCGAGGAGAAGCTTCTCATAGTCAGTCTTTTGTTCAACACGGAAGTTTTCAACAGTATATTTCACATTCCTGATCGGGGTGAATATCGAGTCGATTGCAATCAGGCCGAATTCGCTGTCGACAGGCTGGTTTTCCTCAGCCGGGACATATCCCCTGCCCTTGTTGATAGTCAGTTCCATCTGGAGCTTAACGTCCGGCTCCATTCTTAAGATGACCTGGTCGGGATTGAGAACTTCAAAGCTGCTCAGAACACTGTTCAGCCCGCCGGCCTTGAAAACTTCCTGGCCTGTGACCTTGATCATCACCTTTTCGTGATCAACATCCTCCACTGTGCGTTTGAAGCGAACCTGTTTAAGGTTAAGGATGATCTCCGTTACATCCTCGATGACGCCTGTTATGGTGGAAAACTCATGGTCGATGCCTTCAATTTTCACCGTGGTGATGGCATACCCTTCAAGGGAAGACAGGAGTATCCTTCTCAGGGCGTTACCCACTGTAATGCCATAGCCTGGTTCAAGAGGGCGGAATTCAAACTTGCCATACCTCTCGGTGGCTTCCAGCATTATGACTTTGTCGGGCTTCTGGAATGATAAAATGGCCATAGAACTTGTCTTAAATATTATTTCGAATACAATTCAACTATTAACTGTTCCTTAATGTCTTCAGGGATATCAGAACGTTCAGGTACGGTCATGAACTTACCTGCCATTTGTGCATCGTCCCACTCAAGCCAGGGAAGCTTTGAATATTTCCTTGTAGTAAGTGAATCGACTATTGTCTCCAGTGATTTTGATTTTTCGCGAACACCGACAATATCGCCCGGTTTCAGCTGGAATGAAGGAATATTCACCACCAGTCCGTTTACAGTTATATGCCTGTGCGATACGAGCTGACGTGCTGCTGCCCTTGTTGGGGCCACTCCCAGGCGGTAGACCACGTTGTCGAGGCGTGCCTCGAGGAGCTGAAGGAGAACCTCACCGGTTACGCCTTTTGCTCTCTGGGCCCTGTCGAAGGTTTTGTGAAACTGTCTTTCAAGGATCCCGTAGGTATACTTGGCCTTCTGTTTCTCCCTGAGCTGGATACCGTATTCCGAGGTCTTTTTTCTTTTCTTGTTCATACCATGCTGGCCAGGAGGAAAATTCTTCCTGTCGAGATGCTTGTCGGGACCGAAGATCGGTTCTCCGAATTTTCGTGCAATTCTTGATTTTGGGCCGGTATATCTTGCCATTGTGCTATTATTTTAAACTAAAAATACTTTCCTTTCCGTCACAAATTAAACTCTCCTTCTCCCAGGTGCGCGGCATCCGTTATGAGGCATTGGGGTTACATCGATGATCTCTGTCACTTCTATGCCTGAGTTGCTTATTGACCGTATTGCTGATTCACGGCCTGCACCCGGTCCCTTAACGTAAACCTTGACTTTCCTGAGGCCCAGGTCATAGGCAACCTTGCTGCATTCCTCTGAAGCCATCTGTGCTGCATAAGGAGTGTTCTTTTTCGATCCCTTGAAGCCCATCTTACCGGCTGACGCCCATGAAATAACCTGACCGGAATTGTTTGTCAGGCTTATGATGATGTTGTTGAATGATGAATGCACGTGAGCCTGGCCCGTCGGTTCTACCTTGACGATCCTCTTCTTCTGTGCTCCGGTTTTCTTTGCCATATCCTATTTATTTAGTAGCTTTTTTCTTGTTAGCAACAGTCTTCTTTCTTCCTTTACGCGTCCTGGCATTGTTCTTTGTGCTCTGTCCCCTGACCGGCAAACCAAGTCTGTGACGGACACCGCGGTAACAGCCTATATCCATAAGCCGCTTGATATTCAGCTGGGTTTCTGAACGAAGCTCACCCTCGAGCTTGTAATTTTCATTAAGGATGCGGCGGATTGAATTGATCTGCTCATCAGTCCAGTCAGAAACCTTTGAATTCCTGTCGACGCCAGCTTCATCGAGCACTTTCTGAGCAGTGCTTCTCCCCACTCCATAGATATAGGTGAGGCCAACTTCGCCTCTTTTGTTTCTTGGTAAATCAACACCAACAATACGTGCCATATATTACTTTTCTTAAATGAGTTGCAAAATTAAATAAATTATCCCTGTCTCTGTTTATACTTGGGATTTTTCTTGCTTATTACATACAGGCGCCCCTTACGCCTTACTATTTTGCAGTCGGCGCTGCGCTTTTTAACGGATGCTCTTACTTTCATTATCTTAATATATTTCTTATTTGTACCTGAATGTTATTCTTCCCTTTGTCAGGTCGTAGGGTGACATTTCCACCTTGACCTTGTCGCCCGGCAGGATCTTGATGTAATGCATCCTCATCTTGCCGGAGATGTGTGCTGTTATGACATGTCCGTTTTCGAGCTCTACCCTGAACATTGCATTGGAAAGAGCTTCGATGATAGTACCGTCCTGTTCGATTGATGCTTGCTTCGACATACGATTACGATTTATTTAAAACTTCATCTACAAATTTAAAAGTTGTTAATACATCTGCTCTTCCCCTGTCGACAGCCACGGCATATTCATAATGTGCAGAGGGTTTGCCGTCGATCGTCTTTATCGTCCATCCGTCCCTCATCTGGATTGTTTCCTTCCTTCCCAGGTTGATCATCGGCTCAATGCAAATAACAAGCCCTTTTTCCATTTTGGTCCCGGTACCTCTTCTGCCGTAGTTCGGAACCTCAGGAGGTTCGTGAAGCCTTTTTCCGATACCATGACCGACCAGTTCCCTGACTACCGAATAGCCGCCGCTTTCGGCCCGGTTCTGAACGGCCCAGGAAACATCTCCGATCCTGTTGCCGGCAACAGCTTCCTTTACTCCTTCCTCAAGTGATTCCCTCGTGAAATCCATGAGACGCCTTACCTCCTCGTCTACTTCACCAACGGCAAAGGTAAAGGCGCTGTCGCCGTACCAGCCGTTGAGGATGACTCCGCAGTCGATCGACACAATGTCGCCTTCCCTGAGGATATAGGATGAAGGGATCCCGTGAACCACCTCTTCATTGACTGATGTGCAGAGAGTAGCCGGAAAACCTCCGTATCCCTTGAAACCAGGGATTCCGCCGTTGTCCCGGATAAATTCCTCCGCGATCCTGTCAAGATAAAGAGTGGTCACTCCCGGGTTGATAAGCGATGCAACTTCCGCAAGTGTCTTCGACACCAGCAAATTGCTCTCCCTCAACAATCCGATCTCTTCATCAGTTTTTAAATACAACATCAAAGAACGCTGAACTTTGTTAAATCGACGTCACGGCACCGGATCTGCCTTTGACGCGACCCGATTTCATGAGACCGTCGTAATGACGCATCAGCAGGTGACTTTCAATCTGCTGGAGCGTATCGAGCACCACCCCCACAAGAATAAGGAGGGAAGTGCCTCCGTAAAACTGTGCAAACTGCGGCGTTACCGAGAATTTAACGGCAATGGCCGGCAGAATGGCAATGAGTGCAAGGAATATGGAACCCGGCAGAGTGATCCTCGACATTATGGTGTCGAAAAACTCAACTGTTTTCCTTCCCGGTTTGATTCCGGGGATGAATCCTCCGTTCTTCTTCATATCCTCAGCCATCTGCACCGGATTGATGGTTATGGCCGTATAGAAATAGGTGAAAAGAATGATCAGAATGGCTGTCACCAGGTTATACCAGAATCCGTACATGTTCGAGAAAGCTACCACAAATCCCGAACTGGAATTTGAATAGCCTGCAATTATGATCGGAAGCATCATGATTGCCTGGGCAAAAATAATGGGCATAACTCCTGCAGCATTCACCTTAAGGGGTATATACTGACGCACACCGCCATACTGCTTGTTGCCGACAATACGTCTGGCATACTGCACGGGTACTCTCCTTGTACCCTGAACCAGCATGATCGTACCAAGAATGATAACAAACAGTATCACTATCTCGACGATCAGTCCTATCGGGCCGCCAGCGCCGTTCATCCTTGTTCCTGCCTCGAAAACGAAGTTCTGAGGCAGTCTGGCAATGATCCCGATCATGATGATGAGTGAGATCCCGTTGCCTATTCCCTTATCGGTGATCTTTTCCCCGAGCCACATCACGAACATTGTGCCCGCGGTAAGTATAATGGTTGACGACAGTTTAAAGAAGAATCCGTTCTCAAGAACAAAAGCGCTTGCCGGAAGCTGTGCGGTAAGGTTAACCAGGTAAGTTGGGGCCTGAAGAACAAGGATGGCAACGGTAAGATACCTGGTGTACTGGTTCATTTTTCTCCTTCCGCTTTCTCCTTCCTTCTGAAGTTTCTGGAAGTAGGGAAATACTATTCCCAGAAGCTGGACAACAATCGAGGCCGAAATGTAGGGCATGATACCCAGTGCAAAAACAGATGCCTGAGAGAAGGCACCTCCCGAGAACATGTCAAGAAGCCCCATCAGCCCCTGGGAAGTCTGTGCCTTGAGGGCTCCGAGCTGTGATGGATCGATACCCGGCAGAGTCACATACTTGCCAAGCCTGTAAAGAGCAATGATGGCCAGTGTGTAGATCAACCTTGCCCGAAGGTCTTCGATCTTGAAAATGTTTCTTATAGTCTGGACGAATCTCATGAACTTATAGTTTTACAACGGTACCCTTCTGAGCTTCTATTGCTTCTGCTGCCGATTTGCTGAATGAGTGGGCATGGACCTCGAGTTTTCTTTCGAGGGTTCCCTTGCCCAGTATTTTTACAAGGTCGTTTTTTGAAACAAGACCTGCCGACCTGAGGACCTCGATATCGATCTTCTCAAGGTTATTCTTTTCAGCAAGTGTCTGGAGGGTACTAAGGTTAATGGCCTTATACTCAACGCGGGAGATATTTTTGAAACCGCCTTTCGGTAGGCGTCTCTGAAGCGGCATCTGGCCTCCTTCAAAGCCTATTTTCTTCTTGTAGCCTGAGCGCTGTTTGGCTCCCTTATGTCCCCTGGTGGATGTACCGCCTTTTCCGGAACCCTGTCCGCGGCCAACGCGCTTGCTTTTCTTTACCGATCCCTTCGCAGGTTTTAAGTTACTTAGATCCATTACTATTCAATATAATATCGTTAATATCCTAAATATTCTCAATTTTCACCAGGTGCCGTACTTTTTCAACCATACCCATGATCTGCGGGGTGGCTTCGTGTTCAACACTATGGTTAAGCTTATGGATTCCCAGGGCTTCGAGGGTTCTCTTCTGCCTTTCGGGTTTGCCGTTTTTGCTTTTTACCTGGGTTATGCGAATTTTTGCCATTGCGGTTTGCTTTACTATCCGTTAAACACTTTTTCCAGATTTACTCCCCTGTGTTCGGCCACTGCCACTGCATCGCGCATCTCGAGAAGAGCGGCAAAGGTTGCCTTTACAAGGTTGTGCGGGTTGGATGACCCCTTCGATTTGGCGAGCACGTTCTTGACACCTACGCTCTCAAGCACAGCGCGCATTGCTCCTCCGGCCTTTACTCCCGTTCCCGGGGTGGCAGGCTTGATGAAAACCTTTGCGCCTCCGAATTTGGCAACCTGCTCGTGCGGGATGGTTCCGTGAATAACCGGTACCTTTATAAGGTTCTTCTTTGCATCTTCGATGCCCTTGGCGATTGCTGTGGTCACTTCACTGGCTTTTCCAAGCCCGTGTCCGACGATCCCGTCTTCATTCCCAACAACAACAATAGCCGAAAAACTGAAGGTGCGCCCCCCTTTTGTAACCTTTGTAACTCTCTGAATGCTGACAAGTCTGTCCTTGAGCTCGAGATCGCTGGTTTTTACTTTTCTTATTCCGTTTCCCATATTATCAGAATTTTAGACCGCCTTCGCGGGCTGCATCAGCCAATGATTTTACTCTACCATGATATTTATAACCGCTCCTGTCGAAAACCACATTCTCGATGCCTTTTTCCTTACATTTTGCGGCAAGTGATTTCCCAACCAGTTTAGCCTGTTCGGTCTTTTTGATGCCTGTCTGTCCGGCCAGTTCCTTTTCCTTCGAACTGACGGAAAGGAGTGTAACTCCGTTATTGTCATCTATAACCTGGGCATAGATCTGCTTGTTGCTGCGGAATACTGCTATGCGCGGTTTTTCGGCAGTGCCGCTTATTTTTTTCCGGATCCTCATCCGGATCCTGCTTCTTTTTTCCAGTTTGGTTAAAGCCATGTCAATTATTATTTAACCGTATTATACACTAGCTGATTTACCAGCTTTCCTTCTGAGCTGTTCACCGACAAATTTGATTCCCTTGCCCTTGTAGGGTTCCGGCGGACGAAGTGACCTGATCTTGGCGGCAACATGGCCGATCAGCTGTTTGTCCGTACAGGTGAGGGTAATGATCGGATTGCTCCTTCTCTCGGTCCTGGTTTCTACCTTCACTTCCTGAGGAACTTCCAGGATTATGTCGTGGGAATAGCCAAGGCTCATCTCAAGCATCTGTCCCTTTGCTTCCGCGCGATATCCGACGCCCACCAGTTCCAGTTCCTTTTTGAATCCCTGCGAAACGCCGGTCACCATGTTGGCTATCAGCGCCCTTGAGAGCCCGTGAAGCGATTTGTGGGATTTCGATTCCGTAGGTCTTGTAAGAATGATGTTATTGTTCTCAACCTCAACCTTTATGTCTTTGGCGATACTCTGCTTCAGCTCTCCCAGAGGCCCTTTCACACTGATCACATTGGAGTCGCTGACATCAACGGTTACTCCTTTGGGCAGGTTTACAGGTAATTTTCCTATTCGTGACATTAAAATATCCTCCTATTTAGTATACATAACATAATACTTCACCACCTACATTCTCATTCCTTGCCTCCTTATCGGTCATGAGACCCCTGGAGGTGGAGATAATAGCAATCCCCAGCCCGTTGAGCACGCGTGGCAGGTCGTCGGCGCCGGAATATTTCCGCAGGCCGGGACGACTGGCTCTCTCAATCTTTTTGATAGCGGGCTGCTTGCTCCTCGGATTGTATTTAAGGGCGATCTTAAGCGTACCCTGTCCGTTCTCTCCCTCAATCACCTTATAGCTCAGGATATAGCCTTTCTCAAAAAGTATCCTGGCAATCTCCTTCTTAAGATTTGATGCCGGAGCTTCTACAACCTTATGACCAGCCATAATGGCGTTCCTGATTCTGGTCAGCAAATCTGCAATGGGATCAGTCATCTTATTATTCTTTCTTATAGTTAATATTCATTCTCTGTTCTACCAGCTGGCTTTCTTAACGCCCGGAATAAGACCGAAGGATGCCATTTCCCTGAATGTTATCCTGCTGATTCCAAACTGCCTCATATATCCTCTTGTACGGCCGGTAAGCTTGCACCTGTTGCGCTGTCTGATGGGATTGGAGTTCCTGGGCAGACGGCTCAGTCCTACATAATCTCCTTCAGCTTTCAGTCTTGCTCTCCTGGCGGCGTATTTTTCAGCCAGTCTTGCGCGTTTTACTTCGCGGGCTACCATAGATTCTTTAGCCATATAATCAGTTTTTAGTGTTTTTGAAAGGTAATCCGAAATGTTTCAGCAGTGAAAGGGCCTCCTCATCGCTTTTTGCAGTTGTTACAAAAGTCATCTGCAGCCCCATTATCTTGGTGATTTTATCGAGGTCTATCTCAGGGAATATTATCTGTTCGGTGATTCCGAGCGTGTAATTTCCTCTTCCGTCAAGTTTGGAGCTGATACCCTTGAAGTCGCGTATCCTGGGCAATGCAACAGCGATCAGTCTTTCAAGGAACTCATACATCCTGTCCTTGCGAAGGGTGACCATCACTCCGATAGGCATGTTTTTCCTGAGCTTGAAGTTTGAGATGTCCTTTGATGAATAAGTCTGAACGGCTTTCTGTCCTGCAATATCTGTTAATTCCTTAACACTGGCTTCAAGCAGCTTCTTGTCGGCTATAGCCTGTCCCACTCCCTGGTTAAGGACTATTTTCTCCAGCCTCGGGACCTGCATAACGGTTGAGTAGCTGAACTCCTTCATTAAGGCGGGGACTATCTCTTCCTTATATCTGGTTTTCAATACAGGTGTATACATTACTTGATCTCCTCTCCTGATTTTTTTGAATAACGCACTAGTTTGTTTTTATCATTGAGCCTCCTTCCGATCCTGGTTGGCTTGCCTGAAGCCGGATCAACGATCATGAGGTTCGAAATGTGTATAGGGGCCTCTTTTTTGAGAATACCTCCCTGGGGTGATTTTGCGTTCGGTTTGGTGTGCTTCGAAACGGTGTTCACTCCCTCGACGATCGCACGGTCCTTGTCCCTGTCAACAGTCAGGACACGGCCTTTCTGGCCTTTCGATTCGCCGGAAATGACCATTACCGTATCGCCCTTTTTGATATGTAGTTTCTTCTGCATTGCTCTTTGTTTAAATAATTAAAGTACTTCAGGTGCAAGAGAGACGATTTTCATATACTTGTCTCGCAGTTCCCTTGCAACCGGACCGAAGATACGGGTACCCCTCACTTCGTTCATGTTGTTCAGAAGGACTACTGCATTATCATCGAACCTGATGTAAGATCCGTCGGCACGGCGTATTTCCTTTTTTGTCCTGACAACGACAGCCTTGCTCACCGTTCCCTTCTTGGCTTCGCCTGAAGGGAGTGCGCTCTTGACGCTGACAACTATGGTATCGCCAACGGAGGCATATCTCTTTTTACTGCCGCCAAGCACCCGGATACACAAAACTTCCTTTGCTCCGGAGTTATCGGCTACTGTTAACCTGGTTTCCTGCTGTATCATGACTACTTCGCTCTTTCAATTACTTCAACCAATCTCCATGTTTTATTCTTGCTCAATGGCCTGGTCTCGGAGATCCTGACCGTATCGCCAATGTTGCATGTATTCTCTTCATCGTGCGCCATCAGCTTCTTTGTCCGGTTCACGAACTTGCCATAAATCGGGTGTTTTACCTTCCTTTTGATGGCTACCACTATCGACTTGTCCATCTTGTTGCTGACAACAACACCGATACGTTCCTTTCTGTTATTCCTTTCCATTGCCTGACTAGATTTTCGATTTTTCTTTAAGTTCCCTTGAACGGAGTTCCGTAAGAAGGCGGGAAATGGTAAGTTTCACCTCTTTCATCTTCTGCGGATTGTCCAGGGGGGTGATTGCATGATTAAGCTTCATGCGGACAAGCATGGTTCTCTCGGTATCTATTCTTTCAATAAGATCCGGGGTGCTTAATTCCCTTATTTCTGAAGTTTTCATCTTTGTATCTCCGTGTTTTTATTCCTGTACGTAATCGGTCCTGACAATGAATTTTGTAGTGATCGGCAGTTTCTGGGCGGCAAGCCTGAGCGCTTCCCTTGCCACATCAAATGGTACTCCCTCGGCCTCGATCAGTATTCTTCCGGGTGTAACAGGAACTACAAATCCCTCGGGCGATCCTTTACCCTTACCCATACGCACCTCTGCAGGCTTCTTGGTAATGGGTTTATCGGGGAATACCCTGATCCATATCTGGCCTTCACGTTTCATATGACGTGTGACAGCCTGGCGGGCGGCTTCAAGCTGCCTTCCCGTAATCCAGCACTGCTCAAGTGCCTTGATGCCAAAAGATCCGAAAGCAAGCTGATTGCCTCTCTGGGCGATTCCCTTCATCCTTCCTTTCTGCGCTCTTCTGTATTTGGTCCTTTTCGGTTGTAACATGGCTCAAATATCTTTTATAAAATTTCTAATCTCTGAAGCTTACTTCTTTGCTTTCCTTTTAAGTGTCTTGCTTTTGGCATTCCTTGCTCCGATGTTGGGACTGAGGTCTCTTTTTCCATACACCTCGCCGTTACAGATCCAGACCTTGATGCCTATCAGTCCAACCTTGGTATGGGCTTCGCCAAGGGCATAGTCGATATCGGCGCGAAGAGTATGAAGGGGTATGCGTCCTTCCTTATAGGTCTCGGTCCTTGCCATTTCGGCACCTCCCAGACGACCTGATATGACTACCTTGATACCTTCTGCTCCCATTCTCATGGTAGAGGCAATCGACATTTTTATTGCCCTGCGGTACGAGATCTTTCCTTCCAGCTGACGGGCTATGTTGTTTGCAACGATATTGGCATCGAGTTCGGGGCGTTTAACCTCAAAGATGTTTATCTGAACCTCTTTCTTTGTTATCTTCTTGAGTTCCTCCTTAAGCTTGTCAACCTCCTGGCCGCCCTTACCGATAATTATACCGGGCCTTGCGGTGTTAACCGTTACGGTAATGAGTTTGAGGGTTCTCTCAATTATAATTTTCGAGAGACTTGCCTTAGCAAGCCTTGCATTCAGATATTCCCTTATTTTGGTGTCTTCTACCAGTTTTCCGGAAAAATCCTTTCCGCCATACCAGTTTGAATCCCAGCCTTTGATGATGCCTAATCTGTTACCTATCGGATTTGCTTTTTGTCCCATCTGGATTATTTTGATGTATTTTCACCTTCCTTTTTCATACTATCGAGCACCAGTGTCACATGGTTTGATCTCTTTCTGATCCTGTAAGCCCTGCCCTGGGGAGCTGTCTGGAGTCTTTTCATCGAACGGCCGCCGTCGACATTTATATTCTTGACATACAGATTGCTCTCCTCTATCCTGACACCCTCGTTCTTTGACTGCCAGTTGGCTATTGCGGATAGCAGGAGCTTTTCAAGGCTTCGCGATGCTTCCTGAGAACTGAATTTCAGAATGTCGAGAGCCCTGTTCACTTCCATTCCGCTGATCAGCCCTGTTACAAGCCTCATTTTCCGGGGTGAGGTCGGACAGTTCCTGAGAACCGCCTGGTACCTCTCTTTTGCAGCTTCTTTTCTTTTCTCTGCGCTGTTTCTTTTTCTTGCACCCATGTCTCAATGTTTTTCAGTTTGCATTACTTGTTGCCCGAGTGACCCCTGAAGGTACGTGTGGGAGCAAATTCTCCGAGCTTGTGGCCCACCATGTTCTCCGTAATGTAAACAGGGATGAATTTATTTCCGTTGTGAACTGCTATGGTATGTCCGACAAAGTCAGGCGAGATCACCGATCTTCTCGACCATGTCTTGAGAACCGACTTTTTCTGTGTCTTGTTCATTTCAAGGACCCTTTTCTCCATTTTGAACTCAATGAAAGGACCCTTCTTTATTGATCTGCTCATAGTATATCAGTTATTTTTTCCTTCTTTCAATAATATGCTTTGCAGAATACTTCTTCCTGTCGCGGGTTTTGAAACCCTTTGCCGGAACGCCTCTGCGTGATCTGGGATGACCTCCCGAAGCCCTTCCTTCGCCTCCGCCCATAGGGTGGTCGACCGGATTCATCACGACACCTCTTACTCTCGGTCGTCTTCCCTGCCAGCGAGTACGGCCGGCCTTGCCAGATTTTTCAAGATTGTGATCGGAGTTCGATACTGTTCCTATTGTTGCGCGGCAGGTAGTCATAACCATCCTTGTTTCACCCGAAGGAAGCTTTATTATGGCATACTTCCCTTCCCTGGCGGAAAGCTGTGCGAAAGTGCCGGCACTGCGTGCAATGGCGCCGCCCTTGCCAGGCTTCATCTCGATATTGTGCACAACCGTTCCGAGCGGGATGTCATTCAGAAACATGGTGTTACCAATCTCAGGAGTAGCATCCTTTCCCGATACTATCTTCTGCCCTACTTTAAGTCCGTTGGGAGCAACAATATACCTTTTCTCTCCATCCTCATAAACAACAAGGGCAATTCTCGATGACCTGTTGGGGTCATATTCGATTGCCTTTACTGTTGCATGCATGCCATCTTTCTCCCTGAGGAAATCGATGACCCTGTACATCTGTTTGTGACCGCCTCCGATGTACCTCATGGTCCTTCTGCCGTTAACGTTCCTTCCTCCTGATTTTCTCAGCGGTCGAAGCAAGGATTTCTCCGGCGCGTCCTTTGTTATTGTATCAAAGGCGCTGATGATCTTGTGTCGCTGACCTGGTGTTACAGGTTTTAATTTTCTGACTGCCATACTGGTTGCTAAATGTTGCTATAGAAATCTATTTTGTTCCCTTCAGCCAGGGTGACCACAGCCTTCTTGACAGCTGCCGTCTTGCCCACAAGGAGACCTGATTTGGTGTTTCTGGTCTTGACCTTGCCACCGTATCTAATCGTATTTACCGACTCGACCGTGACACCGTAAAGCTCCTCAACCGCCTTTCTGATCTGGATCTTGTTGGCCGACTTGTCAACGACGAAACCGTAGCGATTGAATTTATCGCCGTCTTTCGTCATTTTTTCCGTCACTATTGGTTTAAGCAGAATATTCATCACTTAAATATTACATGTTTTCAAAAGTTGCCTGCAAAACGTCAATTGCACTCTCCACAAGTACCAGTGTTGAAGCTTTCATAATATTGTAAGTGCTTAATTCTTCAGCTGTTACAACTTCAACCCCTTGCACATTTCGGGATGACAAATATATGTTTTTATTTTGTTCCGATAAAACAATAAGCGAATTTTTCTTGCCTATATTCAGGTTATCGTTCAGACTGATCATTTGCTTTGTCTTCGGCGCTTCAAAAGAAAAGTCTTCCAGAACTATGATATTGTTTGCAGATGCCTTGTATGAAAGTGCTGATTTTCTGGCAAGCTGCTTGAGCTTTTTGTTCAGTTTGAAACCATAGAACCTTGGTTCCGGGCCGAAAATCCTGCCTCCACCGCGGAACAGAGGGCTTTTCAGGCTTCCTGCGCGTGCCGTACCTGTTCCCTTCTGCCTCTTGATCTTCCTTGTACTGCCGGCGACTTCGCCACGATGTTTGGATTTGTGTGTTCCCTGCCTCTGGTTGGCAAGAAACTGTTTTGTATCCAGATAAATGGCGTGGTCGTTAGGTCTAATGCCGAAAATCGAGTCGTTAAGAACGACCTTTCTCCCGGTCTCCTTACCTTCGGTATTAAGAATTGCTAATTCCATTATTTTGTAATTATTACGTAACCACCTTTGGGACCCGGAACTGATCCCTTTACTATCAATATATTGCTTTCAGGCATGATCCTGATCACTTTTTTGCTCTCGGCATAGACTTTGGCTCCGCCCATGCGTCCTGCCATTCTCATGCCCGGAAGTACTCTTGAGGGGAAGGATGATGCGCCCAGTGAACCCGGTGCCCTGCCCCTGTTATGCTGTCCGTGGGTCTGGCCTCCAACGCCTCCGAAACCGTGACGTCTGACCACGCCCTGAAATCCTTTTCCCTTCGACCATCCGCGAACGTCCACCCAGTTGTCGCTGTTGAAAAGTTCGGCGGTGAGAACCTCACCCTCACTGAACTGACCTTCAGCGAAGCCGTCAAACTCAACAACCTTCCTTTTGGGGGTTGTTCCGGCCTTTTTGAAATGACCGAGTTCAGCTTTTGTGGTATGTTTTTCCTTCTTCTCGTCGAAACCCAGCTGAACAGCGAAATACCCGTCCTTTTCCTTAGTCTTTATCTGAGTGACCACGCACGGGCCTGCCTGGAGCACAGTGCAAGGAATATTCTTTCCGGCTTCATCGAAGACGGAAGTCATTCCTATCTTTTTTCCTATTAATCCCTGCATCTCTATAATTCTTTACTGGTTTCACACTTTTATTTCTACTTCAACCCCGCTGGGAAGCTCAAGCTTCATAAGAGCATCAATCGTCTTGGGAGTTGAGCTGTATATGTCGAGCAGCCTCTTGTAGCTTGAAAGCTGGAACTGCTCCCTGGCCTTTTTGTTCACAAACGGAGAACGAAGGACAGTATAGATCTTCTTATGTGTCGGAAGCGGAATCGGGCCGCTCACAACTGCACCGGTTGACTTTACTGTCTTAACGATCTTCTCGGCGGATTTGTCCACCAGGTTGTGATCATAAGATTTCAGTTTGATACGAATTTTCTGACTCATTTCTTTAAAGAATTTTTCCTTTGGTTATTTCTACAATTCGCTTTGCTATTTCTGCAGGCACTTCCTCATAATGTGAGAACTCCATCGTTGAAGTTGCTCTTCCGGAAGTAAGGGTTCGCAGCACGGTGACATAACCAAATTTCTCTGCCAGAGGTACTTTTGCTTTCACTACCCTTGCGCCTGCTTTCGATTCCATACCTTCCACCTTACCCCTTCTCCTGTTGAAATCGCTTATTACATCCCCTACATATTCTTCGGGTGTAATAACTTCGGTCGACATGACAGGTTCCAGGATGACCGGATTGCATTTTCCGGCGTATTTCCTGAATGCCTGTTTTGCGGCTATTTCGAAGGAAAGGGCATCCGAATCGACCGGATGGTACGAACCGTCCCTTAATATCACTTTAAGATTTTCAAGAGGGAACCCTGCAAGAGGTCCGTTCGACATAGCCTCACGGAATCCCTTTTCCACCGATGGTATGAATTCCTTCGGTATGTTTCCTCCTTTTATTTCATTTACAAATTCCAGTCCCCTAGTACCGTTATCAGCCGGCATCAGTGTTGCAGAAATATCTGCAAACTTACCCTTGCCTCCGGTCTGTTTCCTGAAGACTTCCCTGAATTCAACCGGTGTTGAGATTGCCTCCTTGTAGGCTACCTGGGGCACTCCCTGATTACATTCGACCTTGAATTCACGCTTCAGCCTGTCGATGAGTATTTCCAGGTGGAGTTCACCCATTCCGTTTATGATTGTCTGTCCGCTGTCGGGATCAATCCTTACCTGGAAGGTCGGATCCTCCTCTGCCAGTTTTCCAAGAGCAATGGAAAGCTTGTCGATATCAGCCTGTGTCTTTGGTTCTATTGCGACACCTATAACGGGCTCCGGAAATTCCATCGACTCCAGCACTACCGGTTTATTTATGGCACAAAGTGTGTCCCCGGTCTTGAGATCCTTGAAACCCACGCCGGCGCAAATATCTCCTGCGCTTACCTGGTCTTTCGCATTCTGCTTGTTGGCATGCATCTCAAAGAGCCTGTTTATCCTTTCCCTTTTACCGGTTCTGGTATTGAGAACCGTATCCCCGGCATTCATCACTCCCGAATATATCCGGAGGAACACAAGCCTTCCCACGAATGGGTCCGTGGCGATCTTGAAAGCAAGAGCAGCAAGCGGAGCCTCGTCATCAGGCTCCCTGACAACCTCGTTGTCGTTCCTCGGGTCTATTCCCTTTACCGGACCGATGTCAACCGGTGAGGGAAGGAATGCCACAACGGAATTAAGAAGACTCTGTATCCCCTTGTTCTTGAACGCCGATCCGCAAAGCACCGGCACTGCCAGTCCGCGCACCGTCGATTCTCTCAGGGCTGCAGTTATTTCATCCTCTGTTATTGAATCATGGTCTTCAATGTACCTTGCAAGCAGCGTATCATCTACGCTTGCAATAGCTTCAATGAGCTTCGACCTCCACTCTTCAGCTTCAGCAAGCATATCAGCGGGAATGTCTTCAATCTCGTACTTGGTCCCGGTTGCATCGCTGTTGTACCAGACTATGGCCTTCATTTTAATAAGGTCGACCGCTCCCCTGAAGTTCTCTTCCGAACCTATCGGTATCTGAACCGGGATCGGATTGGCACCCAGTTTCTGATCTATCTCATGGACTACGCTGAAGAAATCGGCTCCTGTCCGGTCCATCTTGTTTATGAACGCAATCCTGGGAACGTTGTATTTGTTAGCCTGTCTCCAGACCGTCTCCGACTGGGGCTCAACGCCGCCCACAGCGCAAAAAACTGCAACAGCGCCGTCAAGAACCCTGAGCGAACGTTCGACTTCAACAGTAAAGTCAACGTGGCCGGGAGTGTCAATAATATTTATCTTGTATTCCTCATCCCTGTATTTCCAGAAAGCGGTGGTTGCTGCCGAGGTAATGGTTATTCCCCTTTCCTGTTCCTGAATCATCCAGTCCATCTGGGCATTCCCGTCGTGTACCTCTCCCATTCTGTGGGTCCTGCCGGTATAGAAAAGAATACGCTCAGTCGTTGTCGTTTTACCGGCATCAATATGGGCCATTATTCCGATGTTTCTGGTATATTTCAGGTTGGGGTTCATCTGTTTCGGGTTTTCCCTTCTGGATCAATTAAAACCTGAAATGTGCGAATGCCTTGTTGGCTTCAGCCATCCTGTGGGTATCCTCTTTCTTCTTGTAAGCGCCGCCCTCAAGCTTGTATGCCGCCATGAGCTCCGCAGCAAGCCTTTCAGCCATTGAATGTCCGGTTCTCTTGCGGGCAAATAAAATCATGTTTTTCATGCTTATACTTACCTTTCTGTCGGAGCGTATCTCCATCGGAACCTGGAATGTTGCACCTCCAACCCTGCGTGCTTTAACCTCGACCTGGGGGGTGACATTCTCAAGAGCCTGCTTGAAGATCTCAAGCGGGGTCTTTCCTTCGTTCTTGAATTTATCGGCTATTATGTCGAGAGAATCATAGAAGATTTTAAAAGCAAGATTCTTTTTACCACTATACATAAGATTGTTCACAAACCTTGTAACGTATGGATCGTTGTATTTGGGATCAGGTAACATGATCCGCTTCTTTGGTTTTGATTTTCTCATGATCTTATTATTTAAGTGTTATTTCTTTGGCCTTTTTGCACCATACTTCGACCTTCTCTGCGTACGGCCATTCACGCCTGATGTATCGAGTGCTCCACGAACAAGGTGATAACGCACCCCCGGAAGATCCTTCACCCTGCCGCCCCTGATAAGAACAATTGAGTGCTCCTGAAGGTTATGTCCCTCACCCGGAATGTAAGCGTTGACCTCCTTCTGATTGGTAAGCTTCACCCTGGCCACCTTTCTCATTGCTGAGTTAGGTTTCTTTGGCGTTGTGGTGTAAACGCGCACACAGACACCCCTCCTCTGAGGACAAGAATCCAAAGCAGGAGCCTTGCTTTTATAGATCAGTTGCTTCCTGCCTTTTCTTACTAACTGCTGAATTGTCGGCATAATATAGTACTGTTTTTACATTAAAATTCCTTCGAAAAAATGGTTTGCAAAGGTATTGTTTTTATTTATTAATTTACAAACAAGCATCATCTTTTTTTCACCAGGTGCCAGTCGCACATCTGTCTCTGCTGATTATCCCCGATAACCGGCATGTCAAACGTCTTCCAAAATGAAATATCTTACTTAATGATGTAAGTTATTAACAGGTTCCTTCCCGACCTTTCCGCTTAGAATACTCGTTTTGTAAACTTACCTTGAAAGAAAAACCGGTACTCCTGCATTTCAAAAAACTGGTGCAAAGAAAATAAATATTTTTTAATTATGCACCCCCTCTTAAACAGTTTTTAAAAATTTATTATTTTTGCACACTCTAAATCAGGAATATATAATAATATAATAAACATCCACCCAGACATGAAAACCTATCAGACAGACCAGATTAAGGGCATTGCGCTTATCGGCAACTCCGGATCGGGTAAGACCATCCTTGCCGAAGCCATGCTCTTCAATGGAGGAGTAATCGAAAGAAGAGGCGCTATTGAAAACAAAAACACGGTTTCCGACTATCGTCCCATCGAACATGAGAACGGGAACTCTGTCTTTTCGACCGTGATGTATACGGAATTCCAGAACAGGAAAATAAACATTCTCGATACTCCGGGTCTCGATGATTTCAGCGGTGGTGTTATCTCATCCCTTTATGCTTCCGATTGCGCTGTGCTTACCATTAATG
>CAYSBL010000003.1:0-2474 GCA_964429295.1 uncultured Rikenellaceae bacterium
CGTTCGGATCCGGAAAAGGTGATGATACAATAACAAGCGGGCTTGAAGTAACCTGGACTCAAACCCCTGTGAACTGGAGCTATTATTTCTTCAAGAATTTATTTGAATTTGAGTGGGAACTGACAAAAAGTCCGGCAGGAGCCTACCAATGGGTCGCCAAAGATACAGATGGTCAGATGCCCTATGCTCATGATCCCGGGAAAAAACATCGTCCGACCATGTTGACTACTGACCTGTCGCTGCGTTTCGATCCTGCCTATGAGAAGATTTCACGTCGTTTCTATGAACATCCCCTTGAATTTGCAGATGCTTTTGCCCGTGCCTGGTTTAAACTGACACACCGCGATATGGGACCACGCACCCGTTATTTAGGTCCGGAAGTTCCGGCTGAGGAACTTATCTGGCAGGACCCGATTCCTCCCGTCGACCATGAATTAATTAATGATAAGGACATCGCAGGATTAAAGGCAAGCGTGCTGGCAACCGGTATGAGTGTTTCGGACTTGGTGTCCACAGCATGGGCTTCTGCTTCGACATTCAGGGGATCTGATATGCGCGGAGGTGCAAACGGCGCAAGGATAAGACTGGCTCCCCAGAAAGACTGGAAGGTTAATAATCCGGAGCAGCTGGCGAAAGTTCTGAAAGCACTTGAAAATGTTCAGAAAACATTCAATGAATCACAGCCGGGAAACAAAAAAGTCTCGATGGCCGACCTGATTGTCCTTGCCGGTTGTGCAGCAGTAGAAAAAGCAGCGAAAGATGCCGGATTTGATACAACTGTTCCGTTTACACCAGGCCGTATGGATGCATCAAGGGAACAAACCGATGCCGAATCATTCGCTGTCCTGGAACCTTTAGCCGACGGATTCAGAAATTACCGGAACAGCAAGTTTAAAATATCAGCAACCGAATCGCTTATTGATAAGGCCCAGCTTCTAACCCTGACAGCTCCGGAACTCACTGTTCTGATTGGCGGAATGCGCGTTCTGAATACAAATCATGATGGTTCAGAATTCGGGGTATTCACCAGGACCCCCGGGATTCTGACCAATGATTTCTTCGTAAATCTGCTTGATATGGGTATTGCATGGATGCCTGAATCCGACAACAGCGAATGCTTCACCGGACGTGACCGGAAAACAGGTGAGATAAAATGGAAAGCCACACGTGTCGACCTTGTTTTCGGTTCCAACTCGGAATTGAGGGCACTTGCAGAAGTCTACGGGAGTGCTGACGCAAATGAAAAGTTTGTAAAGGATTTTGTTGCAGCCTGGAACAAAGTTATGAATCTCGACCGTTTTGATCTGAAGTAACTGATTGGTACCCGTTAAATAATTCATACTTTAAGATTCTTTCGCAGAGCCGCATAACTGTATATGTGGCTCTGTGTTTTTAGAATTTCTTTGTATTAAAGCTGCTCCGCACCACACCGTTCCATCTGGGGGATGTTGTTCTTTGTCCTGAAAACATGATGTGACAGCAATTGACGATAACTTAACCTTGTATTAGTGCAAAGAACATAAAATGAAACCCGGTCCATGCGTACTGTATTCCTTTCGTTGTGCGGTTTAATAGGCCGGAAACTAAAATCACGATCCTGAATTACTTAAAATGACGGAACTGAAAAAATGTTGTTTTATAGTAGCCTTGCATTTTTCCGGATAAGACAAGGTCGGGGCGGACATTGAAGCCTGAAAATATAACAGCAATGAGTATGTACTATAGGATAGTCAGAATCCTTTATTGGTTTATTCTTTTTAGTTAACTTGAACCCCGTAAAAATTTAGATAAATGAACGTCAGGGTAAATGATATACAGCTTGAACTGCATGAAGGTGCAAGAGTTAAGGATGCAGTTTTTAAATACTATTCGGACCAGGGAGAAGAACTCCCCAAAACCATGCCGGTTGTTGTGGACAGATTCGGAAATATTCTCGATACCGAAGGAAGACTGTTGGAAGAAAGTGCCCTCTATATAACTAACAAAAAGCGGAGGAGATCCTGGTTCCGGGGTTTATTTGCCCTGATTCTTTCCGCCACGATGCTTTATGGGTGTTCCACCGGCAGAAAAGCCGCCACGGTGACATCAGCCGGGAGGCAGGCCGTAATTTTTGCAGTGAATGACATTCATGCGACCATCGACAATTTTCCCAGACTTGCATTCATTGCCGATAGTTTAAGGACTCTCTATCCGGATATGCTTCTGGTAGCCGCGGGAGACAACCAGACCGGCAATCCCATAAACGACCAGTATCCCGAAAAAGGTTTGCCTGTTATTGAACTAATGAATTCCACGGGATTCAACCTCAGTGCAGTGGGAAACCATGAATTCGATTCGAGACCTGAAGGATTCAGCCGTCTTACTCAAAAGGCTGAATTTGATTTTATATGTGCGAGTCTTTCTGTGAGCGCCCCATATGATATTCGTATCAAACCTTATAAGATTATCACTCTTTCCAACGGATTAAGGTTGGC
>CAYSBL010000003.1:2574-44201 GCA_964429295.1 uncultured Rikenellaceae bacterium
GTTACAATAAAAAACGTATATCAGCTTGATCCGTTTGGCAATGAACTGATTGTTACTGATCTGACAGGGGCGGAGATCCATGGCCTGATGATGTCAGCCTTTGAGGTTGACGATAAAAGCCCGCTCTATCCGTCGGGAATAAGAACAAGTCACAAGCTGGATTCAAAAGGTGGTCTGACTGAAGTAACAATCCTTACCGCTGACGGCAATCCGCTTGATATGAACCGGACGTATACCGTTGCCATGAACAGCTATATGACATCTGTTTATAAATATGAACACAAAGATCCGGGTAAGTCGCTTTTCATTACTACGGCCGATGTACTGATCTCTTACCTGAGGAAAAATCCAGTCCTCAGAAGTTATCGGGGAGAAAAAAGAATTGAAGTCTCAAAATGAAGCCTGCCCTGAAGGCTGGCCTTTCATCCCGATAGCCATCAGCAGCCCCTGTATCGCCCTATTTTTTAGCCAGGAAGTATCCTTCAAAGATCTTGTTGTACTGTTTGGCCAGGACTGATTCGTCAATCGGTTCCCGGTCCTGCAAATATGATTTTCTGAAGAATGCAACATTGTTATCCCTTGAGTCAACTATCATAACATATATAGTCGAATATGCCTTTACCGGCGTCTGGTAATACATTCCGAGGGTCAGGATGCCCAGGGCGGCTCCTTTTGCAATTTCCTTCCCGTAATTTCCTTTCACCCTGGTGAATCCTGAGGCAACAACAATCATTCCGAATCTTGTCTCATTGGCCTCGAGGATCTGGTCCAGCGTCGGTGTGATGGTTAGATTGGCTATGCTGCTGTTCCTGTCGGCCGTCAGAATAAGCTCCTCATACTCTTTCTCAAGGGTTTTGTTTATGGCGCTGTCGCCCAGGATTATGTTGCCGGTAACCGGAACCTGTCCGGTTAAACCCTTCAAAATATTAATATTCAGCTGTTTTGAAATAGCCGATATGCTGTCATCCAACTCTCCCTTGTTCCCTTTCTTTATCATGGTGATATATGAATAAGGTTCCATGAGCTTAAGATCATTCACTTCAGCGGGGGCAACGGTTGATGTAAGCGGTTTTGTTGCGGTGCAGGATGAAAGGATAAGGCAACCCATCATCAAAAGAAAGCCGTTAAATTTCATGTTTCCGTTATTTTTTTGACTCTGTAAAAATAAACAGCTTTCCCCTCAGGAAAATTGTTTTATCATCTCTTTTTCATTTTAATGGTCCTGCCAGTGTTTTATATTCCTGAAGTAAATACGTTCAGGTGAGTTTCAAATGCCTTCGCCTGAACATGATACCGCCTATTGCAAAGTATATGGCAGTAAGGACTATGATCATTACGATCTCAGGTAATATAGCAGACATACCCATATCCATTATAAGTGTTTTGTTCAATGCTGAAACAGCGTGAGTTGGCGTCATGACCCCCTGGATACTGAACGGGTAGCCCGCAACCGTAAACAGGGGATTGCTTTTCAGAGGGAAGGCAGCTCCTGTGAAGAACATGAAGAGGAACATCGGGAAATTACCCACGACAAGCACTTCTCCGGCTGATTTTGTCACTGCGGCGATTATCAGGCTGAACGCAATAATAGAAAGGCTGGTCAGGCTCGCGACCAGTATCACTGTCAAAAGTGAGCCTGAATATTTAAAACCAAGAAGCACTGCGGTTAAAAGTGTAAGTAAGACCGATAAAATGCCAACCATCAGCTGAACGATGCTGATACCTCCCAGAAATCCCGTGGCAGTAAGTCTGGAAAGCTTAAGCCGTATTATCGTCTTGTTTTCGACTTCAGACACAAAGGCAATACTGGCTGTAAACATGAGCATGATCAGCGACACTATGAGGATGCCGGGGACCATCATATCAAATTCACCCGCTGCACCGGATGTGCCCAGTGCCGTTTCCTTAACCTGTATTACCCTTTGAGTCCCTGTTGACTGCATCACATACTCGTTCAGGATCTCGTTGGCCCAGACAGCACAGATCAGATAACTGGTACTGGTCAGATCGCCCTCAAATTCAACCCTGCTAACCAGGGAGGTATCATTCGACTTTCTGGCTTCAATTGCTTGCGAGAACAAAGGATCCAGGATAACAAGAGCATCAGCCTTACGGTTTTTAATATCCGCTGCGGCTTTATTCCTGTCATCTGCAGTCTTTACTCTGAAAGGAACCTCAGTACTGCCCGATTCAAAAGCATCAATAAAGCTTAACAGGATACTTCCGTGATTTATCAGCTTTCCGCCTGCTGTAGTTCCTGCATCGTTATTTATAACCAGCAGCCTGTAATCGGGTGATGACGATTCTGTTATCAGGTAATAGACAAATATGAAAAACGGTCCCATCAATACCGACAGAAGAAGAAGCCAGTAGCTTCGCATCTGCTCCTTCAGGCTTTTTAATATGATGTTTAAGAGTTTCATTGCCGTAAATTTCTGCCTGTCAAATGAATAAAAACATCTTCAAGGGAGTTCTCACGAAGCCTGATCTCTGATATTCTCAATCCGCTGTTATCGGCCATGCTTTTAATCGCAGGTATCAGTTCAACAATGCCCTTATGTTTGATAAGCACGGTTTTCTCACTGACCCTGACGTTCGTCGAAAGAGATGAAAGGTTGCCGGTGAATTTATCAAGGGCACTTTCATTTCCGTTTTCAATCACAAGCTCCAGGATATCACCTTCACCAACTGTAAGTTTCAGGTTATGCGGTGTGTCGAGCATAAGAAGCCTGCCATGGTCGATTATGGCAAGACGGTCAGCCAGCCTGTCGGCTTCATCCATGTTATGAGTGGTAAGTATGATCGTTTTTTCCTTCCCGAGAACTTTGATGAAATCACGGACGAGGATCCTGCTTTGCGGATCTAATCCTGCTTCCGGTTCGTCGAGAATTATTATTGATGGATCTTGAATAAGGGCCAGACAGATATTAAGCCGTCGTTTCATTCCCCCTGAAAGTCTGTCGGCCCTTACACCGGCCTTGTCGGAGAGCCCCAGAAGGGTTAACATTTCGATTGCCCTGTTATTTAAGGCTTTGGAGGGATAATCGTACATTGCCCCCATGAAAAGCAGTTGTTCCAGACAGGTCAGTTTAGGATAAATAACATTATCCTGAGGACAATATCCTATAAGGGATTTGCGGTCTTTACCATAATTGTTGACAAAGGTTATTTTTCCTTCGGTGGCCGGCAATAAACCACATATCATATTGATCGTGGTGGTTTTGCCTGCTCCGTTGGGACCTAGCAGACCAAATATCTCATTACCGCTTATCCGGAAGTTCAATCCGTCGACTGCCGTGAAATCGCCGAATTTTTTACTGAGATTTTCAATTTCTATAACTGTGTTCATCAAAGCACCCTGTGAGATTAACGATTTGATTCCCCCGTGAAAACAGAAACGGAAATTAAACAAAAGACCTGAATAAGACATGAGATCAGATACAAATTTTCAAGGATTTCAGCTGACAGAGATAATGTTTTATGTATTATTGGCGACAGGCGATATGGAGGAGATCACGATCCTGCAAACAATATTCAGGTGTAATTGTTACCTTCGTAATCATTCCCTCACAATAATACAGACAATGGATAAGAAAAGCACCACCGACATTCTGAAGGAAGCCATTCTGCTCGAGCACCGGGGCAGGGCATTCTACTCGGATGTGGCAGCCCGGACAACGAGTGAGGCTGTCAGAAGGATTTTTACCATAATAGCTGATGAGGAGACGGAACATATCCGGTATCTCTCCGATCAGTTCAAAAACTACCAGGACCATAAAGCATTCCTGAAAGTTGCCGTACCTGAAAAGGAAACAGCGGATGAGGCGGCAGGGGAAGTGCTCACATCGGAGATGAAGAGGCAGATCAGCGCTGCCGGTTTTGAAGCAGCAGCGATCAGTGCTGCGATGGATTTCGAGGCAAAAGCGGTGCAGCTCTATTCATCAAGGGCAGAGTCGGCTTCCGATCCAAATGAAAGGGACCTCTACAGGATGCTTGCAGAATGGGAGAGGGGCCATCATAAATGGCTTGCCCGGATCGACAACGAGCTCAGGGAAGATGTTTGGTATGACAACAGTTTCTGGCCGTTCTGAACCACTGCCCGAGGTTTTACTGGTACAGGATTATTCGCTTCGCTCATGATCCCGTCGGGGGAGGCTTCAAAACCATCATCTCAGACGCCCTCCGGGCTTTTTTGTTTTACACGGATTCCTCGCTCATGCGGGGCATGGCTCGGGATTCATGTAAAACAAAAAACCCGCAGCAAAGCTGCGGGTCTGAGATGATGATTCTGGCGGAGAAAGAGGGATTCGAACCCCCGGTTCCGCGGTAGCGGAACAACGGTTTTCAAGACCGCCGCATTCGACCGCTCTGCCATTTCTCCCTTCATCCGCCATAGCTTCAGCGACGGCGGATATTCGGTCGCCGCAAAGATAATACATTTTTCATTTTTCCGAATTATTGCTGAAAATATACGAATTAGCAGATTATCAGACAGATGAACTATTTATCAACAGGATTTGAACACTAAAAAAATTCCTAAATTCTGAAATGCCCATGAATTCAGCGTTTGCAATGTTTCTTCTGCATCCGGGATTTCAGCCGGAAAAGGCCCGTTTTTGTCGTAAACGGCCATTATTCGGGGAAAATAGGAAAAAATTGTTTGCACATGTATTAAAATGAAATATATTTGTAACCAACTAGAACCATTGGTCTAACCTTTAAATCTTTCATTATGACAAAAAAAGAACTGGTTAACGCAATTGCCGAAGATTCGGGTCTTTCAATCAAGGATTCCGGCAAAGCATTAAACGCTTTCGTTACAGCTTTCGGAAAAGCTATGAAAAAAGGACAAAGAATCCAGCTCCCGAATATGGGAACTTTTAAAGTTACCAAAAGAAGTGCAAGAGTTGTACGCAACCCCCGTACCAATGCCAAACTTAACGTTCCTGCCAAGAAGGTCGTTAAATTCAAACCGGCTCCCGCACTTAACAAAGGTCTTTAATAATGATTCATTGAGATTGCCGGGGGGTGTTTGTGTACACCCCCTTTTTTATTCATTTTGTCATCCCGATTCATAAGACGCTGACCTGGAACATTTTTCCGGATCAAGTTTTAAATCGTGAATTTATTTAGCGGCATAAAGTTTTTTTTTGAGTAATTATTGCTATTTTTGATCTGAAAACCCCGGTTCAAATCTTAAAGCATGAACTGTATAATTGTCGACGATGATAAGCTTAGCTGTAAGCTTCTTGAAGGTTATGTGAATAAGTATTCCTCGCTGAATCTTGTCGGCGTTTATAACGATCCGGTGAGCGCCCGGAACGATATTGCCAAGCAGAAGGACGTCGACCTTATACTCCTCGATATCAAGATGCCTGAGATGGACGGGTTCGATTTATTGGGCAGCCTCGACCATCCACCGAATGTGATAGTGGTGTCGGGCGGCGAGGAGTTTGCACTCAGGGCCTTTGATTTCAACGTCGTCGACTTCCTTCTTAAACCGGTCTCCTATGCAAGGTTTTGCAAGGCCATCGATAAGGTAATGAGATATTTCTCTCCGAAAGAGCCTCCGAAATCGGGCGACGAGGAAATTTTCATCAAAAAAGGTTCATCGCTGGTTAAACTGAAACTCAGGGAAATAGTGTATGTCGAAGCCCTTGAGAACTATGTTACCCTAAATACGGGAACCGACAAATACACGATTCACTTTACAATGAAGGCCATTGAAAGCCAGCTGCCGTCGGGAGTGTTCATAAGGGTTCACAGATCCTACATTATAAACAAGAAGATGATCCAGGCTATCAAGGAAAGTACCCTTGACATAATGGTTGGCCAGACAATAAAGAATATACCGGTCGGGAAATCGTTCAGAGACACGCTGCTGAATGATATCAACGTAATGGCCAGATAATCAAGTTAGAGCATGATTCTAACAAACAGGCAGCTTTTCCTGAAACACCTCGGTCAGACATCCCCATCACCATTGCTCCTTGAAGTTGAAAAAGCCGAAGGCGTTTTCATGTACGGACCTTCAGGAGAGAAATATCTCGACCTCATTTCGGGAGTTTCCGTCAGCAATACCGGACACAGGCACCCACGGGTGGTGAAAGCCATACATGAACAGCTTGATGCCTACATGCATCTGATGGTGTACGGCGAAATGATCCAGAGCCCCCAGGTTAAATATGCCAGCCTGCTTTCTCAATATCTTCCTCCTCCGCTTGGCTCAACATACTTTGTTAACTCCGGCAGCGAGGCCGTTGAGGGCGCAATCAAACTTGCAAGGAGATTTACCGGCCGCAGCAAAATAGTATCATTCCGCAATGCATACCACGGAAGCACCTGCGGAGCCCTCAGCATCCAGGGCAGCGAAGACTACAAATCTGCCTTCCGGCCCCTGATCCCCGACATCTGGCTGGCTAGTTTCAATAACCCTGATTCACTCGGCATTATCGATTCAAAAACTGCATGCGTCATAATAGAACCAATACAGGGTGAAGGCGGAATAATTCCTCCCTGCGATGACTTCCTCAGGATGGTCCGAAGGAAATGCTCTGAATCAGGCGCACTTCTTATCTTCGATGAGATACAGACAGGATTCGGACGCACCGGACAAATGTTTGCCATCGATAAATACGGCGTAGTTCCCGATATCTTAGTCCTGGCAAAGGCCCTTGGAGGAGGAATGCCCCTCGGAGCCTTCATTTCTTCGCCTGAAATTATGATCTCTTTGATTTCCAATCCTGCACTGGGACATATCACAACTTTCGGAGGACACCCGGTGTGCTGCGCTGCCGGGATGGCATCAATGCAGGTGATCGCTGAAGAAGAACTGATTGAAAATTGCAGACTTAGGTCGGAGCAGTTCAGGAACGAACTGAGGCATGACCTGATCCGGGAAATAAGGGGGGAGGGATTGATGCTTGCAGTTAAGCTCGGCAATAAGTCACTCGTGAACTATGCTGTTCAGAAAGCCCCTGAATCTGGCCTGATTCTTGATTATTTCCTCTTCTGTGACGATTCATTCAGGATTGCTCCCCCTCTTACAATCTCAGAAGATGAAGTATCGATGGCCTGCACACAGATAAAAATATTGCTTGACAACACAGGAAAGAATGCCCGGACATGAAGAGAAAATTACTTGTTATAGCATTTCTGATGGCTGCAACAGGAACTTGCCGGATTGCCCGGGCGGACCCGGATGCTTCCGTCATGCTTGAAAAGCTATTCACCAGGCTTACGCTGGTCAGGCAGGATGCCGACCGCCTCAGGATAAATGATTCCATAAACGCGATTATAGACAGCTATGCCAGGTCGGATTCTGCTTTTACCCATAAGTTCGAGGGCCTGAGATACCTGGGGCAGATAACATCCAAAAATTCACAGCTTAAGATCATTACCTGGAACCTTGTACTCGGGGGGTCGGGAGGAAAATACTTCTGTTATTTTATTCACAATACCGGCAAAAAAAACCAGGTGTACCGGCTTGAGTCTGATTTTGACAATGATCCGCCCATTGTAAATAAACAGTATAATGCAAATGACTGGTACGGTGCTCTTTACTACGACTTTCGTCAGTATGGGAAGGGAGCTCAGCAATACTGGGTTCTTCTCGGGCTCGACCTCGCGAATCCCGACATAACACGAAAGGTGATCGATGTGATCAGCTTCACTTCCGACGGAGAGGTCATATTCGGGAAGAATATTTTCAGCAGCGGAAAATCGACCAGGCACAGGGTTTTGCTGGAGTACAGCTCAAAAGCGGTTGTGACCCTTCGATTCAACAACGACAAGTCAATAGTATTCGACCACCTTGTCCCGGTGGCGGCTTCGCTTACCGGAAAAAGGGAAAACTACGGACCTGATTTCTCCCTCGATGCATACAATCTTGAAAAGGGCATCTGGACACTCGAGGAAAATGTTGACATCAGGAATCCTAAGAAATAACCTTTTTCTGTAAATTTCTGCGTTGCTCCCCTTCTTTGTCCCGGTTGCTGGCACCAGAAACTGTCGCTGCTTCATAAAAAAGTGACGATTTGTCAGTCTGATCCCAACGGCATGTCTTTTGATCCGGAGCCGGCGTTGATCATGTTTAACCTAAAAGTCTACCAAAAT
Organism: uncultured Rikenellaceae bacterium; assembly: GCA_964429295.1. Lineage (GTDB taxonomy): Bacteria > Bacteroidota > Bacteroidia > Bacteroidales > VadinHA17 > LD21. Next base: position 10,690 of record CAYSBL010000003.1, read on the forward strand.
GCAAACTGGAAAAATTGGAGTAACTACCGAGAACATTTTCCCCATTATCAAAAAATTCCTCTATTCCGATCATGAGATATTCCTCCGTGAGATCATTTCCAACGCTGTCGATGCAACCCAGAAACTGAAGGCATTAGCCTCAGCAGGCGACTTCAAGGGCGAACTCGGAGATCTCACTATAAGGGTTTCAGCAGATAAAAAGAAAAAAACAATCACGGTTTCTGATTCGGGGGTGGGAATGACATCCGATGAAATAGACAAGTATCTGAACCAGATTGCCTTTTCAAGCGCCAACGACTTTCTTGAGAAATACAAGGAACAGGTCAATTCGATCATAGGTCATTTCGGTCTTGGTTTCTATTCATCATTCATGGTGTCCGACAAGGTGGAGGTAGTCTCCAGATCGTGGGATGAAACAGAGCCGGCTGTAAAATGGACCTGCGACGGCAGCCCTGAATATACAATCGAGGAAACAAAAAAGGAACGCAGGGGAACTGACGTGATCCTGTACATCGACAAGGAATCGAAAGACTTCCTGGAGGAAGGGAGGATAGAGGAACTGTTGAAGAAGTACTGCAAATTCCTGCCGGTGGAGATAGCTTTCGGACAGGAAAAGGAGTGGAAGGATGGCAAGTATGTCGAGACCGGGAAGGACAAGATCATAAACAATACAAAGCCGGCATGGACATTGAAGCCTTCGGATCTGAAGGACGAGGATTACATGAAGTTCTACAGGGAGCTTTATCCAATCGGAGATGAACCGCTCTTCAATATTCATCTGAATGTTGACTATCCTTTCAAACTTACCGGCATACTATATTTTCCGAGGATCAAATCGAATATCGAAATACAAAAGAACAAGATCCAGCTCTACTGCAACCAGGTCTTTGTCACTGATTCGGTTGAGGGGATTGTTCCCGAATTCCTCACTCTCCTTCACGGGGTGATCGATTCGCCCGACATACCGCTAAACGTGTCACGAAGTTATCTTCAGAGCGATACGAATGTCAAGAAAATATCCTCTCACATCACCAAGAAGGTTGCCGACCGGCTTTTTGAAATTTTCAAGAACAATCGCGAGGAGTTTGAGAAGAAATGGGACAACCTTAAGCTTTTCATAATTTACGGAATGATCACCGAGGAGAAATTCTATGATAAAGCAACTAAATTCGCACTGTTCAAGAACACCGACGACAAGTACTTTACATTTGAGGAGTACGAGAAACTCATAAAGGAAAACCAGACCGACAAGAACAAGACACTGGTTTACCTGTATACTAACAACAAGACCGATCAGTTTACATATATCGAAAAAGCCAAAAGCAAGGGCTATGATGTCCTTAATCTCGATGGTCAGCTCGATATCCACCTTATCAACCATCTTGAAACAAAATTCAAGGATTCGAGGTTTGTCAGAGTCGACTCTGATGTAATCGACAAGCTTATCAGCAAATCGGATGATAAAAAATCGAAGCTTTCACAGGATCAGCAGGATGACCTCAGAAGCGTTTTTAACGTCAGGGTCAAGACGAAGGAAGTATACAATGCTGTTCCCGAAACGCTCGACGAAAACGATTCGCCTGTAATTCTGACACAGTCGGAATTCATGCGCAGGATGAAGGAGATGTCTCAGCTTGGCGGCGGTATGAATTTTTACGGCGAACTGCCAGACAGCTTCAACCTGGTTGTCAATGTAAACCATCCACTGGTGGTCAGAATATCCGAAGACCTGCAGGCCAGGGAGGGCAAAAGGCTGCAGGAGAACCACGCCGAAAGGGAAAGGCTGAAGGGGGAGATCGATTTCATGGAAAAAGAACACAGCAAGAAAAAACAGGATGAGATCAGCCAGTTCGAGAAGGATGACCTGGAGAAGCTGAGGAAGGAACTTGAGACCGTCGAATCAGCCAGGAAGGAGATACTCGAGAGTTATGGGTCGGACAACAAGATAGTTAAACAGCTTATTGACCTTGCGCTGCTTTCAAACAACATGTTAAGGGGTGAGGATCTCAGCACATTCGTGAAAAGGAGCGTGGAACTGCTTTGAAATCATTTGGCTTTCACGTGCTGAAATTCTGAAAAAAACAACAAATTTTTATCGTTTTACAATAAAAAACACTATGAGAAACGATAAAAATTTGACCTGAAACGATAACGATTTTCAAATTCTGACCAGGGTGGAAAGGGGAGGGCTCAGATCATCCTTCCCACTTCACCCTTTATGAAGTCGATGGCAGTCCGGGTAGGTTCATGTTCCATCTCCATAATCCTGCCGAGAAGGAGCCGGCTGAACTCAATGCCCGGGGCGTCACCCTTTATCCTTTCAGCTTCGCTGTTTATAAGCTTTATGGTGTTCGACCGGGCGTTCCTGACTACCTCCCAGGCTTGCGGACTCATGTATATTTGCTGGGAAAGATTATGCTCGAACTCGCTTCTGATGGCTGTCAGCAGCGCCGACTGAAGCTGTGAGACCGTCATGTCGGGTGTGCTTACACGCATAAGGAGTGATTCGAGACTTATCCTTTCAAGGAACAGCACTATCCTTTCATATGCCTGCAGCTTTATCGGGGTGATCGTCCTGTTGCCCTGAAGTATCACCTCCTGCCTTCTCTTCTCTTCATCGTTCCTGATCATATTCCTTATAATGATCCATGCAGTCAGAAAGACAATGAGCGCTGGCAACGTTATTTTGAGAATATCGGCAACTGTTTCCATATCATGGTGAATTTACTTGCAAACGTAAGATATTTTGTTAAAATATGGTCGCAGACAGTCTCATAAAAACATCAATATGCACTGCTGAAAATCAAAAATTCCTTTTACATTTGGCTTAGGCCGGAGCCATAAGCCGGTTACCACCATGGATTGTGGCACACTTATGGTGCTGGACCTGTATAAGCCTTAATCAGATTAATCCTTATGGAATACCTATCAGAAAGAATCAAATCCCTGTCAGTTTCGCAGACCCTGGCTATGGCTCAGAAGAGCCGTGAATTAAAGGAATCAGGTGTTGATGTAATAAGTCTCAGCCTTGGAGAACCTGATTTTAATACTCCCGGTTATGTAAAGGAGGCCGCCAAGAAGGCCATCGATGATAATTATTCAAAATATCCCCCGGTGCCGGGTTATAACGATCTGAGGGATGCAATTTCAAAGAAATTCAGGGAGGAGAACGGGATAAACTACAGCCGCGATCAGATCATCGTATCGGCGGGAGGCAAGCATTCCCTGATAAACGTGATAATGTCGATCATAAATCCGGGCGACGAAGTCATCATTCTTGCTCCCTACTGGGTAAGCTACTATGATCAGATCATACTTGCCGGAGGAAAACCGGTTGTTGTGGAAGCGATGCTTGAGAATGACTTCAAGGTAAGCCCCTCACAGATAGAAAAGGCAATCACCGGCAGGACGAGGCTGATTATTTTCAATTCGCCGTCCAATCCGACCGGGATGGTATATTCAGGGGAGGAGATGGAAAAGATAGCCCGCGTGGTTGAAAGGCATGAAGGACTTTTTATTTTGTCAGATGAGATCTATGAGCATATAATTTTTGAGGGTGAACATGTAAGCATGGCTTCGTTCGATTTCATTTACGACAGGGTAATAACTGTGAACGGTGTATCGAAGGCTTTCGCCATGACCGGATGGAGGATAGGCTACATAGGTGCTCCATTGTGGATATCAAAAGCATGTAACAAGCTTCAGGGTCAGTTTACTTCGGGCGTGTGTTCCATAGCCCAGAGGGCCGCTCTTGCTGCCATCGAAGGGAGGGACGATTCGGTAAGGATAATGAAGGAGGCTTTTCTGCGGCGCCGTGATCTTATCTGCGGACTGCTGAAGGAGATCAAAGGACTGAAGGTCAGGGTTCCTCAGGGCGCTTTCTATGTAATGCCCGACATTTCATATTATCTCGGCTTATCCGATGGCATCAGAACGATCGCCAATTCTGACGATCTTGCGATGTACCTTCTTGAAAAGGCTCATGTTGCCGTCGTAGGAGGAGATGCATTCGGAGCTCCGAATTGCATCAGGATATCATATGCCAATTCCGACGACCTGCTGGTTGAAGCTGTCCTTAGGATCAGTGCGGCACTTGAAAAGCTTAACTGAGATCCGTTTTTACAGATTCTCACCGGACAGGTCGTAAGGAACGGCCTGTCAGTATTTGTTGTAAGTAACCGTTTCGTCTTTCGGCTTCCTCCTCTTCTGACGGTATTCGCCGGCTGCATACCCAAGGGTGATGATCAGCTCAACCCTTTTTCCCCCGGGAATTCCAAGGATACTTCTTACACGGTCTTCATCAAACCAACCCACAATGCATGTACCGAGGCCTTCTGCAAGCGCCTGGAGGCAGATGTTCTCAGCGGCAATTCCTATATCGATAAGTGAATAGTCCTTGCTCTTGATTGTGCCTCCAACCCTTGAACTAAGGTTAGGCTTTTCTCTGACAATTACTATCATAACCGGGGCCTGACCGACAAAAGTGTTCATTCCAAGCAGTTTTGCTGAAGCAGCTTCTGCCAGTCGGGAGAGTATCTCCTTATCTGTAGCCACTATGAATTTCCATGGCTGTGCATTGCAGGCCGACGGTGCCATCCTGCCTGCCTCGAGTACACGGGCGAGTTTTTCCGGTTCTACAGGATTCCCGTTGTATTTCCTTTCGCTCTGACGCCTGAGTATAAACTCAAGCATCTCCTTTCCTCCCCTCATGCATCAATAGTTTTCAGCCATGAGTTCAAAATAGCCCATAGGGTGCAGGCAGGCGGGACAGTTCTTGAGGGCTTTTGTTCCGAAATGGACATAGCCGCATTTCCTGCAGTACCAGAATACCTTGTCGCCGCGTTCGAATACCTTGTTCTTCATTAAATTGTCGAGAAGCTTACGGTACCTGTCCTCGTGATTTTTCTCAGCTGAGGCGATGGCTTTGAATGCGGTGGAGATATTCTTGAACCCTTCTTCTTCGGCTACTCTGGCAAATTCAGGATAGAGTTCGTTCCATTCCTCATGTTCACCGGCAGCTGCAGCTTCAAGGTTTTCAGATGTTGTCCCGGTCTTTCCTGCAGGATAGCAAGCCGTAATCTCAACCATCCCGCCCTCAAGAAAGTTGAAGAACCTCTTTGCGTGCTGCTGCTCCTGAAGAGCTGTTTCAAGAAATATAGCGGCTATCTGCTCGTAGCCTTCTTCCTTTGCAACCTTTGCAGCAAATTCATACCTGTTCTTTGCCTGCGATTCACCTGCAAATGCCTTGAGCAGGTTCTTTTCAGTCATAGTGCCTTTTAAACTCTTTTCCATATCGTTTGTTTTAGATTAAATTCTGTACTTGTTTTGTTATATCTGCAGTTGTTGGTATTTAGCAAAAATATCTATCTTTAGTTTCAAATTGTAATCATTAGCGAAAATTATTAACCCAAATCAATCAAAAAATGGCAATACTACTGGTAATTCTGGCAATCATCGTATTCCTTGTATTCTTTGCGATTTCACTGTATAACAGGCTTGTAAGGCTCCGTAACAACAGGGAGCAGGCTTTTGCCGATGTTGATGTCCAGCTTAAACAGAGGCACGATCTCATTCCCCAGCTGGTTGAAACTGTAAAGGGATATATGGTTCACGAGCGCGAGGTACTTACCAATATCACCGAAGCCCGTGCCAACGCTATGAAGGCAACAACCGTAAATGAGAAAATAGAAGCCGAGACAAAGCTTACAAGTGCTCTTCAGGGTCTGAGGGTTGCAGTTGAAAACTATCCTGACCTCAAGGCCAGCCAGAATTTTCTCGATCTGCAAAATGAGATATCCGACGTTGAAAACAAGATAGCTGCAGCCAGAAGGTTCTTCAATTCCGCTACAAAGGAGCTCAACACAGCAACGGAGCTCTTCCCTTCGAATATAATAGCAACACTGTTCAATTTCAAGAGGGAGCCGATGTTCGACCTGGGCGACCAGCGTACGGTGGTTGAGCAGCCGCCTCAGATCAAGTTCAACTAGTATGAAGTATTACGGCCTTCAGAGTCAGATAAGGAAGAACAACATGAACTCAGTGGTTCTGCTGCTGATGTTCCCACTGGTTTTTTATGCCCTTGCCTGGCTCTTTTTCCTGATAATGTCTAGGAGTATCGAAAACCAGGAGATGGGCCTGGCATTCGTCAACCGGTCATTTCTTCAGGTAGTGCCATGGATCACAATAGGAGTGGCATTATGGTTTGCCATTGCATGGTTCTCGCATACTACCATTATTAACCTTGCTACCAACTCAAAACCCCTGGAAAGGAAGGAGAACAAGAGAGTATATAACCTGGTGGAGAACCTGTGCATATCCACAGGAATGAAGATGCCCAGGATTAACATTATCGAGGACGACTCCCTTAATGCATTTGCAAGCGGAATAAATGAGAATACCTATACTGTCTCGCTTTCACGCGGCATCATAGATAAGCTTGAGGATGACGAGCTTGAGGCTGTTATAGCACATGAACTTACACATATCCGCAACAGGGATGTCAGGCTTCTTATAATTTCCATTGTCTTTGTCGGCATCTTTGCGTTTATTACCGAAATGCTCTTCAGATCGCTGCGATTCGGAAGCCTGGGACGGGGCAAAAAGGAAGGAGCAGGCATTTTCATTGCATTGTTGCTGGCTTTAGTCGGGTATTTACTTGCATCACTCTTCAGGTTTGCCCTGTCAAGGAAACGTGAATTCCTTGCCGATGCAGGATCGGCAGAGCTCACCAGGCGGCCTCTTTCACTGGCTTCAGCACTGAGGAAGATTTCCGTCGATCCCACCATAGAAGCGGTAAAACGGAAGGATGTGGCTCAGATGTTCATAGATAATCCCGGCGAACCGGAGGAGAAGAATTCCTTTTCGTTCGCAAATCTGTTTGCAACCCATCCTCCCATAGAGAAAAGGATACAGCTCCTTGAACAGTACTGATCCGGGAAGCATTACCGGAGTATTCAGATCATTTTATTCTTTGTGACCGGGGCTTTATAAGCTTTGATTCCTCACCTTTCAGAAGACGTTTTATATTTTTTCTGTGTGTGTACAGCAACGCTGCGGCCACTATAACAGAGAATATCTTCAGGTAGACGGAGGGAGTGTCGAAGAAAAAGAACAGGAAAACAGGGAAAGATATTCCGGCGGTCATCGATCCAAGTGAGACATATCCTGAAACAAGGAAAACGCACAGGAATACTCCGAAACATGAGATGGTAACCAGAGGGTGAATGGCAAGAAGGACTCCGAATATTGTTGCAACCCCTTTGCCGCCGCGGAATCCGGCAAACACAGGATAGATATGTCCGACAACTGTCGCCAGACCGGCAATTATCTGGTAGTTTGTAAGCATTGCACTTCCTTCTCCGGCCATGTTAAGGAATACCGGGAGCATGGTTCCAACCCACCCCTTGAGCACATCGATAAGCAGCACAGGCACTCCGGTCTTCCAGCCCAGCACCCTTATTACATTAGTGGCCCCTGCATTTCCGCTCCCGTGTTCCCTTACATCGGTCTTGTGAAATATCTTTCCCACCCATACGGCGGTTGCTATCGATCCGAGGAGATAAGCCAGAACTACGACAAGAAGAAGGAGGGGGAGGTTCATTGGCAAGGGGTTAAGGTTTTAAGGCGTAAAGGCGCATAGGTGTAAAGGCATAAAGGCTTAGAGGTTTCGGGGTTTTAAAGGGAAGGTCCTGATTCGGCAAGCGCAGCTGTTTCTTCGTTGGATGAGAACTTGCTGAAGTTATTTATGAACTTCAGGGCAAGGTCGGTAGCGGCAATACGCCATTTAACCGGCGATTCCCATGCTTCCGACGGATCCAGCAGTCCCTCCCTGACTCCTTCCAATTTTTCCGGAATCCTCAGCCTGAAAACGGGAAGGATTTTGAACTCTGACTTCATAATGGAATCGTCGAGAATGGAATCAATAATATGTCTGGTTGTGGGAAGGTCAATCCTTGAACCGATTCCATAAGGCCCGCCTGTCCATCCGGTGTTAACCAGCCATGCCTCGGCCCCGTGTAGTTTCATTTTTCTTGTGAGCTCGTTGGCATAGATTATGGGATCGAGCAGGAGGAAAGCAGCACCGAAGCAGGCAGAAAACGAAGGAACTGGTTCAATTATTCCACGTTCGGTACCGGCTACTTTCGCAGTATAGCCGCTGAGAAAGTAGTATTTTGTCTGTTCTTCGGTAAGAAGGCTTACGGGAGGAAGAACCCCGAAGGTGTCGGCTGTAAGAAAGATCACCTTTCTGGCATGACCTCCCTTTGAGATGGGTTTTACAATGTTGTTAATGTGGTAAATAGGGTATGACACCCTTGTGTTTTCTGTCTTGGAATCATCGGCAAAATCGATGGTTCCGTCGGGAAGGACAACCAGGTTCTCAAGCAGTGCGTCCCTGCGGATGGCATTGTAAATGTCGGGTTCGTTCTTCCTGCTCAGGTTGATGCATTTTGCGTAGCAGCCTCCTTCGAAGTTGAATATCCCGTCGTCATCCCAGCCATGTTCGTCGTCGCCGATGAGAGCCCTTTCAGGATCGGTGGAGAGGGTTGTTTTGCCGGTCCCTGAAAGGCCGAAGAAAATAGCCACATCTCCTTTTTTTCCTACATTGGCAGAGCAATGCATTGCCGCTATTCCTTTAAGAGGGAGGTGGTAGTTCATCACCGAGAAAAGACCTTTTTTCATCTCGCCCCCATACCAGGTACCTCCGATAACTGCCATTCCTGCTGTAAGGTTGAAGAAAACAAAATTCTCGGAATGGAGTCCCTGTTTCTTCCAGTCGGGATTGGTGGTCTTCGATGCCATCAGAACCACGAAGTCGGGTTTGAAGTTTTCCAGTTCACTCTCCTCAGGCCTGATGAACATGTTCTTAACGAAGTGGGCCTGCCAGGCCACCTCTACCACGAACCGGACTGAAAGGCGCGAGTTGACGTTGGCTCCGCAGAAACAGTCAACTACAAACAGCTTTTTGCCGGACAGTTGTAAGGCAGACAGATTTCTGCAATGTTCCCAGATCTCCGTGCTTATTGGTTTGTTGTCGGATACTTTTGCTTTTTCAGATTTCCACCATACGGTATCGCGGCTTGTGTCGTCGAGAACTATGTACTTATCGCTGGGTGATCTACCGGTGAAAACGCCGGTGTCGACAGCCACGGCTCCCGTCCGGGTGATGATTCCCTTTTCAAAACCGGTGAGCCCGGGCCTGGTCTCTTCGGCAAAGAGAATATTGTATGAAGGATTATGGACGATTTCCTGAACATTATTTATTCCGTATTTTTCAAGATCCACGGCAGATACCATATCGCGATATTTTAGTTGTAAAGTGAACTCAAATGTATCAATAATATTAAAAACAAAAAAGGGCATCACAGATGCCCTTTTCCGGTGTTATTGAGAAATATCCTATTTCCCGTATTTGATTGATGACTGTGCAGCAGCAAGTCTTGCGATCGGTACCCTGAACGGGCTGCAGCTGACATATGTGAGTCCGTTCCTGAAGCAGAATTCCACTGAAGCAGGGTCGCCGCCCTGTTCGCCGCAGATTCCGATCTTCAGGTCGGGCCTTGTAGCGCGTCCTTTCTGGACTGCCATTGTAATTAGCTGTCCGACTCCATCCTGATCGATTGTCTGGAACGGATCGGATGCAAGCATCTTCTTGTCGAGATAATCGTGAAGGAATCCTCCGATGTCGTCACGGCTGAAGCCGAAGGTCATCTGGGTAAGGTCGTTTGTTCCGAATGAGAAGAACTCGGCCGACTCAGCCATCTTGTCGGCAAGCAGGGTGGCCCTCGGAATTTCGATCATGGTTCCGTATTTGCAATCGATCTTCTTAAGACCTGATTTCTTAAGAACTTCAGCATAAACAGCATCAAAAACTTTCTTCGTAACCGTAAGTTCAGAAACATCGCAGGTAACCGGCACCATAAGTTCAGGCTTGGGATTCTTCTTCTCGATGATAAGTTCGGCCGTTGCCTCAAAGAGGGCACGGACCTGCATCTCGGTGACTTCCGGATATGTAATTCCCAGACGGACACCACGGTGACCCATCATCGGGTTGGATTCGTGGAGAGCTTCTCCGCGTTTCACGATGTCAGATTTTCTGATACCGAGAGCCTTTGCCAGTTCAGCCTGTTTTTCGGGGGACTGGGGCACAAATTCATGAAGCGGCGGGTCAATAAGCCTGAAAGTTACAGGAAGACCATCCATGGCTTCAAGTGTAGCTTTCATATCCTTCTTGACATATTTTGAGAGTTCTCCAAGAGCCTTACGGCGCTCAGCTTCGGTTGAGCTGAGGATCATTTTGCGGAGAAGGAAGAGAGGTTTTTCCGAACCCTTTCCATAGAACATGTGCTCAACGCGGAAAAGTCCGATACCTTCAGCTCCGAAATCGCGTGCGACTTTTGCATCCTCAGCGGTGTCGGCATTGGTGCGGACTCCCATTTTGCGGTATTTATCAACAATCTTCATGAAAGACTGAAAACGGGGATTCTCCGAAGCATCCATCAGCTTGATGGATCCCAGGTATACATTACCCTTTGTTCCGTTGATCGTGATAACATCACCTTCCTTAAGGACAACATCGGTTCCTGCAACCTTTATCTTCTTGCTTCCGGCTTCAACATGAAGTGCGCCTGCTCCCACAACGCAGCATTTTCCCCAGCCGCGTGCAACGAGGGCAGCGTGTGAGGTCATCCCGCCGCGAGCGGTAAGGATACCGACTGCAGCCCTCATACCCTCAACGTCCTCGGGATTGGTCTCTTCACGGACCATGATGACGTCCTGTCCCTTGCGGGTCCATGCAACTGCATCTTCTGCAGTGAAGACTATTTTACCTACAGCGGCACCTGGTCCGGCAGGAAGTCCTTTTGCAATGGGTTTTACTTTCTTTTCGGCTTCCGGATCGCAGATAGGGTGAAGAAGCTCATCAAGCTGGGCTGCGTCAACACGCAGAACAGCTGTTTTTTCATCGATGAGTTTTTCCTTCAGCATGTCCATTGCCATATTGACGGCAGCTGTACCGGTCCTTTTACCAACGCGGCACTGAAGCATGAAGAGTTTATTTTCCTGTATGGTGAATTCGATATCAAGCATGTCGTGGAAAGACTTCTCAAGGATGTTGCGGATATCAACAAGCTCTTTGTAGGTCTTCGGCATTGTTTCCTCCATACTGTGCAGATGCTTGTTCTGCTCATTCTTGGTGGCATCATTGAGAGGGCTGGGAGTACGGATACCTGCTACAACGTCTTCGCCCTGTGCATTGACAAGCCATTCTCCGTAGAAAAGGTTTTCGCCTGTGGCGGGGTTACGGGTGAAAGCAACACCGGTAGCCGATGAATCGCCCATGTTACCGAACACCATAGCCTGAACGTTAACAGCTGTTCCCCAGTTATCCGGAATACCTTCGATACGACGGTAGGAAACTGCTTTCTTGCCATTCCAGCTCTTGAATACAGCTTTGATACTACCTTCCAGCTGTTCCTTTGCATCATCAGGGAAGGGTTTGCCAAGAACCTGCTTTACCTTTTTCTTGAATTTCTCGGCCAGGTCCTTCAGCTCTTCAGCAGTGATGTCGGTATCGGAAGCGTAGCCTCTTTTTTTCTTAAACTCATCAAGCATTTCGTCGAGCTGCTTGCGGATACCCTTGCCCTCCGGAGCCTCAATACCTTCTGCCTTTTCCATAACGACATCAGCATACATCATGATGAGACGGCGATATGAATCCCATACGAAACGGGGATTGTTGGTCTTCTTGAGGAAACCAGGAATGGTGGCGGTGCAAAGACCGATGTTGAGAACGGTATCCATCATTCCAGGCATCGATTTCCGGGCGCCGGAACGGCATGAAACGAGAAGCGCATTTTCCGGATCTCCGTACTTCATTCCCATCGTCTTCTCCGTCAGCTTCATTGCTGCCCATACTTCAGGCATCAGTTCCCCGGGAAGGGTGCAATTGTTGTCATAATACTCCATGCAGGCATCGGTTGTAATAGTGAAACCGGCTGGAACGGGCAGGCCCAGGAGACACATCTCGGCGAGATTGGCTCCCTTGCCGCCAAGTAGATTCTTCATATCTGCTTTACCCTCTGCAGTCTTATTGCCAAAGGAATAAACTCTTTTTACTTTCGACATACTTTAATGATTTATGATGAACTTAATTAATTGATCCGGAAAAATTAAGGTGCAAATTTAATATTAAAAATTGAATTTCTGAATATCCCGGGAAAATCATGACCGTGGATGAAACATAATAAGGGTGTCGCGAAGAAAGCTCCTGTCAATATGGGTGTATATCTCGGTCGTCATTATCGATTCATGTCCAAGCATTTCCTGCACTGCCCGCAAATCGGCTCCTGCTTCTATCATATGTGTCGCAAATGAATGACGGAATGTATGGGGGCTTATCTTTTTCAGGATACCTGCCTTCGCTGCAAGATCCCTTGCTATGGTGAAGATCATTGCCCTCGTCAGCTTTCTTCCGCGGCGGTTGAGAAAAACAATATTCTGATCGTGGATCACCGGAAGCCTGTTCCTGTCTATACTGTAAAGGTCTATTTCCTTAAGGGCTTTCCTTCCTATGGGAACAAGTCTTTGCTTGTTGCCTTTTCCGGTCACGCTAACGAATCCTTCACCGTAATGGATATCGGTAAGCCTGAGGTTAACCAGTTCGGAAACCCTCAGCCCGCACCCGTATAGCGTTTCGATGATCGCTTTGTTCCTGTGTCCTTCGGGCCTGCTGAGGTCAATAACTTCAACTATCCGGTCTATTTCTGCAATGGAAAGCACTTCCGGAAGCTTTAGCCCAAGCCTTGGCGATTCAAGAAGCGATGAAGGATTTTCAGTGATCTCTCCGTCAATCAGCAGAAACCTGTAAAATGCCCTGATCCCCGATATCAGCCTGGCCTGTGTTCTGGCGCTGACCCCGCCTGATCCCTCCCGGTTGACAAATTCCCTGAGATCGTGATGAGTCAATGATGCAGGTCCAACTTCCCTTCCGCTTTCCATATCGAATTCCTCGAGCTTCCGCACATCGTTAAGGTAACCTGCAATGCTGTTCTCCGAAAGCGATTTCTCGAGCCTTAAATAATTCTCGAAGTTCTTTGATGCGGTTTTCCAGGTGAGGCTCATCTCAATTCTGATCATTTGACAGTGCAAGGTAATACAAAGTAAAGCAGAAGAGCTGGTCAGAACCTCCGATATTTTAGTTATTTTTACACATTGATAATACTGAGTTACGGATATGAAAGTTCAGATAATCAACGGACCCAACCTTAATCTCCTTGGTAAGAGGGAACCGGGCAAATACGGAACCGAATCGTTTGAAGAGAGGCTGGAACTGCTCAGAAAGATTTTTCCTGATGTCTCCATCGATTATTTCCAGTCGAATATTGAAGGCGAGATAATTAATATGATACATGAGACCGGTTTTACATACGACGGGATTGTAATAAATCCCGGAGGTTACACCCATACCTCGGTTGCCATAGCCGATGCAGTGGCAGCGGTAAGGAGCCCGGTAATAGAGGTTCATATAACCAACGTTGCCGCACGTGAGGAATTCAGGCACAACAGCCTTGTGGGGAGATATTGCGCCGGAAGCATAGTCGGCCTGGGACTGGACGGATACAGGCTTGCCATTGATGCCCTGAAGGAGCTGGGCAGGAATTTAAAATCGAAGTGATGAGAAAGAAAAGAACCAAGATAGTAGCAACGATTTCTGACAAGAAATGCGACCCCGGATTCATTTCGGAACTTTACGGGGCCGGCATGGATGTGATAAGGATCAATTCAGCCCACCTGGATATTGACGGTGCTCTTAAAATTATTAGGAATGCACGCAGTGTTTCGGAACGGATCGGCATCCTGATCGATACAAAAGGCCCTGAGATAAGAACCACTGCCTGTGATACCCCGGTTGAGCTGCTTAAGGGAGAAAAGGTGATGATGGCCGGAAATCCGGGTGAAAAATCAACCCATGGCCATATCAACGTGTCGTACAGTAATTTTGTCACAGACGTGCCCGAAGGTTCTGAAATCCTTATTGACGACGGTGACATAGCGCTCAGGGCAATGAAGCGCGACGGCAACTTGCTCGAATGCCTGGTGGAGGACGGCGGCATGCTTGGCTCACGAAAAAGCGTTAACATTCCGGGAGTCAAGATCTGCCTCCCTTCCCTTACAGAAAAAGACAGGCGGTTTATCAGTATGGCTGTCGAAAACGATGTCGATTTCATTGCTCACTCTTTTGTGAGGACGAAGCAGGATGTTATTGACGTACAGGCTATTCTGGATGATCATAAAAGCCCGGTCAAGATTATTGCCAAAATAGAAAATGAAGAGGGGGTTAAAAATATCGATGAAATTCTTGAGCATGTTTACGGGATTATGGTAGCCAGGGGAGATCTTGGAATTGAGATACCCTATGAAAAGATCCCGGGGATACAGAAGATGATCATCTCCAAATGCATTACAGCCAGGAAGCCGGTGATTGTGGCAACCCAGATGCTGCATTCGATGATCAGCAATCCGCGTCCGACGAGGGCCGAGGTCAGCGATGTAGCCAGCGCCATTTATTCCCAGACAGATGCCCTTATGCTGAGCGGTGAAACTGCTAACGGGAAGTTTCCGGTGGAGGCAGTCAAAACAATGACAAAGGTTGCTCTCGAGGTGGAGGAAAACAAGGAGAAGTTTCTTGAACTGCCGGCTTCAGGAATAAACAGTGAGATCTCCGCATATCTTGCCAAAGTGGCGGTCAAGACATCTGTGAGAGTAAATGCGAAAGCAATAATTGCGGATACCATCGCCGGGAGGACAATCAGGGACATGGCTGCATACCGCGGATACAAACTGATCCTTGCAAGGTGCTATCTGGCAAGCACCATGAGGCAGATGGCCCTATCATACGGTGTGTATGCAAGCTATCAGGAAAAAAGAAAGTCGGTGGACGATTTCCTCAGAAGGGCTCTTTCTGACCTTACTGCAGGTAATGAGATCTGCAATGAAGACCTCGTGGTTGTCCTGGCTGGTAACTTCTCAGGTCCGGCCGGATTCTCGTTTATTGAGGTTGGTACGGCAGGTTACCTTAAGGACAGGGTGGATGATGCCGGATGATAGTTATTAATGGTCTGATTTTTGATGATGATGTTTGTGCCTAATCCTTAAATCGGATGTTCAGATTTCTTATTCTTTCGCTATGGCTGGCATTTCATCCGGTGCATGTCTCCCTTATGAGCATTGACTATGCTCCTGACGATAAGGCATTCAATATGTTTCTGATGGTATACTTTGATGATTTCCTGCTGGATGCCGGACTTGGTCACGAAGGGGGGGAAAAAATGATGTTTACCGGCAGTGATGAATATACAATGGCCGTTCTGACTGATTATGTGAACGAAAAGGTAAGGATCGCTGTTAACGGGGATCAGGTAAAAGCGGAACTCGGAAACATGAGTCTCTCTGACAATGAGCTGAGAATGAATCTGTCCTTTGGTTCTGCAAAAAGGATCAGATCGATAAATGTGAAAAGCACAATCATGACATCCATCTATAACGATCAGGCAAACATGCTGATAGTCAAGGTAAATGATTTTGAAGAAGGGGCCAGGCTCACTGCACTGGAGACTGAAAAGACTTTTGAGATACAGTAATTAAATGGATAAAAGGAGTAAAAGCAAAGTGAAGATTCTGAAAACGATGACACTTATGATTGCTGCCCTTCTGCTGGCCGGAACTGGCAATGCATGGGCAACACACAACAGGGCAGGAGAGATCACTTATGTACAGTTGTCTGATCTTTCGTTCGAGATAACCATTACAACCTATACCTATACCCTGAGTTTCGCCGACAGGGACCAGCTTGATGTCGAATGGGGAGATAATTCCACATCAGTAGCACCAAGGGTAAGCATTTTATTTCTCCCGAACTATTATAAAAGGAATATCTATAAGATCACGCATACCTATCCCGGTCCCGGCATTTATAAGATAGTGGTACAGGATCCAAACAGGAATGCGGATGTGCTCAATATCCCTAATTCGGTGAATGTTGTTTTTTCTATTTCCACAACCCTGATTGTGAATCCGTCAATAGGCAGGAACAGCACCCCGGTACTTCTCAATCCGCCCTATGACAAGGCAGCCAGGGGATATGTGTTCATTCATAATCCGGGAGCCTATGATCCTGACGGCGACAGTCTTTCGTATGCGCTTACGGTATGCACTCGCGAAGACGGAAAACCAATCGAAAACTATACCCTTCCTCCTGCTACCGATTTCATCAGGGTTGATGCCCTGTCAGGCGACCTTATCTGGAGCACCCCCAGAGACACCGGGGCATACAACGTTGCCATGGAGATTCAGGAATGGAGGTATGGAAAAAAGATAGGCGTCGTGGTAAGGGATATCCAGATAAATGTATACGATACTGACAACAAGCCGCCTGAAATCGGGCCCCTCGCCGACAGATGCGTGGAAGCTGGTACTGTGGTCGATTTCCTTGTTTCAGCTACCGACCCTAATAATGATTTTCTTCGGCTGTTATCAACTTCCGGGATCTATTCGCTTGATGCATGCAGGGCATCATTCACAAGGGCCGACTCGGTTGCCGGGTTCTACTCTTCACGTTTCCGGTGGGCAACCTGCATGGAAGCAGTAAGGAACCAGCCCTATGATATAATAATAAAGGCCGACGATTATAACGGGGATCAGAATCTGTCGGATATCGACAATTTCCAGATAAAGGTACTGGGTCCTTCGCCGGTGCTGCAAGGATTATCACCTGAGGGTAAATTCATGAGGCTGGAATGGATCAATTACGGGACAGATGCCATAATGGGATTCAATATCTACAGGAGGGAAGGCACCTCGTCATTCATACCTGATACATGCACATCCGGAATTCCGTCATCAGCAGGCTATGTAAGGGTCGGATACATTGCGGGGAATTCAGTGATTGCGTACCTCGATACCAATGAAGGAGAAGGCCTGGAATTTAACAAGGAGTACTCATACAGGATCACTGCCGTTTTCAACAACGGGGCCGAGAGCAAGGCTTCGAATGAACTGGCCTCATCGCTGGTATCGGGGGTTCCTGTAATAACAAACGTAAGCGTACGGTCAACGTCAGCGACAAATGGTTCGATAGAAGTAAGATGGAGGCGGCCCGACAGGCTTGATACCATCCCTGCCTCCGGCCCATATGAGTATATTATTTCGAGGGCCGATGGTGTAACCGGGACCGAATACACCCAGATAAGAACCATAAGTACGTCG
This sequence comes from uncultured Rikenellaceae bacterium, assembly GCA_964429295.1. GTDB lineage: Bacteria > Bacteroidota > Bacteroidia > Bacteroidales > VadinHA17 > LD21. The sequence continues at coordinate 27,952 of CAYSBL010000003.1, forward strand.
ACACTCAATGAGACCTCTTTCGTAGATACCCTTTTAAATACAGCAGACAGGGGGTACATTTACAGAATTGAGCTGTACAACAATGCCCCGGGTAACAGGTTCCTTATTGGAGAACCAGGATATGCATCCTCCCTTTTCCTTGCGGCCAGTCCGGGCGACAGGAAGGTCCGCTTCACGATCAGCCGGAATGTGCCATGGATAAATACAAGATATGATTTCTTCAGGCTTAACCGGGCAACGATGGCTTACGATTCCATCGGTACTTCCAACATCCTTGAATTCACAGATAACGGACTGGTGAACGGCACGGAATACTGCTACAGGGTAAGATCGACCGGTGGATACTCATCAGCAGGGATGCCCAGGGATCTGTTAAACTTTTCACAGATAGCCTGCGTTACCCCTGTCGACAATGAACCGCCATGCCAGCCGGGAATTAATGTGACCAGCCAGTGCGACAGCCTCTACAACCATGTGCGCTGGACAATAACCGATCAGAATTGCCTCGAAGACGTTGCAGGATACAATATCTATTACAAGATGATCACTGAAGAAACCCTTTCTCTGCTGACGGTGATCAACGACAGGAACACTTTCAGCTACAAGCATTATCCCGGCGAGGTTGTATCTGGATGCTATGCAGTTTCAGCATTCGATGAGTTGGGAAATGAAAGCCTGAAGTCGGTTATGATATGCGTCGATTCCTGCAATTTCTATGAGATACCGAATGTATTCACTCCAAACGGAGATGACATAAACGACTGGCTTAAGGCCAAGACTTCAGGACTGGTGGAGAAAGTCGATTTCAAGCTGTTCAACCGCTACGGGGTGCTTATTTTCCAGACTGATGAACCGCGGATAAACTGGGACGGTACCTACAACGGAAAGATAGTATCACCGGGAGTTTACTTCTACCAGTGCGATGTCTTTGAAAGGAGGATATCGGGACTGGAGCAATTCCATCTTTCGGGATTTGTTCATGTCATTACCGAACCCGGAGCTAAGGTCACTTCGCCTGAATTTTAAATAAACAGAAATGCAGAAAATGAAAAGGACATTTTTTTTCATACTGATCTCACTTATAACCGGAGGACTTTACGGGCAGACAAAATCGGATTATCTGATGAAAGGACGTGCTCTTATTGAAAGAGGAAGGGTTGATGAAGCTGTCAGTCTTTTGTCGGGAGCACTGGAAAGCTTTCCGGATATGGATGTCTTTCTCAGGCGGGCGGAAGCGTTTGTTGCGGGGGGCGACTATTCCCGGGCAATAGATGATTTTTATTCGGCTAACCGTGTCTCTCCGGGATCGGGTGAATACGGACTCGCCAGGATCTATGCACTGAAAGGAGATGCGGCGACAGCCGTCTACCATCTTGAACTGAGCCTTGGATCGCAATACCGGAGAAGTGAAAAGGAGATCATGCTCGATCCCTCATTCAGCCTGATCGAGAATCGTCCTGAATGGCGCCAGTTCTGGAGGAAGGAAATTTATTCAGTGGTTGAGAAGGGGATTGCTGAAATAGAATACAGCTTGTCAACAGGAAGGATTTCCGATGCTAAGTCCCTGTATGCTGAGCTCAGGGGTGTCTATCCCGGGAATGATGAACTGGCATATGCCGGAGCTTTGATTAGTTTTTCGGAAAAGAGATATTCAGAATCCCTTAAAGCTATTGATGCTCTTCTGGCTGATGATCCGGATAATGAAAAATACCTGGGGCTTCTTGCAAGGAACCAGGAAGCGTCGGGAAATCCTGCAGGCGCTTCTTCAACCTATACACGCCTTCTGACGGCCGGCACTTCCGAACCAGAACTCCTGATGCTCAGGGCAGAATGCTTCAGGAAAACAGGTGAAACTGAAAAGGCGCTCGGAGATGTAGTCAGGTTTCTTGATCTTTACCCGGGCGACAAAAAAGCACTGAGCCGGGCAGGAAAGCTTGCAGCGGCTTCGGGCGACAATCTGAGGGCGCTGACTTATTTCTCGGAAAATCTCAGACTTCACCCGCACGATGCTGAATGCTATGTTGACAGGGCTAATTCCTATTTTGTGTCGCGTTCGTGGGATTTCGCTGTAAAAGACTACAGCATGGCCCTCGACCTTCAGCCTCAAAATCCAGATGCGTGGCTGAACATAGGAATTGCAAGGCTGAGCATGGGCAACAGGGAAGATGCCTGCTTCGATTTCAGAAAGGCTTTCGGACAGGGAAACAAGAAGGCGGCGGAATACCTGAGCAAAAACTGTATCAGATAATCGATTCTGCAGGTTCAGCAGGTTCTGCCAGTTTTTGCGGGCCCCGAGCCTCAGACTTTCGCCGCATACCGCACGCCTCATACCGCGTACCGGTTTTTATTTTATGTTCCTAAGTATCTTATCGAACAGATCGTGAGGCTTGAACGGCTTAAGGACATAGTCGTTGATGCTCAGATCGGCAATCTTGTCGTGGCTTTCAGATAGTATGGCAGCAGTCAGGGCCACAACAGGGATGCTGCTGATCCTTGGATTTTCCGATTTCCTTATAATCCTTGTTGCTTCTATTCCGTCCATAACCGGCATATGGAGATCCATCAGGACAAGGTCGAACTCAGACTTCTCGAGCATTTCGACTGCATGCTGACCGTTTTCGACATGTGTAACCTTTACTCCCCAGCCGGTCAGGAACTTATTGGCAACAAAAAAGTTGATCTTATTGTCTTCAGCAACAAGTATCCTTTTACCTTCCAGTCCGATATACGTCTCGGATGCATCGCCTGCCCTTTGTTTTATTCCCTGGTCAGATATCCCGAAAGAAAGGACGAATCTGAATGCGGAACCTGCGCCCGGTTCGCTTTCCACGTCTATCCTGCCTCCCTGCAGCTCGACGAGCTTCTTACAGATTGCCAGACCCAATCCAGTTCCTCCGAAATGCCTTGTGGTATCAGGGGATGCCTGCGTAAAGCTTTCAAATATCATGTTGTGCTTGTCTTTCGGTATCCCCAGCCCGGTATCCCTGACCGTGAATTCAATTGCAGTCCTTTTGTTTTTTCTGTCAATCTCATTCAGTATTACATGGATATGACCTGATTTTGTGAATTTGAGTGCGTTTGAAAGAAGGTTGGAAAGTATCTGGTTGAGCCGGATTGGGTCGCCGATGACCTCATCCGGAAGATTGTGGTCCTTAAGTATTTCAAATTCAAGATTCTTCGACCTTGCACGGAAGGAATATGTTCTGAGGATGTCGTTCAGGAAATCTGTCAGGCTGAATGGAGCCTGTTCAAATACTATTTTCCCTGATTCCATCTTGTTGTAGTCGAGCACATCGTTGACAAGCGAAAGAAGGTGATTTCCCGAGAACCTGAGAGTTTTTATAAAATCCATCTGGTCCTCCCTCGGATTACCCTGCAAAAGCAGGTTGGTAATTCCAATCACTTCGTTGAGGGGAGTCCTTATCTCATGGCTCATGGTCGACATGAACTGCTGTTTCGACTGTGCAGCTTCCTCTGCCTTGCGACTTGACTGGATCATGTTGTCGATCATGGTCCTGCGCTGGATAGCTATGGCAATCTGGTTGGCGATGAATTCCAGCACATTTACATCGTCCTGGCTGAACTTGTTTTCATCATGGTAATCCTGCAGGGCCATCACGCCAATTATTTCCTTTTCCGCTTTCAGAGGTACACCCATCCAGACCATGCATGGAGTCCCTATCAGCGCTATGTCTCCGGAGTTCTCGAGATCCTTCAGATCGTTAAACTTCAGAAGCACAGATTTTTTCAGCCCTATAACCCATTTTGTGATTGTTTTGCGCGCAGGAACACTCTCGAATTTGTCCTTTTCATCCGAGAAAAGAGGCATCGACAGGGTGTCGGACTTGGCGTCGTAGAGGGCGATGAAGAAATTATTCGTATCCCATATCTTGCTTAGTTCCCTGACTATTGTCGGGTAAATGTCCTTGATGTCGATCTGGTTAAGAGCTGCCGTTGAAATGTTGTAAAGTATCTCCTGAATAATCTGTCCCTTGCGCTCCTGGGTTATGTTCCTGTATATACCCATTGATGCCACCGTCTCGTTGTTGATAGTCAGATTTGCTGCTGTAAGCGATACGTTTATCAGATTGCCTGATTTGTCGTGCCTGAGCGTATTTTTCATCATACGTCCTGCTTCGCGTACCAGTTCATCAAGGTCGCCGGTTTCCTGCTTAAGGTTATCGGGAGTGATCAGCTCGTCAACATTTTTGCCCAGGGCCTCTTCCCTGGTATAGCCAAACAATGAGGTGAATTCCTTGTTTATGTTACTTATCTTGCCATCCCGGTCTATAAGCACTATCGCTTCGGGAATGGAATCGACCAGGTGCTCGAGGAAGGCCTTTTCCCTGTTTATCTGTGCCTCATATTTTTTCTGCTTGCTGATGTCGGATACAACGCCTCTGTAACCAGTCTTCCTATTATCATGGAAAAGGGCAAATGAATGAGTCAGAATAGGCACCAGGGTTCCATCCTTTTTAGTTGCAAAATATTCATTACTGGAGATCTGGTCGGGAGCGTTTAGGTTCCTCAGGTTTTCAATCATCCGGGTGAAATTTCCGGGAAAAACTTTTGAGATGTGGACGCCCGACTTCATTTCTTCCTTTGAATACCCGAAGAATTTAATGGCCTGAATATTGGCGAAGACAATATTTCCCGACAGGTCTATTTCATAAATCATTTCCGGAAGCATGTCGGCAAAGTTTTCAAATATCAGATTCTGCCTCGACAAGTCATCTTCTGTCTTCTGCCTCAGGCCAGGCTCCCAGGTTACAAGAATATTCCCGGATGCTACATTGAATCCGATGTAATGTCCGAGTGAATCGCTTTCATCTTCCGATACGGCTATTTTTCTGGCGACTCCTGATTTCCTGGTATCGAGTATAAGCCTGACCAGTCTATCCCGGTGCGGCAAGGTGATTTCATCTATGTGTTTCTCCTTGGCGTCCGATCTCTTCACCAATTCTGTGATTGCGGCCTTTTCATTCAGATCAAGGATCAGGATCCTGTTGTCGGGTGTTATTTTAAAGAGTGCAAGGTAGGAACTGATGGTTTCAATAATTTCCCTGATAATATTGGCAGGAGTAAAAAACTTTGAACCTGAATCATTGCTGTCAAATTTCCTTTCGCAAATTGATTTGAGATACTCCACCTCTTCAGCCAGCCGATGGTTGGCCTTCAGTAGTTCATCATAACTGATTCTGGTTTCAGGAATACTCGGTTCGGGATGCGGCGGGTATGGCATTTTTCTGAGATTTTATTGTAGAACGTTGTTTTTGCCGTTAAATGTATATTCCAGGGACTTTTATACCAGTTTTTTACCTGTGTAGTATCTGCAGAATTCCCTTAATCCGCACTCGCCGCAGAGCGGATTCCTGGCCCTGCACACGTATCTCCCGTGCAGGATAAGCCAGTGATGGGCTTTATGGATCATTTGCTCGGGAATGTTAGCTGAAAGCTGAAGTTCGGCGCTCAGGGGTGTCTTTGCATTTCTGGTGAGCCCTATTCTGGCAGATACCCTGAAAACATGGGTGTCGACAGCCATGACCGGCTTCCTGTATACCACGGAAGCCACTACGTTTGCAGTCTTCCTGCCAACCCCCGGCAGCCTTTGCAACTCAGAAGGCTCAGACGGTACAACTCCGCCGAACTCGCTGACAAGCATCCTGGCCATAGCTGAAAGGTGCTTTGCCTTGTTGTTGGGATATGAACAAGACCTGATGAACTCAAGTATCTCCGGAGGTTCCGCCTTTGCCATCGATTCAGCATCGGGGTACCTGTCAAGAAGAGCAGGTGTTATCATGTTTACACGCTTGTCGGTACACTGGGCCGACAAGATAACGGCAACGATCAGTCCGAAAGGATCTGCATACGACAGCTCAGTTTCGGCAATGGGCATATTTTCAGTGAAATACTCTATAGTCAGGCGGTATCTTTCCCTGGTTGTCATATCTATGGTTAAAACTCGTTATAAAGTTAGTGCTTTTTGCCAATGCCACTATTTCCGCCTGCAATAAGACTGCGGTGATGATTTTGATATTTCAATGGTTTATGTGTGATTCCGTATGTTTTGTTAACTTTATCGGGCAAACAAGAGGTCAATTGGAAAAAATAGTCATAAAAACAGGTGATTCTGTTTCGGAGATACTTGTGGGTGCAGGTTGGGAGATTGTTCATGAATTGCTTCCCGGATCAAATGTGGTAATTCTTTCCGATCATAATATAACCCGGATTTACGGGGACCGGTTTCCGGATTTCCCCGTATTCCAGGTCAGTCCGGGGGAGGAAAGCAAAAAGCTAGAAGTGGTTGAAATGCTGGCAGAGAAGCTGCTGGAAACAGGAATTGACAGGGATGGTTTCATCCTCGGCATCGGCGGAGGTGTTGTAAGCGACCTTGCCGGTTTTCTTGCATCAATATATATGAGGGGCATCAGATGCGCTTATGTATCAACTTCTCTGCTGTCGCAGGTAGATGCCAGCACAGGAGGCAAGAACGGGGTCAACCTGGAAGGGGCGAAAAATGTACTCGGTTGCTTCAGACAGCCCGAATTTGTGATCTGTGATCCTTTGATGCTGAAAACTCTTCCGGAAGAAGAGTATTATTCGGGACTCGCGGAATTGATAAAGACAGGCCTTATCGGCAACCGTAAGCTGTTTGAGATTATCGAGAACAACCTGGAAGGCATTGCAAACCGCGATCCTGATCTTCTATCCATGTGCATTTCAATGGCCGTGAACTTTAAGGCAGCTGTAGTTACTGCCGACGAGAAAGAGGCAGGGATGAGGCGCCTGCTGAATTTCGGGCATACTTACGGTCACGCCATCGAAATGTTTTATTCGTGGCGGCACGGATATGCAGTTGCGTCAGGAATGGAGCTTGCATCCGGGTTTTCGCTGGAGAAAGGATTGATCACACTTGAAGATTATGAGAGGATTACAGCCCTGCTGAAGTCCTGCGGCCTGCTTACCGGGCACAACATACCGGGCGAACAGCTTACCCGGTTAATAATGAAAGACAAGAAGAAGTCGGGAAATGACATAAGCTTCGTGTTCCTGAACGGCATAGGAACTGCTGTAACTGAAAAAATGCCGGTAAGCGCGGTTGTCGATTTTTACATTCATAACAAATCCCGCAATTAAAAGATAAAATATGAATTCATTCGGTACAGTGTTCAGAGTTTCGGTTTTCGGAGAATCGCACGGAAGTGCGATCGGCGTGGTTGTAGATGGCTGCCCTCCCGGGATAAGGGTGAGCCCGGATGATTTCATGCAGGATCTTTCCCGCAGGCGAAGCGGCTCCAGGGGGACAACCCCCCGCAGTGAAACTGATACCCCTGAGATACTCAGCGGAGTATTTAACGGATCAACTACCGGTGCCCCGCTGACTTTGATGACAAGAAACAGCGACAGAAGATCGTCCGATTACGAAGAGTTCAGGAATATCCCGCGGCCCGGTCATGCAGATTTTGTTGCAGGGATTAAATACTCGGGATTTGCCGACATGAGGGGCAGCGGACATTTTTCCGGAAGGATAACCTGGGGACTTGTTGCTGCGGGGGTTTTGGCAAAACAAATAATTCGGCCTTCCCGGGTCACGGCAAAGCTTATTTCTGCCGGTGGAAATGATGATGTTGAAAAAGCCGTTGAAAAAGCCTTGTCGGAAGGAGACTCTATCGGCGGCATCATCGAGTGCAGGATATCTGAACCAGTCAGGGCTCTTGGGGAACCGTTTTTCTATCCTGTTGAATCAGCCATCAGTCATGCAGTATTTGCAATTCCAGCTGTAAAGGGGATAGAGTTTGGCTCAGGATTTAAAGCTGCCTCAATGAAAGGATCCGAGCATAACGACTCCTTCACTGATGAAACCGGCCATACCCTTACCAACAATGCTGGAGGCATTAACGGGGGTATCACCAACGGGAATGAGATAGTTTTCAGGATTGCCGTAAAACCAACCTCTTCCACAGGAGTGGAACAATATACTTTCGATTTTGGCAGGAAGGAAATGACAAGGCTGAATGTAAAGGGGAGACACGATACATGCATTGCTTTAAGGATGCCTGTCATAGTTGAAGCTGCCGCTGCCATAGCAATGGCAGATCTTATGATGATCGACAGGGGGATCCATGGCTCCAGGAATTTCTGATCCTGATTGCCTGTAAGATTTCTTCTGATATTAAGATTCAGGGTGATTCAGCTTGGTTTATCAGTATTCATTTTCAGGATCATTCAGCTCTATGATCAGTACCGTCGTGGTGGATTCTGTTACCCTGAACCTGTTGTCGAGCCTTTCTCCCATAACCCAGACGATTTTGCCTTCTGATTCAAGGATGAGGGCCTCCTCCTTCTGAAGACGGGAGTACTTCCTGTCGGTAAAGTAATCGCTAAGTTTTTTTCTGCCGGTCATGCCAATCGGATGAAAATAATCCCCTTCTTTCCATTGTCTCACCGTAAGAGGCAGACAGATCAGATCCCGGTCAATGAAAGCAATCCGGGGATTGGGGGGTATTCTTGATCCTTCAGTCAATACATCAACGGATACGGATCTGATAAGGGGCAGGTTCAAAAGATCTCCGACCGATTCAAAAAGCATGGGATCCTGCTTGTTGCCGCCCAGGGGACTAACAATTATCTCATTCCTGTTCCTAAGGATCCTATGGGACGAAGTGAACAATTGTTTGCCGGTAACAGCGCTGATAAGCTTCTGAAGATCGCCGGCAAGGGAAGCGGTAATGCCATAAGGGCGGAAAAGTTCGAAAAGCATTGTCCTGTTCCCGCTGAATTCAGCCAGTTTTACTGATTCGAAGACTACCGACATTCCTTTCTTAACTGAAAGCTGCGACCTTATATCCTGAATATGTGCCGAAAGTATTTCATCCAGACCCCTGAGCCTGACGGCAGTTTCGTTGAGTGTTACTTCAACCGAGGGGTTTATTTCCTTGAGAACAGGTATAACAAGATGCCTTATTTTGTTCCTGATGTATAAGGTTTCGGCATTTGATCTGTCTTCCCTGTAGGGTATTCTGTATTCATTGCAATAATTCTCTATTCCGGAGCGTGTTGCAAACAGAAGGGGCCTGATGATGCCATTGAAGATAGGTTTCATCCCGGCAAGTCCGGTAAGTCCTGTTCCCCTGGTCAGATTGATCAGCAGTGTTTCAATGTTATCGTTCATATTATGGGCGACAGCAATAAGACTGCATTTATTTTCGGCTTTCATCTCTTCAAACCATTTATATCGCAGGTCTCTGGCGGCCATCTGAATGGAAAGTCCTTTTTCATCTGCGTACCCGGCTGTGTCGAATGACACAGAAACGAAGGGGATATTGTTTCTTTCAGCATAATTCCTCACAAGTTCCTCATCCAGATCCGATTCGGTCCCCCTGAGTTTGAAGTTGCAGTGTGCAGCAACTATATCGGATTTTATTCCCGCGAAAAGGTGAAACATTACCATTGAATCAATACCTCCGCTAACAGCAAGGAGTATCCTGTCCTTTTGTGTAAAAAGTGAGTTTTTCCTGGCAAAATCCCGGAATTCTTCCTTAAGTGCCATGGTTATCTGAATCGAATGATTGACGGTTGGCCGGGTTCAAAATTATATGGTTTAAGCATTTGTTCGCCGGAAATAAGCAAATTTGTTGTTTTTGAATAATCGGGGACATTCGGGTAAAAGCCCAGCCTTACCTGGAATGTGTTCAGAATGAGATTGTCGTTCCTTACCCTGATTCCGAGACCAATGGCCGACACAAAGTCGCCCTTTGAAACTATCTGATTGGTGCCGAAAAGAAATCCGGCATCAGCAAATCCGAAGACGGCAAACCTGAAGCCGTAGAAATCCACAGGACTGAAAAGCACTGTCTCGAGATTGATGGTGATCCTTTGTTCATTGCAGATGGAATCATTCCGGAAACCCGAGAAACCGTCAGCCCGCATCAGTGACAGGTATTCATCCTGGTATCTGTCGAATCCCCTTGTATATTCAACATTCACAAAGCTCCTTATGCGGTATCTTCCTGTGTAGGCAAGATTTGAAACAAAGTTTGTTCTTAGTGAAAGAATGCCCTGTTCCGTTTTATTGTTGTTGATGAAGGTACCGAATTCCGCTGATGTATAGATATAGCCAATCTTGCTGACTTGTTCTCCCAGTGAGACGGATGCCCCTGTGTAGTACCTCTTCTTGAACTCGCTGAATTCCCTGCCGGCAGTTATGTTGAATAACAACCCGTGTGGAATGTCCTCTGTACGGCCATAGCCATAGATCAGGCTTGTCTTGTAAAATCTCTGAACAGAGTAGGAGAAAGAACCCAGGAAAAGCCGGTATTTCTGAAGGTGAAGATAGGAATCCGGATCTATGTCCGGATGCTGAAAGACATTGTTATTAATGTACCGGGCTCCGATAATAAGACGGGTGACGGATGTTCTGTTGAGCAGGAAAGATCTTAACAACCAGTAATCCTGAAGATTGTATTTGACCGGGTAAGGTTCCGGGAGCGAATCGAGATCTTCTGAAGTAATTGTCTTTCTGAGGGTTATATTCCCGGCGTATTTTGTTTCTGAACTAATCAGGCGCCTTCCTATGTCTATTCCGTATGATTTCTTTCCAAGGCCGTCCTGGAAAAAGAGGCCCAGACTGGCAAAGGTTTTTCCGATGTTATTCACACGGTAGTTTACCCCGAATCCCGGTGAACCGGTTGAATCGACATCCCATGGGACATTAACGCCGAATTCATGGCCCATTCCGAATATATTGCGTTCAAAAACCGCAATCGTCCCTTTGTCAACTCCTGCCAGGCTGGCTTTGGCTCCCAGGGAGTAGATGTCCTTGGTAACCACTATCACGTCGGCCAGTGAATCCGATACCGGTACAACCAGGATCCTGGCATCGTCGATGAAGTTCAGTTCCCTAAGGTACCTTTCGTTATCGCTCAGTGTGAGTGGGGAAATTGTATCGCCTGGGCGGAAAAGGAGATTCTTTCTTATTATGAGCTCGTTGGTATTGAAATGTGTCCTGTTAAGGAGTTTTTCCACCTGATTCGGATCATAGAAACCGGGAGTGTTGATATTCGTTCCGAATACATTCAGCCTTTTTATTTCAATGTTCCTGATCTTATATCCTGCAGATCCGATGAATTTGTCTTCGCTCGCTGATGTTATCTCCTTTGTGGTCTCAGGATCACGGGCAATGATAATGAAATCGTAGAGTTTCCTGGTTATCAGGGTTCCGGATGCCCTGTTTCTCAGGGAGTCAAGGAAGATCATCGTCCGGTGATTTCCGTTTCCGGCAGGAGGTATAAGGCATGAAGAGCCGGTGTTCCGCGCCTCAGGAAGAGAAAGCCTGATATTTCTTATATCTGGTGCAGGAAGATAGTTTGTACCCCTGCCTGCGGAATCGGATATTGTAAGTTGCTGTGATATGGATGGCAGGAAAATAAAAGCAATTATCTGGAAGCAGAAGAATCTCCGGATCAGTTGAAATCTTTTAATATCTTCATTTTCAGGTTTCATTCTGATTCTTGAGCAAAACATCGTCAGAGTTGAACTGGAATCCGAGACGTTTACCCGTTATTACCCTGGAGTGCTGGATCTTTGCCTCAGCCTGTCCGACAGTGGCAATCTTTACCGTATCGTAGGGAGGAACCAGAAGATCGAATTCCAGGGAGTATTGAATAGCAGTGGATATAATATTCTTGAGTGATGATCGTGTTATGGCCTCATTGCCGTAGTTTGAGAAGAGCATTCCCATCTGCCTTTTTCCTTCGACCAGGTACTGGTTCTCATGATTGATGAATATCCTGGCAATAAGATAACCCAGATCGTCGAGCCTCGAATATTTGAAAGAATCGTAAAGGAAGTTGTAGATATTTATCATACCCGAGTAAGCATTGTTCTTGTCTTTCTGAATATAAGGCGTTTTCCATGCCGGGTGCTCTCTGTCGAACTGGAAAATATTTGAATGCATGCTGAAGAGCAGAATGTCACCGGCTACTTTCAGTTGTGCATCAAAGTTACTTCTGTCGGTATATTCCATTTTGATCCTTGAATCCACATTTCCCAGGTTATTGTTCACATCCTTCGAGAGGTCCTTTAGAATATCCTTAACCATGCTGAACCATTCAAGGGTATTGTCGAATACTTTCTGTTTCAGCATGGATTTTTCCTTCAGTGTGTTGATAATCTGAATTTTTTTCTCTTCCGGTTCGGGCATGATCAGGTAATTTTTTTATTTATATTGAAGCTCTAAAATAGCAATTATCTCGCGATTTGCCTTATTGCATCAGTATGATCTTGCAAAAAGAACACGTCTTTTTGAAGGCCTGCCTGAATAGACGCATTTGCCTTCTTCTTCGGGGGAGTCAAAAGGTATGCACCTGATTGTTGCTTTTGTTTCTTCCTTTATCTTTTCTTCTGTTTCGCCTGTTCCATCCCAGTGGGCGAGGATGAATCCTCCCTGATTCTCAATAATCTCAGTGAATTCTTTCCAGTTATCTGTAAGGTAAGTGTTATCGTCGCGGAACTTCAGTGCCTTTTTATAAAGACTGGCCTGAATTTCTACAAAAAGGTCCTTCAACCTGTCCGGCAGTCCCTGAGCCGGGACTGTTTCTTTCTGCAAGGTATCCCGACGGGCAAGCTCAACAGTGCCGTTCTCGATGTCGCGCGGCCCGATTGCAATCCTGACAGGGACTCCTTTCAATTCATAGTCAGCGAACTTAAAACCAGGTTTAAGGTTGTCGCGATCGTCATACTTGACCGAGATACCCTCATTTTGAAGGCCGGCCATTATTTCCCTTGCCTTTTCGCTGATAAGCTTAAGCTGTTCATCGGTTTTGAATATCGGAACGATAACTGTCTGGATCGGGGCAAGCCTGGGCGGAAGTACCAGACCGTTGTTATCGGAATGTGCCATGATAAGTGCTCCGACCATCCTTGTAGACAATCCCCAGGAAGTTGCCCAGACGTAATCGAGTTTCCCGGTTTTGTCAGTGAACTGCACATCGAAAGCTTTTGCGAAATTCTGTCCGAGGAAATGACTTGTACCTGCCTGAAGCGCTTTCCCGTCCTGCATCAGGGCCTCTATTGTATACGTGTCTATTGCTCCTGCAAAACGTTCGTTTTCTGTTTTATATCCCTTGATGACCGGAAGGGCCATATAGTTTTCAGCAAAATCAGCATACACATTTATCATCTTCTCGGTCTCTTCAACGGCCTCCCGGCTTGTAGCATGGGCAGTATGTCCTTCCTGCCATAAAAATTCAGCGGTTCTCAGGAACAGACGTGTCCGCATCTCCCATCTTACTACATTGGCCCATTGGTTTATAAGTATGGGCAGGTCGCGGTATGACTGGATCCAGTTTTTATATGAATTCCAGATAATGGTTTCCGAAGTAGGCCGTATGATCAACTCTTCCTCCAGTTTTGCGGCAGGATCAACGATTACACCCTTGCCGCTTTCATCGTTCTTAAGCCTGTAATGGGTAACGACGGCACACTCCTTTGCAAATCCTTCAACATGAGCCGCTTCCCTGCTGAAAAAGGATTTCGGGATAAACAGGGGAAAATATGCGTTGACATGACCGGTAGCCTTGAACATTTTGTCAAGTCCGGCCTGGATGTTTTCCCATATAGCATAACCGTAGGGCTTGATAACCATGCATCCCCTCACTGCCGAATTCTCGGCAAGATCCGCCTTGATAACAAGGTCATTATACCACTGTGCATAATTCTCATCCCTGTCTGTAAGAAACTTAGCCATCGTCTGGTGAATAAATATAAGTATTTGGACCGTTTAAAAACAGGTCGTAAAAATAGCTAAATAATGGAAATTTAAAAAAGAGACCTTTTACAGGAGACAAAACAGCGGAGATGGCTGCCTCGTAAACTAAAAGCGAAGGATGTGCGTTTTGAAAATAATTGTTTCTTTGTCAAAAAGAATTAAATTTGCTGAAACCGTAAGCCTGTATTAATCCTCAAAACCGAATGTTTTGGTATGGATTTTGATAATTGTAAAGTGAATGAACTAAACAAAAGGAAACAACAATCAAAATGAAAGCATCAAATTACATACTCGGCCTTGCCCTTCTGACTCTCGCATCCTGTTCGTCAGGACTTTATGTGGGGACAGAATATGATGACCTGTATTATGTGAGTTCTGATCAGCCTGTAACAACGGTAAGAACCAGCGACCGCAATCAGATTTCCGAGGGCAATCTGATGTCAGGATCATATTACGACAATATATATGCCGCCGATACCCTGGTAGCTGAGGAATATTCAGATGCAGCCGGTTATGCTGATGCAGGCGGTTATGACAACCGATACGACTATTACGACGGCTCCTATGCAGGGAGACTGAACAGATTCTACGGGAACTACTTTAATCCTTACTGGAGGGATCCTTTCTACTACAGCTTTTACCCGTCGTTCGGATTCAATAACTATTACTCCGGATTCCCCTACTCATACTACGATCCCTTCTATTCTGATTTTTACAGCCCATACTACAGCGGTTTCTACAGCCCGTATTACAGCAGTTTCTACAGCCCATACTATTATGGAAGCTACTATGGAATGGGATACTACAGCCCCTTCTACAGTTCCTGGTACTCACCCTGGTACTACGGAAGATACTACAGCCCTTATACCTACAACGACAGAGATGTTAATTACGGCAGAAGGGAAAGACCAAGCACAATGTCAACACGCTGGTCGGGCGGCAGCGCCTCAGGTGTCTCCGGAACTTCCGGAACAGCAGCATCAAGAAGAAGTACCGACCCTGTAACCAGCACAGGTACTCCGGCATCAGGAACTATTGGATCAACAACTACCAGGAGAACAACCACCCCTGTGGTCACCGGTACCCAGCAGTCTGCAACAGGACAGAGAAGGACCACTACCCAGAGTTCAGGCAATACAGGTACGAGTGCGGCTCAGACCAGAAGACCTGCCTCGAGCCTTCCTGAATACAGATCAGTCGACAGATCATATACTCCGACTTATAACAATCAAAGGATGAGCACCAGGCCTTCGTACAACAATACAAGGATAAACAGCGGAACCACCACTACCAGGCCTTCCGGTGTTCAGAGAAGCAGTTCATCAACCCAGGGCGGCAGCAGAAGCAGTTCTTCCTACTCGGCTCCTTCCAGGTCCGGTTCAGGCTCATCATACAGCAACCCCGGATCCTATACGGTTCCGTCAAGAAGAAGTTCCGGCAGTGGCTACTCATCCGGCTCATACTCCGGTAGTGGTTCATCTTACAGCGGCGGCAGCTCGGTATCGAGAAGCAGCGGCTCATACTCGGGAGGCAGTTCATACTCAGGCTCCTCATCCTCGGGAGGATCATCTTCATCCAGCCGCTCTTCATCCGGAGGAAGAAGATAATTATAGCACATTAAAATACTGATTATCAATACATTCTGTGATAGAATGCAGGGATACCCTTAAATAAAAAGAAAATAAAAACGAAACCATCATGCCTTATCAGACCATTTTCAAAGGATCTCAAATCATGAAGGTTTTATTCGAATCAAAAGAACTACAATTGTATACTAATAATATTCCTTATGAAACGGTCAGCATTAATAATTGCAGCAGCACTCCTTGCATTCGGAGGTATTAAAGCCCAGAATGTAGATGATGCCTTAAGATATTCCCAGATCTTTTATACCGGTACAGCCAGGTTCATGTCGATGGGTGGCGCATTCACCGCCCTCGGAGGTGACATGTCGACTTTCAGCCAGAACCCTGCAGGTATCGGTGTTTTCAGGTCTTCCGAAATATCCGTTACACCCCAGCTTCTTCATGCAAAGACATCCGCCAGTTTCAACGGTATTAACGATGATTATCTGTATAATTTTAACCTTGGACAGGCAGGAGTAGTCGGAAACCTGATAAAAGGAAGCGGAACGACGGGATTGATCTCCCTTAACGTCGGATATGCATTCAATAAAACCAATAACCTGAACCATTCAGCACGCATCCAGGGAACAAGTTCAACAAGCTCCATGGCGGATTACTGGGCTGATGATGCTTATGGAATTTATTACGGCGATCTGGCAGGTGCTGCAGGGATCGCCTATGATGCATGGATCATTGACACAATAACCGGATCAGGTGCCAGCTACTATGGCACTGTCTTTTCAAACTATGGCGATAATCCTTCTTCCGATTACGGCCAGAATATCAGGCGGCTGATAACAAACCAGGGCTATACCGGGGAACATGCAATATCGATCGGAGGCAACTATTCAAACAAA
>CAYSBL010000003.1:44301-110467 GCA_964429295.1 uncultured Rikenellaceae bacterium
GGCCCAAGGTTAAATATCAGATCGATGATGCTGAGCCCCGGAACAAAACCTCCTTTCCCGAAAACCTGGATGTATGGAACAGAAGGGAACCCGGGCCCTTTTCCGGGTGAAATACTATACCTGTAATCTCCCGGATCATGCACAGGCGGTTCAAAAGAAGAAGTGTAATTAATACACTTATTTATATTGAGAATGGTGAGACATTCCATAAGCAGTTCATGGTTAAGATCAATAAGAAAGCGGTGTTTTTTTCTTATGATGCTGAGCAGATTTTCTGCATAGAACAGGAAGAAAGGAGATCTTCCATATGCTGATGTGATAGCTCCCAGGTGGACCTGCTGCCAGCGCTTCGACCAGTCAATCCGGATATCTTTTACAGGCATTTTCAGCCTGTCGCCCCTGGTAACAGGTACTGAAAGGTTTAGTATGCCATTAGCTGAGAGTATCCTGCATCTGTTTCTGAAGGTCTGTTTGATGTAGTTTTCTTCCCTTTCTATACTTACGGTTTCTGTGTCCTGTATGAGCCTGAAGTAAAAGGCAGGAGGGAGATATGCGGTTGAAAGAAGCAGCTTGCCGGCCATCGTGGATTATCACTTCATCTGGTTAATCATGCTTGCAGAGAAACCAGCGCCGAATCCGTTGTCAATATTGACAACAGTTACACCCGATGAACAGCTTGTCAGCATCGCCAGGAGGGCGGAAATTCCTCCGAAACTGGCTCCGTATCCCACACTTGTGGGCACAGCAATGACAGGCTTGCTTACCAGTCCCCCAACCACACTTGCCAGGGCTCCTTCCATGCCTGCGATTACTATTATTACACGGCATTTCCTGATTTCAGGCAGCTTATCGACCAGGCGATGTATCCCGGCAACTCCGGCATCATAGATCCTGACAACTGAGTTTCCGAGCAGTTCAGCTGTCACGGCCGCTTCCTCGGCAACGGGTATATCGGAAGTGCCTGCCGTGATAACAGCAATTGACGTATCGGGTCTTTCCGTTTCACGGAACGGGATACTTATGATCCTTGCTTCCGGATAGTATACCGCATGAGGAAAAATATCCCTGACTGCTTCAAACATTTCCTTTCCGGCCCTGGTACCGATTACATTGTTCCTTTTTGCCGCCATTTGCCTGAAGATACCTATGACCTGTCCGGTTGTCTTCCCGGCACAGTACACTATTTCGGGATAACCTGTCCTGATTTCCCGCTGATTGTCGATTTTTGCAAAACCGAGATCTGTATAGGGGAAGTCGTGCAATATATCAAGAGCTTCCTGTACGCTTTTGCTGCCGTCCTTTATCTCAGTGAGGAGTTTTTCTATTTCGTCCCTGTTCATAATATTGGTTTTTCAGGATCATAAGAGCCTGACCTGTATCCTTCAAGATCCAAAGATACATATCTGAATCCTATTTTCTTAAGGCCGGCGACAATCATTTCCCTGTAAGGAAGCTGTCCCATTTTTCCGATAAATTCAGGGAGGCATTCTATCCTTGCCAGGTCGCCATGAATCCTGACCCTGGTTCCAGGATATCCGGCATTTTTAAAGAATTCTTCGGCCTGTTCTGCCATATTGAGCGTGCCGGGGCTTACAGTGGTGTTGTATGGTATTCTTGTGAGAAGGCATGCCATCGGGGGTTTATCCGCAATATCAAGTCCCTCAAGTCTGAGAAGGTCCCTGATTTCCTGTTTGGTCAGACCGGCTTCCATAAGCGGACTTCTGATCCCCAGTTCCCTGAGAGCCCTGAGACCCGGCCTGTGAACACCGGCATCATCGGCATTTGACCCGTCAGCCACATGTGCGAAACCATGGTCGGCAGCATACCTTCGCAGGTGATCAAAGAGTATCTTTTTGCAGATATAGCATCTGTCCGGAGGATTATCCCTGATCTGTTCGGGAAAGGGCAGCTCCAGAATACTGTGATTTATGCCGTGAACTCTTGCAAACTCAGTCGCTTCTTTAATTTCAGCAACAGGCATGTAAGGTGTCCGGAGTGTCAGGCCCATTATCCTGTCCTTAAGCAGAGTATGTGCACGGAGAAGGAGATATGAACTATCCACTCCTCCCGAAAAACCTACGACAAAGGAATTCATCTCCCGGAGTATCCGGTCAAGCCCGTCCCTGTTGTTTCCGGTTACGTCCGTCATTTGTTGCTCATAATAGCCGACATAATGGTATTATAGACCTCCTTTACAGGAATATTTCTTTCTGCCGCGATCTTTCTGCATTCCTCAAACTCGGGTTTGACTGATACCTGCATTCCTCCGAAGAACGATCTTTTTACAATAACATCACCGTAAATGGTATTAACCTTGATTGTTTCCCTTGTAAGTGTATCCTTGTCGAATTCAAAGGTTCGCATTCCGAGAGTTGTTGATTCCCTGAAGATTATCTCTTTCAGCCTGCCTTCAGCACCTTTTTCGCATATCACACTGAGCATCACTCCGGGACGTCCCTTTTTCATAATAAGTTGAGTGAAAAAAACATCGGCAGCGCCTGACATGAAAAGCTTTCCTGATATGTGGTCATAGAATTCGGGATTCATGTCGTCTATGTTGGTCTCCATGAGAACAGCCCTGTGACCCCGCACCTTATCTTCGTTTGATTCGCCCAGAAATACCCTGAGAACGTTCGGGACTACCGGGTGTTCCTTATGTCCGATCCCATATCCGGTTTTTGTTATTGTCAGCCCGGGTCCTGCACCGAATTTTGTTCCGAGGGCAGCAATTATAGCAGCGCCTGTTGGTGTTGTTGCCTCAAAATCAACTCCACCTATCTTCACGGGAATTCCCTTTATTATTTCAGAGGTGGCCGGAGCCGGGACGGGAAGCCTGCCATGGTCGCAGTTCACAAACCCGCTTCCAAGCTCAACATCCGAAACATAAACTGCTTCAACCCCAAGTTCAGTATAGCAGACTGCAGCACCAACAATGTCGACAATTGAATCAACTGCTCCGACCTCGTGAAAATGTACATGGTCGACCGGGATTCCATGGACCCTGGATTCTGCTTCTGCAATCTTCATGAATATCCTCATGCTCAGGTCCCTGACCTCCACAGATAAAGCCGATCCGTTAATTATCTTCTCAATATCCGGAAGATGCCTGTGTACATGTTCATGGCTTGTCTGTCTGACGGTAACTTTTGTCCCGGTAATTCCATGACGCTGACTTCTTTCAGTTGAAAGTTCCCATCCTGCCAGGTTCAACTTCTCAAGTTCCTTCCTCAGAAATGCCGCATCAACACCCAGGTCGATCATCGCTCCTAGATTCATGTCACCGCTGATACCGGAAAAGCAATCATAATAGAGTACTTTCATAAAAATCCTTTCATTAGGTTTAACAAACAATTCGCGCCAATGTTCCAGCCTGAAGTTATCAATATTAAATGTCAAGCCAGCGTAAATATACAATTTACAATCATTGGAGAATTGATAAAAATTATTACTATTTTTGAGGACTTTTCCGTTAAGATTTAAAATCAGATAATTCCATCATGAGACGAAGGGAGTTTTTCAGAAAATCAGTCGGAGCGGGTATTGCTGCAGGTGCAGCTTTCAGCCTGGGCGGATATAACAAGCTATGGGCATCATCGGCATCTCCTGCAAAATATGATATGGTAGCTGTCATGGGCGGAGAACCGGATGCCATGTTCGACCTGGGAATACAGGAATTGGGAGGAATGGGAAATTTCATTCAGAAAGGACAGAAGGTTCTTGTAAAACCCAATATCGGATGGGATGTTGTTCCTGACCTGGCTGCCAACACAAATCCCGGTCTTGTAAAAAGGATCGTGGAACACTGCTTCAGGGCGGGAGCTAAGGAAGTTTATGTTTTTGACCATACCTGCGACAACTGGATTAACACATACAGGAATTCAGGAATAGAAAGAGCTGCTAAAACAGCCGGGGCAAAGGTCGTTCCTGGAAATACTGAGAACTATTACCAGGAGATCGAGATACCTACTGCCGTTAAGCTTAAGAAAGCCAAGGTTCATGAACTGGTGCTGGAAACCGATGTGTTCATAAATGTACCCGTTCTGAAGGACCATAATTCCACCAGGATGACTGCCTGCCTCAAAAACATGATGGGTGTTGTGTGGGACAGGGGATACTGGCATTCAAATGATCTTCACCAGTGTATTGCAGACTATGCGTTGTTCGAAAAGAAACCTGTTCTCAATATTGTTGATTGCTACAACGTGATGGTAAAGCATGGCCCGCAGGGTGTTTCAAAAGAGGATGTTGTCCAGATGAAATCACAGATTATTACCTCCGACTGGGTTGCAGGAGATACCGCAGCTGCCAGAATGCTAAACATTGATCCCCAGCGGATCGACTATATTCCCATAGCTCACAAGATGGGACTTGGAACAATGAATCTGGATTCGCTGAATATCAGGCGTATTAAAATGTAATTTGTAATGACATCTTCCTTTCTCAGGAAATTTAGGATTTTGTTTTCTTCCATCGTCCTGATCTGCTTTCTTTTCGCATTTGCGGACTTCAGAGCGGTCATCCCGGAGAAATATATCAACTACCTCCTCTATCTTCAATTTGTTCCTTCAGTGCTGAAATACATCGACCTGCTTACAGCGGCTGCCGGAGGTTTTATGATAGTTCTTTTGCTGACGCTGCTTACAGGCAGGACATATTGTTCTTTTATCTGTCCGCTGGGTATAGGGCAGGATCTTTTCAGCAGGATCGGCGGAAAGGTGAAGAAGAAATTCAGAAGATTCGGATTTAAAAAGCCGCATACTGTTATACGTTACGCGGTACTTGTCCTCACTCTCGGGACGGCCATCTTCTGGGGGCTCTACCTGGTTACTCTTCTCGACCCTTACAGCATCTTCGGACGTTTTATGACCTTTCTTGGGGAACCCGTTATCCTGCTGATTAACAATATGCTTACCTGGTTGCTTGGAAAGTTTGACGTTTACACTCTGCATCATGTTGACATCAGGGCATTCAATCCGGCGACATACGCAGTGCCTGTAGCATTCTTTCTTCTTGTTGGTGTCCTGTCCTTTATCAAGGGAAGGCTCTACTGCAACATGATCTGCCCTGTCGGGACTCTCCTTGGACTTGTTTCAAAAGTATCAATTTTCAGGGTGAAATTCATTGAAAGCAAATGTACCAGATGCGGCAGATGTTCATTAAGGTGCAAATCGTCATGTATTGATTTTCTTAATTACAATATAGATGTCAGTCGTTGCGTCAATTGTTTCAACTGCATTGATGTATGTCCTGAAAAGGCACTTTCATATGGATTTATTGGTTCAGGCGAAAAGCAGGAGAAAACCGACGAGGGCAGAAGGAAGTTTGTTGCAGGATCTATTCTGATGCTTATGGGGATCACCCCGGTTGCCAGCGGACAGGAGAAAAAGGGAGTCCCTGTTCCCAAAAAGGAATCGACCGTGAAGGAGCCAAGAACATTTCCGGTATGCCCTCCGGGGGCCGGATCGTTTGAGGAATTCACTGAAAAATGCACAGCCTGTTCCCTTTGCATCAGCGCCTGCCCCAATAATGTACTTCAGCCGGCAGTGAAGCAGTATGGCATAACGGGTTTTATGCAGCCGGTGATGGACTATCACAGGAGCTTCTGCACCTTCAATTGTACCCTTTGTACGGAGGTCTGCCCTACAAATGCACTGAAGCCATTGCTCCTTGAAGCAAAAAAACTGACTCAGATAGGGAAAGTGATCTTTATCAAGGATAACTGCATCGTAAAAACTGAAAAGACAGCCTGCGGAGCCTGTTCCGAAGCCTGTCCTACAAAAGCCGTTTACATGGTGCCCTATGAAGATAATCTTCTGATCCCTGAAACCAACCAGGATATCTGTATCGGTTGCGGGCATTGTGAATTTGCTTGTCCCGTAACTCCCTTTAAGGCAATATTCGTCGACGGAAATCCTGTTCATATGGCTGCAGCCAGACCTGAAATAAAAGAATCCGAAATCACAAAACCTGAAGAGTTTCCTTTCTGATAAGGGAAACGAGCCAAATTCTCGGTAAACATGATTTTTGTTTGCCTGAGCTATTTTTAAGGTGTTAATTTTGCTTAAATTATACTCATCAAAAACATGCTCTTTTATGAAACCTACACATATAGAACATATTGGTATTGCAGTCTCAAATCTGGCCGAATCGGTGGCGTTTTACGAAAAGGTTCTGGGCCTGAAGTGCTATAATATTGAAGAAGTTACTGATCAGAAAGTAAGGACTGCTTTTTTTATGGTGGGTCAGACCAAGATAGAACTTCTGGAATCGACCGATCCCGAGGGTACTATTGCACGTTTCATTGAAAAGAGGGGAGAGGGGATCCATCATATAGCATTCGCTGTGGAGAATCTTGAGGAAAAACTCAGGCATGCGGCGAATGAAGGTGTGAGACTGATCGACACTCATCCCAGAAAAGGGGCCGAAGGTCTGGATATAGCTTTTCTTCACCCTGCTGCAGCACATGGAGTACTTATAGAGCTTTGCGAACATCCCGGCAGCGAAAGGCCGGAATAGCACTTAATTATTTTTCAATTCAAACAGAACACAAAACAAGATTCATATGGATAGCCAGGAAAAGGTAAAGCAACTTATTGAGCTGAGAGAGAAAGCCCGTCTCGGAGGAGGATTGCAAAAGATTGAGGATCAGCATTCCAAGGGAAGACTGACTGCCAGGGAAAGGATTAACATACTTCTCGACGAAGGAAGTTTTGAAGAGTTTGACATGTTTGTCACACATCGTACCGAGGATTTCGGTATGGGTAAGAAAAAATTTCTGACCGACGGGGTGATTACAGGGCACGGCACTATTGATGGCAGGGTGGTTTATGTGTTTGCTCAGGATTTTACCATCTTTGGCGGTTCGTTGTCGGAAGCCTTTTCCCAGAAGATATGCAAGGTCATGGATCAGGCAATGAAAATTGGCGCTCCGGTCATCGGGATAAACGACAGCGGCGGGGCACGAATCCAGGAAGGTGTCAGGAGCCTTGCAGGCTATGCAGAGATTTTTGAAAGGAACATCCTTGCTTCCGGGGTAATTCCGCAGATATCAGCGGTATTCGGTCCATGCGCCGGAGGGGCGGTATACTCTCCCGCTCTTACCGATTTTATTATAATGAGCGAGAAAAGCAGCTACATGTTCGTGACAGGACCAAAAGTCACAAAGACAGTTACAGGGGAAGAGATATCGACAGAGAATCTTGGCGGCTCAGGAGTCCACGGCACAAAATCGGGAGTTGCCCATTTTGTTGTGGAGGAAGAGGAGCAAGGTCTGCTGCTTATTCGCAAATTGCTAAGCTATCTGCCGCAAAACAATATGGAGGAGCCTCCCCTTACCGAGTGCGACGACCCTATCGATCGCAAGGAAGACGATCTCAACAACCTTATACCTGAAAACCCCAATCAGCCATATGATGTAAAGGACATTATTTTTAAAATAGTTGACTATAGTGAGTTTCTCGAAATTCATGCAGGATATGCCAGGAATATTGTGGTCGGCTTTGCCAAGATGGGAGGGATGCCGGTGGGTGTTGTGGCGAACCAGCCCAGCTTCCTTGCAGGCGTACTGGATATTGATGCATCAAGAAAGGCTGCTCGTTTCATCAGGTTCTGCGATGCTTTCAATGTTCCCATCGTTACACTGGTTGATGTACCGGGTTTTCTTCCAGGAAGCGGGCAGGAATATGGCGGCATAATAATTCATGGAGCAAAGCTGATGTTCGCCTATGGTGAGGCTACTGTGCCCAAGGTAACAGTTACCTTGCGCAAATCATATGGCGGAGCCCATTGTGTAATGTCGTCCAAGCAGCTCCGCGGCGATATCAACTATGCCTGGCCTTCAGCTGAAATAGCAGTGATGGGTCCTTCGGGCGCCATTGAAATACTTGAAGGGAAAGCTATCGCCGGAATAAACGATCCGGATGAAAAAGCTGCCTTCATTGCAGAAAAGGAGAATGAATACCGGACCAGGTTTGCCAACCCTTATGAGGCTGCAAAATTTGGATTCATAGATGATGTGATCGAACCCAGGAATACACGTTTCAGGATAATAAGGGCTCTGAGAACGCTCGCAACCAAAAAGGATCCCGGACCAATGAAGAAGCACGCTAACATTCCGCTATAACCCATACAGCCATGCATAACTTTTCACTAATACCGTCAGGACTTTATATTGATGACTCATCCGCAGTCAGGTTGCTGATCATTCTCAATATTATCCTGATAATAATTATTCTGCTTTGGTTTGTTATCGGGATACTGGCACCACGGATAAAAAAATCCCTTGCCGGCCGCGAAGGAAGAAAAGCAGTTGACGAAACCGTTTCACCTGAAACTACTGGTGGCGATAAGGATACGGAAGCAGCTATTGCAACAGCGCTTTATCTGTATTTCAATGAGATGCACGACGAGGAAAGCGATGTTATAACAGTTAAAAGGGTGTCGAAGACATATTCGCCTTGGAGCTCGAAGCTTTACAGTATGAGAAATTTAAGGTGATTTTAACCGAAAGGGAACTCAATTTGATCATGTAAGAAAAAAAATATGAAGAACTTCAAGTTTTTAATAAAAGGGAAAAAATATGATGTGAGCATACTATCCCTTACCGGAAATGTGGCAAAGCTGAAGGTTAATGATGAGGATTATGTTGTGGAGATTGAAAGGAATGTAAAACGGGATAAGACTCCGATTGTAGTCAGGTCGACGATCAAGGAACCCCAGAAGGAGATCGAAAAGAAGACGGGAGGTCCTAAAACTGAAGTCAAATCTCCTCTTCCTGGGATCATTGTAAAGATTTTTGTTAAACCGGGCGATATTGTAGCGAAGAATCAGCCACTGTTTACTCTTGAGGCAATGAAAATGGAAAACGAAATAAAGGCTGAACGCGACGGCGTGATCTCAGGTGTGAAGGTAGCTGCAGGTCAAACTGTTCTGCAGGATGAGGTGATAATGGAAATGGATTGATATTCTTTGGAAAAAAATCAATAATCACGGCATCATGGACAACAACTGTGTGGTATCAGGTAACTCAGGTCCAAAAATAAGGTCCGACTGCCAGACAACATTATGTCTGAAGGACGAAGGAGGGATCTTAATTGAACTTAAATCGAAAGTGGAAACACTTTATGGTGAATCCATAAGAACTCTTTGTACGAAAATGCTCAACAGCTTCGGGATTGAGAATGCACACCTCTCAATAGAAGATTCGGGAGCACTCCCCTTTGTAATAATGGCCCGGCTCGAAGCAGCCGTGAAAAAGCTGACCGGAACAGGGATGAACTTTCTTCCTGATCTCCCCGAAGATTATAAGTATCCTTCCCAGCGTGACCGTTTTCGGTTTACGAGGCTTTATATTCCGGGTAACACCCCAAGCCTGATGATAAATGCAGGGCTTCATTCGGCCGACGGGATCATTCTTGATCTGGAAGACTCTGTGGCCCCCGAAAGAAAGGATGAAGCAAGGATACTGGTCAGGAATGCCCTCCGCCAGCTCGATTTCAGGGGAGCTGAAAGAATGGTGAGGATAAACCAGGGTAAAAGGGGCATGGCTGATCTTGATTCCGTTGTGCCGCAGAATGTGAACCTCATACTGATCCCAAAATGCGAAACACCTGAAAATGTGAAGGAGGTGGCTGACCATATTAGGAATATCATAACAGGATCGGGACTGACCAGTCCAGTTTACCTAATGCCTATTATTGAAAGTGCAATGGGTGTGGAGCAGGCATTTGAGATTGCCAGAGCGGATGAAAGTGTTGTTGCAATGGCAGTAGGACTGGAGGACCTTACTGCTGACATGGGTGTCAGGAGGACAAGGAATGGGAGTGAAACCCTGTATGCAAGGACCAGGATCGTAAATGCAGCCAAAGCAGCTGGAATTCAGCCCATCGATTCCGTTTTCCCTGATGTTGCTGACATGGAGGGTCTGCTGAATAATGTTGCTCTTTCAAAGGCTCTTGGATACGAGGGTATGGGCTGTATACACCCCAGGCAGGTGGCAGTCATCCGGCAGGGATTTGCACCCGAAAAAGAAGAAATTGAAAAATCAAAAAAGATAGTAATGGCATATGAGGATGCGCTCACAAAAGGCCTCGGAGTGGTTGCCATTGGTTCGAAAATGATCGATCCTCCTGTTGTGAAAAGAGCCCTGAGGTCTATCGATCTGGCTGTTAAGATGGGCCTTCTGGACTCAGGATGGAGGGATGAATCTTCGCCTGAAGTGTAATAACTAATCTAAATTTGCTGATCATGTCAATTCCGACTGTAATAAATGCTGCGGGCAGGTCTGTCCCGACAGAATTAAACGGCAAACCTGCAATCCCATTCAGAGGCATAGGAAAATACAAACCTTCAGGAAATAAATACAGTCCACCCATACCATCATGCGCTGACTTTCCGCCTGATGGCAACAAGGTGGTTGCAACCCTTGAGGAAGCCCTCCTGCGATGCGGCATCCGTGATGGAATGACCATCTCAACTCATCACCATCTGAGGGATGGAGACCTTATCAGCAACAGGATATTCGAGATAGCCTCCCTTATGGGCGTCAGAGATCTTGTTTGGCTGCCTTCAGCTTCCTTTCCCTGTAATGATCCCGTTATCAAATATCTGGAGGATGGAACCATCAACAGGATTGAAGGCAGCATGAACGGACCGCTCGGAAGGTTCGTTTCAGAGGGAAAAATGAAAGGAACTGCGGTGCTGAGGTCACATGGAGGAAGGGTCCAGGCTATACAGGACGGAGAGGTCAGAATAGATATTGCGGTTCTTGCCGCTCCCAGCGCCGATTCATTCGGTAATGCAAGGGGAACGGGAGGCAGCTCAGCATGCGGGGTTCTTGGCTATGCAAAAGCTGATTCAATGTATGCCGACAAGGTTATTATAGTTACCGACAACCTTGTTGACATCCCCTGTTTTCCTATGGAGATAGAAGGCAATTATGTTGACTGCGTGGTTGTTGTGGATAAAATTGGAATACCTGAAAAAATAGTTTCCGGAACAACACAGATAACCAAAAGCCCCGACAGGTTGCTTATTGCCGAACTGACCGCAGCTTTCCTCCAAAAATCGGGAATTCTAAAGGACGGTGTAAGGATGCAGGCAGGAGCAGGAGGAACCTCACTGGCTATCGGAGTATTCATTCATGATATACTCAGGAAAAGAGGATGGAAGTCGAAATTCGGATTTGGGGGCAGTACCCGGTACATGGTGGAAATGCTTGAGCAGGGACAGATGGAATACATACTCGATGCCCAGGTGTTCGACCTGGAATCAGTGGCTTCCCTTGCAAGAAATCCAAAACATATACCATATTCCGTATTCAATGCCTACAATTTCCATTCGAAAGGCAACCTGACTAGCATGATGGACATAATGATACTCGGGGCAACAGAGGTGGACCTGAATTTCAACGGTAATGTGGTGACGCATTCTGACGGCTACCTGCTTCACGGTATCGGCGGCTGGCAGAACTGCCTTCATGCCAGGAACGTAATTCTTCCCCTGCCCTTGTTCCGAGACAGGATCCCTGTGATTGTTGATGAAGTTACGACACTGTGCGGACCGGGAGAACTTATCGATGTAATTATAACCGAACGGGGTATTGCCATAAACCCTCTCAGGCAGGATCTTATTGAAAGCACCAGGAACAGCGGGCTTCCCATAACCACTATTGAAAAATTGAAACAGGAAGCCGAAAGGATTTGCGGAAAACCATCAAAGCCACTGTTCGATGATCAAATAGTTGCAGCAATTAAATGGGTCGATGGCACCGTTATTGATACTGTAAGGAAAATTAAAAAGTAATATTCTGTTATATGGGAAAATTCAAATGCAATATTTGCGGATTTGTCTACGATCCGGATGAAGGAGATCCGCACTCCGGAATAGGGCCGGGTACGGATTTCAGCGATCTGCCGGATAATTATAAATGTCCCGTATGCGGAGGCGGCAAGGACGAATTCTTTGCAGCCGACTGAGTTGATTGGCTCGCAACCTGTATGTAGTCAACTGTTTATGTCCGGGATATTTACCAATACATCGATAAGCAGATCCCAGAACATCTGAACGGTATCAATCCTTATCTTTTCTTCAGGTGTGTGAGCTCCTCTTATGGTAGGACCAATGGAGATCATATCTATGCCCGGGAATTTCTCATAAATAAGACCGCATTCGAGGCCTGCATGTATTGCCCTTACAAGAGGCTTCCGGTTAAAGAGGTTCTCATAAGATTCAGAGGTTATTTTCAGTATTTCCGACTTTAAATTAGGCTTCCAGCCCGGGTAACCATCGGAGTGTGCAACCCTGGCATCTGCAATGCTAAGGCATTTTTCAACCATTGCTGCAACTTCATGTTTCGCTGCATCTATTGAACTTCTCTGTGTGGTTACTATCCTGATTCTGCTGCTATCTGTAAAACCAACCGAGGCAAGATTGGTGGATGTCTCCACAAGGTCTTCCATATCTTCCGACCATGCAATAACTCCATGGGGACAGCATTCCAGAGCCTTTATCAGTTTTCTTTGACTTTCCCCGTCCATAACCGAAAGCGGTGCTTCTGTCTCTTCTATGACAAGTTTCAGATCTTTCTCCAGGTCAGCGAATTCTTCTTTTAGTCTGGCATAAAATTCCCCGATATGGCTGATGATCTCCTTTCCGTGATCCTTGCCGGCTGCAATGACTGCAAAGGCTTCCCTTGGGATGGCGTTCCTCAGGTTACCGCCGTTAAAGCTGCTGACAGATATTCCGAACCTGTTTGTAAGACCGTCCAGAATAGTATTCATTATCTTGACTGAATTTCCGAATCCCTTGTGTATCTCATCACCCGAATGGCCACCGCGAAGTCCTGTAAGGGAGATCCTGAAACCGGTGCTGCCATCCCTGACCGGAACACTCCTGTACTGCATGTCTCCAACCGTGTCTATGCCGCCGGCACATCCGATGTAAAGTATGCCTTCGTCCTCCGAATCGAGGTTGATGAGAGTCCTTCCTTCAAAAAAGCCGGGCTGCAGGTTTATGGCACCGGTCATTCCTGATTCCTCGTCAACGGTGAACAGGCATTCTATTTTTCCGGCTTTCAGTTCGGGATCAACAAGGATGGCAAGCTGCGATGCAATCCCGATGCCATCATCAGCTCCAAGCGTGGTGCCTCTTGCGGCAACGTAACCTTCTGCAACATATGGAATGATCGGATCGGCAAGCCAGTCATGAGGATAATCAGCATTCTTTTCTCCAACCATGTCCATGTGGCTCTGCAGTACGATTGTTTTCCTTTTTTCAAATCCCTGCGAGGCCGGTCTGATGATAAGAATGTTCCCGGTTTTGTCTTCCTTTGATTCAAGTTTATGCAGATTTGCAAAATCCATAAGGTATTTTCTGATCCTGCCCTCGTTCTTGCTCAAACGAGGAATCCTGCATATTTCCCCGAAGTAGTTCCAGATTGGCGCTGGACTTAATTTGGATAATGTGCTCATGCTTTTTTTGGTAGCTATTGAAGCCACAAAAGTACTTCTTTTTTTATGTAATCCTGTTGAATAACAGCTAAATTATAACAATCTGATATACTTAAATTTTGTTAAATTTACGGAGCAATAAAAATTTGGCTTTCATATGGCAAAACGAACAATCGTTACCTTGCCCGGGGACGGGATAGGTAATATAGTGATGGAACAGGCTCTGAGAGTCCTTTACGCTTCAGGATTTGAGGCTGAATTTATACATGGCGACATCGGCTGGGATCTATGGTGCAGGGAAGGGAATCCTCTTCCTCAGAGAACACTGGACCTTATCAGCAGGCACCGGATAGCGCTTTTCGGAGCTATCACCTCAAAACCTAATGAAGAGGCGAAAGCTGAACTCGATCCTTCCCTCCGGGATAAGGGATTTGTTTATTCCAGTCCGATAGTGGGGCTCAGGCAGATATTTAATCTCGATATCTGCGTCAGGCCATGCAGGTCTTATACGGGAAATCCTCTTAATTTTATCAGAAGGGGAAAGGGAGGAATAATAGAAGAGCCTGTGGTCGATGTTGTTATCTTTCGTCAGAACACCGAAGGCTTGTATTCGGGAGTGGAATGGACCAACCCTCCCCAGCAAGTTCACCTGGCCCTTATGACTCATCCAAAATTCAGGTCCAACTATGGTAATGTGCCCCCTGAGGAACTGTCGGTTTCAACAAGGATCTTCACACGGAAAGCCACACAGCGGATACTTCAAGCCGCTTTCGGACATGCAGTGAAATACGGTTATAAATCGGTTACTGTCTGTGAAAAGCCAAATGTGATACGGGAAACTTCCGGCCTTATGTGGAAAATGGCGAAGGATATACAGAAAAATTCCTTTCCGGGAATACAACTCCACAATACAAACATTGACGCGCAGATGATGTGGCTTACAAAAAATCCGGAAGATTACGGAGTGATTGTGGCAGGCAATATGTTCGGCGACATCGTTTCAGACGCTTTTGCAGGTCTGATTGGAGGGCTTGGATTTGCATGCAGCGCCCAGTTTTCGGAAGACGGGATAGCAGTTTTTGAGCCTACCCATGGTTCCGCACCTAAATATGCAGGATACAAAATCCCGATTGTCAACCCGATAGCAATGATTGAATCAGCATGCATGATGCTTGATTACATTGACGAAAAAGCGACTGCCGGCAAAATAAGGAAGGCAATAGCAGAAACAATACAGGAAGGAAAGACCAGAACCTACGACATGATGAAAATGACCGGTTCCCCGGATGTCGTTGAAAATGGCGCTGCATCGACAATTGAAATGGCTGATGCTATCATCGCTAAACTAAAATGAACAGGAGGATGGAAATGAATGATACCATAAAGAGACTTTGGCCCGAACTCGAATGGATAAAGGATGAGTCGCTGAGGGAAAAGACAGCAAAGACATGGGAGACAGCTCTTGAAAAAAGTGTACTAAAAGCGGAGGATCTCGACACAATACCGTTTACGCTTCTTTGCGGACCCGACATGAAGGTTACTTTTATGGAACACAAGAGATGCGTGGTCCATATTGCCAGGGCAAGCGGTGAGAAGATGAATCAGTTTTTTAGCGATAACCTTAAGGTGAACATGGACGTTCTAATATCGGGGGCAATCCTTGCTGATGTGGGAAAATTACTTGAGTATGAACTGGATGAGAAAGGGAAAGCCATCCAGGGACGATACGGCCAATATTTAAGACATCCTTTTTCCGGGGTCTCACTTGCAGAGGAATGCGGTGTTCCGGCGGAAGTGTGCCATATTATAGCGGCTCATGCCCATGAAGGTGATCTTGTAAAACGGACCACAGAGGCCTATATCGTACATCACGCCGATTTCATGACCTTTCTTCCGTTCAAAAGCAGGCTTGTGGTTTAGAATGGGGAAAGGACATCTTATCCAAGCTTCATCTTCTCGATCTCCTCAAGGTTTCTCTCAT
Organism: uncultured Rikenellaceae bacterium; assembly: GCA_964429295.1. Classification (GTDB taxonomy): domain Bacteria; phylum Bacteroidota; class Bacteroidia; order Bacteroidales; family VadinHA17; genus LD21. The sequence goes on from CAYSBL010000003.1 coordinate 59,731, forward strand.
TGCATACATCCTTTGCATTGGGGGTATAAAGGTATTCAATCAGATCCATGTAGCGGTCCATGATCTTGCCCCTTACGATTTTCATAGTTGAGTTCATCAGACCGTTATCCTCAGTAAATCCTTCATCAAGAAGCCCAATGGCAACCGGCAGCCATCTCTGAGGAAACATATGTCCGAACTTGCCGTTTGTACGGTACTCATTCACTTCGTTCTCGAGAAGAGTCGCCACAGCCCTTCTTCCATCGTCAGAGTCGGCGGTGAGATTCTTTTCCTCAAGATAAGACTTTAGCGCATGCTGGTTCGGAACAATGAGAGCCACCGAATATGGTTTCTGATTATTATAGAGCATGCACTGATCAATATATTTCGACTGTTCCGATAATGCTTCTTCTATACCTTCAGGACTGAACTTCTCACCGTCATCGGCAATCAGCAGGCTCTTGAAACGTCCCAGTACATAAAGGAATCCGTCATTCGTCATGTAGCCCATGTCGCCCGTAAAGAGCCAGCCATCTTTTATTGTTTCCCTTGTGGCTGATTCATTTTTCCAGTATCCATGCATTACATTGCCTCCCCTTATAACTATTTCACCCTTCTCTCCAGCAGGCAGTTCATTTCCATCATCGTCGCATATCTTAAGTTCCATATTATTGACAAGGACGCCCGATGAGCCAAGTCTGTGACGGGAAGCTGAGTTTGATGAAATAACCGGCGATGCTTCGCTTAATCCATATCCCTGGTACATCGGAACACCGAGAGCATAAAAGAACCGCTGGAGTTCGATGTCGAGCAGTGCTCCGCCACCGACGAAATAATCAAGCTCACCGCCGAAACTTTCACGTATCTTTTTAAAAAGGATCTTGTCGTAAAGGTCGATAAGCGGTTTTTTAAGCTTCTGAAGACCGCGGCCCTTGTTCCACCCTTCCTTGTTGTATGAATATGATATCTTCATGGCATGATTGAAAAGGATCTCTGTCATCCTGCCCTTTTCCTTTATGCCCTTTTCTATGTTCTTCCTGAAATTTTTGGCAATGGCCGGAACGCTCATCAGCAGGTTGGGTTTTATCTCCTTGAGGCAGACCGGCATGTTTCTGAGTGTTTCCATGGGGGTCTTTCCGGTTTTTACCGAGGCCACGCTGGCACCCTTGCCCATGAAGGCATAGATAGCGCATGTATGCCCGAAGGAGTGATCCCAGGGAAGTATCAGCAGAGTCTTGTAAAAGGAGGGGATGTCCATCAGACTGTATGACTGGTAAACGTTGGTCACATAGTTGCTGTGAGTCAGAATTATGCCTTTCGGATCGGCTGTGGTGCCTGATGTATAGCATATATTGGCAAAATCGGATGGTTTTACGGATGAATATACATCTTCGAACTTTTCCCTGTTTCCGGGTTTTTCAAGCCACTCCCTTCCCGTCTTCCTTACTTCATTGAAATGAATCTCATTCTTTTCATATTCCTCCTGAGTGTCAAAATGAATAATTTTTTCAATGGTCCTGCAGTCGCTGACAACTGTAAGGAGTTTTGCTGCCTGTATTGAAGAGGCTAATACCATCCGTGATTCAGAATGGTTTATCCTGAACTTTATCTCCTCGGGATTGAGTTTGACCGAAAGAGGGACATTAACAGCTCCGGCATAGAGAATTCCAAGCTCACCGATAACCCAGTTGTTCCGGCCTTCAGATATGAGACTAAGCCTGTCACCCGGCTTGATACCCATAGCAATGAGGCCGGCTGCAAATTCGTAAACCTGTTTTCTCGTTTCACCATAGGTGGTTCCTTCATACTTATCCTGGGGTTTTTCCCACAGATAAACATTGCTTTCATACTTTTCAACACTCTCTTCGAAGAACTGAATTAATGATTTCATCAGACAGGTAGTTTAAATTTACTTTACTAAATATGTAATTACATTGTAATTACAATGATAGCGGCGGATTTTCCGGAGCCTAATATACAAAATCCTTTTAAATCAATTCCTTTTTGTATGCAGGTAAAAAAGCTTTATCCTTTGGATTGGCTTTCAATATTTTGTATTTTTGGAATCAGTGGCATTATCTTGTACCCGATGTTAAATTTCTTAATATAACATTATGAAGCAAATTGCAGTGCTTTTTCTGGCGGTAGTGCTGGTTTTACCGGTGTCATGTAAAAAAATTAAGGAAAGAGGTCTTTTCGGAAAGAAGGCCAGGACCCTTGAGATGCTGATTGCCCAGCAGGACAGCATAAGGGTGGCCGATTCCATCAAGAGGGTTGAAAATCGGCAAAGAGCTATCGAGGAGGCAAGACTGGACAGCCTTATCAGGGCTGAGCAGGAAAAGTCAGCCTATGATGCACGTATGAAAAAATACAATATCGTAGTCGGGAGTTTTATTACACCTGAATACACTCAGGCCTGGGCGGAAGAATACCGGAAGATGGGTTATGATCCTCAGATTATGAGCATGCCCGGCAGTAAGTTCGAACTTGTTGTGGCAGAATCACATGAAGCGTATTCCCGGGCTGCAGGCAGACTGGAACAGTTTCGTGACACAGTAGAGATCGACGCCTGGCTGTATGTGAAGAGGTAACCTATATTCACCTGAAAATTGTTGAATTCCTGTCGGGCCCCACAGATACAATCGTCACGGGTATACCGGTTTGTTTTTCAATGAAATCAATATATTTCCTCAGATTTACCGGCAGACTGTCATATTTTCTGATCCCCGTTATATCTTCTTTCCATCCCGGAAGTTCAGTATAAACTGGTTCTATAACGGCATTGTTGTCATAGGGTACCTGTTCCATTATTTTGCCGTTAATCCTGTAGGAGGTGCAGACTTTTATGGTACTGAAACCTGAAAGGATGTCGGACTTCATCATGAAAAGTCTTGTTGTGCCGTTTATCATGATGGCATACCTGAGCGCCGGGAGGTCGAGCCATCCACATCTTCTGGGCCTTCCAGTGGTTGCACCGAATTCGGCTCCTTTTTTTCTCAGGAATTCCCCTGTCTCGTCATTCAGCTCAGTAGGGAAGGGGCCACTTCCTACCCTGGTGCAGTAGGCCTTGAAAATGCCGAATACTTCGGCTATTGTCCTGGGTGACACCCCCAGCCCGGTGCAAGCCCCGGCACTGATAGTGTTTGACGATGTGACAAAAGGATAAGATCCGAAATCAAGGTCAAGCATCGTTCCCTGAGCGCCTTCGGCCAGGATTTTCTTGCCGGCCGACAACATTTCATTAACAAGATACTCAGTGTTTTCAATCCGGAATTTCTTAAGAAGCTCGATTCCATTGAACCATTCCTTTTCATATCCGTTGATATCGTAGCTGTAGTTGAGATTCTTAAGCAGCTCAAGATGGTTTGAAGAAAGTCTGTTATATTCCGTCCTGAAATCCTCAAGCATTATATCGCCTGCTCTCAGTCCGCTACGACTCGTCTTGTCGGTGTAGGCCGGCCCAATCCCTTTCAGTGTGGATCCGATTTTTGAACAGCCTTTCTTTTGCTCGTACGCAGCATCCAGAGCCCTGTGTGTGGGAAGTATAAGATTTGCCTTTGATGATATTACAAGCCTCCCGGTCAGTTCACCGAGCGGGATCCCCAGATCATCAATTTCCTGTTTGAAAACAGCGGGATCAAGTACAACTCCATTTCCAATTATGTTGATCTTGCCGGGACGGAAAATACCCGAAGGGATGAGGTGAAGAATATGCTTGACATTGTTGAACTCAAGCGAATGGCCGGCATTTGGCCCTCCCTGAAAACGGGCAATCACATCATAATCAGGGCTTAGGGCATCCACAATCTTTCCCTTTCCTTCATCACCCCACTGAAGGCCAAGTAAAATATCAATCTTCATGACGAATCCTAAGGATTTAAAAAACAGTTTCGAAGTTACAAAATAATACGTGCTGGCATCACGTTGATAATATTATGTTGATAAATGAGGGGGAAACTCATTGTACAATTATTGTATACAGGATCGATAAACTCACTAATTGTCTAAGCAAAATGAAAAAATTTGTTGTTCTTCTTGTTCTTTCAGCTTTTGCACTGAGTTCCTTCGCTCAAGGCGAGGTGACTGTTGCACCGGAAAAGAATGTATTGAAAGTAAATACATTGGCGCTGATTGTTGGAACCGGCTCCATCTTCTATGAAAGGGAGGTTTCAGACTTTGCTGCAGCTCAGATGGGAGTTGGTTATATGAGTTATAATCTTGGTGATACCAAGTTCAGGGGACTGATACTGACACCCGAATGCAAGTTCTACATCAGGAACAATGCGATAGACGGCTTTTATGTCTCTCCTTATCTTAGATATAGCCAGTACGGTTATGAGTCTGATGAAGGCGAGAATGAGGGAAAATTCTCCTCTGTTGGCGGCGGAGTCGCTTTCGGAAGGCAATGGATCTTCAAAAAGGGATTTGTAATTGATTTCTTCTTTGGAGGCCATTACACCGACGGTAGTGTGGATATTCAGCAGGGTGGGGAACCTGAGGATATCACAAAAATCGAAGGTTTTAAAACCAGGGTAGGTCTGGCGGTTGGTTTCGCATTTTAAAGATCAAATGTCTGCAACAGAAAAGGGGATGAATTAATCCCCTTTCTCTTTTTCATCCGGTTTCTCAAGATTACCGTAGATGTAAAGTGAATGGTACATCGGAGTGAATCCGTGAAGATTGCACGCCGTACGAATGATATCCTGAATCCTCGGATCACAGAATTCAACCACTTTTCCCGTATCAATATCTATCAGATGGTCGTGCTGACTGCACTGGTAGGCACGTTCATACTGCGCAATGTTTTTTCCAAACTGATGCTTTACTACAAGGTTGCAGTCGAGAAGCAATTCGATTGTATTGTAGAGTGTTGCCCTGCTTACCCTGTATTTCTTGTTCTTCATGAAGATATAGAGTGATTCGACATCAAAGTGCCCCATCCGCGAATAGATCTCATCAAGAATGGCAAACCTTTCTGGTGTCTTCCTGTGTCCTCTTTTTTCAAGATATTCGGTAAATATCTGCTTTACTGTCGACCTGGTATCATTTTCAGCCATTCAAGTTCAGGTTTTGGGGTTGCTTAAGCATATTATGCAGTCCGGTGCATAAGGTTTATAGCTCACGTCCTATTCCGAAAAATCCTCGATCCGGTTTATGGTATCAATTCCCTTTACGTTGGACAATTTCAGTATCAGGTTGTTAAGATCTTGGGTGTGATGGACATAAAGGTCAATAGTACCCTCGAAAATACCGTCCTTGACACTGAAATTGATGTTGGTCATGTTGACCTTCAGCTCTGATGAAATGATATTGGTGAGGTCGTTTACCAGACCTATCCTGTCGACTCCACTCACCTTTATTCTCGCCAGAAAGGAAACCAGCTTATGAATTGCCCACCTGACAGGCAGTATCCTGTTCCCTTCATTTGACATTATCCTGATTGCAACCGGGCATTTGGGTTTATGGATAACTATTGATCCCTTGGGAGAATGGTATCCTATTACCTCGTCTCCCGGTATCGGATTGCAACATTTTGCTATTTCATAAGACTGACCGGCATTTTCAATGTTTTCCCTCAGGAGGAAAGGTGAGGAAGGATCAATCTTTCCTGTTTTTACCTTCTCCTCTTCCTCTTCCTTCCTGTCTTTTTTGGAGCCCAGAAGCTTGAGTTCCCAGTATTTTATAACGTTTTTTGCAGGCGACTTCCTTATGATCTTTCTGAGATTGTCGAGATTAACAGTGCCGAGCTCTATCCCGGAATAGAGTTCGTCCTTGTTTGGAATTTCAAATGACTGCATGAGCTTTTTAAGAATATCGGTGTTGGGTGACTCACCAATCTCAGCAAGCTTCATCTCCAGAATCTCCATTCCTTTTTGTATCCTGTTGGTCGATTCAACCCTGAGCTCGCTTTTAATCGCTTCCTTTGCCTTCGATGTACAGACGTATGACAGCCATTCCCTTTCCGGTTTTGCTATGTCGGATGTGATTATTTCAACCTGGTCGCCGCTCATCAGGGTTGTGCTTATCGGATTCAGCTTATGATTGATCTTGGCTCCGATAGCCTTGTTCCCGATTTCGGTATGGATCTCATAAGCAAAATCAAGAGCCGAGGCTCCTTTAGGCAGGCTTACCAGTGTCCCTTTCGGAGTGAAAACCATTATTTCAGATGAGAAGAGATTCATCTTGAATTCATCCAGGAATTCAATCGGGTTCTCGAGCGGATTCTCAAGCATAGCCCTGATTTTTTTTATCCACTTGTCGAGCTCGGTCTCAGGAGTATCGTCCCCCTTGTATTTGTAATGAGCTGCATAACCTCTCTCTGCAATTTCATCCATTCTTCTGCTCCTGATCTGAACTTCAACCCAGTGGCCTTCCGGTCCCATCACTGTTACGTGAAGTGCTTCATAACCATTGGGTTTAGGCCGGCTTACCCAGTCACGGAGCCTGTCAGGCTTTGGCAGGTATGTATCTGTAATTACTGAATAGATGCTCCAGCAAGTAGTCTTTTCAGGAATGCCGGCGACTGCATCAAAGATAATCCTGACTGCCAGGACATCGTACACCTCTTCAAACGGCACATTTTTCGACTGCATTTTGGTCCATATCGAGAAGATCGATTTCGGACGACCGGTTATTTCGAAATTCAGACCTGATTCATTCAGCTTATTTATTATGGGAAGACTGAATTTGTTTATAAGGGCATGGTATTTTTTCTCCCCAAGCCTCATCTTCGATGCAATCTCCTCATAAATGCCTGGCTGGCGGTACTTGAAACTGAGATCTTCAAGTTCGCTCTTGATGGCATAAAGACCTATTCGGTTTGCGAGAGGAGCGTACAGAAAAATGGTCTCACCTGCCACTTTCATTTTCTTGTGCTCGGGCATTGAGTCAAGGGTCCTCATGTTGTGCAGCCTGTCCGCTATCTTGATCAGAATAACCCTCAGATCATCGGACAGGGTAAGAAGCATCCTTCTGAAATTCTCTGCCTGAAGAGAAGATGAGGTTCCCTTATCATAGGTTGAACTTGAAATTTTGGTAAGTCCGTCGATCAGGGAGGCTATTTTCGGACCGAAATCCCTGTTAACCTCTTCCAGCGTGTAATCGGTATCCTCAACTGCGTCATGCAGAAGTGCTGTGGCAATCGAACGTGCGCCCAGCCCGATTTCCTGGTTGACTATTCTGGCAACAGCTATTGGATGTATAATGTATGGCTCTCCCGATTTTCGCCTCAGGTTCCAGTGAGCCTTGTTGGCAATATTAAATGCCTTTTCAATAAGCTCATGGTCGCCTTGTTCCCTGCATCTGACCATATTGTTTATCAGGGAACCGTACTCGGTTTGAATAAGCTTTATGTCCTCCTCGTCAAATATATCCTTACTGCCCATAAAAACCCATTGTGTCTTTTCTGCCAGATACAAAGATAACGTTATTGATCTAAATTGATACTGGTTGATGATTTGTCGAAGCTCCTGTCTGACCTTTCATAAGACCGGAGAAGATGTCTGAATCATTTCCTTCTCACTATGGTCAGAGTTCCGGTCCTGTCAATTGTTTTTCCCGATGGGGTTGTCAGCCTGAGATACCAGATAACCACATCCGGAGGTACCGGTGAGTCACCGGAGGTTCCATCCCAGGATTCAGTATAGTCGCGTGTCTCAAAAAGGATTTTTCTCCTCCTGTCGGCAATTGTCAGACGGTATTCTGATGGGGAGAAAGTTACGACAGGTCTGAAAAGATCATTTATCCCATCTCCGTCGGGTGTAAAGACGTTCGGTACGGTGACTATCTCCTCAATGGAGGTGCAGGCAATTCCTGAAACGGATTCGCCGGAAATTCCGTAAGGATTTCCTTCTTCGGAAGCCTTAATCATGAAACAAAGTTCCTCTTTTTTAAGCTCATACATGATATCTGGCACACCGACTTTAAAAAGTGTGTCATCGGCAGCGACTGATGCCTCGTACTCAAATCCATTTCCCTTGTCAGCCAGAACAGTATAGGATGAAACCGATCCTCGCCACTCGCGGTATGCGTTCCATCCCAGGATTATCTCGTCGCCGTTATTGGACATTGTGAGGTGCATATTTGACGCAATATTCGATGACACGACGTTTTTTCTGCAGATTACGGCAGAAAGCCGATAGAAATTAACTTCCTCCGGCGGTGCTGACCTGTCGGTAAATGACAGCGACTCAATATCGCCTCCGGTATAAAGGTCAATCAGCTGAAAGGGTCCTGAATATCCGGTCCTTCTTTCAAGGGCGAATGTGTCGATATCGGAGGAAGGATCAATATGAAATGAGAGTTCTATAGCACCATCCTCTTTAACAGTTGCATAATCTGCATTAATCCAACCGGGGGGAGCGGTGAGACTTGCAACAGCCGATGTTATGTTTGATGAGGAGGACCGGCCGCTCTCAAGAATGGCTTTTATGATGAAATCATATCTGACACCTTCAGTGATACTTCGAATGCTGATTCTGCGTTCATCACGTCCGGCTTGTCCGGCAAGGTAATAAGGTCCGGAGTTTTCCGATGCCATAATGTCATATCGAAATACTTCAAAGGGAAAAGACTTATATCCTGTCCAGTAAACATCTATGAGATTGTTGCAGGGGTCAGGATTGGCCCTGGCATGAACGGTGCACAACTCGTTTGATAACCGGCTGATGTTCCTCGAAACATCAAATGCCGCTATAACATAACACTCAGCCCTTTCACCCGAGAAAGGATTCCGGAATGTGTAGGTGGTTGCTGCAGGATTGAAAACCGAGTCTATAATATATCCCTCGCCATTTCTGAAATTATAAATCGCATAACCGGCAAGATCGGGTTCGGTATTTGCAGTCCACAACAACTCAGTATATCCGTTATCCTGATTTATGGTCGCAAGAAGGAGTGTCGGGGCAGCAGGCTGTTCCCCGTCTGTCTGTCCTTTTCCTGGCAGGCATGCAAGCATGATCAGAAAAGCCGGAATATATGTGCGACTGAATTTCATTATCCTGCCGTGATCTCATAAAGATCATCTATGGTATAATATGTGTTTGCCAGTCTTATCACTTCTTCAGATGTGATAGTCCTGATGGTGTGCATCATTGTTGAAAAGTAAGTGAGATCGAGACCGAATTCCCAGGCTGATTTGAAGCTTTCTGCAATGGCGATAGGACCATCGAATGACCTGACAAGTTCTCCGGCCATATAGTTCCCCACTACCTCCATCTCGTCGGCCGGGACTTTATTCTTTATCAGGTGGTCAATTTCCTTCTTAATCTCTTCAACCGCCTTTGTGCTGTTTTCCCTGCCCGCTTCAGTCGATATCATCCATAGCCCGGATTTGTCAAATGATGATACAATGGAATGAATCCCGTAAGTATAGCCTTTTTCCTCCCTGAGGTTTTTCATCAGTCGGGATCCGAAATACCCTCCCAGCAGAACATTGAGATATTTCAACCCGGGGTAATCGGCATGCCGCTTGTTTATTGTCGCTGATCCGATCCTGACAGCTGTCTGAACCGCTCCCTTCTTACTTATATGATCCTTTTTTACAGGTGAGCCTTCAATAATGCATTCCGTTTCAGTGGTTGCTGTTTTTTCCGACCTGAGGCAGCCGAGGTATTTTTCCATTAAGTCTGCAGCAGATTCCGGGATCTTGCCCGAGACTATGACAGCCATGTCTTCAGGCTTGTAGCAGCGGCTGTGAAAATCCGAAAGTAATGAGGGCGTCAGACCTTCAAAATCAGGTTCAAGGGCTTGCCGTCCATAGGGATGCCCTGATCCGAAGACCGATTCAAAAAAGCGATCGCTTGCTATATTCTGGACCTTTTCTCTGTTGATCCTGTACCAGTTAAGCCTTTTCTTCATAAGCTTTTCCAGCTCTTTTGCCGGAAAGACCGGCCTGAATAAAATCTCAGCAAAAAGTTCCAGTGCTTTTTCAAAATACCTGCTTAGGAAATATGCCGTCAGGCAGGCGGAGTCCCTTTCAGCCTGAAGACTGATAAAAATACCGTAATAATCGAGCATCTCGTTGAGCTCTTCTGCTGTATAATTAGCAGAACCTTCAGTGAGCATCATGTTGGCAGAACTTGCCAGGAGCGGCCGGCTTTCCTTTATTATTCCTGCCCTGAATACACATTCAATCCTTATAATGTCTTCTGTGCCGGCTTCGATGGTGTATACCTGCGCTCCATTTTTTAAGGTCATCGACTTTAACGGGATGTCAAACTGTGCATCAAAAGGATGCAGGGGAGGCTGTATTCTGCGGATACTGCTCATTTGCCTTTGTTTTTTGTTGCTAGGTAACACAGCGTGGAACAATTCGCCGGATTCAGATACCTGTTTGCTGCATCTCTTATCATTGATTTGCTGACTGCCCTGTATGCTTCCACTTCGAAGTTTATTGCGGAAGCATCTCCCAGCAATTCAAAAAACGACAGACTGAGTGCCTTGTTCAGGATGCTGGTATTTGAAAGCACAGATGATGATTCGTACCTGTTCCTGACTTTGTCCAGCTCATAGTCAGAAGGATATGTCTCCATTAAGTCCTGAATAACCTGATCGACTGCCTTTTCGGCTTTATCAATGTCAACTCCTTTCATGATTTTACCGGTAATGATCACAAGACCGGGATCCAGGTCGGAGGTGATAAATGCATTTATCTCGCTGAAAAGGTTAAGGTCTCTTACAAGTTTGTTGTAAAGCCGGCCTGATTCGCCGCCTGCAAGAAGATCGGTGATCACATCCATGGTATGAAAATCAGGGCCTGAGCGCGGTCCCATATGCCAAGCCTTGTAAAGCGCGTCGGCAGGCAGGTCCCTTTCAGCCGTCAGCCGTCTTTCCTCTTTCTGTTCCTGCTCGGGAGGCAGGTTTCTGGCATGCTGTTCACCAGCAGGAATGGATCCAAACCACTTCAGTGCCAGCTCGTATGCCCTGGCGGGAGTGATGTTGCCTGAAAGAGTTAAAATTGCCTTTCCCGGATTGTAATGCCGGCCGAAGAATCGCCGGACATCTTCAAGACCTGTTCTCTCAATATGTGCAGGTTCAATACCGATTGTTGGCCAGCGGTATGGATGAATCTTATACGCCAGCGGTCTGAGCAGGAGCATGGCATCACCGTAAGGCTGATTAAGATACCTTTGCCTGAATTCTTCAATTACAACACTTTTCTGTATTTCCAGTTTCCGGTCAGTGAATCCGGGAGCCAGCATCCTGTCTGATTCAAGCCAGAAAGCGGTTTCCACATTAGCCGACGGGAGGGTTATGTAATAGTTGGTTATGTCGTTACTGGTGAATGCATTGTTTTCTCCTCCGGCAAGCTGCAGGGGAAGATCATATTCAGGGATATTCCCGGTTCCACAATACATAAGATGCTCTACAAGATGTGCCATTCCGGTGAGGGCCGGATCTTCATCCCTCGAGCCGGCATCGTAGAGAATATTCATGGCGACAAGGGGTGTAGAGCGGTCCTCATGCACTATCAGCCTTAATCCGTTTTCCAGCCTGTAACTTCTGAAATCTACCATCGAAGGGTTTTTTGGAAAAAGACAAACTTAATCAAAAAACAGAGACACTTTATTAATGTTTCTATCTTTGCAGAGCTATGCCGGTATTGAGATCCTTAAGAAAATTCTTCTTAAAAAAGCCAGGAGAGATTGACCAGACGAGGCTTATATACATACTAAGCCTCGCGGTGGGATTAATCAGCTCGCTTGCTGCAGCAGTCCTCAAGAATGCCATCCATTACACACGAAGGATACTTACCGATGGAATTACCCCTGAATCGGGTAGCTATCTTTATCTTATTTTTCCTGTCCTTGGAATACTTCTGACAGCTTTGTTTGTCAGGTACCTTGTAAGGGATAATATTGAACACGGAGTAAGCAGGGTACTTCATGCAATATCCCGAAAGAAAAGCAGGATAAACAGCCACAATAACTGGACCTCCCTTCTGGCAACAACAGTCACTATAGGTTTCGGGGGCTCGGTGGGTGCAGAAGCCCCGATAGTCCTTACAGGATCTTCAATAGGTTCAACAATAGGAAGGTATTTCGGCCTGAATTACCGGTATGTAACTCTTCTGATAGGATGCGGAGCAGCCGGTGCGGTTTCAGGAATATTCAAAGCTCCCATAGCCGGGATAGTTTTTACACTTGAGGTTCTCCTTCTTGACCTTACAATGTCGTCGATCGTGCCGTTGCTGATATCCTCGGTGACGGCAGCCAGCGTTGCTTATTTCCTTATGGGTGATGACGTTCTCCTTTCGTTCACGATAACAGGTTCGTTCAATATAAGCAACATCCCATGGTACCTTTTGCTTGGCGGAATAACCGGGCTTGTTTCTGTTTATTTTACCAGGCTTACCCTGTTCATTGAATCAGGCTACAAGAAGATAAAAAATATGTATGTCAGGCTTCTGGCCGGAGGGATTGTTGTAGGATTTCTTGTTTTTCTTTTTCCTGCTTTCTATGGTGAAGGTTATGATGCAATTATGGCCCTGCTGGAGGGAGAGTCCCGGTCATTGTTCCAGAGTTCGGTGTTTTCAAGGCTGGGAAGCGGATACCTTGTGTTTTCACTTTTTTTCTTCTGCCTTATCTTTCTGAAAGTTATAGTCAGCAGCTCCACAACCGGCGCGGGAGGTGTTGGCGGGATATTTGCGCCTACACTGTTCCTGGGAGGGATGACAGGATTTCTGACATCGAGCCTGCTGAACAGGTTTGCCCTTCTCGATCTTCCCGATAACCGGTTTGTGCTGGTCGGAATGGCAGGGACAATGGCAGCAGTAATGCACGCACCCCTTACTGCAATATTCCTTATTGCTGAAATTACAGGCGGCTATTCATTGCTTATCCCTCTGATCATTACATCAACCACTGCCTATATGACCATAAAGGGTTTTGAACGGCACTCTATTTACCACGTCCAACTTGCTGAAAAAGGTGAACTGATAACCCACGACAAGGATAAGGCAGTCCTGACGATGATGGACTGGAAGAAGGAAATCGAAAGGGACCTGATAACTGTCCGTGCATCCGATAACCTTGGGGAACTTGTCAAGACGATTTCAAAATCGACAAGGAATATTTTTCCTGTTGTCGATGAATATAATATATTGCAGGGAGTGGTCTATCTCGATGACGTGCGTGAGATAATGTTCAACAGCGAACTCTACCGGACGGTATTTGTAAAGGATCTGATGACTATTCCTCCCACATACCTTGATTTAGGTGAGAAAGTAGAAGCGGTGATGGAAGCATTTACCAAAACGGATGCCTGGAACCTGCCGGTTCTTGACAAGGGATATTATGTGGGTTTCCTTTCCAAATCAAGGGTATTCGGTACTTACCGCGATCTGCTCGTCCAGGTTTCCGAGGAGTAGATCAGCATCCCGTTTATTTCAGCATTTAATTCCGGAAGGAATTATTTTGATCTATTTTCATTTCCCCTGTACCCTATTTCCATTATATTTGCCGATGGTAGCGGGTCATGGTTTTGCCGGCGGCCCTCGGACCTGAAATTTTATCCATTTCATAACATACCAGAAATCCTTTGAATATGAGAGACACATTGATATTCGATCTTATCGGGAAAGAACTTCAGCGGCAGCTGGATGGCATTGAACTGATAGCTTCTGAAAACTTTGTCAGCCCCCAGGTACTCGAAGCCATGGGATCGGTCCTTACAAACAAATATGCTGAGGGTTACCCAGGTAACAGGTATTATGGAGGTTGCGAGATAGTGGACCAAACCGAACAGATTGCCATCGACAGGCTTAAGAAGCTTTTCGGAGCCGAATATGCGAACGTCCAGCCTCATTCAGGTGCGCAGGCCAATATGGCTGTTTTCTTTACTGTAATGAAGCCGGGTGATACATTCATGGGTCTGAATCTGGCTCACGGGGGACATCTTTCTCATGGATCCCCGGTGAATTCATCAGGGATACTGTATAGACCGGTAGCCTACAGCGTGAAGGAAGAGGATGGTCTGGTTGATTATGATATGATGGAAGAGCTTGCCCTGAAGGAAAAGCCCAGAATGATAATAGGGGGAGCTTCAGCCTATTCACGTGAATGGGATTATGAGCGCATGAGGAAGATTGCAGATGCTGTCGGCGCTATGCTTGTTGTGGATATGGCCCATCCAGCAGGATTAATTGCTGCAGGATTGCTGAAGAATCCTCTGAATTATGCCCATATAGTTACTTCAACAACCCACAAAACACTGAGGGGACCCAGGGGAGGAATAATACTCATGGGAAAGGATTTCGTCAATCCATGGGGTATTACGACACCCAAGGGTGAGGTCAGGATGATGTCGTCACTTCTGAACTCAGCCGTTTTCCCGGGAGTTCAGGGCGGCCCTCTCGAACATGTTATTGCCTCCAAGGCAGTTGCTTTCGGTGAAGCTCTTGAACCTGACTTCGCGAGATATCAGGCTCAGGTTAAAAAGAATGCCGCCGTGTTGGCTGAAGCTTTTGTAGCACTGGGATACAAGGTAATATCAGACGGCACCGACAACCATCTTCTCCTTATTGATCTTAGGACCAAATTCCCGGAACTTTCGGGCAAGAAGGCTGAAAATACCCTCGTTCTGTCACATATAACAGTAAATAAAAACATGGTTCCCTTCGATTCCAGATCACCTTTCCTTACATCCGGACTCAGGATTGGCACACCCGCAATAACAACAAGGGGAATGAAGGAAGAACATATGGGAGTGATTGCAGACCTTATAGATGAAGTCCTTTCCCATATTGATGATGAAAGTGTAATCAGAAAAGCCGGCGTAAAGGTGAAAGATCTTATGAAACCGTTCCCTCTTTTTAGCTGACTATCTCAGTACAAAGTTATAGGTTATTGTTCCCTTCTGAACAGCAGGAGCGTCGGCCTTGGGTTCGAACCTGGCCTTGAGCGCTGCCTCCTTTGCAACCCTGAGAAGATCAGCGTTGAGGGTGGTGGATCCTTTTGCCCCCGGATTTGCCTGTATCACTTTTCCTGACCTGTCGACACTGACTTCCACCACAACCTTACCACCTTCCTGATAGTCATAGTTTGGTTTTGGAAGAGACTGAGCGCCCCTGTCCCCCAGATCGTAAGAGATACCCTGGTTTCCCTGTCCGCTGCCATCACCCCTGTTCTGTGAGTCGACAGATCCAGTCGGAACTCCCTGATTGCCTGTTCCGCCTGCCACTCCTTCGCTGGTGCTTGTTGTTCCCGCATTCTTTGAACCTGCAAGGGCATCACGGGTTTTGTTCCTGATATCGGCTTCCCTTTGTTTTTCAGCCTCAATCCTTTTCCTTTCGGCTTCCTCGGCTTCCTTTCTCTTTCTCTCGGCCTCCATCTGCTCCCTTAGTTTTCTGTCGGCTTCTATCTTTTCGAGCCTTTTTCTTTCTGCTTCGGGATCCACTTTCTTAACTTCCGGGGCTTCCTCATTATTCTGGGTAAGTATCGATTCTTCAGTCTGAGTATTTTGTGCAACCGGAGGAGGTGAGGCGGGCTCAGCCTCAACCGGCGGAGCAGAAGGTTCAATCATTCCAAGTCCTGTCTCATCGAAACCGAAATTAACCAGTATTCCTTCTTCAGTCTCAGGAGGTTCCGGAGCGGTGAAAGCAACTATGATCAGCAACACCATCGTAATCAGGGCTGTCAGCGCTGTGCCTATTATTCCCTTCGTTCTTTCGCTGGGAATATTCCTTAAGCTGTTATTTGGGTGAGGTTGCAATTATCAGTTTGTAATTATTTGCCTGGGCAATATTAAGTACTGCCACAACCGTTTCGAAAGGTACGTTTTTATCCGCATGAAGCGAAATATATGTCTCCGGATTTGCTCCGAGTTTTTCCTTCAGGAGCGCTTCCAGCGTCTCGAGCGTCACGGGCTGCTGTTCAAGAAAATACTTCTGGTCAGCAGTTATTGAAATAGTTGTCTGCGGTTTTGCCGAGGTCTGTGTGCTTCCTTTCGGCAAGAGCAGCTTCACAGCTGTGGGATGCACAAGTGTTGAGGTAAGCATGAAAAATATGAGAAGGTTGAAAACAACGTCCGTCATACCCGTCGAGCTGAAGCTGACACTGATCTTATTTCTTTGGGATAAAGCCATATCAGCGACCCGTTTTCAGAGGTTCATTCAGAATATCAAGAAACTCAGTCATCGTGGCCTCCAGACTGAAAACCACCTTTTCCGTCCTTACCACCAGTGTGTTGTAGGCAAAATATCCGAGGATGCCTACGATCAGACCTGCAACAGTTGTAATAAGAGCCGTGTAAATACCTCCCGACATCATGGAAACATCAATGTTGTTTCCGGCCTGTTCCATGTTGTAGAATGATTTAACCATTCCGATAACTGTTCCAAGGAACCCAAGCATTGGTTCTGCCCCTGCTATGGTAGCCAGGGTGGGGAAGCCTCTCTCAAGCTTTGAGATTTCAAGCTTGCCAACATTCTCGATAGCTGTAGATATATCGTGAAGAGGCCTGCCAAGCCTGCTTATTCCTTTCTCAATCATGCGGGCCGACGGCGAATCGGTCGATTTGCACAGGGCCATAGCCGCATCTATCTTACCGTCATGTATATAGTCCTTGATCCTGTTCATGAAATTGGTATCCTGTCTCGATGCCCTCTTTATAACATAGATCCTTTCGATGAAAATGTAAGTAGCGACCAGAAACAACAGAAAGATCGGGATCATAACCCATCCTCCCTTCATAGCAAAATCCAGGAGAGTCAGTTTCTGAGCTGCCATAGCCGCGGTTTCCTGTCCTTCCTGCATGAGTAATTGTAAGAATCCCATATTTCCCCTTTTTGTTAATTTATTATAAATGAATTAATTATATTATCGGTTGTCAATTATGCGAACGAATATATTAAAAAACGGGAAACGGGCATAGTCTATTATTGTGTGTTAATAACATTATTGTAATAATTATCAACTCTTATTCATCGATTGTGACATCCTCTTCTTTCCTGAACTCAGCCGGAGGCTTTTTTCTGAAGATATCTCCAAATTTGTTGAAATCCTGTCTGAGGGAAAATCCAAGACCCTGTGTGTAGGGAGCTCCTTTTCCTGTGTAGGGATTGTTATACCGGTTGAAAACCTTGAACCTTAGTTTCTCTGTAAGCCTGTACTCAATATCGAAATCCCCGATAAGCGGTGTCTCTTCTGTTTCGGTACCGGTCACATCGAAGTTCCCGTTTATCGTTACCCTGTCGTTGAGAAGCTGGGTCGACAGAGCTACCTGGAGCTGCTGGGAGCTCAGATCCTTCGTCCCGGGCGTATACAGGAAGCCGATATCGAAGTCGTTGCTTATCTGTGAAAGCCAGTTGCTAAGCTGGTTCGAAAGCATTTCCGTTGTGGTCACGGCCATTGCCGAAGTTCCTGCGCCGGTAGCTCCTGATGATGCACGATAGGCCGGGTCTGCATAAAAACTGTTCATGACAAGGAGATAAATGAACTGCTTGCTCTTTTCCTCTTCGGTTGTTATTGCATTCCTCAGATAGGTTCTGGTCTCTTCATCGGCATTTGGAAGATAAATATTAAATCCGACAACAGGGTTGAACAGGTTCCCCGACAGATTCAGCTGGGGTTCAACAGGGATCCTGGCTTCATACTTCGGATCCTGCAGTATCGGAAAAAGGATGGGCGACAGGGAAGTCTTTATGTTCCTGTATTTTGCTGTAAGATCGATCTCGGAGTTCTCTATGTCGCCGCTGAAGGTTATTTTCCCCCCTTTTTCAACCTCAAATTTCTTGTTTAGAATGTTCTTCAGGGTGAAAAGATAATCGCCTTCCTCAATTGTATAATCGCCGAATATTCTGAAATCGCCATTTTTGTTCAGGCTGATATTGAGCTTCCCGGCACCCTTACCCCTGATAACGTCTCCTGCTTTGGGATCAATGAGCAGCTGTACTTCGGCATCAGGAGTGACGTCAAGATCAAAAGTGAGCTCCAGCGACGATTCCCTGGGTTTCTGTGTGGCATCCTGGAGGCTTCTTGCCTTCGCCATCATTGCCGAATCGTGATTTATGAAGGTAACAAATGATGATTCTGAAACAGACAGTCCGGAATTCAGAGGGATAAAGAAGCTGGTGCCTTTTCCTGTTTTTGCTGAAATATCAAACGAAAGCGAGTTGGGGCCGCTTCTGATAGTCGTTACGCCCGAAACATAGGCCGTTCCGTAGAAGAGCTCGTTGTCGCCCTGCCTGGTGTTGAGCACAAGACAGTCATTCCTGTCCATGTTGATGGTCAGATCGACTCTGAAATCCTTGAACGAATTGTGAAAGACCGCTCCCGTTAATATTGCGTTGTTACCTTCCTCATCGGTTATGCTGGTGTTCCTGAACCTTATTCCGCGCCTGTCGAACCGTATGGAATCGTTGATTGAATACCTGGTCTGAAGATAATCGATCTTAAGTGATGTGTTTTCAGGCATGAGTGAACCTGTCAGATACAACTCTCCTGGGATTCCGCTTACTTTAACCTTTCCAGAAACGGTGCCCCTGATATCGGAGGCAAAAAAGCCAAGCAGGGGATTAAGTGCATCCACCGGCAGGTTTGCTGCTATTCCCTCAATCCGGAATTGCTTGTTCCCTGGATCGTAAATGCCCGAGACATCAAAATTCCTTTTGCCGTTCAGGTTATTCCTCGCACTGAGATCGGCAACCTTTCTCCTTGAATTCCATTGCGATCTGACCGACACGTCCCCATAATCGCCGCTGAGTATTGAAAAATCGTTAATGCTGATGTCGCTTTGTATGAGAGGATTCTTCAGGGCGCTGGATAACACGATACTTCCGTTAACAATGCCCTTTATGTTTAATTCCAAAGGATCGGTCCCATTGTCAGCTTCCCGGTCTGGCTTAGTGTTGAGGGGACTCAGGTCAATTCCGTTAACAAACAGCTTAAGGGTATCACCCGCGTTGGAGGAAACAGTCCCGTCGGCGAACCAGGAATGCACCCCGCTGGAAACAATGAAGCGGTTGATCTTTGTCGACCCGGAATCAACAAGTATGGATGACCTTCTTATTGTCCAGGTATTTTTTTTTGTGATTATGTCGGTAGAATCAATGTCGATAAGGAGATATGATCCGGTCCTGCCGTCTTCCCTTGGGATGAAGGATCCACGGGAAACAAAGGCCCCTCTGCTTGTTTCATTTTTCCTGTCGATCCAGTCAAGATCGAAACTCATTTTGTCCGATCCGGCTTCGAATCCAGCCCTGAATTCCTTCAGGTCTGCTCTTCCCAGAACGAGAAGTGAGGCGCTTCTGAGGTCGGCCATGAATTCTGATCCCGAATACCGGGCTTTCAGCGAAAAATTATTGAAGGTGTTGTTCCTGTAAACCAGTTTCCGGGCATCGGCATTCAGAACTATCAGGCTGTCCCTGAAGAATGATCCGTTCAGACGGCTTTTTTCTGAAAGAAGAAGGCCTGTCCTGAAGAAATCATTGAGTTTGTCGGTATTTTTTGTGTTGATGCTGAATGTGAATTCATTGGAAGAAAGGTCTCCGGGAAGACCGGGCTTCATGAACTTCGCAGGCATTAGGGCAGCAAGGGCTGATTTCAGAACAAGACCTATCTCACCGAATTTATAGTAACCTCTGAGATCGGCATCAACAAAATCTGTTTTTACCGAAAGGGCGGGCTTCCCTCCTTCATTGAATGCCTTCAGGGTAAAGTCATAAAGGTCGAGCCTGTTGCCGTATTTTCTTATTGTTGAGTTAAGAAGCCTGATCTCTCCGAAAAGGTTGTCGATGTTGTTTCCCCTGAAATTTGCAGTTGCCAGCATTGAGAGCCTTGATGTGGTGTCGCTCCTGTCAAAATTCAGCCTGTGAAGGTTCGATTCGGCAAGGTTCAGGGTGAAATCGAATTCCGGCAGTTCATCACTGAAATCGAGCATTCCCAGCATGTCCATTCTTATGTTCCGGTCGGAGATCTTTATGCTTCCGTCCCATGTTTTTTCAGTGAAAATGCCATTCAGGGTAACATTCCTGTAAACATATTTGTTGACTTCGACACTGTCGATCTTTCCTGTAAGGTTTCCGGATATGTTAGTCGAGGAGGTTGCAAAACCATCAACATCCGTTTCCATGGTCAGCTTCCCCAGCATCTCTCTGTTATCTGTCAGAAGGCCCAGGTCGACATTGACACCCCTCACTAGGCCCCTGATCCTGAAATTTCCCCTGCCCTCAGGTCTGAAGGAGATATCTGTTTTCAGGGTTCCGGCATCAGTTTCTATCCTGCCGTAAGTGACGAAATCAGTGGTGAAGCCGGTGAAGTTACCTTCGAAGACTATGTTACCAAGCTTCTCCATAACATCAGGCAGATTCAGGTAATTGCCGTTTCGGCGGATCAGTTCAATATCCGATGCATTCGTCCTCAGGTTATCAATGCTTATATGAATGAAGGTGTCCTTGAGATCCGGAAGACCCGACATGTCAAAATCACATTCAAGCTCAGTATAGTCCCTGAAAGATGCTGTTATCCTCCGCCCGTTCAGATCTGATACAGTCCCTGATATCCTTCCCGAAAGTTCTACCGCTTCATTGAGTCCACCGGCTGCCGTAAGAAAATACCTCAGATCCGATGCGCTGATGAGCGACTTGTCAAGCCTGATGTCAAGCATGACATTCTCAGTGAAGTTACTGAATCCTTCCGATTCATCACCCGAGATGAGAACCTGGCCGGCATTGATGATTGAACTGTCAAGATAAAGGAAGAGATCCCTGAATAAAATGTCCTTCCCTGCGAGGGTCAGATTGCTGTTCATACTTCTTACAAGAAATCCTTTCGACTCCTCAAAGCGTATGTCGTTGATATCGAGTACTGTAGAGTCGCCACGGATCCTGAAGTCCTTCAGGTCTCCGGTTATCCCTGAAAGACGCAGATTGTTGAAATCGACCAGGGCTTTTCCGGCAGGGCGGTTTCTGTTGAGCAATGCAAATCTGCCGTCCTGTATTGTTATTTTATTAACAATAAATCTGGTGCCGCCTTTCTTCACGGTATCTTCAGTATTCTTAAACATGTTGAGATACCAGGTAAGGTTCATCAAGCCCGTGGTGTCGGTAATGAATGCAATTACCGGTCTGTCAATATCGACATGACCAAGACGGATATTATTGCCGGCAAGGTCGAGCCTGAGAATACCGGCTGATATCCTGGAAGACCACAGCAGGGTATCGCTGTTCTGATCCTTGATGAGGAGATCGCTTAAGACCAGCTTGTTAAAGAAGGTGTACTCAACCCTCCCGACAGAGATCGTCGATTTGATCCTTTCCGAAAAGTGACCGGTGATCCTGTTCACCATAAACGTCTGCACCTCGGGTATCCTGAGCACAATGGAAGCCAGTGTCGGCACCAGGAGCAGGATGCCAACCAGTATCATAAGATACTTAAATGATTTTTTAATACTTTTGAGCATTAAAAATGCCTGAGCGTTCGGGATTCAAAATAACCTAAAATATACGGAAAATCAAAGGAAGCATGGCGGTCACAATACTTGCGATAGAATCATCCTGCGATGACACCTCAGCGGCTGTCATAAGAGATGGCTTCATACTATCGAACCTTATAGCAGGTCAGGACATTCACATGTCGTACGGAGGTGTTGTTCCCGAGCTTGCTTCCAGGGCTCATCAGGCAAATATTGTGCCAGTGGTCGACCAGGCACTCAGGAGAGCAGGAGTTGATGCTGCCGAAATAAATGCCGTTGCTTTTACCCGGGGGCCCGGATTGCTAGGTTCTCTTCTGGTGGGGACCTCATTCGCCAAGGGATTCGCGCTTGCAAGGAATATCCCGCTTATCGATGTCAATCATCTTCAGGCACATGTACTTGTACATTTCATTCTTGAGAAGGACGGTAAGGCAAGATTGCCGGAATTCCCTTTCCTCTGCCTTCTTGTTTCAGGCGGACATACCAGACTGATAGTGATGAAAAGCCATCTGGATATGGAGATAATCGGGAATACCATCGACGATGCTGCCGGAGAAGCTTTCGACAAATGCGGAAAACTGATGGACCTTCCGTATCCTGCCGGTCCTATGATTGACAAGCTGGCTTCGCAGGGTAACAAGAAGGCTTTTTCGTTCGCGAAACCAAAGGTGAAGGACCTCGATTTCAGCTTCAGCGGACTGAAAACAAGCTTTCTTTACTTTTTGCGCGACAAATTAAAGGACGATCCCCAATTTATTGAAAAAAACAGGGCGGATCTCTGCGCTTCCCTGCAGGATACCATCGTAAGTATGCTGATCTCTAAACTGATCAAGGCTTCACAACTGACCGGAATAAAAGAAATAGGTATTGCCGGAGGTGTATCGGCCAATTCCGGACTCAGAAGCGGACTTTCCAGGGAGGCCGGACGAAGAGGCTGGAACCTGTTTATTCCCCCGTTTTCATATACAACCGACAATGCTGCCATGATAGGAATATCAGGATATTATAAATATCTCAGGGGAGAATTCACAGGTCAGGATACTGCACCACAGGCAAGATACTGACACTAAATACCTTTCATATGCAAAGTACAAATCTTTCCTTCCTGGTAGTCGGAGCCGGAGCAATAGGCGGGATCACCGCTGCAATCCTCAGTAAGAACGGTTTCGATGTCGACCTTTTGTGCAGGGACGAAAAACAAGCCGAAGTAATAACTGATAGCGGATTGAATGTCAGTGGTGTCTGCGGCAGTTTTTCAGTCAGGATTCAGACTTTTTCTTCAGTCAGGCAGATAAAAGGCAAAAAGGATGTGATCCTTCATGCTACAAAAGCCACAGAAATGGCAGAATCAGCCACAACTCTAATACCTTTTCTCAAGGAAGGCGGGTATTTTGTGTCAATGCAAAACGGGATCTGCGAGGACGAACTTGCATCAGTTGTCGGCGCTGATAAAGTAATAGGATGTGTTACCGGCTGGGGGGCAACCATGCACTCCGTTCAGGAACTAGAAATGACATCATCAGGCGATTTTATTATCGGATATCCCAAAAGGGAGCCTGACGAATTCCTTGAAGCCGTTGCTGAAGCACTTTCAGTAATCGTCCCGGCACGTACCACCGGTAATATCATGGGACATCTTTATTCCAAACTGATAATAAATTCATGCATTACCTCACTGGGTGCCATATGCGGGTTGTATCTGGGAAAAATGCTGGGGATCAGGAAAATCAGAAATATTTTTATTGAGATTATCAAAGAGGCAGTTGAGGTTTCCGACAGGATGGGAATCCGTATCGAAGTATTCGGCGGGAAACTGGATTTTAAAAAATTCATTGGAGGGAGCGGTTTCCTGGCAGATCTGAAACGCCACCTTATGATCAGATTTATAGGATTTAAATACAGACGCTTAAAATCCTCAAGCCTTCAGTCGCTTGAACGCGGAAGGAAAACAGAAGTTGATTTCTTCAATGGCTACATTGTCAGGAACGCTCAACAATATGGCGTTAATGTTCCCGTTAATTCCACAATAGTGGATATGATTCATGAAATTGAACTGAAGAGGCGGGGAATCTCAGTTGACAATTTCAATGATCCGGCATTTTTACGGTTCAGTTGAGATTGACCTTCCGCCCGATTCTGATAAGATACAGGAATGAACGAATTGAGGATAGCAGCAACAAAAAGTTCTCCTGAGATACTGTTGAGCCCCGGAGGGATGATCAGGATCAAAGGACGGTCAATTCATGAAAACACACTCGATTTCTTCAGGCCTGTTGAAGATTGGATTAATAATTATGTTCTTGATCCCGCAGATGTTACATGTATCGACATGAACCTGGAATATTTCAACAGCGCCAGCGCAAAATTCATGATACATCTGTTTCAGAAAATATCCCGGGTCAGGCTGCTTAACAGGAAGTTAATCGTTAACTGGTACTATGAAGAGGGCGATGAGGATATTTATGAAAGGGGAGAGTACTTTTCATCAGTACTTAAAATTCCCTTTAATTTCATAAGGACCGCCTGATTTCCGGTCAGATACTATTGTCAGGGTTCTGGCAGAAATTCAATTGACCGAGGGATTACTTACCCTTCCCATGAACAGGATCGCATTGGTGGATGTTTCCCTTATTATGTACAGAAATGGATGATCCATCCTGAACTCAAGCGGGGGAGGGGGCATTGAGGTAACTCCTACGGTCACGACTGTTGCTGCAGCCGCCTCGGTACCTTCTTCATTTGTTTCAATGAAGGTCTGATGGGCAACATCGGTCAGCAAAAGATCGTATTGTTCAGAAATATTTGAAAAATCCGCATTGTCAGTGAATGCTATTCCCATTCCCATATCCGAGAGTATGTCCTTTAGGGTTCTCTTGAATCCATATTTGAACCTTGGAAAGGATACTTCAATCTCCCGTTCAGTCATCTGATTAACCCAAAGCTCATAATCCCGGCTGTTTATGAGCGTAAGAGTGCTGTTTAATCCTTGCTTTTCGTCGGGAAGAATAACATCCATTACATAGTTACCCTGTCCATATGGGAATTCGGCAATTTTGAAGCCGTTTCCTTCAAAAACCTTATATTCCTTCTTTTTTTTCATCATAGGTACCGTCACCTGCGAGTTTCCGCTTATGAAAAAAGCTTCATCTATAGTTAAGGACTTGTCAAACTGAAGTTTCCATTGTCCCTTGAAGTAGATTGCATTGATCAGCAGCATTACCGTATTATCCGGCAGTTCACTTATCATTTCCCTTATCAGTCCGTTGGTTTTATCCTCGATCCATTTGTTCATAAGCCCCGGTGCTGAAGGATCATCAATGTCAAACGGCTTCGATTCAGCATCATAGTAACTGGTAAGGATGTCGATGAAGGCTTTTTTTACATCAAAATTGTCCTCTGTCCAGACTGAATTGGCAATAGAAATCAGTATCTTCTTATCGATATTCAGAAGGGCTTCTGTCAAAGTCTTGTACGACTTGTTCAGTGTTTCCATGTCAATACCGCTGATCCTGAGCGTTTCCATCATAGCATCCCGTGTTCCTCCTTCTGCACCGTTCAGAGTCATTGAAAGGGCATAAGAAATGCTCAGGGGAGATATCATTACGTTCTGACCGGGCTCAGCATTCCCGGCAACCTTGCCGAAGATGTCAAAGGCGAACTCATTACCTGATTCTATGATCACAGTCTGAGCTTCAGTCAGATTAATGGGAACAGGATCGGTGACCGGATCATCCTCTTTCTTGCTACACGACAACATGATCAGAATTGTGATAACGAGGAAAGTCTGAGATGTGATTCTAACGAATGTCTTCATAATCAACAGTATTTGATTGAAAATGTCTCGTCGTTCGGTTCCGCGCTGCCTCTCTTAAAAAAGGGAACCTCTTGTATTAAACGTTACTGAATGACGTTTTGTGACATTAAAAGATCAAAAATTGTGCCGCCGGGTTACTATTAATTTCTTCTTTTCTGTTTCCGGTTGGCATCAATGTAAGTCTTCAGATAGAATACAGATACCGTTAACAAAATAAGGCTCAGCGTCAACAGGACGATGAACGAGAGCACGGTGGTTTTCTCGGTCCCGGGTATCGGGTCCCTGAGCCGCATGACATACCCCAGGATCGCGAAAATGAAAATGGTCATCGAAACGGCAAATGCAAAAATGGCAGAGGTGATATTGAATATCCTGGTCGATTTGTAATATTTGCTGTTCTTGAACTGGTTGAATGAACTTCTTGCGTAATATTGTGCACGCTGGCGTGATCTGTCCTGCCTGTATTTTCTCCATTCTTCAACTA
This sequence comes from uncultured Rikenellaceae bacterium, assembly GCA_964429295.1. GTDB lineage: Bacteria > Bacteroidota > Bacteroidia > Bacteroidales > VadinHA17 > LD21. Next base: position 85,419 of record CAYSBL010000003.1, read on the forward strand.
TCCTGAAATAGTCCTCATCATTAAGCTGGCCCTTTTCGTGGTGAGTCATCAGGAAATCATAGGCTTCTGTCGCTTCAATGAACTTTTCCTTTGCCCCCGGAGTCCGGTTTATGTCGGGATGGTACAAACGGGCCTTTTTCCTGTAAGCCTTCTTGATGTCTTCAAGGGAGGAATTCAGCGGGATGCCAAGTATGCTGTAGTATTCTGATATGAGCATTCACCGGTAATTATAGAATTTAGTAATTCCTGTTATTAACAGGTTTTCGTGCTTTTCTTTTAAAAGTATTATCCATGCGCATCCTTCTGAGGGTTTATCAAACAATCCCTGTAAATCCCATGAAAGCCAGGGCAAGAATTCCTGCAGCAACCAGTGAGATGGGAACACCTTTCATTACCCTGGGGATATCCACAAGTTCAAATTGTTCCCTCAGTCCGGCCAACAGGATTAATGCAAGCCCGAAACCTAGTGCAGTGGCTGCTGAATAAACAACCCCCTCAATCAGATTGTAATCCTTTTTGATCACCAGGATTGCCACTCCGAGAACAGCACAGTTTGTGGTAATAAGGGGCAGAAAAATACCCAGGGCCTGGTAAAGCGGCTGGCTGATCTTCTTGAGGACTATCTCAACCATCTGAACAAGGGCCGCAATGACCAGAATAAAGGTAATCGTCTGCATAAAGGCTATACCCAGTCTGTCAAGTACATATACCTGAATAAGGTAAGTGACAATTGTAGCGAGCACCATAACGAAAGTCACGGCTGCCGACATGCCAAGCGAGGTATTAACTTTGGTCGACACTCCAAGGAACGGACACACTCCCAGGAACTGGGCCAGAACAATATTGTTTACAAGTAAAGCTGAAATTATTATCAGGATATATTCCATTGTTTTTGTTATTAATTCTGCTTGATCTTATTTACAAGTGCAATCATGTATCCGAGGGCTATAAATGCACCGGGAGCAAGAATGAAAACCAGGATGCCGTCGCCCTGAATGAATTTATATCCGAAAATTGCCCCGCTTCCAAGAATTTCCCGGAAGGCTCCAAGTAATCCGAGAGCAAGGGTAAAGCCAAGCCCCATCCCCAATCCGTCAATGAACGATGACCAGACTGTGTTCTTGCTTGCGAATGCTTCGGCCCGGCCAAGCACAATGCAGTTTACCACTATAAGGGGAATGAATATCCCGAGGGTTTTGTATAGATCCGGTACATAGGCCTGCATTACCAGGTCGACTACCGTTACAAAAGAAGCTATGACAACTATGAAGGCAGGAATCCTTACCTTGTCGGGGATAAGTTTTGAAAGCATTGAAATAACCACATTTGATCCAATGAGTACGAATGTGGTTGCAAGTCCCATACCCAGTCCGTTCACGGAAGAGGATGTGGTAGCGAGTGTGGGACAGGTTCCAAGGACCATTACCAGTATCGGATTCTCCCTCAGGAGTCCTTTTGTAAAATTCTGAAGCTGATTCATTTTATTCCTCCTTTCTGAAGAGTGTTGTACGCTCTCTGAACTGCATCGCAAAATGCCCTTGAACTTATTGTGGCCGCAGTGATTGCATCGACAGGCCCTCCGTCCTTTTTGACCCTGAGCTCAAATTCCGCCGGGTTCTTGTCATTGAACTGATCCTTAAATTCCGGATCAGCCATTTTTGTGCCAAGGCCGGGGGTTTCCTTGTGTTCAAGGACAGAGATATTCAGGATTGAACCATCGGGTTTGAAGCCGGCCATGAGTTTTATGTTGCCGCTGAAACCGCTGTTGGTGTAAGTGTTTACCGCGTAGCCTATGATTACATCGTCCTTTTTAGCCGGATATATTTCGAGGCTGTCGCCTTCACCGGTGGGAAGAAGGAACATCTCATCGTTTGGATTATTATTGAATTCAGGAACAACCTGCTTGATCGCGTCCAGTTTCTTGTTAAGGTTTGACAGTGCAATGGGTTCCTTTGTAACTTCATAAACAAATCCCAGCAGCGCTGATGATACCAGTGCAATAAGCGTAAGCGAAAGCGCCATGTTCCTGAATGTCGATTCAGTCTTAGCCATTTTTAACCTCCTCCCCAAATCTACCGGGTTTTATGTAAGCATTCATAAGCGGGACGAATGCATTCATGATTAATATAGCAAACGAAACACCTTCGGGATATGCCCCGTATACCCTTATGACAACCGTTATTATGCCTATCCCGCAACCATATATGAGCATCGCCTTGGGAACCATGGGCGATGTTACATAATCCGTGGCCATGTATATAGCCCCGAGAAGCACACCGCCAGCCAGGATATGGAACATGGGATCAGCATTCTTCTCAGGATTAGCCAGCCAGAGGATGCCCGTAAAAATTGCTATGCTCCCGATAACGGCAACCGGGATATGCCATGTGATAACCTTCCTTAGCAGCAGCCATACAAATCCTATAAGGAGGGCGATCGCGGCAACTTCACCCATCGATCCTCCTATGTCTCCGAGGAACATCTGTGCAGGAGTGGGGAGCTGTCCCATTATCTCGGACATAGTCTGGCCCCTCGCAAGCCCTCCCTTAAGAATGGCAAGTGGAGTGGCCCCCGTAACGGCATCCAGGTAACCTGTACCAAGACCTTTCGGTACAGGCCATGTGGTCATCTGCACCGGAAAGGAAATAAGCATGAAGACCCTTCCGACCAGGGCCGGGTTGAACGGATTGTTACCCAGTCCTCCAAAGGTCATTTTGGCTATAACTATAGAAACGAAGCTTCCTATTACAACTATCAGTACAGGAATATTTGACGGAAGGTTGAAGGCAAGCAGCACGCCTGTCACCAGAGCGGAACCGTCGGTTATCGATATGGGTTTCTTAAGTACGAATTTCTGTATAAGAAATTCAAACAGCAGGCACGACAGAACCGACGCGGCCGTGACTATTATTGCTCCGATGCCAAAGTAGAAGACAGAGACAATGAACGCAGGAATGAGGGCAATCACGACATTGAGCATCAGCTTCCTGGTCGATTCCTTTCCATGGGCATGTGGCGACGGGGCTACATTCAGCATACTAGTCATTTTTCAGATTAATTCCGTTTATTTTAATACCTTCTGGCGGGCCAGTCTTATCACAGTCGATTTTCCAAGCCTTATGTAATCAAGAAGCGGCCTTCCTGCCGGACATGTGTAACTGCAGGAGCCGCATTCCATGCAATCAGTAATTCTTTCTTTTCCGGCACGCTCAAACAGTCCCTTTTCAGCCAGCGTCATAAGCAGGTAAGGTTCCAGGTGAATCGGACAGACTGAAACACATTTAGCGCATCTGATACATGGATTAATTGTTTCCCTGACAGCTTCCGAAACAGGGATAAGAACAATACCCGACATCCCCTTTACCACAGGCGCATCTGTGTTGCTCACTGCTTTGCCCATCATTGGACCTCCGTTAATAATCTTGCCGGTGCCTTCAGGAATCCCTCCGGCTGCTTCAAGAACCCTTGAGATAGGGGTACCGATCCTGACCATGTAATTTCCAGGCTTTTCAACGGACTTCCCCGTTACGGTGACGACCCTTTCAATAAGAGGCTTGTTTTTCTGAACTGCTTCATAAACTGCAAAGGCAGTCCCTGCATTGTGAACAACCGCTCCTACGTCGATCGGAAGTCTGCCTGAAGGGACTTCGCGGTTGATAAGTGCCTTAATGAGTTGTTTTTCTGCACCCTGGGGATACTTGACCTTCAGGGGGTGAACGCTCATGCCGGGAAAGCCTGCCGCAAGGGATGTCAGACGGGAGATTGCATCAGGCTTGTTGTTTTCAATTCCTATCATTGCTTTTTCAACCTTAAGGGCTTTCATCAGAATGCTGACGCCAACCAGCATCTCTTCTCCCTTCTCAAGCATGAGCCTGTGGTCGGAAGTGAGATATGGTTCGCATTCCACCCCGTTTATTATCAGTACATCACACTTCTTTCCAGATGGAACGTTAAGTTTGATGTGAGACGGAAAGGTTGCGCCGCCCATACCTACAATACCCGATTCAAAGCATTTTTTTACAATCTCTTCAGGTGACAGTTTTATGTCTTTTACGATTTCATTGGTCCGGTCAATGTTTTCAATCCACTCATCTCCTTCAACATCAATGTAAACTGACATTTGCTTCAGGCCTGAACTATCGGCTGCAGTGTCTACTTTACTTACCTTGCCTGAAACTGAAGAATGAACATTGGCTGATACAAATCCTTTTCCTTCTGCGATCAGTTGGCCGGTTTTTACTTTGTCTCCCTTTGCAACTATCGGATTAGCCGGAGCGCCAATATGCTGGGATAAAGGAATAATTATGTTCCCGGGAACCGGAAGATACTCGATCGGAATACCGGCTGTCAGCTTGTTCTCGGGTGGATGAACACCTCCTGTTGGGAATGTTTTAAGCACAGTTATTCAGTTTAATTTGTCATTACTAAGCCTTTACTGCTTCGACTTCAGCTTCTGCCTTCGGCTTTCTCGGCGGAAAGTTGATCTCAAGTATTGCATTTGTGGGGCACTCCTCAACACATTTCCTGCAGAATGTGCATTTGGCTGCGTCTATATAGGCAAGATTGTTTTCCAGTGTAATTGCATCAAATGTACAAACCTTCTGGCATTTACCGCATCCTATACAGGCCACCCTGCAGGCTTTTCTTGCGGGACCTCCCTTGTCGCAGTTTGAGCATGCGACATAAATTTTCCTGTCTTTCTTTGCCTTTTTGCGCAATTCAATCAGATTTCTGGGACATGCCTTGACACACGCGCCACAGGAAGTGCATTTTTCATCTGAAATGACCGGAAGTCCTGTAACGATATCTATGTGAAGGGCATCAAAGGTGCAGGCTTTCTCACAATCGCCATAGCCGAGGCATCCGTAGCCGCAATCTGTTTCACCGATGTAAAGGCTGTTAACTATCCTGCAATCTGCAGCTCCGTTGTAAACCGAAGTGCGGGGACGGTGTTCCGGAGCTCCGTTGCATTTTAGCACAGCAACTTTAGGATCGGAAGCCGGAGCTGTTCTTCCCAGAAGTCCGGCAATGTCTCCCATTACGGCTGCTCCGCCAACCGGACAGTTAAGCCCCTCAAAACTTTCGGATTTAACTATGGCTTCAGCAAGGTTCCTGCAACCGGCAAAACCGCATCCGCCACAGTTGGCCGCAGGTAAAAGAGCCTGTACCTCATCAATCCTGGGGTCTTCATATACCTTGAACTTCTGTGCGATAAAATACAGGATGACAGCCGAGAGAAAGGCCAGCAGGCTAAGACTGATTATTGTTATAAGAATTGTCTGACTCATCAGGTGATTATTTTTTTAAAGTAAAGGTGAAACTCCTGGCAAGCTTTTTCCGGAACAGATAAAGGATCAGAAACCAAGGAACCAGAAGGGCGATTGAAATCAGACCTGCCGTAAGTTCATCCACTGCCAGCAGCTGAAGGATAAAAAGGCCTCCGATTACAATAAGAAAAGGTACCAGGTAGCTTAAAATGACAGCTTTCATTCCTGCCGATTCCTTCATCTCAACGGTCACCTTGTCGCCGGGAGATACATCGTATTTTCCCATGATATCGAGGATCTTCTCCTCACTTTCAGTCATCCCGCACATTCCCCGGGCCTGGCAGCCTGCACATGCAGCACATGAGACAATACTGACAACAACAGAATCGGGGCCTGCTTCTCTTACCGTCCCGTCATGCTGTATAGTTCTTTTTTTTCCCGATTCTATCATCTGAACATCAGCCCGGTTTGAAGAGGTCAAATTTACCAAAGCCTGCTTTATTTGAACTGTTTTTTATCAGGTTTTAACGGGTGCGAAATTATTTATAATCATTCTAATTAACTTATATTGCTCCACGACTGCTTTATGCTGAATAACCTTCCAAGCTCTGATTTCAGCACGAAATTCTCCTCATTTTCAAGCAGTGGATCTTTTGCCAGTATGCCGTCAGCTATATTCCTGACATGTTCTATTATCTGTCCGTCCTTGCCAAGACTTGCAATCTTAAGGTCAAACGGTATTCCGCTCTGCAGAGTGCCTTCAATGTCTCCCGGCCCCCTGAGGCGGAGATCTGTTTCGGCTATTTCAAAACCGTCGGATGTCCTTACCATTACCTCAATTCTCGAACCGGCTTCTTTCGAAAGCTTATCTGAAGTCATTAGCAAACAATAAGACTGATCGCTTCCCCTTCCGACCCTTCCCCTCAGCTGGTGAAGCTGCGAAAGTCCGAACCTTTCTGCGCTTTCTATCACCATGACGGAGGCATTGGGAATATCGACTCCTACTTCAATCACCGTAGTTGCCACAAGTATGTTTGCATGCCCTTCCTTGAACAGCCTCATTGATGTCTCCTTTTCGGCAGGTGTCATTCTGCCATGAACAATACTGATGCAGTATTTCGGGGCAGGAAATACTCTCGATATGGTGTCCCAGCCATCCTCAAGGTTTTTATAATCCATCTTTTCGGATTCCTGGATCAGAGGATATACCACGAAAATCTGTCTTCCTTCATCTATTTGCTTTCTCATGAATCCGAAGACCTTGTTCCTTTCCGAATCTGTAAAATGCATGGTCTTTACCGGAACCCTTCCCGGCGGCAGTTCATCAATGACCGAGACATCCAGATCGCCGTAAAGTGTCATAGCCAGTGTTCTTGGAATTGGGGTTGCAGTCATGACAAGAATATGGGGTGGGAAAGAACTCTTCTCCCACAGTCTTGCACGCTGTGCTACGCCAAACCGGTGCTGTTCATCAATGATCACGAGACCGAGGTTGTTGAATATGACATTCTCTTCAATCAAGGCATGTGTGCCGATAAGGATCTGAAGGGAGCTGTCCCTGAGCGATTCATCTATATCCTTTCTCAGGCTCCTTTTTGATGACCCGGTTAGCAGGCTCACTTTCACCCCGATGCCATCCAGCATACTGCGGATCGTGTTATAGTGCTGGCTGGCCAGGATTTCAGTCGGAGCCATCAGGCAAGCCTGGTATCCGTTATCGATAGCGATAAGCATGCTCATAAGCGCAACCAGCGTTTTGCCGCTTCCGACATCGCCCTGCAATAACCTGTTCATCTGCCGGCCTGAACCCAGATCCTTCCTTATCTCCTTCATAACCCTTTTCTGGGCTTCTGTAAGCGAAAAGGGAAGATTATTGTAATAGAAATTGTTGAAATTTTCCCCGACGTTGGCAAAAACGAAACCCTTGTACTTCCGGGACCGGTTTGTTTTGAATCTCAGCAGGTTGAGTTCGATGTAAAACAGCTCCTCGAATTTGAGCCTGTATCTTGCCCTTTCTATTTCAGCGTTTGTTGAGGGGAAATGTATCTTATGAATGGCATCGTGAAGGCTCATCAGGTTGTGCCCTGTTATAATATAGGATGGGAGGGTTTCGGGTATCCTGTATTTCAGTTGCTTCAGAATCGATCCTGTAAACTTGCTTATGGTTTTCGAAGTGATGAACTGGCTCTTGAGCTTCTCAGTGGTGTTATACTGCGCCTGCAAGGCAGATGATATCCTGCCGGATACTTTTTCAGATGCTTCAATCTCCGGATGGATAATATTAACTATGCCGTTAAAAACTCCGGGTTTGCCGAAAACGATGTATTCCACTCCGGGGACATAGGTTCCCGTGATCCACTTCGTCCCCTTGAACCAGATCAGCTTTATTGTGCCTGTCTCATCCTGAAAATCGGCGGCCAGCCGTTTACCTTTTCCTTGTCCTTCAGTATAATAACCTTTGATAAATCCCTTTACCTGCACCAGAGGCATGTCGGGTTCAAGCTCTGCGATGGTATAAAACCTTGTTCTGTCGATATACTTGTAAGGGAAATGATACAGGAGATCCCTGAAGGTCTGAATGCCGAGTTCCTGGCTTAGCAACCCGGCCCTCTTTGGCCCCACACCCTGAAGATAGGTTATGTTGGTTTCGAGAAAATCCTGCATTATAAGCCCGTGGAAATTAAAAGATAAATGATACCCGAAAATAATTATTTTTGGTGACCTGTCCTAACATGAAAATTACCCGGCCTATGGACTTTTTGTGTGTTTCGGAATACCTGAGGTACAAAGCCTTTGCACATCACCGCCGCGGCCAGGGCATTCACAGTCCGTTCGTGTTCAGCCTTGTTTCGGATGTTTTCCGGAATAAAACCGGCCCTGACATTGTCTGTTCTATTGAAAAGATAAGAAAAAGACTGCTCGCAGATACAAGATCATTAAAGGTGACGGATCTGGGTGCAGGTTCAAGAATAATGAAATCAAGGGTAAGAAAGGTGTCCGATATAGCCAGATATTCATCAGTGCCGCGGAAATACGGAATACTTCTTGCAAGCATGGCATCAGCATTTGGTAGGCCCGGGATCCTGGAATTCGGGACCTCTCTTGGGATCAGTACCATGTATATGGCCGCATCCTGCCCTGAAGCTGAGGTAATTACCATGGAAGGATGCCCGTCGGTTTCTGAGATTGCTGCTGGGAATTTCAGATTATCGGGGTTGAATAATATCAATCTCCTTACCGGTTCATTTGATGAGTTGCTTCCGGAAATCATTCAAAGGGGAATATCACCGGGCATGATTTTTATTGACGGGAATCATCGCAGGGAGCCGATAGTGAGATATTTCAGCCAGGTAGCGGAGATTTCCGGACCGGAAAGCGTTGTAATTATTGACGATATTCATTCTTCAAGAGAGATGACGGAGGCATGGGTTGAAATTAAAAACCATGAAAAAGTTACCCTGTCAGTGGATGTTTTCAGGATGGGGATGGTCTTTTTCAGGAAGGGACTGACACGTTATGATTACATTATCAGGTATTAACAAAAATTAAGTTTTAATAATTTCTTATTTAATATAATTAGTCTAATTTCGAAACTTCAAATCAAGGTGCACTATGGATAAAGTAATTGAAATTCATGATATTGTTAAGAACTATCAGGTGGGATCAGTAATCGTGAGAGCTCTGAGATCGGTTTCAGTAAACATCAACAGGAATGAATATGTTGCCATAATGGGACCTTCCGGCTCCGGCAAATCGACACTTATGAACCTGCTCGGCTGTCTCGATACTCCTACAAGCGGCAATTACATCCTTAATGGTACCGATGTGAGCAAGATGGAGGATGATTACCTGGCTGAGATAAGAAACAAGGAGATAGGATTTGTTTTCCAGACTTTTAACCTTCTGCCGCGATATACCGCCCTTGAAAATGTTACCCTTCCTCTTATTTACGCCGGGGTCCCCAAGGCCGACAGGGAAAAGGTGGCAGTGGAGACCCTGAACCAGGTGGGTCTGGGCGACAGGATGACCCACAAGCCTAATGAATTGTCGGGCGGACAGCGTCAGCGCGTTGCCATTGCAAGGGCACTGGTCAACAAGCCTTCCATTATACTTGCTGATGAACCCACCGGGAACCTCGACAGCAAGACATCAATCGATATTATGGGTTTGCTTGATGCAATACACAAGGCAGGCAACACGGTTATTGTTGTTACTCACGAAGAAGATATAGCACGACACGCTGAAAGAATAATAAGGCTGTTCGACGGCGAGATCGCTTCTGATGTTCAGAATTCAGAACGCGTAAAATATTCATAAATCAATCCAATTTGCCTATGAAGATCTATACCCGGTCAGGGGATGATGGTAACACTTCATTGGCGGACGGACAACGGGTCCCGAAATATCATCCCAGGATCGAAGCCTGCGGATCAATCGATGAACTGATCTCCTGGATAGGCCTTCTCAGGGGGATCCGTGAAAATGAAAGCAGGATCCAAACCCTTTTGCTTGTGCAGGATGTCCTGATGCAATTCACAGCCATTTTGTCGAACCCCGATAGCAGCAAGCCGGAATCAGATGATTATCTCCCTGCACGGGAGGGAATCCTTATCCTTGAAAATGAAATAGATTCAATGGAAAACAGGCTTCCTCCGCTCAATCATTTCATTCTGCCCGGAGGCAATATAATTGTTTCTTACTGCCATATCGCCAGGTGCGTTTGCCGCAGGGCGGAAAGATCTGTTTTTTTTCTCGGCAATACCGTAAAAATTCCGCCGTCAGTCAGCAAATTCCTTAACCGTCTCTCGGATTATTTGTTCATTTTAGCCCGAACATTAAGCATTGATGTTGATAATAAAGAAGTTGAGTGGCGAATGTAAGAGCCTCAAAAACTTCATTTCCCCTATTGTTTATTCAATAAATTAATATATATATTTGCAAACTTTTTTAAAACATAATCTAATCACAAAACATGTACTGGACACTTGAATTAGCATCAAAACTCGAAGATGCTCCTTGGCCTGCCACAAAAGATGAGCTGATTGATTTCGCCATAAGGTCAGGTGCCCCGATGGAGGTAATTGAGAACTTACAGGAAATTGAGGATGAGGGAGATATCTATGAGAGCATTGAAGATATCTGGCCCGATTATCCAAGCAAGGATGATTTCTTCTTCAACGAAGATGAATATTGAAAAAAGGCTGGTTCTGTACCAGCCTTTTACTTTTTAAATATGTCCTCCCTTTTTTTAGGCCTTAACTGATCCTGCCATGTAAATCCCTCTAGTCTGAGTAAGACCGGATCAACCTCCGATGGAGGATCAATGACACCTTCCGGATTCTGGTACTCAAATATCTCTGCAATCTTGCCATCCTCCACCAGGATCTCTATCCTGGCACATTTTGCCTGATTGACTCCTGCAACTGCATCACCATCAAGTAAATAATATATGGTCTCGCCGTTACCTTCAACATTGATTTTGTAAAGTTCATTGTCCCTGAAATATCCTGTTAGAGATCTTCCTTTTACCTGGTTGAACCGTGTATCATCAACCTGACTTGTTACAAAAGCAGAGGTGTATAACTCAAGCCTGTCGGCTTTCCTGTTTTTTGTAAATATGGCAATGGAATCGGACACAAGCTGGTTTTCTTCTGACCAGAGTACAGGCAACGTGTAAAGCCTGATCACGGAATCACGGAATGAGTAGGAGAGGGAGTCGCATTTCGCCTGCAGTTCCTTGCTGTATATCCTGCAGCCATGATAAGCCCTCATCAGCCTGTAGTCCTTCATTGCCGAATCGGACCTGGTGATGGCGCTTATTGTGTCGGCATGAAGGAAAAGGGAGTCCTTATCCGAAACCTGGATGAAAACAGCTCTCTTCGTTACCATAAACCTTTCCGGTTCTTCATAATACCAGGCATAATCGCCCTGCACTATTACATTATTGGTTGTGTCGGTAATACTGGTATTATTAAAAGCAAGGCCATATCCGTTCAGGTCATCATAAAAAAGGGAGTCTCCCCTGATAACCTGCTTCCTGTTGTCGATGACAGCATTATTCCATATCCGTGAAATATCGTTTTTCGTGTCGTACCATCCCTTTTCACAATAAAGGTATATGCTGTCCCCCTCCATTTCGGAAGGACCGGTGAAAAAAGCCGTTTCAGTCTGGGTGTTGTAATCCATTGTGTCGGCTTTCATCACATAATCAGGATTGACAATATTGACGCTGTCCTTGAAATGGAAAAGATTCTGCGCAACGTAATAGATTCCAATGATGCTCGTAAGCGTGTTCTCTCCGTTTGTTATCCTTCCTCCCGTGTTGTACCGGGCAATATCGTTGGCGACATCGTATTCCACCGCCTGTGTGAATAGATGAGTCTCCTTGTCTATCATCTCCACATTCCCGTGAACCGATGCCTGCCGCGTCATTCCGTCGTAGAAGAGGCTGTCGCCATGGAGGTGCAGGGTATCTCCCTGGTACATGTGAATCCTGCTGAAAGCCTTTACCTGGTTCAGCCCAGGGTAAAACCAGGCACTGTCGCAGGTCATAAAAACATCCTCCTGTTTCAGGCTGACATTCCGAAGAAGCCTGGTAACCCTTCTTCCCGTAGATTTCTCGATTTCATCAATTCCCTCATCTGCATTGAGAACCTCTATCATTTTCTTCCCTGGCTTCTGTTCCTTTGGCAGATCCTGGCTGAAGAATGACTGGGAAATGAGGATTATAACCGCCAGAAGTAGTACCTTTCTGAACAAAACTGAATAAGGTAATGATTTTATAGCTGTTATCTCAGCCATCCCGATTCAAGGAATTTGCACGATTTGAATTCGTCACTGATCTTGATGTAGGTGGTCTCAATTTTTTCGGTAATCCACTTCTGGTATGACGCCTGCCTTTCTTTCATCAGGGTTGCGTTATAGAAGAACTGGTAATCATCCTTTAGGTTGGCCCGGTGCGCCGGGATCTCGTTGTCAAGTTTTACTACCCTGAATACAATATTCCCTATTTCATCAGTGGTCTGAAAGGGCTCTGAAATCTCACCTACCTTAAGATCCCTGACTCTTATGTACATATCCCTGTCCAGCTCATCAAGCGAGAACCAGTTAATTCTCTCTGATGGATTCGGGCTGACCAGTATTCCTCCGTTGATCCTGCTGTCGAGATGGGTCGAGTATCTCATGGCTGCTTCTTCAAATTTCAGACTGTCCTTCCGGATGAGCCTTGCAAGGCTGTCGAGCCTGGCAAGAGCTTCCTCTGCGTCGCCGGGCTGTACCTTGGGTCTTATAAGAATATGCCTTGTATTCAGAAGCTCTCCCTTTTTGTCAATAATCTGAATAATGTGAAAGCCGTATTTCGTTTCCACAATCCTGGATACTGTATTTGGTGCCAGGCTCCACGCAGCATCCGCATAAGGCTTTTCAAGTTCTCCCTTAAGCTTGTAACCAACCTCACCGCCATTGATATAGGAGCCGTCCTCCGAATTCTGAATGGCAAGCACAGAGAAACTCTTGCCGGCTAGGATCTGGCTTCTGATATCCAGAAGCTTCTGACGGGCTTCAGCCTTGTTTTCTTCATTTCTCGGGGGATCGAGCTGTATCAGGCTAATCTGAACCCTGGCCGGGATAACGGGAAGTGAGTCCCTCGGAATTGTATTGAAGTACCTCCTGACATCGTTTGGAGTTATCTTCATATCCGAAGTAATGGTAGCCTGCACTTCCGATATAGTCTGGCTTTCAACTAGAGCTTTCCTGATGTCCCGCCTGATCTCCACCATGCTCTTGTTGAAGTATTTCTCGAGAGCCTCTTCGCTTCCTGCCTGCCTTATCGTTTCGTTGATCTGCATGTTCAGATCAGCCTCAACCATATCGTCGGTCACGATTATACTGTCAATCCTGGCCTGGTCCACGAACAACTTGGCAATGAGCAGTTCCTGGAACGTGTTGCAGCGGAGATCTTCCAGCCGTGTCCTTGGATTGTTTCTTCTTGCATCAAGGACACTGTTCTCAACATCCGAAAGGTAAATCACTTCATTCCCGACAATCGCGGCAACTGACTCCACAAGCGTTTGTGCATTTGATGAAAGAACACAAAACATCAACCCTGCAACCACTGTTAAACCTTTTCTTTTTCTTCTCATATTATCAGAAAATCTTAAAACTATTTTGCTTCAATCCTTCATTATAAATTCCATTCTCAAGTTCCCGGAGAAACTCAATCCGGCGGTTGTTCCATATCATCCGGCGTATGTCTTCCATGACGTACTCAAAAGGGGCAAGTGTTTCCCTGAGCCTGAAATCGTTAATGGCAACGAGACATACTGATGACGAATCCCTTGTCTCGTGGAATTTTGTCCATCTAAGGAAATTCTCCTGGTTTGGCACCTCTTCCTTCATCTCAATGGATAGCTTGTCCATGGTGATCCATTTCTCGTCGAAATCATCATACCTCTCGGCAAACTGGTAGCACAGGCTTTCAAGTTCCTGAACATCTTCCGGTCTGTCAGACCTTATCAGCGATCTGAATTTCCACATATTGGGCGTTTCGACCGGAAGCTTAATGAACAGAGCCTTTACGATGTTCGATGTCAGGATAAAACTCTCATTGTTAGCAGAATAATAGCTCTCCATCTCTTCGCGGGAGATGATTGTGTCCATTTTTTGTACCATCATCATGCTCTGGTATTCATGTATAACCAGATTTCTCCTTGTCTCAGCAATCTGATAGTCAATCTCATTCATCTGTTCGGGAGAGAGATTAGCTGCAGCCTGCAGGAAAAGCAGTTCCCTTCTTGCCCACTTGTTGATGTAGTTCTGAACGTAGGCTGCACTGTCAGCAGGATTTGACTCACTCAAACCGTTCATCGGTATTTCATCCAGGAACAGAACCCTGTCACCGGCTTTGGCGACAGCTACACGCCCGGGTTGGTTTTTGGTGCCATTGCAGCCATATACTGCAAGCGCAATCAAGAAAATGTGAATTATTCTATTCATTGGCCAGTCTCTTTATGACTTCTTCAAAAACCTTTTCGTTGATCCTTACGTCGTATCTCTTCTTTAACTCCGCGATCCATTCCTCATTAAGCCAGTCCTGGTAACTCGAAATCACATCTGCCTGCACTTCACTGAAGGGAAGGGGAGAAGACCCGATACTTCTTTCAGACATAAACTTGTCCTTGTTCTTTTCATAGTGAAGCATCAAACCGGAAGTGTCTGTCTGAGCCCTGTTCCATACTTTATCCGAAGATATTTCAAACAGCAGAATACCGTCATGAAACTCTTTCATGAGATATTTAAAGTCGGGATGCTTCTTTTCAAGGATTGAATCCTCATACTTCATTATTTCCCCGGAAGAAATTGTTTCAATAGCCGCATCAATGAACTGTACGGCATTGTGCGTCAAAGAATTGCTGAATCCGTTTTCAAGGTATGATGCGAAACCGGCTGCATTCAGACCCTGCCCCGCAAAGGAGTAAATGTTACCTTTCGGTATCCTCTTTACGGGATACTTAGCCTTGCCCCTGATTATCAGCGTATCGGTATTCTTTACAAACCAGTTTCTTACAGCAGGATTCACAGTGAAACCGTATTCATTCCGGAGCCTGTCAATAAACGACCTTTTCCCCATCTCCACCAGCTCAGACTGGTTCAGCCTGCTTTCGAGAAAGGGTTTAGCTTCTTCCAGGGTCCCTGGCGACTTTTTTTCCAGCAACTTTATTATATGAAATCCGTATGGAGACCTCACCGGCCGTGTATATTCGCCTGTATCCTTAATTGCGAAGGCTGCTTCCGAAAAATCACTTATTATCTCCCCGGTCCCAAACCAGTTCATTTCACCTCCGTTGACAGCTGACTCCCTGTGATCGGACTTTTCAGAAGCAAGTTTAGCAAATGATTCTCCATTTCCGAGCCTTTCATACAGCTCATCGATCTCGTTCTGAGCCTTAATGACTGTTTGTTCTTCTGATCCCGGAGGCACCGATTTCATGATATGCGCTACCCTGACCTTTCCTCTTGATGGTCTTCGGTCATTCACCTTGATTATATGATAGCCGAAAGGTGTTCTTACCGGTTCTGAGACGGTACCTGGTTGAAGACTGTAAACAGCATCCTCAAAAGGAGTGATCATTTGAAATACAGTGAAATAGCCAAGATTTCCGTTGTTTACGTTCACAGATCTGTCGTCAGATCCCGCTTTTGCCACTTCAGCAAATGGTTCGCCCTCTAGAATCCTGTTCCTTAGAGCGACAGCTTTTTCATAAGCCCTCAGTGTGTCTTCAGGAGAAGCGTCCGGCTTGCAATTAATAAGGATATGAGATGCGTTGATCTCCTCAAGATATCTTTCATAAGCTTTCCTGAGAACCTTATCCTTTATGTCCGGTTCGGTCAGCCAGGTCTGGGCCAGCTGCTGCCTGTAACCGTTCAGTTCATCTCTGAAGGCCAGGGTAGTATCATAACCGTGCTCTATCGCATCGGCAACCTTAAGTTTGAATGCAATGAACTGCTGAAGATACTCGCCGATTTCAACCCTGTAAGCCGGATCGGGGCTCTTGTTGAACATTCTTATGAACTCTCCCGCTTCAACATCCATTCCCGCCACGGTCATAAGTATCTTTTCATCGGCACTCTGTGAGAAGCCTGCTGAAAGAGACAGAATGAACAGTATGTGAACCAGGATTGTTTTTTGTCTCATGGCATTGAGAAGAGATCCTTTATTCGATTGACTTCCTGCTGTAGTTCGGTGATTCCCTTGTTATTGCCACATCATGGGGATGGCTTTCAATTATACCTGAATGTGTGATCCTCGTGAATTTGCTTTCTGCCTTGAGCACTGTAATATTTCTGGCACCAAGGTAACCCATACCGGCCCTCAGACCTCCCATCATCTGGAATATTACCTCCGAAAGTGTACCCTTGTAGGGAACCCTGGCTTCAATGCCTTCCGGTACAAGCTTGCGGATATCATCCTCGATATCCTGGAAATAACGGTCCTTGGAACCCTGCTGCATGGCCTCAATTGATCCCATGCCCCTGTAAGCCTTAAATTTCCTGCCGTTGTATATGATGGTATCGCCCGGTGATTCTTCCACTCCGGCAAAAAGCGATCCGGCCATAATGGAGTCAGCGCCCGCAGCCAGCGCCTTTATAATGTCGCCTGAATACCTTATTCCTCCGTCGGCAATCACCGGAACCCCCGATCCCTCAATTGCCCTGGCAACATTATATATAGCGCTTAGTTGTGGAATCCCAACTCCCGCGATAATCCTTGTCGTGCAAATTGATCCCGGTCCTATCCCCACCTTTACCGCATCTGCTCCTTCATTAACAAGTTTCTTTGCTGCTTCAGCAGTACCGATGTTCCCGGTAACCACTTCTGTCGACGGATACGTTTTCTTGATCTCCCTCAGTATCCTGATCACGCTCTTTGTGTGAGCATGTGCCGTATCGATTACAATTGCATCAACCCCGGCATTTACGAGGGCCTCGACTCTCAGCAGGGTATCTGAGGCAATGCCGACTGCTGCTGCAACCCTGAGCCTTCCTTTTTCATCCTTGCATGAATTGGGCCTGTCCTTGGTTTTGGTAATGTCCTTGTATGTAATAAGTCCGATCAGCTTGCCCGATTCATCGACCATCGGAAGCTTTTCAATCTTGTGCTTCTGTAATATACGCGCTGCAGCCTGAAGATCGGTCTGGTGATTCGTTGTTATAAGGTTGGTTGTCATTACCTCTGTGATCTTTTTGCTCTTGTTGTTCTCGAACCTCAGATCCCTGTTGGTAACTATTCCCTTGAGTATTCCGCCCTGGTCGATAACCGGGATACCCCCTATCTTGTATTCGGTCATCAGATTGATGGCTTCAGCTACTGTTGCATTCAGACCTATTGTGATCGGATCAAAGATCATCACGTTCTCAGCCCTTTTTACCCTCTTCACCTGGGAAGCCTGCCGCTGGACGGGCATATTCTTGTGGATCACACCAATACCGCCTTCCCTTGCTATGGCTATGGCAAGCTCGTCTTCAGTAACTGTGTCCATGGCTGCTGAAACTACAGGTGTATTTATCCTGATGTTCCTGCTGAACATTGAGGAGATATCCACCTCTCTCGGCAGCACTTCGGAATAGGAAGGAACAAGAAGAACATCATCAAAGGTCAAACCTTCGAAAAGTATTTTATCCTTAATAAATGACATTGTATGATCCTTTTGGTTTTTGTGGGCGCAAATTACTAAAAAAATTACCACTCTGAAAACTTGTTGCTACATTTGTATATGCCCCGCCAATCGGTAACAATGGAACAGTGCAGGAAAATCCTGACCAGGTACTGGGGATTCACTTCCTTCAGGCCGCTTCAGGAGGATATTATCCGTTCGGCTGCAGAGGGCAGGGATACGCTGGCCCTGATGCCGACCGGTGGCGGCAAATCGATTACCTTCCAGGTTCCCGCCCTGGCAATGGAAGGAACCTGCCTGGTCATCACTCCCCTTATCGCCCTTATGAAAGAACAGGTCAACCGGCTGAACAGTATGGAAATCAGATCTCTGATGATCCATTCAGCCATGACCAGGGAGGAAATAGACATAACTCTCGAAAACTGTATCTACGGCGATTACAAGTTCCTTTATGTTTCTCCCGAGAGAATATCCACCCCTTTGTTCAGGAGCAGGGTGGGGCGGATCAACCTGTCGCTTATTGCAGTCGATGAGGCTCATTGCATTTCACAGTGGGGCTATGACTTCAGACCATCGTACCTGAAGATTGCTTCACTACGGGAAATAATTGATCCCGAAGTACCTTTCCTTGCACTAACCGCTACCGCTACTTCACTGGTAGTGAATGATATAATGGAGAAGCTGGCTTTCAGAGAGCTTAATGTGCTCAGAACAAGTTTCGCCAGGAAAAACATCTCCTACCTTGTTCGCCAGGTCGAGGAGAAAGGCACTTATCTTCTGAAAACACTGGCCAATGTCAGCGGCAGCGGTATTGTTTACGTCCGAAGCAGAAAGAGAAGCAAGGAAGTTGCAGAAATGCTTGTTGCCAATAATGTGAACGCCGACTTTTATCATGCAGGCCTTCCCGATGAGCTCAGGGACAGGAAACAGGCATCCTGGTCGGCCGGAAAAACGCGCGTGATAGTGGCAACCAACGCATTCGGAATGGGGATCGACAAGGCTGATGTACGCTTCGTCATTCACTGGGATACTCCCGATTCCATAGAGAATTATTTCCAGGAAAGCGGAAGAGCTGGAAGGGATGGAAAACCAGCCTGGGCTGTCCTTCTGTATTCTCCTTCCGACAAGACAAGGCTGTATGATTCTCTGCGCCAGAAATTTCCTCCGGTTGACAGGATAAAAGACGTTTACGAAGCCCTTTGCAATTATCTCCTGGTACCCCTCGGATCCGGAAAAAACAACGTTTTTGACTTCAATATGGCGGAATTCGTTTCGAGGTTCCGGCTTCCTGTGATAGAGACATACAACAGCCTGGCATTCCTCCAGAGAGAAGGATATGTAGAATTCACTGAGGAGATAAACAATCCCTCAAGGGTGCATTTTATTGTGGGACGTGACGACCTGTACAAGTTCCAGGTTGCCAATGAATCATTTGACGGCTTTATAAAACTTCTTCTCAGATCCTATACCGGAATGTTCACCGAATTTGTTACAATAAACGAGGATTCGCTGGCAAAAAAGGCCGCAATTACCCGGGATACCGTATATAATTACCTCGTTAAATTGTCGTCAATGAACATTATCCGGTATATACCCGGGAAAAAGACATCACTTGTGATCTTTACGGAGGAGCGTCTTGAAAGAAAGGCGCTCATGATTTCACCTGAAAACTATCTTCACGTCAAGGACAAATATGTTTCCCGGCTTGACAAAATGGTCGACTATGCCGAATCGGCCAACAGGTGCCGTGTAGTCATGCTTCTCGATTATTTCGGAGAGGAATCGGACCGGTGCGGAACCTGCGACATCTGTCGTGAGAGGAATGAACTTGATCTCAGTAAATACGAATTTGATATCATTCTTGAGGAGATTAAAAACATCCTTTCCCTGCAATCACCCGATCCGGAGGAACTTGTTAAACTGGTAACCCGGCCGGAGGAGAAAGTAATAAAAGTCATCCGCTGGCTCCTCGATCATAATAAGATAATTCAGGACAGCAGCCGCAAGCTGAAATGGAAGAAGTGAGCAGGCTTTCGTTCTATCTTATCACCCTGGTATTGCCACCCTTTTCCATCGCTATGTCAACAGGTAAATTCGTTTTCCATGCGCCTCGGGTAAAATCAGGAACCGGAACAGGGTACGACCTGCTTTCCACCGACCATTCACTCAAAGGGGCAATGGCGCTCCAGAGAGCTGCATCGTACACATCCTGGTCGAGAGGGAGCCCGTTGCGGAGACAGTCGATAAGTCTCCAGTTCTCGAGGAAATCCATCCCGCCATGACCTCCAACCTGCTTGGCCAGTTCCCCGACTTTCCTTACTATTGGCGGGGTAAATTTCTCCTCAAGAGTTTTCATTTCCTCATCCTTAACCCATTCGTCACCAATGGAGATCTTTGCCGGGAGAGGATACTTCAGGGCGGCAGCTTTAGTGCCGCTTACCTTATGAATCCGCGAATAAACATTTGGAGAGGTTACATCATGCTGGATCATTATTGTCCTGCCTTTTTCAGTAAGAACAGTTGTCGTGGTCATGTTGCCCCTGTATTTTCTGTCGACGTACTTTTTGTAGAAGGGATCAGTTTCAGCAAGACTAAGTGCAGTATTGTTCATCTGGAAGTCCCTGCTCATCACAGAAACAAGGAAATTCATCCTGTCGCCCCTGTTGATATCCATTATCTGGCAGATGGGCCCAAGTCCGTGTGTCGGGTACAGGTTGCCCCTGCGGGTTGAGTTCTCCTCAAGGCGCCACATCTCCCAATATCCTTTTTTGTTGAAGTTGCTGCCCAGCAGGTTGTGTATGTAAGCACCTTCACCATGCACGATGTCGCCAAAGAAACCCTGCCTTGCCATGTTAAGGGTAAGAAGTTCGAAGAAGTCGTAGCAGCAGTTCTCCATCATCATACAATGCTTCCTTGTCTTTTCCGAAGTCTCAACCAGTTGCCAGCATTCATCCATTGTTACAGCCGCAGGCACTTCCACTGCTACATGCTTGCCATGCTCCATGGCGTAAATACACATCTCAGCATGCATATTCCATGGCGTGCATATGTAAACCAGGTCGATGTCGTTCCTTTCGCACATCTTCTTCCATCCTTCAGGATCGCCTGAAAAAAGAACCGGTTTAAAACCGGAGGGCTCGATCAGCTTTCTCGTCTTTTCAACTTCTTCGGGAACTACGTCACAAAGGGCTCTGATATCGACACCTTCAATGAAGCTCATGCTCCTGACATGGCCCGGACCCCGGTTGCCAAGGCCTATAAAACCTATCCTTACAGTTTCGAGACGGGGAGCTGCAAAACCCGACATATTGAATACCTGACTGCCCGGCGTTGACAGAAAGGCAGTTTCATTGCCAAGTGCTTTCATCAGGCTGCCTCCGGCAAGCCCAATCCCGGTAAGACCGGTTATTCTCAGGAAATCTCTGCGGTTGCTTTTCATGTCTTCAGGTTTAGTTTATGATTGTTTTGAATTAACCCCCTTTCCCGTTTCCCTGCCTGCGCTGCCGCTTCGGCAGACAGGCCCCAAGGGGGAAAAGCCTTGCCTGCTCCTTCCACCTTGGGGGAAGGTTGGGAAGGGGGTGTTTAGAAAAAGATATATAGTATACAATGTTGCAAAAAGCCATTTTACATATATCTTCTTTATTATTCTTTTATTTTACTCTTCGAAAAAATGCTTCTTCATGAACCTGATGAATACCGGAAAATCAGCAGGCATGGAACCGTGTCCTCCTTCGTGCATGAAATATCCCAGGTCATTCAGTACCGGCTCTCCTGCTTCAGGCCATATTTCCGTTCCCAGTGCC
Source organism: uncultured Rikenellaceae bacterium (assembly GCA_964429295.1). GTDB lineage: Bacteria > Bacteroidota > Bacteroidia > Bacteroidales > VadinHA17 > LD21. The sequence goes on from CAYSBL010000003.1 coordinate 106,662, forward strand.
TTTTTTCCAAATAGTTTATACACCGGTCCGGCTGCTGCAGCTGCAAGGAATTCTCCCTTCGGATCTGACCAGTTGTCGGTGGTGCCGGTCTGAAGCAGCAAAGGCCTCGGAGCCATTAGGGCAATCAGCATATGCGCGTCAACAGGCGATTTGGACGGATCATCCTTGTAATTTCTCCAGTTGGATGCAAACTGATAGAAGTACCTTGTAGGGTGAGTCATGTGATCAATGTTCTCGCCGTAATTCCTCCTCGACAGTGCAGCGCCTCCTTCGCCCGAACAGCTTGCAATCACCATTCCGAACCTCTGGTCGCGCGCTCCTGTCCATAAAGCTGTTTTGCCTAGCCTTGATACCCCGAACAGGGCAACCTTCCTGGAATCGATCTGCGGATCGGTTTCAAAGTAGTCCATTGCTCTGCTGAGCCCCCACGACCAGGCTGAGATAGCTCCCCATTCATCAGGTGCAGGATAATCCTGTCCCTCCTTCAGATAATAACCCCTTATGCCGTATTTGATGCCATCGCCAAAATCCGGCTCTATTTCACTGTAATTGACAGTTGCGAAACCTATTCCCTCCGACAGGAACTGGGTCACATCCATCCGTCCGAATCCGCCTTTTCTCTGTACCGGAACAAGATTCCCTTTCGGATCGCGCATCATTCCTGCCTTTACTCCGGGATCATCCGTGACTGTGGCATTGGGCATGAACCCTATGCTGAAAAAGACAGGAACCGGCTCTTTTGCTTTGGCAGGAAGGTAGATCAGGATATCCATCTTATGGTCAGATGTGTCTTTCGTGAAATACACCGTCACCTGTTTTCTGATGGCAGCACCATCAAGGGCGGGAGTCCCCTTGTCAAACACGTTGAACGACATTTCTGACGGCCTGGGGGGAACCTTACCGTACTGGAACTCTTCAAAGAGCGAAAGGATCTCAGGCCTTCTTTTCTTTGTCCACTGCCTGACATTTTTTACATCTCTGCCATTGGACATGATCAGCGGATCAGGAAGGGTATAGGTTCCGACCTTTGATTCGTCGTAGTTTACAGGAATACCCGCTACAACATCGTTTGCGGGCTTCTGCCCCTGGGCTTCTGCCCTGAAAGCACTCATTGTTAATAAAATAACAATGCTCAGGATGATCTTATTCATTTATTCAGATGATTTAAGTATTGTAACCGGACCAAGCAGTCCTGACTCAGCCAGATTCCGCCCCCAGACCATCACCTGGGAATTGAGTACCTTTTTTCCGGCAGGAGCTCTCTGGTCTCCGATAAGCCTGTTTGTCCACTGGTTGGTAACCCTTATTTCAATAACATTGACTCCTTTTTTGATCAGTCCGGTGATATTGGTCCTGAAAGGAGAGGTCCAAAGTAATCCGGCATTGTTGCCGTTGATTATAACTTCCGCCATATCTGCCACTTGGCCGAGATCGAGAAACAGCTTCATACCTGGTTTCAGCCAGGCTCCCGGAACTTTGAAAGTGTTTTTATAGGTTGCTGTTCCGGAAAAATACCTTATACCTTCATTTTCATTTGCAGTCCACGGTTCCAGATTGCTGAAAACGGCTTTCTCAGGGGCTCCCGTTCCTGCAGGGAAACCAAGGTCCCAGGGACCGGAAATCTTCGCCAGCTGCACGTATGTGCTTTTTTCTTCTGCCTTCTCATTGCTCCCGGCTTTTCTGCGGAACACAACGAAAAGCGATTCCCCTGCTTCAAGGCTCAGGGGCACAACTGTTGCATGGTCCATGATTGAATAACCGCATGGTGATGTTAAACCGGTTAGCGGATCCCATATTTCAGGCTCCATGCCGGTTACCCGGAATCTGACATTAGTGTCAAGGTTTGTATCTGAGGAGTTTACAATGAAATAGAAATCAGAGTCGCCGGTTCTTCTGTGAATCCAGTCAATCCTGGAGTCGAGCTGTTTTGAATACTCCAGATCGGGTGCTATCCCAAGTTTGGCAAGAACCACACTGACAGGAGTTCCCCAGAAAACATTACCATTGCCTGCTTTCCTGTTTGTCCTGCTAATGCCGTCGAGATCGGCCCACAATTCATCGGCCAGGTCTCTGAAATCCGGATTTACATCCGGAAATCCTGAATAACCGGGAGTTGTGACCGGTCTGGGGCCAATAATGGTTGCCCCGGCTTCTACCAGTTCATTTATCTTTCTTAGAACATGCAGCGTCATCCTGTCAGTGTTCGGGAGAACCAGCACCGAATAGCTCATCCCGTCGGGGAGCATCAGCTTACCGTCTTCGGAAACACTGATCCTGTTAAGCAGCACGTCGGCATTTATGTAATCATAGTCGTAGCCTTCAGGCGGAGCGGGAATGAGTCCTGTACCCCATATCGGCATTGTCGACGGCGCACCTTCATCAAGGAGGTAAGCCAGGTCGGCAGCAAATTTACCCTGCTGAAGCATAAACGAATTCCTGGCAAGATAGGTCATGAATGGTCCGGCCTGCTCAGCCCAGGTGATGTTCCGGTTGATATGAGTACCGACCATTGTATTTCCGGGTTTGGTGTCGACAGGCTGATGGGCTGAGGTATGGAAGACAAAACGGTTGATTCCCTGGGCAAACCAGTAGTCCCCAATCCTTTTGAGGGTGCCGGGCGATTCATAGCCTCCGCCTGTATAGGCTTCAGCAGCTACCAGGTTCTTCCCGTAAACATGCGAAGCCGATGCAGCACCCCTTACATCCTGGTAGTACATCAGCTCGGGATGTAGTGCCCTGTACCAGAATTCTCCCATGGGAATATCAACATATTTCTTGCAAAGAAGTGCATCTTCAAGAATCTCCAGCGATACTCCTGAGGCTTCACCGTATGTGCTGATGCCCTGTTTATTAAGGTATTCGGTCAGGACGCCGTAGTGGTTTTCGGCAAACATGTCGGCAAGTGTGCGCCTGAAATCCCACAGAACCCTGTCACTCACATCTCCGTTAAGCATCACCCTTCCTGCAAGACAGGGCAGAAAAGGCTTAAGGTCATATCCTCTCCTGTTTTTAAATTCAGTCAGCATGTTGTCGGTCCAGTTCTGCATACCGGCTTCCCAGCTGTCGAGCATGACGCTCCTGAGGGTTTTCCCGTAAAGCGGGCCAAGGGCTCCGGCAATCGGCTCAGTGTACGCTTTGATATAAGCTTCGGTATGCTCCCGGCTAAGCTTGTCAACTTCATATCCTGAACCTGCCGGAACAGCAGGTCTGTTTTTCGATCCTGTAAGCGAATATCCGAAACGCATTACAGTCCAGTTGCCTGCCGGCACTTTCCAGTTTAGCTGCCCGTCTTCAGTCATCATCGCGGTGAGATCGATAACCGATTCAGGATCTATTCCTGCCCCGGGAACCAGGTCGCCCGACTCAACGGGATCGTAATTGAACAGGTGATAGAAACCTGCCTTGTCTTCCCACCTGTGTACCCTCGAGCCTGAATGCAGTTTTATCTCACCAAAGGTGTAAGCTGTGTCGGGCGGATTGATAATTTCCTTCATTACATCATCAGGCCTCATTGGAGCGCCTGTGAACTCTATCCTGAAATATTTTGCCGTTACGGCAGGGAATGAGAAAGTGGCAACCTTTCCGGCACGGTAAAGCTGGGCTCCCGGGAACAGGGCAACGGTCCGGAAATCTGTTCCGTTGTCACCTGCAAGAACCCTTCCCACAGGTATTCCCGCCCGGTTGGCGAGAGTAATGGCTCGGGCTGTAAACGGCTCTTCATAAGAATACTGGATCCATAATCCCTTTTTGTCTTTTCCTGTAACTATCCTGCATGAACTGTTAAGGTCATCATCAAGCAGGGCTGC
>CAYSBL010000003.1:110567-144887 GCA_964429295.1 uncultured Rikenellaceae bacterium
CTTTTCCTGTAACTATCCTGCATGAACTGTTAAGGTCATCATCAAGCAGGGCTGCAGGATCGATAATTCCTGATCCGGTGTTCACAGATACCATTTCCGGAGCAGCCCCTGTTTCTTCCGGGGGAGTGGGAAAGGCCAGTACCACGCAATCTTTATAGAATCCCGGAGCCGGTTTCGGCGAGTTGGACAAATCCCTTATCGGACCTTCATATGAAGGCGGATCAGGGAGCGTGCCCGTGAAACTCTGCGGCCCCTTAAGATCCATTTCACTCCAGACCAGTTTCTTCATCGCCTGTCCGGGTTTGACCCACGGGCCGCCTGTGAGGCTCCATCCGGCTGAACTGAAAATAGTCATCTCAAGGTCGAGTCTTTCGGCTTCAGATGCTGCGTGCCTTACGGCATCAAGCCATTCGGGCGACATGAACAGGATCTTTTTGTCAACCGTCTGCCCTTGTCCCGAAGCAACATCAGCAAGCTGCATGCCACCGATGCCAACCCGTTTCATCCACTCAAGATCCTTTGTTATGCCTTCTTTTGTAATATTACTGTTGGTCCAGTGCCACCACGTACGTGGTTTGGCTGATTCGGGGGGATTCCGGAAACCGTCAGGCAGGGAGACCGCTTCTCCCTGACCTGATACATTTAATGAAAGTGAAATCAGAAAAAGTATCCCGGAAATCCTGCCGAGCCTTATTGATAACCTTTTTGTCATGACAATCGTCCGGTTGCAGGTGTTTGTTTAAAGCTCTGTCAGCTGGAAATTCCTCCACCTTACTTTTATTCCTCCTCCACTGTGAATCTGGAGGAGTATCCTTCCCTTACCGTTGCCGATCTTTTCATCAGTCATGTCGGTCATTACCTCGCCGTTGAGCCAGGTGGTGATTTTGTCTCCGGCTACCTTGATTCTCATTGTGTTCCAGTCGTTCTTCTTTAATATATTTTCCTTCTCGTCAGGTATCTGATAAATCCATCCCCTTCCGTATGATTCATAAATGCCGCCGGTGTCGTTTCCGGGAGGTGCCACTTCTACCTGCCATCCCGAGATCTGGACTCCTGTTTTGATATAGGAACGGATGAATATTCCGCTGTTACCGTTTGCCTCCTGTTTGAATTCAAGACTCAGGTCAAAATCGTTGTAGTATTTCCTGGTTCCGAGATATCCGTATTCCTTGTCGGGCCCGCTTTCGCATACCAGCTCGCCATCCTTCACATACCACTGTTCAGTCCCGTAGATCTCCCAGCCTGTAAGGTCAGTGCCATTGAACAGGCTCTCCTGTTTGGGTTTTCTTGGTAATTCTTTGATTTTCATATTTCTGAACCACACCCTGCTGCCATGGTCCTGAAGGGCGAAAACACCGCTTCTGGCCAGTCCGTACTCAGGGGCATTGTCCCACTTGCCGCTGTTTTTCCTTGTAAACCAGTCTTCGGTCCATGCTTCAAATTCAATTACTTTCTGACCGTTGAGCCAGTGCTCCACATGGCCGTTGTCAAATACTATCCTGGAGTTGTTCCACTTCATAGCCTTGTTCAGTACTTTTTTAGCCGGATCGCAAGTGTACATGGCGTAATCGGCAGCGGCTTTCTGCCACTCTTCAATGGGACTCGCAAATCCGAAATCATCAATAAGCTGATACTCCGGACCTGTTACATAAGGAACCTTTAACTCAGACCTCTCAACCACATGATATAGCAGACCGCTGTTGCCTCCTTCGGAGATCTTCCAGTCAAAATCGATTATAAAATTTTCATAATCCCTGGTGGTGACAATATAACCGGTACTGTCACTGCCAAGCCCGAGAGAGGTCAGCAAACCCTTTTCAACCTTCCAGGGAGCGATATCGACTTTCTCTCCCTTGAAGTCACGCCACCCGTCAAGGGTACTGCCGTCGAACATGAGTGACCAGCCTTCGGCGATCTCCTGTTCTGTCAGTAAGTTAATCTTCTTTCCGCAGCTGGAAAAAATTATCCCGGCCATCAGGATTACCATTAAAAAAGTAAGGTTCTTCTTCATATTTGCCAATGTTTATGTTGCTTAATAATTCAGCCGGAGCCTCCGGCCTGGGTTTAGAGTGTTTAAAGTTATCAAACTTTAAATCTTTTTGGACAACTCTTAGGCACATTTTCCCTAATTTTGCAGGTCTGTTTATTAAAATTTAACATGACAACAAAGAACGATCCGATTTATTCCAGGAACGTTGTCGAGTTCACGGCCGCGGCAATGGAATTCTGCAAGTATGCTGAGAACGCAGCCCGTGTGAAGGGAGATGAGTTGCTTAAGATCCTGCAGCGAATACTTCCCTACCTGTATATCAAGGCTTCGTTGCTGCCCGCACTCGAACCATATTTTGAAGACGGGAATGAGAAATTCGTAACGGAAGCCGACTGGTTCAGGATACATAATGAACTCAGGGATAAATTCGGCACAGCCGACGATTATCTGGATCTGGCAGACGAAAAGTTCAACGAGGCAGAAGGACCGGTTGTTTCAAGCATTTCGGAAAATATGGCCGATATTTATCAGGATCTCAAGGATTTTTTACTGCTCTATCAGACGGGTACCCAGGAAGTGATGAATGACGCTGTGTGGGAGTGCAGGCTCAATTTTGAGAACTACTGGGGGCAAAAACTTGTCAACTCGCTGAAGGCTATACATAAGTTCATTTATTCCGGAGAAGAGATCGGAAGGGTTGAACCGCAGGACGATGAAACAAGAAAGACTTCCGACTGGTTTATTACAAGACGACAAAAGGAAAGCAGGGGAGATGGAAAATAACGGATACGCAGAAACGATTACGGAAGAGGAAATAGGCAGGTTCGAACTGTCCTGGTTCAGAGGTGAGATTGTACTCGTGGAGGACATGGAAACCTTCAATGATACATTTCCAAGGCTGAAGGGATCAAGTGTTCTGGGCTTTGATACCGAAACCAGGCCTTCATTCAAAAAAGGAAAAAAGAACAAAGTGTCCCTTATCCAGCTGGCAAATGAAGAGCTTGCATGCCTGGTCAGGATAAACAAAATCGGTATTCCTCCTCAGCTTGCGGCAATTCTTGCCGATGAAAGGGTGATCAAGGCTGGTGTGGCTGTACATGACGACATCCGTTTCCTTAAGAGCGTCAGGGGATTCGAACCATCAGGTTTTGTTGATCTACAGAAATTCGTGAGAGACTACGGCATTCAGGTCTCAGGTTTGAAAAAACTTGCAGCGATCGTCCTTGGATTCCGGATATCCAAACGCCAGCAGGTAACCGACTGGGAAGCTGAACAGCTATCCGAAGCCCAGATTGTTTACGCTGCAACCGACGCATGGGTCTGTCATCAGATATACAAAAAGCTTCTGAATGGAAATTAAAATAGTCCTGAAATCGGGTAAGGAACAGTCTGTCAAAAGGCTTCATCCATGGATTTTTTCAGGCGCCATCAAACAGATTTACGGGGCACCTGCAGAAGGCGATATGGTAAAGGTCTTCGACAATAAGGACAACTTTCTTGCTATCGGCCATTACCAGCCCGGTTCCATTGCAGTCAGAATTCTTTCATTCATTGATACGGAGCTTGATTACGGTTTTTTCCGGCACACTGTCGAGCGGGCATATGAATTCCGGAAAGCCGCCGGCCTGACAGGCAATCCATACCTTAATGTTTTCAGGCTTATCCACGGGGAAGGTGACGGCCTTCCCGGACTTATCGCCGACTATTACAACGGCGTGGTGGTAATGCAGGCGCATTCTGTCGGTATGTACAGGATCAGAAAAGAGCTGGCTGAAATATTCACAGGGATTGCAGGCCTTGAGGTCAGGGCTGTTTACGACAAAAGCGGATCGACAATTCCTTACATGTCGGGAATAAGGCTTGAGAACGAATTCATCTATGGCAATTCGGAACCTGTGATTGTTACGGAGTACGGTTTCAGGTTCAAAATTGACTGGTTCGGAGGACAGAAAACGGGATTCTTTATAGATCAAAGGGAGAACCGGAAGCTTCTTGGCGATTATTCAAAGGACAGGAGCGTTCTTAACATGTTCGGCTATACCGGAGGATTCTCCGTATACGCAATGAAGAATGCCCGCATTGTCGACAGTGTCGACAGCTCTGCCCAGGCTGCCGTACTGGCTGATGAAAACGTAAAACTCAATTTTGGCGACGATCCCAGGCATACTTCAATCCAGGCCGATGCATTTGAATTTCTGAACGGGATAAAGGGGAAATATGACCTTATCGTACTTGATCCGCCTGCCTTTGCAAAACACAACAATGTGCTCGGCAATGCCCTCCAGGGCTATAAGAAGCTTAATATGAAGGCCATACAGATGATTAGGCCGGGAGGGATTATTTTTACCTTCTCCTGCTCACAGGTGGTAAGCAGGGAGAACTTCAGAAAATCAGTATTTGCCGCTGCAGCAAATACGGGAAGATCCGTGAGAATTCTTCATCAGATGAGCCAGCCGCCTGATCATCCTGTTAATATATATCACCCCGAGAGTGAGTATCTTAAGGGGCTGGTTCTGTATGTTGAGTGACAAATTTGAAAATTTGAGAATGGATATAAACAGGAATATTAAGTTGATTGCTTCAAGGCTTGGCCTGCACATCTGGCAGGTTGAGAATACGATCCGCCTGATGGACGACGGTGCAAGCATCCCATTTATAAGCCGTTACAGAAAAGAGATGACAGGAAGCCTCGATGAGGTGCAACTGCTTCATATAAAGGAAGAATACACCCGGCTTAAGGAACTTGATGCCCGGCGTGAAAGTATTATCAAGTCGATTGAGGAACAGGAGAAGATGACTCCCGAACTCCGCGAAAGGATCGATGCCGCAGTTACGATGGCTGAACTGGAGGATATCTACCTTCCATACAGGCCCAAAAGACGTACCAGGGCAACCATTGCAAGGGAAAAAGGCCTTGAGCCGCTTGCTGTCATTATCATGGACCAGAAGGAAAACAACCCCCTCAGGAGAGCGGAAGAATTCATTAACGAAGAGGTGAAAAGCGTTGAGGAGGCTGTGGCAGGCGCTTCCGACATTATTGCCGAATGGATAAGCGAGGACGAAAAGGCCAGACGTCAGCTCAGGCGGCTCTTCGAGAAGGAAGCTGTTATTTACTCGAAAGTTGTTAAGGGAAAGGAGACCGAAGGCATCAAATTCAGCGATTATTTCGACTGGTCCGAACCGCTCAGGAAATGCCCTTCTCACAGGCTTCTTGCCATGAGAAGGGGAGAAGATGAAGGTATGCTCCGCCTATCAATCGAACCGGAAGAGAAAAATGCCCTTGACCTGCTGTTCTCCATTTTCGTCAGGGGAAGGAATGAATCCTCTGCTCTGGTCGAAGATGCCGTCAGGGACAGCTGGAAAAGGCTGCTTGCCTCATCAATGGAAACCGAGTTCAGGAATATTTCAAAGGAAAAAGCAGATGGTGAGGCTATTGAAGTTTTCGCGGACAATTTGAAGCAGCTTCTGCTTGCTTCGCCGCTCGGAGAAAAGAACGTACTGGCAATCGACCCGGGTTACAGAACAGGCTGTAAGGTTGTATGCCTCGACAGGCAGGGAAACCTTCTTCACAATGAAACTATCTACCCGCATCCGCCCCAGAACGAGACGGCCTTATCAGTAAAGAAGATTCTTACACTTGTCAATGCATATAAAATTGAGGCAATAGCAATCGGAAACGGGACGGCCAGCCGCGAGACGGAGGATTTCATAAAATGGGTGAAATTCGAAAGGGATATCCAGGTCTTTGTGGTAAGCGAGGCCGGAGCCTCCGTTTATTCAGCATCAAAGGTGGCCCGTGAGGAGTTCCCGGATTACGATGTTACTGTCAGGGGCGCTGTATCTATAGGGAGAAGACTGATGGATCCGCTCGCTGAACTCGTGAAGATCGATCCTAAATCGATAGGAGTGGGCCAGTATCAGCATGATGTCGATCAGCAGAGGCTGCAGAATGCACTGGATGAGGTAGTTGTAAGCTGCGTCAATGCAGTCGGCGTAGAGGTCAATACAGCAAGCAAACACCTTCTCACCTATGTTTCGGGACTCGGTCCCCAGCTTGCACAGAATATTGTTGATTACCGTAGCACCAATGGCCCTTTCAGGTCGAGGGCAGAACTTATGAATGTGAAGAGGATGGGAGCCAAGGCATTCGAGCAATGCGCAGGCTTCCTGAGAATAAGGAATGCTGAGAATCCCCTCGATTCAAGCGCCGTTCACCCTGAAAGTTACCACATAGTCGAAAAAATGGCGGGCGACCTCGGTTGCGGCATCAGGGAACTGATGACAGACGATGAAAAACGGAAGGCAATTAAACTGGAGAAATATATCACACCGGCAACCGGACTCCCCACTTTGAAGGACATAATGGATGAACTTGCCAAACCGGGCAGGGACCCGCGATCGGCTATAAAGGAGTTTCGCTTTGCCGATATTCATTCTATGGAGGATCTTGTCCCGGGAATGATAGTTCCCGGAATTGTAACAAATGTTACAAAATTCGGGGCATTCGTTGATATAGGGATAAAGCAGGACGGGCTGGTGCATATATCAAATATGAGCAACACCTATGTGTCCGATCCGTCAAAAGTGGTTAAGCTTCATCAGCATGTTATGGTGAAGGTGCTGGATGTCGATATTGAGAGAAAAAGGATCCAGCTTTCAATGAAAGGGGGTGGTTAATAAATGAAAATGAGTGTCGGTAATCATGCATAAATGGTTACCAATAATTTATCTTTATCTCAGTATTTTAATAATAAAGAAGTTGACTTTAAATTCTGTTGACCCCTTTCTTCTTTAAACATTTCACTTACCCCCTTTTCCGTTTCCCCCAAGGGGGAAAAGCTTGGCTGGTTCCGTCTCTCAAGGGGGAAAAGCTTTAGACAAGGCTGCCTGCTCCTTCCCCTCTGGGGGAAGGCTGGGGAAGGGGGTAAAAACAATAAACAATAAGAGTTTTAGTCATCATTGCCGATAGTCATTAAAATGAAAATCAGGATTATAGATTTCTCAGCCGGATCACAGCCTTCATTCACTCAATGCCTATCAGCTCCCTCAGCTCACCGATATGATTCTCGTAAATTCCCCGTGGACCGGTGTTGTACTTTTTGCATAATGATGCAGCATAACCCACCGCAACTCCCATCTGGCCAGTCGTATGCATCACTCTCGGACCTCCCAGTCCGACATGGGAGCAGCTGAAGCAGCGGCCTGCCATGAAAAGGTTCCCGATGTTTTTTGAATACAGCGACCTGTAGGGTATATAATAGTGGTCCACTTTGTAATACAGTGCTTCCGACAGGAAATCAGGCATTGTGCTGTCAGCCTCAATCTGCTGATAATGGACATCAACGGTTCTGGTCTCCATTGCCACGGCGTCGGGGAATCCGGTCATATTTCTCTCATCATTGAATGTATATATGTAATCGCCCGTAAGCCTTCTGGATTCCCTTTTGCCGACAAGATATCCCACCCATTCCAGTCCAATGTTTGCATTCGCCGGATCTTTTTTTGCATTGCTGAATGATCCGTAAATAGCTTTCAGCATATGGTCGCGGATGTACTCAGCATCATCAATCTGGTGAAGATCTCCCCGGGAAAACTCCCATTTCCATGTTCCTGAAGTCGCAGAATAATTCCCTGCAACATCCATAGCCCAGGGTACGTCAGGAAATGCAACAGGAATTCCGGCATCATAAGTCCTCCAGAGAACCGATGATCCCATTACCTTGTTGTCGGCTTCGGCGGGGCTCCAGAGCTCACCGTGTTCTTCCCAGTTTTCACTATAAACTGAAGAATCCTCCCTCCCGTACATGTATTCGGCGCCGGCCCAGTATCCTATCCAGCCATCACCCGTACAATCGGCAAACAGCGGGGCCTTGAAGCGCATCCTCTGTCCCGTTGCGGTCTGTCTGGCATCGACTGAGGTGATTATGCCATCAGATGTGTTCGCTGTGTATGCCCTCCAGTTAAGAAATATCCTTATGTTGTCGTATTTAGTTATGTTGTCATGCCGTTTCCTGTCGTCCTTTGCGGCATCAGGTGATCCGTTGGGCCACCAGACTGTGTTAAGCATGCTGATTATTCTGTCCGATTTCCAGGTTATTCCCTCGGTATGAACACGTATCTCGCTGCTCGCATTTCCTCCCAGGACCGGCCTGTCGTGAACAAGCGCAACGAGAAGTCCCTGCTCAGCAGCTGCAATGGCTGCCGCACAACCTGCAATTCCTCCTCCGGTTATCACCAGGTCAAATTCAGCAGTTCTCTCAGGTTCATCCGCTTCCCCGTGAAGCCTTCTCCTCCATGAAGCAAGTTCATTACCATCCTGCGGAGGAATGGCTTTTCTTGAACTGAAGTATATTGCGTCGCATCTGCCTTCAAATCCTGTCAGGTCCTTTAGTACAATCTTTAAAGCCGGATCCTTGACCGGAACTTTACCGGCATATTGCCAGTGCCATTTTTCCTCCTCTGTTCCGAGTATGCTTTCAAGTTCATTTCCGTTTATCTCAATCTTAAACCTTCCCGGAGCCTCCCAGTCGCCTTTTGCCCAGTTCCTGGTCCTGACCCAGACATGATATTTTCCGGTTGCAGGAATGGTCACAGTGGTCGTGGCATCCTCAACCGGATTGCCAAGACCGTGAGCAAGCAGATAGGGTGATCCCATCTGCTCTGTGAACTGCGGATCAACATGCCAGCTTCCTTTTTCCCTGAACGATTCGGCTTCAACAAGAAGTTCGTGGTGTCTGTTCCCGCATGATGCGGTAAGGACAAGCAGAAAAATCACTGGAGGAATAAAGGCCTTCATCAGTATTCAGGTTTAATTCAATGCAGGAGCGGGGATCATCCTGCCCTCCGGAGCAGCGCTCCTTTCAATCACGGGCTTGACCGGAATGCGGGCATTCATCATTGCGGCATTCCAGGCAAAGGAAGCCGTTATTATTGCGTTGTGGCGAAGATCTTCAAGCGAAAGCCTCTCCCATGTGTCCATAACCGTATGATATCCGCGGCCATATTCAATCTCATCCTGGATAAACTGAAATGCAGGCAGGCCCAGCCCGTCAAATGACTGATGATCGGTACCGCCGGTATTTCGTATAGTTACTGTAGAAGCTCCCATATCCTTAAATGGCTTGAACCACTCTTCGAAAACAGGTCTTGCCATGTCATTGCCCTGCAGATATATGCCCCTGTACTTTCCGCTTCCGTTGTCCATATTAAAGTATACAGCAAATTTATCAAAATCAGGCTTGTGTGCTTTTGTCTGAGCATCTGCAAGGTAGGTGTTCGCATAACCTCTTGAACCAAACAATCCCTGTTCCTCACCTCCCCAGAGAGCAATTCTGATTGTCCTTCTGGGTGATACACCGAGGCTTTTCAGTATCCTGAGCGCTTCCATCATTACGATACATCCGGATGCGTTGTCGGCAGCGCCCGTTCCGCCATGCCATGAATCGAGATGCGCACCTATCAGCACAACCTCATTCTTCAACAGTTTGTCTGTCCCCGGGATCTCGCCGATTACATTGTAAACCTTCGGGCTCGCAATAAAACTGTTCCGGATTTCCACCTCCATTTCCACCCTGACATTTTTTCTGATCAGCCTTTCCATTCTTCCGTGAGCCTCAACCGGAAGATTCAACTCAGCGATTGGTTCGGGATCGCCAGCCTTGTAACTTGCGCCGTTCGACCTTGGTACGTTGAAGGTTCCCGAGCTGTTCAGGATCACGGCGGCCCCTTCAGCTTTTATAAGTTCGGTGATTTTTGTCCTGAGCGCCCTCTGGGCCATATACTGCGAATAATCCCCCTGAACCATCCTTCTTCCCTGGCGCGAATCGGCCATGGCAAGCTTTTCAAGCTCCTCCTCGGTGTACCTGCTGGCCAGAGGCTCATAGCTCACCTCGTAAGCAGAGGAAGAGGGCATCATCACTATTTTTCCGCTTAGCTTACCCTTGTATTTCTCCAGATCAGCCTCACTTCTTGCTTCCAGGAGAATAACCTCCGACTTCACCAGACCAGGGGTGCTTCCCGTCCATGCCACAGGATTACAGGCGAAATTTGAATAGTAGGGGGCTGTCATTGCAGCATAAGTCTTTAGGTTATCCCATCCACCGCGGCTGAAATCGCCGGCTTCCTCTATCCTTACGTTCTGGAATCCAAGTTCCTCCATCTTCTTTTTTGCCCATTCATTTCCCCTGGCTCCACCGGTCGATCCGGTAAGCCTGGGGCCGGTAAGATCTGTGAAACCAAAGGCCAGGTCTTCAATGGCCGAATTCCTGAGGCCTTCCTGCTTGATCTTATAAATCATGGCCAGATCTACTTTTTCGGTCTGGGCCAAAAGCGATACAGGCAATACCATGATAAGCAACGCACCCGTAATAAGTCTTGTGATTTTCATCTTTTTGTCGTTAGGTTATTGATGAACCCAAATGTAGAAAAAACTAAAACAGTGTACCGGTCAGTATGGCATTTTAACAATAGTTAACGTTGATTTTGTCTGGCTGGGCCTTGATTGAGCGGCTGGGATCCGCACCAATGAAGAGCTGGATGTTTATGAAGCCCGTTATTTTTCTTAATTTTGAACTTCGTATATGACTTTAAATATGGATGTCGCACATAACGAATAAGATCAGTTCCTTAGATATTACCCCCTTCCCGGCCTTCCCCCACGGGGGAAGGAGCCGACCTTCGCCGGTGTTGGAAAAGCTAGCACAGCTTTTCCCCCCTGGGGGAAACGGGAAAGGGGGTAAAAGGATGATTGATGATTATTTTGGTAATTTGATCATTATTTCATTTCTGTTTTGTCATTAACGATTTCCTGAACTTACTATTATTTTTGTATGATTTACCCCGAAAACTTTGAAAACAAGATAGGATTCGACAGGATCCGTCAGCTTGTTTCCGATTACTGCCTGAGCGAAATGGGGAGGGAAAAAGCGGAACTGATCAGGTTTGAGACTGATCCTGAGGATATAAGCTTCAACCTGGCGGCAACATGGGAATTCCAGAAGATACTCAGGTTTGAAGACTATTTCCCTTCAGAGCATTATTACAATATCTCAGATTCACTCAACAAAATCAGGATACAGGGTTCATTCCCCGAGGTTAATGAAGTATTCGATCTGAGAAGATCGGTAGGGACAGTAAAGGAGGTGATCACTTTTTTCAAAAAGAAGGATGAAAAGGATTACCCGTCACTGAAATTGGTCTGCGGCAGAGCCAAATTCTATCCCTACGTTCTTGATGCAGCCGACAGGATAATAGACAAGGAAGGCAGGATACGCGATAATGCTTCACCACGACTGAAGGAGATTCGGGATGACATTATTAAGAAGGGAGTGCTTGCTTCAAGAAGGCTTGCCTCTGTACTGAAACAGGCCCAGTCTGATGGAATAGTCGATTCAGACACCGTAGCATCAGTACGGAACGGAAGGGGAGTGATCCCGGTAAATACTTATGACAAGAGAAAGATAAGGGGATTGATTCACGATCAGTCGGCCTCAGGAAAGACAGTGTTTATAGAACCTGCCGAGATTGTTGAAATTAACAACGAGATTGTTGAACTGGGCTACGAGGAGAGGAGGGAGATAGTGAGGATACTCACGGCGTTTGCCGACGATATCAGGCCATACCTCGACGATCTGATCCAGGCAAATGATTTCCTTGGTGAAATAGATCTTATCAGGGCAAAGGCATTACTGGGGAACCATCTCGGATCGATAATGCCCGTTTTGGTGCGGGAACCCGGAATCTCATGGAGAAATGCGGTACATCCGCTGCTTTTTATTGCCTTCGGCAAACTCAGGAACAGAAAGGTTGTTCCACTGAACATAAGTCTCGATAGTAAAAACCGGATAATCCTTATTTCCGGCCCGAATGCCGGAGGGAAATCGGTCTGCCTGAAGACGGTGGGCCTGCTTCAATATATGATGCAGTGCGGTCTGACCATCCCAGTAGATGAGGGATCCGAATCAGGCATCTTCAGCGACATCTTTATCGATATAGGCGATGAGCAGAGCATTGAGAACGACCTGAGCACCTACAGCTCCCACCTGATAAGTATGAAACATTTCGTGAAACATGCTTCAGGGAAGACGCTGGTACTTATCGACGAATTCGGAACAGGAACAGAACCCATGCTCGGAGGTTCAATAGCCGAAGCAATCCTGGGAGAATTAAACAACGCCGGAACTTACGGGGTCATAACAACCCACTATACAAACCTGAAACACTTTGCCAGCCTGACCGAAGGGATTGTGAACGCCGCCATGCTTTTCGATCACCACCTTATGCAGCCTCTTTTTCAGCTGAGCATCGGCAAACCCGGAAGCTCATTCGCATTCGAGATCGCCAGAAAAATAGGGCTGCCGGAGGAGATCCTCAAAAAGGCTTCCGATAAAGCAGGAGTGAAGAATATAGATTTTGACAGGAACCTTAAGGATATTGCCCGCGACAAGCGATACTGGGAGAACAAAAGGCAGAATATACGCCAGCACGAAAAACGTCTCACAGAACTTATGGCTCAGTACGAAAAGGAGATTTCCGGGGCAAGGGAACTCCGGAAGGAGATCATCTCTAAAGCAAAAAATGAGGCTGGGACATTGCTTAGCGAGACAAACAGGATGATAGAAAATACTATCCGCCAGATCAGGGAAGCTCAGGCTGAAAAAGAGAAGACCAGGGAAGCACGACTGAAGCTTGAGGAGTTCAGAAACGAACTGGGAAAAGAACCCGGATTGCCGCTGATCCCTTCCGAAGAGAAGATGGAGAGGCTTGCAGGCAAGGCAAGAAAGTTCAGATCGCGGAAGGAAGAACCTGCTGCCAGTGAACCTGCTGCCAGTGATATTCCATTGAGGGCAGGCGATGCAGTGAGAATGACCGATACCATGGCCTGCGGTGAAATAATTAAAATAGAGGAGGGAATGGCCCGGATCGAGACCGGAAGTTTGAAAATTCTGGTTCCCCTCGATAAACTTGAAAGGATAAGCAAGGCAGAATTCAGAAAGACCATCAGGTCTGAACGGTCTGTTATGGCAGCTGATCCTCTCATTCAGCACAGGAAGCTTGAGTTTAAACCCGAAATTGACATCCGGGGAGTGAGAGGGGAGGAGGCCCTGACACGTGTCAGGGATTTTCTTGACACTGCCATGATGGTACAGCACCGGAACCTCAGAATACTTCACGGAAAGGGAAACGGCATCCTTCGCCAGCTTGTAAGGGAATACCTGTCGACCATGAATGTGGTGAAATCATACCGCGATGAACATATCGAACAGGGCGGATCAGGCATTACCGTAGTTGAAATGGATTTTTAGACGTTATAACATTGTTATAACATGGCAAAAAGGAATTTCTCTCTGTCCCGTGGTGTCTGCACCAAACGGATCCCCTCCTCGGAGGGGTAGGAGTGGGTTTGGACAGTGTGAGTGTAAGAGCGTTACATGCGTCTTGCGTCTTGCGTCTTCTGCATTATACATGATAAGTCACAAACAAAAAAGGGACCTCCGAACTGGTCCCCTTTTCTGTCCATTATTTCCATTCTTTTCAAAAGAGCTTCACTGAGCCGTAGCTTGATCTTACATATACTTTTGCGAGGGGAGAGCTGTCCTTTCCGACTACACCTGTAACTTCGTTCGTATTATTCTGTACTATCCTGCGCTGATGCTGGAAATTACCCTCATCAAACTTAAGGTCGCCATAGGAGGTCCTGGCATCAAGCTCGTAGCTTGCCCCGGTTTCTATTCCAAGTCTCACTCCGATATAACGGGAATCAGTTTCTATCGATTCAAAGCCTGCAGGTATACTTTCAACGCTTATGGATCCATATGCCCCGTCGAACTTAAGTTTTTTGGATAAACTGCCTATGTTGATGTCGGTGTATCCTGCGTCGAGTACCAGATTGTTGATCTTGTCGATCTCAAGCTTGTCGTATTTCGATTCAGCAACGAGAGAACTGATATTTTCGATGTTGATCTTTGAGTATTTGCTGTCGAGAAGAAGAGCCTGGCAATCATCAATGGCAAGTTCTCCGACGTATCTAATAATCAGATCGACCCACCCCGCCGAACCTATCTCGGCTTTTCCGTAAGCCACGCTGATTGCATTGATGGGTTTCTCATTCCCCCGGGTAAGCCTTTCAATCAGCAGGTTCCCGTATTTGATGTCTATTTTTACCGCACCATCTATCTTTTCTATCTCCGAATTTCCATATCTGTTGACAAGGTTGAAGTTGATCCGAGAAGGCATGTTCACGGTGTAATCGATGCTGAAGCGCCTTGAACTGCCTCCCCAGCCTGAAAAATTGAATTTCTCATCAATGACGGTTCGCGCCTTGAGAAGGTTGCCTTCCTCGCTGAACTCTACATTGATGTAATCCAGATACCTCTGGGCTCTTTCACGGTTTGGGAATTCAACCGTAACCTTTACGTCAATTGTGATTCTGTCCTGGTCCGACGTCTCTACAATGACCTTGCCGTACTTATTGTTAATGTCGAGAGTTGTACCGGTGCTTGCGGTCCATTCCTTGTTAAACTCCTTGGTAACCTCCTGGGAAACAAGCCCCGGTGAAGCAAGGATAAGGCAGACGAGCAGCAGTGATCCTGTTTTAAATGCTTGCCTTTTCATGGTCAGTTTCGTTTAAATTTTCATTCCTTATGGCTTTCAGCTGATTTACTATGTAAGACATTACTTCCACTTTAGTCTGGTAATGCTCTATCATAGCATTTATTATTCTTTCATCGTTTGGATTGGCTTTCAGATCTTTCTGGAGCTGTACGTACACCGAATCCATACTTTTCAGTTCACTCATGAGCATTCTTTTCTGGTCGGCATTTCCGTTCAGATCGATTGACGAAAGCTCGCTTTCCATCAGGTTGACCTGGTGTGCATAATAGTTTTCCACTTCCCTGTACTGGGGTGAAACATCGCTCAGGCTCATCCTGTCCCTGTCGGGCCTGAGGAAATGATCCCATGTCCAGAGTGATGAGAGTGTCACGAGCAGGGTGACCACTGCAGCCTTGAGAAGATACGGAACGATGCTTCTTTTGACCACCAGAGGCTCGCATCTGATCTCCAGTTTCCTGTGAAACCTTTCAAAGTGTCCTTCCGACGGCTCCTCGCTGTCGAAAAACTCCTTGTTGTTTCTTATTATGTCTTCTATATTTTTCATTTTCAAAAATTTTTCATCTTTTTTTCATTTCGGCAATCAATTTCTGCTTTGCCCTTGATAGCTGCGACCTCGACGTGCTGCTCGATATATTGAGTATCTCGGCAATCTCGTCGTGGTCGTAGCCTTCCAGCAGGTAGAGCGAGAGGATGATCCTGTATCCGTCAGGCAGCCTGTTTATTGCTTCCTTCACCTCCTCGACCTTTACGTCGAGTTCCTCTTTCCTTACAGTCTCTTCAGTACTTTCATCCCTGATCCCCACATACAGCTCAATATCTTCAAAGATCGCTTTTCTTCTGCTCAGGGCGTCGAGCGAACGGTTGATGACTATTCTCTTCAGCCACGCCCCGAAACTTACTGTACCTGAGTAAGTGTCAATCTTTTCAAAGGCCGACAGGAACGCTTCCTGCATAATATCCTCCGCTTCCATCGTGTCGTTCACAATTCTCAGACTCGTGTTGTACATCGCCTTGTAGTACAACTTGTAAATCTTGAATTGGGCTTTCTGGTCGCCAGTCTTGCATCCGTCCAGGAGATCCTGGTGCAAGTTCCGGAATGCTGCTTCTGCATTTGCCATTTTCGAGTAAAGGCTGGTTTCTATACTTTTAGCTGCACCCACTGTCTTCCATTATATCCATTGAAAAGACGGGGTGTCTGTTTGATTGCTGCATTCAATTTATGAATTTTTGGAAATTTTCATCGAAAAAAACAAAATTATTCCTTGTGTAACTTCTCCCGATGAATAATCAAGCTCTGATCCAAACAAACTATGCGGTATCGAAAAAATAATAAGTGTTACTGCCGCTGCCAGCAGTGTATAAACCCTGGAATTCTTTCTTTTGTTCATAACGACGGCCAGTATCCAGAATATCAATGCAATAAGTGTTTTATTGTCAGTCAGGTCCCAGCCAAATGGCACTCCTGTCCAGAATTCGCCGAAAGCAAATTTCTGAACTGCAGGCCCCAGTATCATGCCGCCGGCTACCAGAGTTGCCAGGGTCCACACCGAATATTTTCTGAATGAAGGCATGCCGGCAAGAGCCATCAGACCGGCAACGTTTGCCAGCAACATGGCGAGAAACATGAAAATGATATGAGGGGTGAGAATATATGATGGTACTGCACCCTTAAACCTTATTACCAGCGGCGTTTCCCTGAGAATGTTTTGAGTTCCCTTCGAATCGGTAAGTTCGATGTAATATTCCAGCTTTCCGGCAGGAGGCTGCTGGGGAACCGCTGCAAATAATCCCTTTTCCTCGGTAATACCGAAAACCTTGTTCATCAGTATTGAATTTACAGGATATACCTTAAATTTAAATTCGCTTGAACTGTACTCCTCCCCGGTTCTGAACCTTCTGTAGTAAAGCTTTGCCCTGACAGATGTGTCAGTAATTGCCAGCCTTACCTCGGGCCTCTCGTCGAGTCCCAGGCTCCTCACCAGTCTTACCTTTATGATTGTGTCATTTACCGCCAGACTGATTTCACGTGGATTGGTTGGACCTGTCTTCCTCTGGTAATAAGCTGCCCCAAGGGTAATAATTATGGCCAGGATCCACAAAAAAGTCTTCTTCATGCAGTTCCGATTTTATAACATAGACGCAAGAATATCACAATTGTATCAGCAGAACTTCTTTTTTCCCGTTTCTTAGTACCTCCACGCTGATTGTTTCCCCATGTTTGAGCTGGCCCATCCGGTACATGTAATCCTGGATGTTGCCGACCGGTTTACCGTTTATGGCAGTGATGATGTCTCCTTTCTTCATGCCCCCGATGGCAGCAGGCTTGCCGGGTGTTACCAGATCGGCACGGAGCCCGTTCTTTATGTTCCCTGCAAAATCGGGCATTATGCCCAGGGTAACCCCCTGCCTTCTCATTGTCCTGACAGACTCCTGCCTTGGCCCCGCTTCGGTGAAGGCAAGCCTTGCGTCATCATTTGCGAGCCTCCGTGCAATGTCAAAGATGAAATCTGATACGCTGGCCATTCCCGTGTAATTCAGCTTATCCCAGGTGTCGGAAGGGGTATGGTAATCGAGATGGGCTCCCGTGGTAAAGAAAAGGACCGGGATGTCCTTACCATAGAATGACGAATGGTCCGACGGCCCTGATCCCTCTTCCGACAGGGCCAGATCCATGATGTTTGTATCAGCCAGAGAGACAACAATATCCTTAAGTACGGGAGAGGTGCCGACACCGCCGGCCTGGAGTGTGCCTGAATCACTCAGTCTTCCTACCATGTCGAGGTTGATCATCGCATTTATCTTTGATAGTTCCACCGGGGGATTCTCCGTAAAGTACTTCGAACCAAGCAATCCCGATTCCTCTCCCGAAAAACCGGCAAAAATGATGCTCCTCCTGTGACTTTTTCCGGTGAGGGCAAATTTCTCTGCAACCTCTATCACACCTGCAACTCCCGAAGCATTGTCATCCGCTCCGTGATGAACGGCAACCGTGTCGCCTGCCCGGCTTGACGACCCTCCCATTCCAAGGTGGTCGAAATGCCCTCCGATTACCAGGTATTCGTCCTTCAGCTTTTCATCTTCTCCCGGGAGAACCATAACAACATTTCTTGTGGATTTATTTCTTACCACAACATCAGATCCCGCATTTATCTTAACCCCCGTTGCAAATCCGGTGCTGAGTTGTGCGGTGTTTATTTCAGTTTCCAGGCCTGCTGTTGTCTTGCCTTTGCCTGACAGGATCCAGTCAGCAACATTTCTCTTTATCCTCAGGATGGGAATTCCAACCGGCCATGACTCACCGGACATGCCGTCGAAGGTATCGCTTTTGTCATTAACGGGTCCCGATACCATCAGGACGCCAGCCGCTCCCATGTCCTTTGCGAGCATGGCCTTGTCCCTGTCGCTGTTGAAGGGTATGAAGCCGCTTACGGATTTATTCGGTTCAGGGTCACCCCTGAGAATAAGAACCCATTTGCCTTTTACATCGACATCCCGGTAATCATCCCATTTTATGCTGTCGTTGCTGATCCGGAAACCGTAACCGGCAAATACTACTTCAGCCTCTAGTTCCGAACTTCCGCTGAAAGGAAAGGGTGATATGTCGGCACCGGGATCAAAGGACCGGCCTCCGGCTGACATGAAATTTCTTTCCCCGGCCGTAACCCTGTCAGATACCTCAAACCTCTGAAAACCGTCTCCTGCCAGAGGTTCAAGTCCGGCTTTCTGCAGCTCGTTCCTGATGTAAACGGCGGCCAGGCTGTCACCTTCCGTACCTGTCATCCTTCCCTTCAGTTCGTCGGATGAAAGGAATCTTACATGCTCCTGAAGCTCTTCCGGATAAATTCTCTCAGATATGCTTCGGTTGCATGAAAATAATCCAGCCGAAACAAAGAGCAATGTAAACTGTACTGTCCTTATTATCACAAATATATGTTATTCAAAGAGTTTAAATGCTTCCTTGATAAGACCTATTGCCTCCCTGAGCTGGGCTTCATTTATCACGAGGGGAGGAGCAAAGCGTATGATGTGCTCATGCGTTGGCTTGGCTATAACGCCCTTGTCTTTCATGGCAAGACATACATCCCATGCGGTTTTCCCGTTCTTTGGCCTGATCACAACGGCATTCAGCAACCCTTTACCCCTTACAAGCTCGATCATATCTGACCTGATACCTTTCATTTCATCGCGGAAGATCCTGCCAAGCCGTTCTGCATTCTCAGCCAGATTTTCATCCTTCAGTACCGAAAGCGCTGCAATGGCAACCTTTGCTGCAATGGGATTGCCTCCGAAAGTCGATCCGTGTTCACCGGGCTTGATGGTGAGCATGATATCATCATCAGCCAGAACTGCCGAGATTGGCATGAGACCTCCCGAAAGCGCCTTGCCAAGGATCAGTATATCGGGACGAACACCTTCGTGGTCGCAGGCAAGAAGCTTTCCGGTACGTGCGAGTCCGGTCTGGACTTCATCGGCAATGAAAAGGACATTGTGTTTTTTGCACAGCTCGTATGCCTTCTTTATATATCCTTCGTCGGGAACAAAGACACCAGCTTCACCCTGAATGGGTTCAACCAGGAATCCGGCAACGTCGGGATCCCGGAGCGCTTCCTCAAGTGCATTGAGGTCGTTGTAGGGTATGGTAATGAACCCGGGAGTGAATGGCCCGTAATCATTCCTGGCGTCAGGATCAGTCGACATTGATATGATTGTGATAGTCCTGCCATGGAAGTTGCCCTCACAGCAGATGATCTTTGCATTTCCCTGGGAAATTCCCTTCTTTTTGTAAGCCCATTTGCGGCACAGCTTGAGTGCTGTTTCGTCAGCCTCGGCTCCCGAGTTCATGGGAAGGACCTTGTCGTAGCCGAAATAACGGGTAACGAATTCTTCATATTCACCGAGCACAGAATTATAGAACGCCCTTGACGTGAGAGCAAGCTTCCTGGCCTGGTTTACCATTGCATCCACTATCCTGGGATGGCAATGACCCTGGTTTACTGCTGAGTAAGCCGAAAGAAAGTCGAAATACCTTTTTCCCTCAACATCCCAGACAAACGGACCTTCACCTCTGTCAAGAACCACCGGAAGCGGATGGTAGTTATGAGCCCCAAACCGGTCTTCGCGATCAATAAAATCCTGTGTATTCATGTTGTTGATAATTAATTAGTTATGTAAAACATAAAAGTAAGGTACAATTTTACAAAAGCTTTTCGTCTTTTCCAAAAGACCTTTGTTAAAAAGGATCATCTTATAACCACGGTAAAAACGAAGTTCATCACGAAGTAACACGGTCTCATGGTCTCAAAGTTCCTTCCTGCCCGCTTGCCCACAGCCCACTGCCCACAGCCCCCTGCCCCCTGAAGGGGGTTCTGCACATAAGCCAGCCTCACGCCTCACACCTCACACCTCACACCTCACACCTCACACCTTACACCTCACAACTCCGTCCCTCCGTCTCTTCGTCCCTCAGTCTCTTCGTCTCCCAGCAACTCCGGCCTCAGCCTCCGCGTCCTTTCCACCGACTGCTCATGCCTCCACTTCTCAATATTTGCCGAGTGCCCCGAGAGCAGTACATCCGGGACCTTCCATCCCATGAATTCTGCAGGTCTGGTATAAACGGGAGGAGCAAGAAGGTCATCCTGGAATGAGTCGGAGAGGGCTGATTGTTCATCGCCCATCGCACCGGGAAGGAGTCTTACTATTGAATCAGTTATTATTGCAGCCGGAAGTTCCCCTCCGGAAAGTACATAGTCGCCGACGGAGATTTCTCTTGTCACAAGATGGTCGCGGATCCTCTGGTCAATTCCCTTGTAGTGACCTGCCAGGATGATCAGGTTGTTCTTAAGTGACAGTTCATTGGCAACCTTCTGGGTGAGTTTTTGTCCATCGGGCGATGTGTAGATTATCTCATCATAGTGCCTCTCGCTCCTCAGTTTCTCAATAGCTTTATAAACCGGCTCTATCATCATTACCATTCCTGCTCCTCCGCCAAAGGCATAATCATCAACACTCCTGTATTTATCCTTCGCGTAGTCGTGAAGGTTGACGACGTTGATCTCGACAATCCCCTTATCCCTGGCACGCTTCACTATGGAATAATTCAACGGACTGTCAAGCAACTCAGGCAGAACTGAAAGAATATCAATCCTCATCTTGTGATTTTTCACAAAAATAATGAAAAGCCCGATATGACTTTCTATTCAATACGCAGTGCAGAAGCCGGATTGTAATTTGCAGCTTTAATTGTCTGGGACATTATTGACAACCATCCTATTACCAGGGTGATAAGTGTGGCTAAAATAAAAAACATCGGACTTACGGAAATCCTGCTTGCAAATCCTTCAAGCCAGTAAACCGATCCGAACCAGGCAACGGGATAGGCAAACAACGACGAGATCAGGATGATATTGAACATTTCCTTTGAAAGGAGGGCCAGTACGACAAGTGTTGATGCTCCGTAGCTCTTTCTTATCCCTATTTCCCTTGTCCTTCTGTTGGTGATGTAGGTAACAAGCCCGATCAGTCCGATACAGGCAATGAAAATAGCAAGGAATGAAAACAGAAGAAATATTTTACCTGTTTTCATTTCAGATGTATATAGGTTATTCCATTTGTCAGCAAAGAATTCATGGTGGAATGGCATGTCGGGAGTGTATGTTTTCCAGAGTTTTTCAATCTCCGCAATTGTTCCTCCGACATTGACCCCTGACAAACGGATGACAGCAAACTGGTCGCCGCCTCCACCCCTGTTTATCGTGAAGCATACTGGTCCGATTTCCTTATGCATCGATTCAATGTTGAAGTCCTTCATAACCCCGATTATCTTATACCGGATCCATTCCTGTGGTCCCCCGGGCTGAAGGATAAACTGATTTAAAGGATCCTCCAGACCCAGGAATCTGACTGCAGATTCATTAATAAGTACTGAGGTTGAATCGGTACCGAATTCTCTTGAAAAGAAGCGTCCTTCAGCAAGCTGAACTCCCAGGGCTTCAGGAAAATCAAGACTTACCTGAGCCTGGTTAATAAGATAGGTGTTTTTTTCAGGATCATTATCTTTGAAAAAGGCATTATTGTTGAAGTTGGTTCCCGGGACCGCTCTGGAGAATCCGGCATTTTCAACACCCGGAATTTCTAGCGCCTGGCTTCTGAAAGATTCCATTTGCTGCCAGAAAGCATCCGCCCGCCGTAAAATGATAAGGTTTTCCTTGTCAAATCCCAGGTCTTTCCGTGTAAGCAGGTTGAGCTGGCGCGTCACAACAATCGATCCGATTATGATGATTATGGAGACGGTGAACTGAAATACCACCAGAACAGCTCTGAGTCTCTTTGACATTGAACCGGGATTCATCGTGCCTTTCAGTACGGTTGACGGATTGAATGAAGCCAGGACAAAAGCCGGATAAAAGCCTGAAGCTGTTCCGATAAAAAGTACCAGGACAATCATTATGGCAATTCCCCTTGCATTGTTTAGGTTTTCAAGCGAAAGCTGCTTTCCGATAACCTGGTTGAATGCAGGGGTAAGAATATAAACAATAAGCAGCGCCAGCAAGGCTGCCACAGTGACTGTAATCAGAGATTCTGCAAGGAACTGGATCACCAGGCCGGATTTACTTGCTCCGGAAACTTTCCTGACACCTACCTCTTTCGCTCTTGCCATCGATTTCGCTGTTGCCAGGTTGACATAGTTTATTATGGCGACAACCAGGATCAGAAGCGCAATTACGGCAAATATTACCACGGTGGAAGGTGATCCCGGCGGTTCAAGATTATACTGCGTTGCCCCCTTTAAATGAATATCCTTCAATGGTTCAAGAATATAGCTGAAATCATTGCCGGCTTTTCTGAAATCATCTATCGTTTGTCCCAGTATTTCTTTCAGCTGTGGACCAACATAGTTTATGACCATTTCCTGAAATTTATCTTGCAGGGCTTTTATGTCGGCGTCATCCCTTATTACGAGATATGTATAGAAGTTGTGACTTACCCAGGTTTGATTATTGGATATTCCGGGATATGTGCTCATGGAAGCCAGGATATCAAATTTCAGGTGTGAATTGTCAGGAACATTCTTTATTATTCCTGTTACCGTGTAAAGTACGGTATCTGATTCCACTGTGAGTCTCTGGCCAACAGGATCCTGATCGCCGAAATACTTTTTTGCATACTCTTCAGTAAGTACCATTGACCGGGGTCGAACAAGAGCTGTCTGAGGATCTCCTTTTATCATGGCAAAGTCGAGTACATCAAAAAAGGTGGAATCAGCAAACAGGACGCCCTCCTCGTTGAACTTCTTATCCCCGAATCCGATGAGCCAGTCTCCCATACCCCTGACCCTGGTTGCTTTCAGCACTTCAGGGTAATCTTTCAGGATAGCCCGGGCCATAGGAGCCGCTGTAATAGCCTGATCAAGTTCACCGCCGGCCATCCGTCCGATAATTTTAACCCTGTAAATGTTACTGTAATTGGAATGGAACTTGTCGTAACTTAGTTCATTCAGAACATACAATGAAATGAAAATAAAACTGATAAGTCCTATTGCGAGACCAATAACGTTAACAGCGAAATAACCCGGGTGTTTTCGCATATTGCGGCCAGCATTCACAAAAAAGTTCCTGATCATTTTGATTCGGTATTAAAGTAAGGCGTTTCCCTTACGAAAATTGAAAGAAAATAATTGCCCGGATTAACAATAAATCCATAGGTCTTCTATTCCGTCCTTATTGAGCTTGCCGGATTGGTAATAGCAGCCTGGTAGGCTTTGTAGCTTATAGTTATAAAGGTGATCACGACTGTAAGCAGTGCCGCAAGAATAAGCAACGGTATGCCGATATTTGTTCTGTAGACATAATTCTCCAGCCAGTTGCTCATGAAATAATATGCCACAGGCAACGCAATCACGATCGATATTCCCACCAGGATAAGGAAATCTCTCGATATCAGCCTGACAACAACTCCCTCGCTTGCTCCGAATACCTTCCTTATTCCTACTTCCTTTGTTCTTTGTTCAACCATGTATGAAGCCAGCCCGTATAATCCCAGACAGGCGATCAGTATAGCAAGTATGGTAAACATGGTGAATATCAGACCTCTTTTTTCATCGGCTTCAAACTGCCTGTTAAACCTTTCCTCCAGGAACGTGTAGGAATAAGGCTGGTCGGGAAAAACCTCCTTCCAGGTGCTCTCAATAAAACTGAGTGTCTGCTCCATATTATTGCCGCTGAGTTTCACATATATAATGTTGTTCCGTTCCCGGTAAACCAGAAGCAGGGATTCAATCTCATTGTACATGCCCGTTTGATGGTAGTCTGCCATTACCCCGATTACCCTTGCCCTGACAGTGCTTTCATCACCGACCTCCGCCCTTTTGCCTATCGGTTCACTCCATCCCATCCTTTTGACCAGAGTCTGATTGACAACGACTCCCGTTAGTGTATCAGATGGCATGTCCTGACTGAATTCACGTCCTTCAACTATCTTTATTCCGAGGGCATCAATGAAGTCGTGATCCACTACCGCAAAGTTAATCCCCCTCTGGGTCATCCCCTGGTCGGTTTCCATATTGAAGATCACCTTGCCTGAACCTTCTCCCATCGGGGTATTGGTAGATGTAACATATTTTATATCCTCATTCTTGAGAAGCAGCTGTTTCAGAACCGGATACTTGTTGATCATTTCCCTGTTGTTGAGCTGAAGCGAAAGCACATTATCCTGGTTGAATCCCTGGTCTTTCTCCTTGAGATAATTCAATTGCCTGAAAACAACCATCGTGCAGACTATCATGGCAACTGAGATCGTAAATTGTATTATCACAAGTATCTTACGGAACAGAGACCCGGCTGAACCCTGGGTTATCTCTCCTTTCAGTACTGTTACCGGACTGAATCTTGAAAGAACAAAGGCAGGATAGCTGCCCCCGATAATGCCGGCAACTATAATAACCATCAAAATGGATATTATAACAACCGGACTTGTAAGGATTCCAATATCAAATGATTTACCCGCCAGGGTGTTGAACCGTGGCAAAAGTATAAGAAGAAGTATAATGCTTATTATAAGAGAAATAATTGTAAGCAGAACTGATTCTGTCAGGAACTGCGCTATCAGAAGCGACCGCCTCGATCCGACTACTTTCCTCAGGCCAACTTCCCTTGCCCGCCTTGTCGACCTGGCCGTCGCCAGGTTCATGTAGTTCATAGCTGCAATGAGCAACAGAAATGCGGCGACAATGGCAAAAATATAAACATATGATATGCTGCCGGTGGGTTCAGGCTCAGCTGCATTCGTGGAGTAAAGATGGATTTTTCTTATAGGTTCAAGAATATATTCGATATTAATGTTCAGTGGCCCGAAGATAGATTTCATATGAGCTTCATACATTCCCTGGATCTTGGCCTCGAAAGCCTTTACGTCAAGGCCGGAGGGCAATAACAGATACGTAAAAACGCCGAAGTTACCCCAGTTGCCAAGCTCTTTTGGCAGGTTATTCCTCGCTGCAAGGGCATCAAAACGGAAATGTGAGTTTGTTGGGACATCTTCTATCACACCGGTTACTTCATAAGAGTTGCTGCCTTCCGCGAGTATTTTCCCGATGGGATCGGAGTCTCCAAAATACCTTCCTGCAGCCGTTTCGGTAAGCACAATTTTCTTTGGATCCCTGACCGCCGACTTTACCTCTCCCTTT
Organism: uncultured Rikenellaceae bacterium; assembly: GCA_964429295.1. Taxonomy (GTDB): domain Bacteria; phylum Bacteroidota; class Bacteroidia; order Bacteroidales; family VadinHA17; genus LD21. The sequence goes on from CAYSBL010000003.1 coordinate 135,851, forward strand.
ATTACCTTGTAGGTAAAGATGTCAAAAACAGTGGAATCGGCGTAGAAGAAATTCTCTTCAATGTATTCTTTATCTTCAAACTTATATGCTGCGCGCGGCATATTAATGAACCTTGTGAAGGATTCCACTTCAGGATAATCGCGTGCCACCTGCGGTCCGAAAGGGATCTGCGCTACTATCCAGGTGAACTGGTCATCAGTTTCGGTTATCCTGGATGATACCCTGTAGATCCTGTCAGCTTTTTCATGCCAGCGGTCGTAACTGAGTTCGTCCGACACATATATAATAATGAACAGCGCACTTGTGATACCCAGGGTAAGACCAAGGATATTCAGAATACTGTATCCGGCATGCTTCCGGATATACCTTACAGTTGTCTTGAGCAGGTTCCTAAACATAGATATTTGATTAATTGATTAGTTAAAATTAAGCTATAATTTCATGAAGCAATCAGGTATGGTGTAAAAAAAGCATTCCGGAGAAAGTTTTTCTTCATAGGCTTGTTTTTCCTCCTTTAAAAGACTTGATTTTTTTTAAAGTGCAACAAACTGATTTGATAATCGTCCTTATATAAAAAATCATATCCCGGCTGAAGATCCGGGAGAAGGTTGGCTGACAGTTCAAATAACCCTGAAAATCATAGCAATATGTTAAAAAACCTGATTACCCACAGTCTGAGATTATTCAAAAGACAGCGATCATACATTGCAATAAATATTCTGGGTCTGTCTATCGGCATCGCCTGCAGCTTGCTCATTGCTGTATATGTAATCAATGAAGCCGGCTACGACAGGTTCAATGTGAAGAAAGACAGGATATACAGGCTGGTTCTTAACGGAAAGCTTGGCGGCCAGGAATTCCTCGGTTCGTATACCTGTGCCCCGATCGGCCCGACAATGCTGAGGGAATTCCCTGAAGTGGAGGATTATCTGAGAATGACAGGCCGTGGGCCGACGGTGGTCGAATACAATGATATTACTTTCATCGATGATCATATTATCGAATCCGACTCGGCTTTCTTCAATTTCTTTTCCATTCCCCTTCTGAAGGGAGATCCGCTTAATGTGCTCAATGCTCCCAGACGGGCGGTATTGTCCGAATCGACAGCCAGGAAAATTTTCGGGGATGAGAATCCGATAGATAAAGCCATTAAAATAGGAGATGACACAGCCCGCTATATAATATCGGGTGTGATGGCCGACGTGCCTCCGAATTCACATTTCGAAGCAAGCATACTGACATCGTTCATGACCAATCCGCGATCGCAGAACCCGGTATGGATGAGCAACAGTTTCAGTACTTACCTGCTCTTAAAACCAAACACAAGCTTTGAAACGGTTGATGCTAAAATACCGGCTTTGCTTGAAAAATACGTAGGTCCTGAATTACAGCGCTTTATGGGGGTTTCAATCGAGGATTTCTTAGCCCAGGGTAATACCTACAGGTTTTTCCTTCAGAACCTTCAGGATATCCACCTTGATCCTGCGATCCAGCAGGAATTCAAGGCAGCAAGCGATCCCAAATATCTCTGGATATTCGGAAGCATTTCACTCCTGATAATTGTGATAGCTGCCATTAACTTCATGAATCTTGCTACCGCCCAGGCAACCAGGAGAGCAAGGGAAGTGGGAATAAAGAAGGTATCCGGCTCCACCCGCGGAATGCTTATCTCCCAGTTTCTTACCGAAGCATTCATCCTTTCATTCATTTCCTTGCTGGCGGCACTGCTTATAATTAAAGTTACAATCCCGTATTTTAACAATCTTCTCGGGGCAAACCTCAGCCTTTCCCTGTTCGACACATGGTACAAAATCCCTGCGCTTATTGTTTTTACGCTGTTTGTCGGAATCTTTGCAGGAAGCTATCCTGCTTTCTTCCTTTCATCCTTCAATCCTTCAGAGGTCCTGAAGGGAAGCGTGAAGAGCAGCATGAGAAACGGAAGGATCAGAAGGGTCCTGGTTGTCTTTCAGTTCGCGGTCTCAATATTGCTCATTACCGGAACCCTGGTAATGTACAGGCAGATTTTCTTTATGCTCAACAAGGATGTGGGCTTCAACAAGGAACAGCTCATTGTAATAAATATGGCTCATTTGCTGCAGAACAGGGTGGAATCATTCAAGGAAGCGGTTAAGGAAATACCGGGGGTGGTCAGCATTGCCAGTTCAACCGCCGTGCCCGGCCGCAACAACAACCTGAATGGCTATGGCATTGAGGGACGGAAGGATGAATCATACCTCCTCCAGTCTGCCTGGGTCGATCCTGAACTGATCGGAACATATGAGATGAGCCTGGTGTCGGGACGTGATTTTGACCGCTCCTTCACAACCGACAAGGATGCATGCATAATAAACGAAAGCGCTGCAAGTAACTTCGGGATAACCGATATATCAAGCACCAGGTTTATGCTTCCCCTCGATTCCGGGAAATACCAGTATCTCCAGGTAATCGGAATAGTGAAGAACTTCAATTTCGAATCGCTCAGAAATCCTATTCAGCCCCACATCTTCCTCAGCAAGGGAGAACGGAACAACTGGGGATATGTCAGCGTCCGGCTTTCGGCTCAGAATTACAGTCAGACAATCAGTGAAATAGAAAAGAGGTGGAAGGAATTCACCTCGAACAACCCTCTTCAGTATTATTTCGTTGATGAGGATTTTGAGCAGATGTATATTCAGGAAAAGCAGAATGCCCAGCTTGCGGTTATATTTTCGGCTCTGGCAATACTTATAGCAGCTCTCGGATTGTTCGGACTCACTTCCTTTACGGTCGAACAACGAACAAAAGAGATTGGAATAAGAAAGGCGATGGGATCGTCAGTTCCGGGTATTTACTTTGTCATCTCGAAAGAGATCATCTTGCTGGTATCGGTTTCTGCACTGATAGCCTGGCCCCTGGTGTATTATATCGTCAGCAAATGGCTGGAGAATTTTCATTACAGGATTAATGCGGGCGCTTTCAGTTTCCTCGCCGGACTGGCAATTGCACTCACAGTCGCAATATTAACCATCAGCTACCGGATACTGAAGGCAGCAAGGATTAACCCTGCACAGTCGCTGAAATATGAATGATAAGCTGTAAAAGATGCTCAGGAACTATCTTCTTGTTACCTTCAGAAACCTTCTGAAAAACAGGGTCTTTACGCTTATAAATATTATCGGGCTTGCGATCTCTCTCTCGCTGTGCATTGTTGCGTATTTTAATCACATGTTCAATTATGAGTTTGACCGGACTCATGAGAATTTCAGGGAGATATACAGGATAAACAGCTTCCGTGATATGGAGGGAAGGGAGCAGGAATATGGAGTAGTACCGGCCACACTTGGCCTGGAAATCAGGAAAGACATCCCCGGTATTAAAAGAGCTGCCAGGATCATGAGAACCGGGTCTCCTGTCAGGATAGGAGATGACGTGTTCCCTGCCCAGATATCCTACATTGACCCCGAGTTCCTTGATATTTTTACATTCCCGCTTGTTTATGGAGACAAGAGATCGGTTGAATCGCAGGCAAATGTTCTTTTGAGTGAGGAGATGTCCGGTACTTTGTTTGGAAAAGAGTATCCGGTAGGCAAGATGATCTCAATTATCAACGACAATAACAAGGAATTTACCTACACGGTATCGGGAGTTTTCAGGGATTTGCCTGAGAATTCAAGCTTCAGGATCGATATGCTTTCGCATTTTGATAATTTTCTGCAAATGTGGGATGTTAACGATGCTGACTGGAAAATGATGACGACAGCCCTTTTTGTGCAGATCTCTGACAACTCAACCGTAAATTCTCTGCCGGCAAAGCTTGGGAATTATCTCGATGTTCAGAAAAAGGCAAGGGAAGATTTCAGAATCAACAGATACGCTCTGATACCGCTCGATGATGTGGGTGATAATAACAGGGATACCTGGAGCTCGGGCCTCTTTCCTGCGCTTCACCCGGCACAGGTTGTCGCCCCGCCTCTTATGGCCCTGTTCATACTGATCATAGCCTGTCTTAACTTTGCCAATACATCGATTGCCACCTTCAGCAGGAGACTGAAGGAAATCGGTCTGCGAAGGACTTTCGGGGGACAACGGCGTCAGCTTATAGTCCAGTTCATGATCGAGGCATACACCATCTGCTTTTTCGCCCTCCTGACGGGTGTTGCTTTTTCCGCGTTCCTTGTTCCTGCCTACAGTAACCTGTGGTCGTATATGTCGCTGACTTTGTCGTTCAGCAGGTATGGAATGTTCTGGATATTCCTGTTAATCCTGCTCCTGATCACCGGATTTGCGGCCGGAGTTTACCCGGCCATCCATGTCAGTTCATACAGCCCCGTGAATATAATAAAAGGGAAAACCGTCTTTCATGGAACAGGAAAGTTGTCCATAGGCATGCTTACACTTCAGTTCGTAATATCCGTTGCATCCCTTGTGATGGGCATCGTCTTCATCAGGAATGCCGGATATCAGAAGACACTTGACCTTGGTTACGACCGGGCTAATGTAATAGTTGTTCCTGTAAATGGAGAAATATATACCGCATTGCGAAATGAAATAATCTCTGATCCAAGGGTCATCTCTGCCGGCGGGGCAATGAACCACATCGGCTGGGGAAGTTACCATCGGCCAGTTAAAGATGAGGCCAGGCAACTCGAGGTCGGTGTTCTCGATATCGGTCCGGAATATGCCCGGACAATGGGGCTCAGACTTGTTGAAGGACGTCTTTTCGACAGGGACAGGGCTACTGCCGACCGTGAAAACAATTCGGTGGTGGTGAACCAGAAGCTGGTAAGTGATTTTGGATGGGACGGCGGAACGGGAAAAACACTGACACTCTATGATACAACCCGGCTTAACGTAATCGGAGTTGTTAAGGATTTTTATCAGTCGGGACTTTGGTCCGAGATCGAACCCATTATGCTCAGATTATCTCCGAACGAGCAGTATTACAATCTTGCAGTCAGGACCCGCCCGGAGGATATTCCCCAGGTACTTGAATTTATTGCAGGAACATGGAAGACACATGGAACTAATATGATTTTCGGAGGAAGAGCCCAGGAAGAACTTATGCAGGAGGAAAAGGTTATTAACAGCGGAATCCTGAAAATCAATATTTTCCTGGCGATCGCAGCATTGATCCTGTCACTTATCGGAATGTACAACATGGTTTCGCTCGACATTATTAGACGCACAAAGGAGGTTGGAATCAGAAAAATACAGGGAGCCTCCGTGGCATCAGTGATGCTGATCCTTAGCCGTAAATTCATTATTGTACTTTGCATTGCATCAGTTGCCGGATGCGCGGTCGGATATTATCTCTCAACCGGACTTATGGATAGTATCTGGGATTATTTTGCAGCAGTCAGGGCTGATGCACTGCTGCTTGCTGTGGCAATAATAACCCTATCGACGGTTCTGACCCTTGTCCTTATGATAACACGCGCAGCAAGGCGCAATCCGGCCCGGTCGCTGAAATATGAATAATGTTACGCTGGTGGTGCCCTGAATAGCAAAGTCCCTGACCTCTAATACATTTTATTGATCAGCTGTCCAATCTCATCCCTTTTCCTGAGAGGGAAGACATAACTCTTACCGTCCCTTGTAACAATGTTGAGACCTTTGGTGAGGAACAAACCCCTGCTGTAGAAAATAACATCCAGGATGTTTTCAAACATTATTTCAAGATTGAACCTTTCGGATTCGTCGGCAACCGTCCTGAAATAGATCCTCTGGTTGGTCACGATCAGTTTGCCGTCAACTGTAAGGTTGTCAACAACCTGGTTGGTGTCTCCAGCCTTCAGGACAACTTCGTTGGGATATAGTTTGACTGTCATATTGACTCGGTTTTTAATAAAGACGTTTGTGGCCGCCATATGTTGCAGCAAAATTTAAAATCTTGCATATGTCTAAATAATAGACAAAAAAACATTAACTTGGCGTATCAAATAACTGTTATGTCAAAGGAAACGCGCAGACTTGTTCACGGGCCGTCGCCTACAATGATAAACGTTCTTAACATCGTTCAGAAGGTAGCTGCCACTGATGCCAACATCCTGATCACAGGTGAAAACGGGACGGGCAAGGAGCTTCTTGCCGTGGAGATCCACAACCGGTCGGGGAGGGCAGGAGAGCTTATGATCAGTGTCGACATGGGTTCTGTTCCGGAGACCTTGTTCGAAAGCGAGCTTTTCGGACATGTAAGGGGAGCTTTTACCGACGCCCGCGACGACCGCAAGGGGAAATTCGAACTTGCCTCCGGAGGTACCCTCTTCCTTGATGAGATAGGAAATCTTTCGCTGCATGCCCAGGCAAAATTGCTTAATGCCCTTCAAAGCAGAAAAATTTCGAGGGTCGGTTCGAATCAGGAGATCCCGGTCGATATCCGGCTTATCTGCGCAACAAACCGCGATCTGGCCGGGATGGTTTCAGAGGGTAAATTCAGGGAAGACCTCCTTTACAGGATCAATACCATCGTTATTGACATGCCCCCGCTGCGCGACAGGGTAGATGATATCCCTATTCTGGCATATCATTTCATGAAGATCTATTGTGAAAAATATAACAGGGAGCAGATGAGATTCAACACTCATTCTCTTGAAAAACTTACAAATCACAACTGGCCGGGCAATGTAAGGGAGCTTCAGCATGCAGTTGAGAAAGCAGTTATTATGAGCGATTCAAATGTCCTGCTACCATCCGATTTTGAGTTCGGGCCATCAATCAAAAGCCTCCATCACCGCGATCTTACTCTCGCGGAGATGGAGGCCAGGTATATCCAGGATTGCCTGCGCAGAAATGGCAACAACATCAGTGTCACCGCGTCAGTACTGGGAATCACACGCCAGACACTCTACAACAAACTCAGGAAGATAGACAAAAACCTTATCAGCTGACTATCTGCCCGTCGAACAGGTTCACGATCCTGTGCGCATAACCGGCATCCCTCTCGGAGTGGGTTACCATTATTATGGTGGTCCCTTCCTTGTTAAGTTCCGACAGCAGGTTTATTACCTCGATACCGTTTTTCGAGTCGAGGTTTCCTGTAGGTTCGTCAGCAAGGATCAGCCTTGGATTGGCAACAACAGCCCTGGCTATTGCCACCCTTTGCTGCTGTCCGCCCGAAAGCTGCTGTGGAAAGTGCTTCGCACGATGAGTAATCTTCATCCTTTCAAGAGCGTCTTCAACCTTTTTCTTCCTTTCACTGGTTTTCATTTTCAGGTAGATCAGCGGAAGTTCAACGTTCTCAAATACATTGAGCTCGTCAATCAGGTTAAAGCTCTGGAATACGAAGCCGATGTTGCCTTTACGGAAAACCGTCCTGTCACGCTCCCTGAGGTTCGCAACTTCGGTGCCGTTAAAGAGATAGCTTCCCGACGTCGGGTTGTCGAGCAGTCCGAGAATGTTCAGAAGGGTCGATTTTCCGCATCCTGAAGGTCCCATAACCGCTACATATTCACCCTCCTTTACGTCGAGGTTGATCTTGTTGAGAGCAGTGGTTTCAACTTCCTCTGTTCTGAAGATCTTTGTCAATTCATTGGTTTTGATCATGGCGCTGTTTATTTGCAGTTGTTGTTCTAATTGGATTTCTTAAAGACGAGTTTTTCATTTTTTCCAAAGGTTTCATAGCCTGAGATTATTACTTTCTCTCCGGGAGTAAGTCCTTCGAGAACTTCATAATACTTCGGGTTTTTTCTTCCCAGGGATATGCTTCTTTTTGTTGCGAAAGATTCAGAAGGATCGAGGACGAATATCCACTGCCCGCCGGTGGCCTGGAAAAATCCCCCGAGCGGTACGAGCAGTGAGATTTTCGGCTGTCCGAGCTGCAGGCTTGTATAGTAGGTCTGACCTGACCTGATGTTGTCAGGCATACTGTCGGCAAAGACCATATCTATCTCGAAGGTCCCGTTTCTGACTTCCGGATAGACCCTTTTTACTACCAGGTCGTAGTTCTTTCCCTGCCTGTCGAGAGTTGCAGTCAGCTGAGTCCTTACCCTGTCGATATAGTGTTCGTCGATCTGCGCGGTCACCTTGTATGAAGTAAGAACATTTATCTGGCCCATGTTGGCTCCCCTGGATATCGACTGGCCGATCTCCGGGACAAGAAGACCAAGCTGCCCGTCGACTGTTGCCCTGACATTAAGGTTTTCAACTCTCTGCCTGACAAGCGACAGGTTCTTTCTCATGTTATCGAGGTTAGCCTTCAGGGTTTCAACCTGAACCGACCTGAATATTGAATCCTGTTCCTGCCTTTCAATGAAAAGATCCCTCGACTGGATCGCCATGTCGAGATCTTCCTTCGATCTGAGGTATTCTTCTCTCGAAATGAGATTATCTGTCATCAGCTTTTCATTCTGTTCGAAATTCCTCTTTTTCCTTTCAATATCATATTTAAGGCTGATGAGTTCCCTCTTGATGGAAATCCTTTCCTGTTCCATGGTAACCTGGGTATTCCTCAGGAAGTTCTCCTTTTCCGCAAGCTGGGCCTCACTGTCGAGAATGTTAAGATATAGATCGGGATTGCTAAGCTTCAGGATGATATCACCCTCCTTTACCATTGATCCTTCTTCAATCAGGATCTCCTCAACACGGCCACCTTCCTGGGCGTCAAGGTAAATGGTGCTGATCGGTTCAACGGTTCCGGGAACAGTAATGTAATCATTGAACTGGCCTTCGGTGACCGTTTCTATGATCAGCTTGTCCTTTTCAACCTTGTATGTTGAGGTCCGGTCTGTGAAAAAGGCCATGTAAAACAGTACGATTATTATCAATCCGCCCGCTATATAGCCTATGTGTTTTTTCTGAAGGCCTTTCTTCTTAGGTAATGCTCTGTCCATTGATTCTCTGGGGGTATCCATTGTTTTGATTGTTATGTTGCTTGTTACTGGTTGCTTGTTGCTGGTTGCTTGTTACTGGTTGCTTACGGCTCAGGGCTCAGGAATTCTGCCTACTGCCAAATGCCTACTGCCAACTGCCAACTGCCAACTGCCAACTGGTTATTTTGTGATCTATTTATTAATTAGTCCTTCATATTCACCCGTGGTGTAAAACTCTATGGTCATTTTTC